>JAVKFF010000001.1:0-5735 GCA_040226215.1 Azospirillaceae bacterium
GCGCCGCAGACCCGGGACCGGTTGCCCGTCCGCTCCGGCTTCCGGCGTGGCCCGTCCTCGCCGGCATCCGCATCAGACGTATTTCAGACCCTTCTCCGCCAGGCGCTGGCGCATACCGTAGATGTCGAGGCCGAGTTCGCCTTGCTTCAGGCGCTCGCGGGTCGCCGCTTCCTTGGCCTCGCGAGCGGCGGAGGCCTCGGCGGCCTTGACCACCTCGCCCCGCGGCACCACGACGATGCCGTCATCGTCGGCGACGATGGCATCGCCCGGGTCGACCCGCCGGCCGCCGCAGACGATCGGCACGTTCACCGAGCCCAGCGTCTCCTTCACCGTGCCCTGGGCGAAGACGGCCTTCGACCAGACCGGGAAGCCGAGCGCCCGCAAGTCCGCGGTGTCGCGCACACCGGCCTCGATCACCAGCCCCTTCACGCCGCGCACCTGCAGCGAAGTGGCGATCAGCTCGCCGAAATAGCCGTCCTCGCATGGCGAGGTCGGCGCCACCACCAGCACGTCGCCGTCCCGGCACTGCTCGACCGCGACGTGGATCATCCAGTTGTCGCCGGGCGCGATGGACACCGTGACGGCGGGTCCGCAGATGCGCACATCCTGCTGGATCGGGCGCAGGTGGCTGGCCATCAGGCCCACCCGGCCCATCGCCTCGTGGATGGTGGCGACCCCGTAGCGGCCGAGCGCCTCGAGGTCGGCCGCCGCCGGCCGCTCGATCTGCTGTACGACGATATTCGCCATCACAGCTCGTCCACGGTACGCGGGAAGATGGTCTGGAAGCCCTCGGCGTATTTCGCGTCGCGGCCGCCGGCCTGGCCGCCGGAATTGCGCCGGAAGTGGTTGGCCCGGTTCTCCGCCACGTTCTCGTAGTAGTGCCAGAGGTGCTCCTGCCCCTTCATGCATTGTATGGCCGCCCACTTCTTGTCCCAGACCTCGGTGATGTCGAGGAACACGTCCGGCTTCCAGCCCATGATCTCGGTCTGGTGCGGCTCGAACAGGTAGAGCTGGGGGGAGCCCAGCACCTTCTGGCCCGGATTGTGGCCCCAGGCCTGGGCGATCATGCGGCACTCGATGGTGGTCTCGCAGGCCTTCATGTGGTCGGTGTTGAACGGGTCGTACTGGCTGTGGCTCAGCATGAAGCGCGGCTGCACCGCGCGGATGGTGTCGACCAGCCGGTACTTCGCCTCCCGGTCGATCTCCAGCGGGTAGTCGCCGAGGTCGAAGAACTGGATGTCGGCCACGTCGAGGGCCCTGGCGGCATCCTCGGCTTCCTTGCGCCGCGCGGCCTTGACGTTCTCCAGCGTCGCGCCCTCCTGCTTCCACAGCTTGGCGCTCTCGCCCCGCTCGCCATAGGACAGGCAGACGACGGTGACGTCGTAGCCCTTCTTCGCGTGCAGGGCGATGGCGCCGCCACAGCGCCAGATGAAGTCGGCCGAATGGGCGCTGACAACGAGTGCGGTGGGCATCAGGACATTCCTCCTTCGGGCCAGTAGAGCCGGGCCGGGTTGTCGACCACCAGCTTCCTGAGCAGGGCGTCGTCGGGCGCGATCAGGGGCAGGAGGTCGACCAGTTCCCCGTCATCGGGCATGAAGCGCTTGATGTTGGGATGCGGAAAGTCGGTGCCCCAGAGCACCCGGTCGGGAAAGCGCCCGACAAGCGCGCGGGCGAAGGGCACGGCGTCGTGGAAGGGCGGCCCGGCGCGGGAGATGCGCTCCGCGCCCGAGACCTTCACCCAGAACCGCTCGTCCTCCATGAGGTCGTTGAGGAGTCGGAAGGCTGGCTGATCGAGCCCGGCCGAGGCGTCGACCCGTCCCATGTGGTCGATCACCATGGCGAGCGGAATCTCCTTCAGTCGCGGCCCGAGTGTTTCCAGCCGGTCGGCGTCGAAATGGATCACCAGGTGCCAGCCGAGCGGCCCGATCCTGTCGACGAGGCGGAACACCTGGTCGAGATCGGCGTCGCGGCCGAGATGGCTGACGAAGTTGAAGCGCACGCCGCGGATGCCGCCGGCGTCGAGTGCGGCCAGCTCCGCTGCGCCGATATCGGGCTCGACCATGGCGATGCCCCTGTAGCGGCCGCCGCCATGGGCGATGGCGTCCAGCATGGCCCGGTTGTCGGTGCCGTGGCAGCTGGCCTGCACGATCACGCTGCGCTCGATGCCGAGATGCCGGTGCAGCGCGAACAGCGTCTGCTTGCCGGCATCGACCGGCGTGTAGGTGCTGCCGGGCGCGTAGGGGAATTCGGCCGCCGGTCCGAAGACGTGGCAATGCGCATCGCAGGCACCGGGCGGCAGCCGGGTCGCCGGCCGTTTCGGGTCGGTCACATAGGGCAGGATTGTCGGCTCTCTCGCCATGGTTCCTCGTCTATCCGCTCAGCCGCACCGCCGCGGCCGGCGCGCCGCCAGTCAGTCCCCCCTCTGCCGGGCCCGCCAGGCCCCAGAGGGTCGAGGCGACCAGTTCCTCGAGCGCGCGCGCCATATCGCCACCATCGGCCGCGCCGCGGGACAGCCGGGTCACCCGTTCCGGATTGACCAGCGTGTAGTAGAGCGCGCCCAGCAGGAACTGCGAGCGCCAGACGATCCGCGACCGCTCGAGATGCGGCAGCGTCTCGTCCAGCGCGTCGATGAAGGCGTGGCTGGTGGCGTCGAAGGCCTCGGCGATGATCTCCCGGGCGACGTCGTTGCCCTCGGCCGACATCACCGCGCGCAACCGCGTGAACCGGGCGCCGCCGCCGGCATCATCGCGAAGATTGGAGAAGGCCGGCAGCGCATAGGCCCGCAGGATCGCCTGCAGCCGCTCCACCGGGTCGGCCAGGCGGCGCGCTTCGCCCAGCAGTTCCAGCCGGCGCGTGTTCATCGGCCCGCAATGACGCCGGTAGATGGTGCGCAGGAGTTCCGCCTTGCTGCCGAAATGATAGGTGATGCTGCCCGCATGGGCGCCGGCCGCCCGGGCGATGTCGCGCACCGACACGGAGGCGTAGCCATGCTCGGCGAACAGCGCCTCCGCCGCGTCGAGCACGGCGTCGCGAACGGTGGCGGGGCGGCGTTGGGCGAGCATGATTGCCGTCTTGTAAACGGATCATGTACGATCGTCCAAATGCTTTCTCACTGGCAACGCCACCGCGTGGCGCGGCCGGCCGGCGCCGACAGGCGCGGTCGGAATGACGCACAAATATTCCAGCAGCGACAAGCTGTCGTCCTCCCGGCCGATCGGAGGGAGAGCCGGGTCCGGCCCGTCTTGCTCGCGAGCCTCGACCGAGGCGATGTCGGCGGACCGCCGCGTCCCTGCCATCGGCATTCTGCGTTTCGACGGCGGGCGCGAGATAGCCTAGGCTTGGAGTCCTTGAGCCATGACCGATATTGCCGCACCCCAGCATGACGATCAGCGCCTCGACAAGCCGGCCGCGCCCGGCCGGTCCGGGAGCGGATGAGGCGTCATGAGTCCCGTCTCCACGTACCGCAATCTCGTCCGCGTTCTCGGGCATCGCAGTTATGGCATCTACACGGCCGGAAACGCGGTCTCGCTGATCGGCAACTGGATGCAGCGCATCGCGGTGGGCTGGGCGACCTGGGACCTGACCGGATCGGGCACATGGCTCGGCGTCATGATGTTCGCCGACCTCGCGCCCACCCTGGTGGTCGCGCCGCTGGCGGGGGCCGTCGCCGACCGCTGGGACCGCATGCGGACGATGAAGACCATCCAGTCGCTGGCCTGCGGCCTCGCCATTCTCCTCGCCATCCTGTTCACCGCCGGCTATCCCAACGTCTGGCTGCTGCTGGCCATCGTCACGACCCATGGGACGCTGTTCTCGCTGGGGCAGCCGACCCGCATGGTCATCGTCTCCTCCCTGGTGCCGCGGGAGGATATCGGCGCGGCGGTCGCCATCAACTCCATCACCTTCAATCTCGCCCGCTTCATCGGCCCGGCCATCGCCGGCGTGATCATCGCCACGGTCGGCGTCGGCTGGGCGTTCGCCGCCAACGCCCTGACCTTCGTCGCCTTCCTGGTGGCACTGCACCACGTGACCGAGGTGCGAAGCCCGCGTCGCGAGCGGCCTTCGGGCAGCCTGCTCGGCTCGATCGGCCCGGGCCTGCGCTACAGCATCGGCAATCCCGGCATCCTGGCGATGATCGTGCTGATGATCGGCATTGGCCTTGGCGCCCGGCCGCTGGTCGAACTGCTGCCGGGCTTCGCGGACGCCGTGTTCGGGGTCGGGGCCATGGGGCTCGCCATCCTCACCTCGTCGATCGGCGCCGGCGCCATCGTCGGCGGGCTGTGGCTGAGCGGCCGGACCTCGACCATGGGGCTGACGCGGATCTCCTTCGGCGGCGCGATCGGCATGACCGTCGCCATCGTCCTGTTCGTCTCCACCGCCAATCTGTGGGTCGCGGTGCCGGCGCTGACATTCCTCGGCTTCTGCCTGGTCAGCACGGCGATCACCATCCAGACCTCGATCCAGCTGGCGGTGCCCGACGAATTGCGCGGCCGCGTGCTCAGCCTCTACGGTCTTTTCCTGCGCGGCGGGCCTGCCTTCGGCGCGCTGTTCATGGGCATCGCCTCCGATTGGTTCGGCCTCAGAATCTCGCTCGCCGCCGGGGCCCTCCTCCTCGCCCTGGTGATCGTCTGGCTGTTGGGCCGCCAGCACCGTGTCGTCGATGCCCTGGAGAACGCGCCGGAACGCCAGTCCGCTCCGGGCGACTGATCGACTTAAAGTGTCAATTCCTGCCGCATTATTCTATAATTTGTTGGCTGGTTTTTTATGTATATACATATAATATGCGCTACGAATGGGATGATGCGAAGGCCGCGAGCAATCACGAGAAGCATGGCGTCCGATTCGAGATGGCGTTCGACTTCGCTTGGGATCGGGCGATTGAACGACCCGACGAGCGCCAACCTTATGGCGAGGTGCGTTTCATTGCCGTGGGGCCGATCGAAGACCGGCTCCACGTCATGCTCTACACCATTCGTGGATCCACGGTTCGGATCATCAGCCTGCGAAAGGCAAATGCCCCGGGAGATCAAGGAGTATGGCAAGCGGGTCAGGGAAGCGCCGCAGGGTGCGACAGCACGTCCACCTCCATGACGAGGCACATGACGATGTGCCCGAGCTCGGCCCCGAGTGGTTCGAGCAGGCGCGCCCGGCGCAAGAACGTCATCCGGAGATCGTGGCAAATCCGCCTCGTGGGCGCGGACGTCCACCAAGCGAGGATCCGAAGGTCGCCGTGTCCATCCGACTCGATCGCGAGATCATCGAGCACTTCAAGGCGGGTGGAAGCGGCTGGCAGACGCGAATCAACATGGTGCTGCGTCGCGCCATGCGACGATCCGGCTGGCGCGACTGACGCCGCCCGCGAGTAGCCCGTCTTCGGAAATCCATTCCTGACGCTCCCGCCAGGCATGCGGTCTCGGTGCAACGCTACCCACCGGATTTCTGACCGCTCCGGCGAGAGCAGGACGGCGATGGCCCTTCAGCCTATCCCCCTTGACGTCTCGCGCGGAATAAATCAAACATTTGTTTGAAATGGGGAGAACGATGGACGCCGCACTGGAAAACCGGACGACGCGCGATGCCATCCTGGAGGCAGCGGAGGCGCTGTTCTCCGAGCACGGCTTCAAGGCAGTGACGATCCGTGAGATCGCGCGGCGGGCGGGCGCCAACGTCGCCTCGATCAGCTATTACTTCCAGTCCAAGGAAGGCCTGCTCCGGGCGATCTACGAGGAGCACTG
>JAVKFF010000002.1:0-11450 GCA_040226215.1 Azospirillaceae bacterium
CTCCTTGCCTCCCCGACCACCGGACCGCCATCGGGTAGCCATCGGGCCGCCAGCGGCGCGGTATCGCCGGGCGGCGGCCGGGGAAGTATGCCCCTACATCATGCTGGGCGGCAGGATCACGGCGTCGATGGCGTGGATGACGCCGTTCGAGGTCTCGATATCGGCGGCGACCACGTTGGCGCCATTGACGGTGACGCCGCTGCGGGCGTCGATGTAGACGGTCTCGCCCTGCACGGTGGCGACGTTCATCTCGCCCGAGAGGTCGCCCGACATCACCGCGCCCGGCACCACGTGGTAGGTGAGCACGGCGGCGAGCTGGTCGCGGTTCTCCGGCGCCAGCAGGCCGTTCAGCATCTCCGGCGGCAACGCGGCGAAGGCGGCGTCAGTCGGCGCGAAGACGGTGAACGGGCCGTCGCCCTTCAGCGTCTCGACCAGGCCCGCCGCCTGGACCGCGGTGACCAGCGTGTCGAAGTCGCCCGCCGCGATCGCCGTGTCGACGATGTCCATGGTCGGCATGGCCTCGCTCGAGGCGGCCATCTCGCCGGATGACGAGCCGACGCAGGCGGCCAGGGCGAGGGCGGATCCGGCGATGAGGCATGATTTCAGTGCGTGCATGAGGCACTCCCTTCGACGCTTTTAGGTTGGAAACACCCGGACTACGAAGGGCTCGCCGCACTGGATCACGCGATTGGGTCGGACGGTCGCATCGAGAGGAGGCGCGAGGGACCCCTCGCTGGCGGACGAGGCTGGCGGACGAGGTCGCGCCCAACGTGCGGGTGTTCGAACCGACATCCGCCCTCGTATCGGCGCTGTTCCGGTCGGGCGGGACCACGCTTGCGGTCTGGGGGGGGGCGGGCCGCGCCAGCGCACTGGCCGACACAGCGCTCCACGACAGCAGGCGATAGCGCCGCGGACGTGGGTGTCGGGCTCAGGCCGGCTTCAGAGCGACGCTGCCCCACAAAATGCTGTAGGAGCCACGTAGCTCTCGCGCCTCGCCCTCGTCCAGGGTGACCTCGACCACCTTGGATCTGCGAGTCGCCAACCCTCTTAACACCAGACCGATCACATGCGTCCCGGCCGGAAGCTCGATGCGGTAGGTGCCGTCGCCGGAGGCAGTGTGGAGAACCTGCCCACCGACGATGACGTCGATCCCCTTTATGCCACGCTGGCCGCCGAACTTGGTAAGCACGATCGATACAGACGCCGCCATGTGATCTCCTGAGGTCGCCGATGCTCGGCCGCGCGATCGCAGACGTTCGTAGCGCAGTACCGATCGAATGGTGAGCCCTGCAGGGATCGAACCTGCGACCTACTGATTAAAAGTCAGTTGCTCTACCGACTGAGCTAAGGGCCCACGCGGGGGTGGAAACTATGGCGGGCGGCGGCGGGGGTCAATGCGCTTGCGGCGTCCCGGGTATGACGCAGGCGCCGGCGCGCCACTGGCGCCCTACCCCACCACCTTCTGGCGGGAAAAGCGGTTTTCCAGCCATTCGCCGACGCGCTTGGAGACGAACGGGCTGATGTCGCCGCCCAGCACGCCGACCTCCTTGACGAGGCGCGAGGAGACGAACTGGTAGCGGTCCGAGGCCATCAGGAAGACGGTCTCGATGGTCGGGTCGATCTTGGCGTTCATGCCGGCCATCTGGAACTCGTACTCGAAGTCCGAGACGGCGCGCAGGCCGCGGATGATCATGGCGACGCCGCAGGACTGGGCGAAGTGCATCAGGAGGTTGTCGAAGGCCCGGACCTCGATGTCGAAGCCGCGCTGGCGCAGCGGCTCGACCTCGGAGCGGGCCAGATCCACCCGCTCGTCGGTCGAGAACAGCGGGCCCTTGCCGGCATTGCGGGCGACGGCGACGATCAGCCGGTCGCACAGCCGCGTCGCCCGGGTGATGATGTCGAGATGCCCGTTGGTGATCGGATCGAAGGTGCCCGGATAGAGCCCGATCCTGACGCTGGGTTCAGCCATCAGCCCCTGTCCTCGTCATCGGGCGCCCCACGGTCCTGGTCGTCGTCGTCCCGGCCCTGGTCCTGGCCCTGGTCCTGGCCACGGGGATCCGCGTCACCCGCATCGTCGGACGCATCACTGGCCGCATCCGCCCGCCCGGCGTCGGCCGGCGTCGCCTCCCCGCCCAGGTCGTCGGCGGTTGCCGCCTCGTCGGACCCGGCCTCGCCCTCTTCCTCCTCGCGCTCCTCGTGCCGGGCGACGGAGACGACGTGCTCGTCCTCAGCCACACGGAACACCATGACCCCCTGGGTCTTGCGGGCGGCGATGCGGATGTGGGCGACGGCGGTGCGGATGATCTGGCCGTGGTCGGTCACCAGCATGATCTCGTCGCTGTCGGCGACCGGGAAGCAGGCGGCGATGGCGCTGTTGCGCCCGCCCATGTCCATGGTCCAGATGCCCTTGCCGCCGCGCGCCGTGCGCCGGTAGGCATAGGCCGAAGAACGCTTGCCGAGGCCCTCGGCGCTGATGGACAGCAGGAACTCCTCGTTCGCCGCCATCTGGGCGAACTCCTCCTCGCTGAGCGCCCGCTCGCCGGCGACGCTGTCGACGCCGTCATCCTCCTCGCCCTCCGCCTGGCGCTGGGCGTTGGCCCATTTCAGATAGGCCTGGCGGGTCTCCGGGTCGGCGTCCATGCCCGTGAGGATGGACATCGAGATCACCCGGTCGCCCTTGCCTAGCCGGATGCCGCGCACGCCTGTCGAGTTGCGGCTGGCGAAGACGCGCACATCGGTGACGGGGAAACGGATGCACATGCCCTTGCGGGTGGCCAGCAGCACGTCCTGGTCGTCGGAGCAGACGTCGACGCCGATCAGCATGTCGCCGTCGTCCAGCTTCATGGCGATCTTGCCGTTCCTGTTGATCTGCACGAAGTCCGAAAGGTCGTTGCGGCGCACGCTGCCCGAGGCGGTGGCGAACATGACGTTGAGATCGCCCCAGGTCGCCTCGTCCTCCGGCATGGGCATGACGGTCGAGATGGTCTCGCCCTGCTGCAGCGGCAGCAGGTTGACCAGGGCCTTGCCGCGGCTCTGCGGCGTGCCGATGGGCAGGCGGTAGACCTTCATCTTGTAGACGATGCCGCGCGAGGAGAAGAACAGCACCGGCGTGTGCGTATTGGCGATGAACAGGCGGCTGACGAAATCCTCGTCCTTGGTGGCCATGCCGGCGCGGCCCTTACCGCCGCGGCGCTGCGCCCGGTATGTCGAGAGCGGCACGCGCTTGATGTAGCCCTGGCGGGTGACCGTGACGACCATGTCCTCGCGCTGGATCAGGTCCTCGATATCGGCCTCGAACTCCATGTCGAGGATCTCGGTGCGGCGCGGCGTGGCGAACTGCGCCTTCACCGCGACCAGCTCGTCGCGCATCACCTCGAGCAGCTTCTCGCGGTTCTGCAGGATCTCGAGATAGCCGGCGATGCGCGCGACGATCTCGCGCAGCTCCTCGGCGATCTTGTCACGCTCCAGACCGGTCAGCCGGTGCAGGCGGAGGTCGAGGATGGCCTTGGCCTGCTCCTCGGACAGGAAATAGGTGCCGTCTTCCCCCAGCGGCCGGTCAGGCTCGTCCACCAGCTCGATCAGCGGGGCGATATCCTTTGCCGGCCATGCAGTTGCCATCAACTGCTCGCGCGCTGTCTGAGGATCAGCCGCCTCGCGGATCAGCTTGATCACGGCGTCGATATTGGCCACCGCGACGCCGAGGCCGAGGAAGGTATGCGCCCGCTCCCGCGCCCGGTTCAGCTCGTAGGTCGTGCGCCTGGTGATGACCTCGTCGCGGAAGGCGATGAAGGCCTGCAGGATCTCGCGCAAGGTGAGCAGGACCGGCCGGCCGCCGTTGAGCGCCAGCATGTTGACGCCGAACGATGTCTGCAGCGGCGTGAAGCGGTAGAGCTGGTTGAGCACCACATCGGCGACCGCGTCGCGCTTCAACTCGATGACCATGCGCACGCCGTCGCGGTCGCTCTCGTCGCGCAGGTCGGAGATGCCCTCGACCTGCTTCTCGCGCACCACTTCGGCGATGCGCTCCATCAGGCGGGACTTGTTCACCTGGTAGGGGATCTCCGAGACGATGATCGCCTCGCGGTCCTTGCGGACTTCCTCGATCGTCGACCTGGCCCGCATGACGATGGAGCCGCGGCCGGTCATCGTCGCCGCGCGGATGCCCGCCCGGCCGAGGATCTGCGCGCCGGTCGGGAAGTCCGGACCGGGCACGATCTGCAGGATCTCCTCATCCGTCAGATGCGGATTGTCGATCAGGGCGCAGCAGGCGTCGATCACCTCGCCCAGATTGTGGCTGGGGATGTTGGTGGCCATGCCGACGGCGATGCCACCGGCGCCGTTGACCAGCAGGTTGGGGAAGCGCGCCGGCAGGACGACCGGCTCCTCCTCGGTCTCGTCGTAATTGGGCTGGAAGTCGACGGTGTCCTTGTCGATGTCGTCCAGCATGCTCTCGGCCGCCTTCGACAGGCGCGCCTCGGTGTAGCGCATGGCGGCGGGCGGATCGCCGTCCATGGAGCCGAAATTGCCCTGGCCCTCCACCAGCATAAGGCGCATGGCGAAGTCCTGGGCCATGCGCACCATGGCGTCGTATATGGCGTCGTTGCCATGCGGGTGCAGCGCACCCATGACATCGCCGACCACGCGTGCGGACTTCTTGAACGGCTTGGTGGAATCGAAGCCGCCCGTCTTCATGGTGTAGAGGATGCGCCGGTGCACCGGCTTCAGCCCGTCGCGCACGTCCGGCAGCGCCCGCGCCACGATCACGCTCATCGCGTAATCGAGGTAGGAGCGGCGCATCTCCTCTTCGATCGTCACCGGGTGGATGTCGCTGCCCGGAGGCGGCGGGGTCAGGGTATCGTCGTCTGCCACGGAATCTCTGTCGGTAGCGGGCTGTCAGTCGCGATCTGCCAAAACGGCATGGCGGTCGAATCGGCCATACGCCCAGCGGGCGTGACGCGGTGCGGAACCTAGCACGTTTTTGCAGTCGCGAACATGAAATCGGCCCGCAACGGAGCTGTCATCAAGGTGGTCGGATCGACTGGTGGAACGGGCCTGTCAGGCAGGCTGGTAGCGGCGATCCCGCAGGCTGAGCCACCAGAAGCGCAGCGACAGCAGCACCACCGAGACGATGGAGGCGATCAGCACCGCCTCGAACAGGCCCATGACGCCGCGGCCGAGCTCGATGGCGAGAAGGTAGGCGAGCGGCACCATGACGCCGAAATAGCTGAAGGCATGGCACCAGGTCGGGACCCAGCTGTCCTCCCGGCCCCGAAGCGCGTGGGCCATCACCACCTGGCCGCCATCGGCGATCAGGATGAAGGCGGTGAAGGCGATCAGCGTCGACGCCAGCCCCAGCAGGGCCTGATCGTCGCTGTAGGCCGAGGCGATCAGCGGTGCGAAGCTGGCCAGCACCACGCCGAGACCGACCATGATGACCGAGTTGAGGCCGAGTCCGGTCCAGCCGGCCAGCACCACGTCCGGCTGGTCGCCACGGCCATAGGCGATGCCGACCCGCACGGCGGTCGCCGAGGCGAGGCCGAGCGCGATCATGAAGACCAGCGCCAGCACGTTGAAGGCGATGGCGTGGGCGCCGAGCGCCACGATGCCCAGCCAGCCGGCGAAGATGCCGAGCGTGGCGAAGGCCACCGCCTCCATGCCGATCGAGATGCCGCCGGCATAGCCGATGCGGCGCTGCGCCGCCCAGGCCTTCCAGCCGCCCCGCCAGGGCCGGCGTACGGCGAAGGCCTCGCCCCGGGGAAGCCACCAGATATAGGCGATGAGCGCCAGCGCCATCAGCAGGCGCACCAGGTTGGTCGCCCAGGCCGAACCCACGGCGCCGCCCGCCGGCAGCTCCCAATGGCCGTGCACAAAGACCCAGTTGGCCAGCACGTTCAGAAGGTTGCCGGCCAGCATCACCAGCATCACCGGAAGCGGCCGGCGGATGCCCTCCAGGAAGAACGACGCGACGATGTAGACCATCAGCGGCGCCATGCCGAAGCCCAGCACAGCGATCACCTGGCCGCCGCCGACGGCGATGGCCTCGCTCTGCCCGGTCAGCCGCAGGAAGGGGATGCCGAAGAGCGAGACGACAGTCGCGGTGGCACCGACCCAGAAGGCGAATGGGAGCGAGCGGCGCAGCACGGCACCGCACATGGCGTGGTCCTCGCGGCCGAATTCGTGGCTGGTGACCACCAGCGTACCCAGCATCAGGCCGACGCAGCCGGCGATGGCGGCCCCCAGGGGGGCGGTGGCGATCGACTGGTAGGCCAGTTCCTCGCTGGAGTACTGGGCCACCATCAGCGTGTCGACCAGGGCCAGCGTCATGATGCCGAGCCTGGAGACCACCACCGGCCCGGCGAGCCGGACCAGCTCCGTCAGGTGCCGGCGCAGGCGGAAGCGAAGCCAGCTCTCGCCCGGCTGGAGCGGGGCGTTGTAGACGGGACCGGGAGGCATGGGTCTGGCGTTTCCGTGGACTCGAATGGCGTCCTGCGGGCGGCGCCGCGGACGCTCTCATTGCGGGACGCCTGACTAACACACTCATCCGATCCCGGATATCTTTCACGCCCGCATAGCCGGTTTGCGCCTGCCCGTACTGCTGGTCCTGTTGGCCGCCGGGTGGGGTGCCGGGAGGGGTGCCTGTCAGTTCAAGACGGCAATCGCGCCATTCAGCAGCGCGGCGAAGGCGACCCAGGCGAGGTAGGGCAGCATGAGGACGCCGGCGCGCGTCTCGAGGCGGAGGAAGGCGATGGTCGTCGCCGCCACGAGCAGCAGCAGGAGGCTGACGATCGCCAGGCCGCCAATGATGCTCCGGGCGCCGAAGAAAACCGGCGACCATGCGAAGTTGAAGACCAGTTGGACCGCGAAGAGGATCAGCGCGGTCCGCCTGGCCGGCGATGGCGGGCGGTTGGCGACCAGTCCCGCCGCCACGCCCATGGCGATGTAGAGAAGGGTCCAGGCGACCGGAAAGGCCCAGTTCGGCGGCTGGAAGAACGGCATGTCCAGGGAGGGATACCAGCCGGTGACGCTGGGTCCCGTCGACCAGCCGATGACGAAGCCGATGGCGAGGATGACCGCCGCGAACGCGAGCGGCGCGAGCCAGGACGGGCGGGCGGAGGTCGGAAAGGCGTCGGTCATGCACGATCATGTTCGTTGTCACCGGAAATATCTCCAACGTTCAACCATCCAGGTCGTTCCCGCGCGATGTCGGGTGCGTCCGGGCAGCCTTGCCGACAAGGGGAGGTAGCAGGCCCGACGAGGCGTCCTATAATGACCGGCCCTGCCCGCCCGCGATCCCGCGAGGACGCCTTCTTGTCGAACATCGTCTTCCTCTGGCTGGCGGCGTTGCCGCTGTTGGGCAGCCCCGGGCCCGCCACCATGGGCATCGCCGGCATGGGCGCCGCCTATGGCGCCCGGCGCGGACTGGTGTTCACCGCCGGCGTTTGCTGTGGCACGACGACGGTTCTGGTTCTGGTGGCCAGTGGCGTCACCGCCGCCCTGCTCGCCGTGCCGGGCCTGCGCGAGGTCATCATCGTCGCCGCCATCGCCTACATGATCTACCTTGCCTACCGGATCGCCAGCGCGCCGCCGCTCGGCAGCCGCCCGCATGGCGCGCGCGCGCCCTCCTTCCCCGGCGGCTACTTCCTGGCGATCGCCAATCCCAAGGCCTATGCGGTGCTGGGGGCGCTGTTCTCCAGCCATCTGCTGGTCGCCGGCGACCCGCTCGGCGACGCCGCGCTGAAGGTCGCGGCCCTCGTCGTGGTGATCGCGGTGGTCAATACGATATGGCTGTGCTTGGGCGCCCTGGTCGCGAAGGCGCTCAGCGATCCCAGGCGCGGACGGATCGCAAACCTCTTGTTCGCCGCGGCGCTTCTGCTATCGGTGGCGCTCGCCCTGATCTGAGCCCGCTCGGGCCCGGCCGGGGCGCCCACGGGAGCCACCGGGACAGCGAACGGCGACCAGATGAGCATGCCGGGCGAGGACACCTTTCTGCCGCCACCCGCCCCTGCCCGGCGGCGTTGGCTCAAACTCGCCGTGCTGCTCGGGCTCGTCGTCCTGGCGGCGCTTTTCTGGTGGCTGACGCCGCTGGGCGAGATGGGCGACATCGACGCGCTGCTGGACGCGGCGCACCGCTGGGCCGGCAGCTGGTGGGCGCCCCTGGCCATCGTCGCCGGCTTCACACTGGCCGGCCTCGTCGCCTTTCCGCTGACCGCGCTCCTGGCAATGACCGGCATGCTCTACGGCCCGCTCTTCGGCTTCGCGGTGGGCATGGGCGCCGGCCTCGTCGCCGCCTCCGTCGGCTTCGCGGTCGGCCACTTCCTCGGCCACGACTGGCTGGACCGGCAGGGTGGCTGGATCGCCCGCATGTCCCGCGCGCTGGGGCGGCATGGCATCCTGACCGTGGCCGTCCTGCGCATGACGCCGGTCGCCTCCTTCGCGGTCATCAACTACGTCTCGGGCGCCGCCCATATCGGCTACGCCGCCTTCATGGCCGGCACGCTGATCGGCGGCACGCCCTATGCCATCGCGCTGACCTTCTTCGGGGACAGCCTGGAGATGCTGCTCAGGAACCCGACCTGGGACAGGGTCCTGGTCGCGCTCGCCGCCTTCCTCGCCGTGTTGGCGGTGGCGCTGCTTGCCCACCGTCTCGCCTTCGCCTTCCGGCGCTGGAGCGAGCGGCGCCGGGCGCGTGCTGCCGACGGGCTCTGACGCCTGGTCCGATCGGGTCAGCCGGTGCCGGCCTGGGGCGTGGGCGATCCTTCCGCAGCGACCGCCGCGGCCGAGGAAACGCTGGGATCGTCGCGGTCGACGCCGGGCGGGATGCGCACCTTGACGTCGCGGCTCGCCAGTTCGATGCCGTTGTCCTCGAATGCCTTGAGAATACGCTGATAGACCTCGCGCCGGATCAGGAACTGCTCGCCGGGCTTGGCCATGAACTTGACGCCCAGCACCATGTTGAACTCCTCGATGCGGCGCACGCCCTGGCTCTTCAGCGGCTCGATCAGCGAGGGGCCGAGCAGCGGATCGGCCGCCAGCTCGTTACCGATGCGCTTGACCAGCCGCTTGACGACGGCAAGGTCGGTCTCGAACGGTACCCGGAACTCCAGCTTCATGATCACCCAGTCGCGACTGTAGTTGGTGATCGAGCGGATCTCGCCGAAGGGCACGGTGTGGATGGCGCCGCGGTGGTGGCGCAGTCGCATCGAGCGGATGGAGATCGCCTCCACCGTGCCGCGCAGCTGGTCGATCTCGACATACTCCCCGATCCGGAAGGCATCGTCGAGCAGGAAGAAGACGCCGGAAAAGATGTCCCGCACCAGCGCCTGGGCGCCGAAGCCGATGGCGATGCCGACCACGCCGGCACCGGCCAGCAGCGGGCCGATATCGATGCCGAAGGCCGACAGCCCGATCATCATCACGATGACGACGAGGAAGACCAGCAGGAAGTTGCGCAGGAGCGGCAGCAGGGTGCCGAGCCTGGAATGGGCCGCCCCACCGCCGCCCTCGTCGCCCCTCGTGTCGGCCTGCAGCGCGCCCTCCACCTCCATGCGCTTGTAGATCGCCGTCTTGGCCGCCTGCCAGACGGCGTCGGCGATGACATAGGCGATCAGCGTGGTGAAGATCGCCCTGACCAGAGTCTCGCCCAGCGGCTCCTCCTGCATGACGAAGCCGGGGTCGGTGTTGTAGGCGGTGATCAGCAGGCCGGCGGCGATCAGCAGCAGGATGGCGCGGGCGCCCCGGCCGATCAGGATCACCCAGAGGTTCTGCCGGGCGAGGCGCGCCTCCTCGCTGTCGGCGGCAGTGCCCGGGCGCCGCGCCATGCCGATCGCCGCCTGGTCGCAGATGCGCAAGGCCGGCGGCAGGAAGACCAGCACCAGCAGCACCATGGCCGGTACGATGAAGTCCATCACCCAGGCCAGCCACATCACGATCAGCAGCGCGCTTCTGAGGGCACGCCGGGCGCGGGCCAGGGCCGGGCGCGCCTCGATCTCCCCGGCCTTGCGGCGGACGGCGGCGCCACGCCACAGCGCGGCGATCAGGATGGCGACGAGGAACAGGCCGTTGGCGAAGGTGAGCATGCGGACCAGCGACGGTGCCAGGCCGAGTTCACGCAGCGCGCCGCCGGTGAACATGAAGAAGCAGAAGACGACGACGACCGCATTGGTCCAGCGGAAGAGGAACAAGGCATAGGATGTGGGCATCGGCACCAGGCGCAGCGACTCGACCCAGGGGGCGTAGGCGAAGCGGCCGAAGGCATGGGCCAGGCGGTAGACGAGGAAGACGTTGAGATAGGTCAGCGTCAGCACCTCGATGATGGGCGTCCAGTCGAACAGGGCGAAGGCGCCGATACTGCCAAGCGCGAAGGCGGCGACCGACAGCACGGCGAAGACGAAGCGCAGCGCGTTCATCCGCACCCGGTCCCCCGGCACGACCATGGGCGCGTTGACGATCGCCAGACGCACGCCCCGGCTGGCGCGCCAGAAGGCCCATTCCACGGCCACGCCGATAGCCATGAAGACGACGATGAAGAGCAGCACGTGCGCCCACTCGCCGCCGTCGAGCTCGAAGGAGAGGATGGTGACCGTGCGGTCGAGATCGTTGTCGACGGCCTCGATGTCGGCAACGATGCCGGCCGCCCGCTCCTCGATGGCGGCGATCAGGGTGGGCAGCGGGCTCGCCATGACGGCGTCGCCCGCAAGCGTGCCGGTGGCTGCCGGCCCCTCCTCCACCTGAGTGCGCAGCCAGGCGCGCACCTCGGGATCGTCGAGCAGGTCGAGCAGGGTGAGCAGCTGCAGGTTGCTGGGGCCGGGCGCGGCCGGCGTCTCCGCCGCCTCGTCGGAGGTCAGGCCCGGTACCTGTGCCGGCGCGGCGCCGGAAGCGAGGACGAGCAGGATGAGAGCGACGATACCCGCGCATAGCCGACCCGCCATGACCCCACCTCCCCTGAGCGACAACCGCCGCCACGTCCTCGACCGGACCGGGCGGCGCTGTCCGAACCGACGGCGCAGAGACTGCCACGGTTGCGCGGGGTTGGCGAGCACCCGCCGCCTGGGCGGACGAGCCGTTGCCGATGGTCAGCCGCGATGGCCGGCGTGCCGTCCGCTGAAGCCAAGGCGGCGTTCGGCCGCCCGGCGGCGAAACGGGCTCCAGGAGGCGACGCGACCGAAGAGCGCGTGAAACGCCGCCGAGCGCTCGAGGCGCGCGCGACGCAGGCCCGCCTGCTTCAAGGCCTCCCAAGCCTCGTCGCCCGGGGGTAGATGGTCGTGGCCGGAAATCCGGCCTGTTGAAGGTTTCTTGTTGGCGTCACTCATGATCGCGCTCCTGTAGCATCGCGGTGGAGTGTGCGCCCGGCACGTTGCCGGGTGATATCGCCGGCGATGCACGCGTGTTTCCGGTCGGTTTCGGCCGTCTGGTTCTCAGGTCCTCAGGCTACCTGGCGCGGGGTCCCGGCG
>JAVKFF010000003.1:0-17034 GCA_040226215.1 Azospirillaceae bacterium
AGCCAGATCGCCCCCCGGGCCGGGTGGCCGATCCTGGACGCCGGCACCACCGGGCCGCAGGGTGCCGATTGCTCGAACGCCTTGCCGACCTCCCAGGGCCGGCCCTGCTTCTTCATCTCCGACTGCAGGTCGCGGCGCGTCATGTCGAGGCCGACCGCGTAGCCGTAGACGTGGTCGAGCGCCGCCTCGACCGCAATGTCCGTGCCGCCCCGGCCCAGCGCCACCACCAGCTCGATCTCGTGATGCACGTCCGAAGTCGCCGAGGGATAGGGGAAGCGCCCGTCCGGCACCACATTGTCCGGGCTCTTCAGGAAGAAGAACGGCGGCTCCTTGTCCGGGTCGTGCCCCATCTCCACCGCGTGCGCGGCGTAGTTGCGGCCCACGCAGTACACCCGGTGCACCGGAAACAGCGCCGCATCCCCGGCGATCGGCAGCGCCACCTGCGGCGGCGGCGCGACGGCGTAGGCGGGCTTCTTGTTCGCGTCCTGGGTCATGGTCAATTACGTGCTCCAGCGTAGTATTCGAGGCGTTTCTCGAGCCGGCCGATGAGGTCGGCCAGGGTCAGGGCGAAGGCGAAGAGGATCAGGATCAGCGCCCAGAAATGCGCCATCAGGAAGTTCTGGCGGTAGAGCGCGAACAGCGCGCCGATGCCGATGATGGCGACCAGCAGCTGGCCGATCACCACCCCCTTCACCCCGCGGATGACGCCGAGGCGCACGCCGGCCAGAATCTCCGGCAGGGCGGCCAGGAAGATGATCTTCAGCCGCTGCGCGCGCGACGCGCCGAAGGCGCGTGACATCTCCATCAAGGACGGCGAGACGTGCAGCACGCCGGCGCGGGTGTCGAGCGCGATGATCCAGACGGCGAACATGAAGACCGTGGCGATCACGGTCGGCGTGCCCAGGCCGAACAGGATCATGATCACCGGCACCAGGGCGGAGAGCGGCGCGGACAGAAAGATGTTCACCCACATGTTCAAAAGGCCGTCGGCGGCCTTCACCAGCCCCATCAGGAAGCCCAGCCCCACGCCCACCACCAGCGCCAGCACGAGCCCGGCGATGTAGGCGTAGAGCGTGGTCGCCATCGCCGAGGCGAAGCTGGGCGAGGTGACGACCTCGGTCATGGCGGCCAGAACATGGCTGAAGGGCGGGAACAGCAGCACCAGGTCGAAGCGACCGATGATCTCCCAGACCACGATCCAGACGAGGAGCGAGGCCATCATCGGCACGCGGAAGCCGAACAGGGTCATGGCGCCATCCTACTCGACATATTTGCGGATGCCGCGCCAGATCTCCTCGACGGTGTCGAGGTAGACCGGGTTGCGACGGATCTCGTCCGGGTCGCCGTCGCGCGGGATGTCCGGGTCGATGATCCGCGACACCCGGCCGGGACGCGGAGACAGAAGGACGATGCGGTCGGAGAGATAGACCGCCTCCTCGATCGAGTGGGTGACGAACAGGAAGGTCTTGCGCTCGGTCTCGCGCAGGCGCAGCAGATCCTCCTGGAACTTGCGTCTCGTCTGCTCGTCGACCGCGGAGAACGGCTCGTCCATCAGCAGCACTTCGGCGTTGACGGCGAGCGCGCGGGCGAGACCGACGCGCTGGCGCATGCCGCCGGACAGCTCGTGGGGGTATTTGTCCTCGAAGCCCGACAGGCCGACCTCGGCGACGTAGTGCCGGGCGAGTTCCTCGCGCTGTCTCTGGGCGACGCCCTGCATCTCCAGCCCGAAGGCGGCGTTGCGCAGGACCGTCGCCCACGGCAGCAGGGCGAAGTCCTGAAAGACGAAGGCACGCTCCGGCCCGGGCCCGGTGATGGCGCGGCCTCGCACGTGGACGCTGCCGGCGGTCGGCGCCAGCAGGCCGGCGACGATCTTCAACAGCGTGGTCTTGCCGCAGCCCGAGGGGCCGAGCAGGCTGATCAGCCGCCCCTCCTGGAAGGCGAGATCGACGTCCTCGAGCGCCACGACCTCGCCGCCATAGATCTTCGTCAGCCCCCTGACCTCGATCACGGGCGGCGCGTCGCCCGCCCCGGCGACTCCCGGCACGGCACGGCTCTGGACGGCTGCGGTCATCTGCTGCTCCGTTTCTCCGGCCGGAAGACGGCCGTCTCCACCCGCTGCAGGACGCCGACGACAATGACGGCGAACAGCACGATCGAGACGATGGCCGCGTACATGTGTCCGAACCTGGCGACCGACTGGTTGTAGGTGATCAGGTCGCCGATGCCCGTCGGCGTGATCAGCAGTTCCGCCAGCACGACACCGCTGAAGCCCTCCGCCACGCCCAGCCGGATGCCGGCGAACATCATCGGCGCGGCGGCGGGCAGGATGACCCGGGCGACCTGCTGGCGCCGCGAACCCATGAAGCAGCGGCACATGGCGACCAGCGACGGCGGCACGTTGCGCACCGCCTTGTAGCTGTTGATGGCGATCACCGGCATTGCGAGCATGATCACGGCCAGCACCTTGGCCGTCAGCCCGATGCCGTAGACGAAGGTGATCAGCGGGATCAGCGCCGCCATCGGCGCCGCCTGCATGACGATGAAGACCGGCAGGGAGACCCATTCCACGTCCTCGCGCAGGCCCATGGCCAGGCCGGCGGAGATGCCGACGCCGAGCGAGATGACGAGACCGATGACCAGCGGCTCCATGGTGCGCAGATAGGCCGCCGGCATCGAGCCGTCGGCGAGCATTTCCACGAACGCGGTGAAGGTCTCCCAGAAGGACGGGAAGGCGTAGTTGAAATTGCTCTGCCCGGCGATCTCCCAGGCCCCGAACAGGATGGCCAGCGAGACCGCGCGCCAGACGAGCGGCAGGGCGAGAAAGCCGCCGACCAGGACCGAGAGGCCGAGGCCGGTCGCCGCCGGCTCGCGTCGCGTCACCTCATGCGCCATCGGTCGCGCGTCTCCGCTTGGCCCGGGTGCGGCGCCATCGTTCGGGCATCATCCGCCTCTCCGCCCTCCCATTATTGAGACGCGAAGGCGCCGGCAGTCGATGGCCGGCGCCCGCCCGTCATGGCCCGCTGCCGTCCTAGCGTACCTGGTCGAGGATGGTGAAGTCCCAGAAGCGGGACGGGTCGACCTCGCCCTCGCCCTCCATGGTGCCCGCGGCCCGCAGGAACTCGATGTCGTCGATGGCATCCTGCGGCTCGCCGCCGTCGAGCGGATAGACCCCGTTCTCCACCGCCTCGGCATAATAGGCGTCGATCTCCTCGGCGGCGTCGCCCGGCAGGTCGGGCAGCAGGCCGTACTGCTCGCGCAGGCCGGAGACGATGGATGGGTCGACGTCGATGTCCGACCAGGTGCGCAACAGCTCCTCCACGAAGATCGCCATGTCCTCCGAGCGTTCGTCGAGAAAATCGGTGTTTGCGTAGAGCGCCTCGTCGGTCGCGTTCACGCCCTCGACCGAAAGCCGGATGAAGCGGCCACCGCCCTCCTCCTGCAGCAGGCGGTAATTGGCCGCGTCGACGATGGATGCGTTGATCGTGCCCTGCAGCATGGCGCCGGCCCGCACCTCCGATCCCGGCACGTAGGAGATGTTCGCGTATTCGATGCCATGCACGCTCTCCATCAGTCGCATCAGCGCCTCGGTGCCGGAGCCGCGCGAATGCACCGTCACCTCCTCGCCGTCGAGGTCGGCCCAGTCGGAATAGACCTCCGAGTTGACGACCGGGAAGAACAGCAGCGTGCTGATCCGGAAGAACATGCGGATCGGCGCGTCGGAATTGTTGATGAAGGCGTAGGGCGCGCCGACGCCGATATCGGCCTCGCCGCTGGCCACCGCCTGCACCGCCACGTCTTCGGAGTTGAAGAAGGTCATCTCCATGGGCACGCCGCGCTCGCCCGCGCGCTCCATGGCGATCAGCAGGTTCAGGCTCTCGATGCTGGCGATGTCGCCGAGCGCCACCTGGATGGTGTCCTGCGCGGTCGCCGACGAGACCAGCGAGGTCGAGGCCAGCGCGACCGTGCCGAGCACGGCCAGGGATTTCGTCGCGAAAGTCATTGTCGTTCCTCCCGATTGTCGCCGGCCTTGTCGTAGCCGGTCGTGCGAAGCGTGCCCCTGGCCGATGGCGACCGGGCAGCTCCATTCCCTGATTGGTGCACAGTAATCACAGGATTGGTTAAACGTCAATCAAGGGCCGCCCGCCGACCAAGTTCATAGATTATCTCAGAAATAATCGATTGCACGTTATTATATTTAATATATTTCCAAAGAGCATCGTCTGGAAATCCGCAATCAGGTTGACAGCCTCGTCCGGCAAATCTAGCCTCGCTGGCAAATTGGTCAAGAATTGGTCGACGACGTGAATCACGGCACCTCGAGCGCGGAAGAACTGGCGGAAAACCTGGGCGGGGGCGCCGGGGTGGATGACGCCACACTCGTCCAGCTGCGCGCCTGGCTCACCCGTCACGACTTCCCGTCCAACACCCGCCTGCCGGCCGAACGCGACCTCGCCGAGCGTCTCGGCGTCTCGCGCGGCGACCTGCGCAAGGCGCTGGCGACACTGGAGGCCGAAGGTCAGCTCTGGCGCCATGTCGGCAAGGGCACGTTCACCGGCCCCCGCGCCATCGAGGTGATGAGCCTGTCGGAGATCGCGCGCGACACCAACCCGGCCGAGGTCATGCGCACGCGCCTCCTGATCGAGCCGATCATCGCTCGCGAGGCGGCGCTCAACACCACCTCCAGCGACCTCGACGCCATGCGCCGCTGCATCGATCGCACGCATGGCGCGGAGACCTGGCGGCAGTACGAGACGGCCGACAACGAGTTGCACCGGCGCATCGCCGAGGCGGCGCACAACCGTGTGCTGCTCGGTCTGTTCGACGGGTTGAACTCGGTACGCCGGGCGGTCGTCTGGGGGCGTCTGCGCGCCAACTCCACGCGGCCGCCGGACGACCACCATTCCTTCGCCGAGCACGACCGCATCGTCGCTGCCATCGCCGAACGGGATCTGGCCGAGGCCGGCCGTGCCATGCACGACCATCTCCGCTCGGTCGAGCGCAAGCTGCTCGACCAGGCCGTGGCGGCCGCGTAGCGCGATCAGGCGCGGCGGGCTGTCGTTCAGCCGGCCCGCCCCTCCTCCACCGCATGGCAGGCGACGACGCCACCTCCGGCGACCGGCAGCACCGCCGGCCGTTCGACGCGGCAGCGCTCGCCCGCCAGCGGGCAGCGCGGGTGGAAGGCGCAGCCCGGCGGCGGGTCGAGCGGGCTCGGCACCTCGCCCGCCAGGCGCTTGCGCGGCTCGCCCGGACGCTCCAGGGTCGGCACCGTGTCCATCAGCATGCGGGTGTAGGGATGCAAGGGGCGATCGAACAGGTCGGCCTTCGACCTGAGCTCGACGATGCGTCCGAGATACATCACGCCCACCGTGTCGGCCATGTGGTCGACCACGCCGAGATCGTGGCTGATGAACAGGTAGGTCAGCCGGTGCGCCTTCTGCAGGGCCTTCATCAGGTTGAGGATCTGCGCCTGCACCGAGACGTCCAGCGCCGAGGTCGGCTCGTCGGCGATCAGGAAGGTCGGTCGTGAGGCGATGGCCCGGGCGATCGCCACGCGCTGGCGCTGCCCGCCGGAGAACTGGTGGGGATAGCGCTCGGCATCCGCCGCCGACAGGCCGACGGACTCGAGCAGCGCAGCCACCTGGACGCGCATCTCCCGGCGGTTCCTGGCGATGCCGAAGGCCAGCAGCGCGTCGCCGATCGCCTCGCGCACCCGCCAGCGCGGGTTCAGGCTCGAATAGGGGTCCTGGAAGACCATCTGTATCTGCTGGCGCACCGTCATGTCCTGGGTCGCGTCCGCCTCCTCGCCGGCGAAGCGGACCGTGCCGCCATCCAGGCTCAGGAGACCGGCCAGGCAGCGCGCCACCGTCGACTTGCCGCAGCCCGACTCGCCCACCAGTCCCAGCGTGCGGCCGCGCTCGATGGCGAAGCTGACATGGTCGACCGCGCGCACCACCCGGCGCCCGGCCCCGGCGATTGTGCGCACCAGCCAGGGCTGCGAGACGTCGAAGGTCTTCACGAGATCCGTGACCTCGACATGCGCCCTGCCGGCCCGGGGACCCGAGGCCGGCGCGTCGTCGCTGTCGGCCTGCGCGGTCATACCGCCCAGCATGCCACCTCGCCCCCGCGCTTGGCTTCAAGTTCCGGCCGTACCGCATCGCAGCGCGCCAGCCGTTCCGGGCAGCGCGGATGGAAGGCGCAGCCCGGCGGCCGGGCGGCGGGTTGCGGCATGGCGCCGGGGATCTGCGGCAGGGTGTCCCGGCGCTGGCCCAGCGTGGGGATCGAGCCCATGAGCGCCCTCGTATAGGGGTGGGCGGGCCGGCGCAGGATGTCCTCGATCGGCGCCATTTCGACCACCCGTCCGGCATACATCACCGCCACCCGGTCGGCGATCTCCGCGATCACCCCGAGATCATGGGTGATGATCAGCACGCCGGCCCCGCGCCGGGCCGCGACCTCCTTCAAGAGCGCGATGATCTGCGCCTGGATCGAGACGTCGAGCGCCGTGGTCGGCTCGTCGGCGACGATCAGTTCCGGGTCGCCGGCCCGCGCCAGCGCGATCACCACGCGCTGGCGCATGCCGCCGGAGAACTCGTGCGGATAGCTCGACAACCGGTCGGCCGGCGACGGGATGCCGACATCGCCAAGCAGGGCGATGGCCTGCTCGCGGGCCTGGCGCTTGTCGCGGTCGGAATGCTGGCGAATGGTCTCGATCAGCTGATGCCCGATGGTCATCACCGGGTTCAGCGAGGTCAGCGGATCCTGGAAGATCATGCCGATACGCCGGCCGCGCACCCGCCGCATCTCGCGCTCGGGCAGGTTGTCGATGCGCACGCCGTCGAGCCGGATCTCGCCACCCGTCAGCGCCAGCGGCGGTTCCAGCAGACCGATCACCGCCGCGCCGGTCATCGATTTCCCCGCGCCGGACTCGCCCACCACCCCCAGCACCTCGCCATGGCCGAGGCTGAGCGAGACGCGGTCGAGAATGGTGGCGGCCCCCTCCTCGCCGGCCAGCGTGACGGAGATCGCGCGCAGATCCAGAAGCGGCGGCGTTCCGGCTTGCGCCGCGCGCTCCGACAAGCCGCCCGCCGATGCTGGCGCCGTCACCGCTGCCGTCAATGGGCGGCGGGCGCGGCGTGCGTGGCGCTGCTCGACCGCTCGCTGGTCTTCAGGCGGTTCTTGTGCAGCCGGCCGTCCTGCATGATCAGCGACAGGTTCTCGCCCTGCCCGTCCAGCAGCGCGATGTCGTCGAGCGGATTGCCGTCGACGACCACCAGGTCGGCCAGCGCGCCCGGCCTGACGCAGCCGAGTTCGCCCGTGCGGTTGAGGATCTCGGCGTTGATCGAGGTCGCCGATTTCAGCACGTCGATCGGCTTCTGCACGCCCGCGCGGATGACGAACTCGTGGCTCTGGGCGAACTCCAGCTCGCCCATCAGGTCGGTGCCGAAGCCCATCCTGGTGCCGTTCCGGGCGCAGTATTCGAGCATCCGGTTGCCGCCCTCGATGACGTAGCGCAGCTTCTCCATGACATAGGCCGACAAGCCCATCTCGTCGCCATGTTGCTCGGTCACCGAGTAGCAGACCATGGTCGGCACGACGAAGGCGTCGTGGTCGCGCACGAAGCGGGCCGTCTCCTCGTCGATCAGGTTGCAGTGCTCGACGGTGCGGATGCCGCTGCCGACCGCCCGCTGCACCGCCCGCGAGCCATAGGCATGCGCCGCCACATAGGTGTGCTTCAGCGCCGTCTCCTCCGCGGCGACGCGCAGTTCCTCCTCGGAATACTGGCAGTCGTCGATGGCATCGTGCGGCGAGCCGACGCCACCGCCCGCCATCACCTTGATGTGGTCCGCCCCCTTGCGCAGTTCGTCGCGCACGGCGAGGCGCATCTGTTCCGGCCCGTCGACGATGCGCCGGCCGAAGTCGAGGCCGTTGGAACAGCCGCAGATGTCGTGACCGGAATCCGTGCGCTTGCGGTGGTCGCCATGTCCGCCGGTCTGGGTCAGCCCCGGACCGCAGACGAAGGCGCGCGGGCCGGTGATCAGGCCCTTCTGCAGCGCCTCCTTGATGCCGAAATCCGCCCCCGCCACGTCGCGCACCGTGGTGAAGCCGCGGTCGAGCATGTTGCGGATGCGCGGCAGGGCATGCGCGGTCAGGAGCGTGATCGAATAATCCGCCGCCTTGAGCATGTTCAGGTGCACGGCGAGCAGATGCACATGCGCGTCGATCAGTCCGGGCAGCACCGTGCGGCCGGCGACGTCGATCTCGACCACATCGCCCAGGGCCTTCAGCCCCGGCCCCACCTCCCGGATGCGGTTGTCCTCGACGATAAGGTCAACACCATCCTGGAGATCGTCGGAGACGCCGTCGAACAGGACGGCATTGCGCAAAACGGTCTGGGACATCAAGCCGTCTCCCGGATTCCGGGGAGCGCCCTTAGGCACCACCCTTGGGGCGTTGCGAACACGCTTCGAAACCGCATCATTGCGCAAGCATGGCGGGGCGTAAAGCTACTTGATCAAATGATAGAACGGTGTGAACATCCCGAGGCAAGCCCGGGAAATCCTCGCCACAGAAGCGATCTGGACGCCGGTTTCGGGCGGAGGCCTTCACTGAGTTCGGGAGATCGACCGATGTTCAAGCAGACCCTGTTCGCAGCCGCCGCTGCGACGGCGCTCGGCGCCACCCTTTACGGGACGACCCTGTCGCTGGCGCCCGCGGCCGAGGCGGAGGTGCTCAACTACGCCGGCACCACGCCGGCACTGACGATGGATCCGCACGCCACCAACGACTTCGTCACCACGGCGATCTTCCGGCAGGTCTATGACAGCCTGGTCGGTCTCTCGCTCGACATGGAGATCGTGCCCGGCATCGCCGAGAGCTGGGAATATCTCGGCGACAACACCTGGCGCTTCCAGATCCGGGATGACGTCGTTTTCCACGACGGACGCCCCCTGACCGCCGCCGACGTCGCCTTCTCGATCATGCGCCAGAAGGACAGCCGCTTCTACACCGCCCTGTTCGGCGGCATCGAGGAGGCCGTCGCGGTCGACGACTACACGGTCGACGTCATCTCCAGCGCGCCCGATCCGATCCTGCCGCGCAAGATGACGCGCCTGTTCGTCATGTCGCAGTCCTGGCTGGAGGAGAACGGCTCGCTGGAGATCCCGGACCTCGGCGCAGAAGGGTCCGAGGGTTTCACCGTGCGCAACGCCAACGGCACCGGCCCGATGATGCTGACGGAGCACAACCCGCAGGTCATCACCAGCTTCCAGCGCAACGAGAGCTATTGGGGCGACTTCCCGGGCAACGTGACGGAGGCGCACTACACGCCGATCGGGTCCGCGCCGACCCGCGTCGCCGCCCTGCTTTCCGGCGAGGTCCAGCTGATCACCGACCTGCCGCTGCAGGATATCGAGCGCATCGAGGGCGCCGAGGGCTTCCAGGTCGTCCAGACCCCGCAATTCCTGTGGATGCAGCTGGAGATGGACGGCACCCGCGACGTCGCGCTCGACACCTGGAACAACGACGAGACGCCGATCGAGTCCAACCCCTTCGCCGACACGCGCGTGCGCCAGGCCATCGCGCACGCCATCGATGCCGAACTGATCGTCGACCGGGTGATGCGCGGCAATGCCCGCGTCGTCGGCGTCGCCTCCGCCCCCGGCCTCGGCGGCTATCAGGAGGACCTCGACGTCCACTGGGCGTTCGATCCCGAGCGGTCGCGCGCGCTGCTTGCCGAGGCCGGCTATCCGGACGGCTTCATCACCCAGCTCAACTGCCCGCTCGAGCGCTACGTCAACACCGAGGAGACCTGCCGCGCCGTCGCCAGCATGCTCGACCGCATCGGCATCGAGGTGCGGGTCAACGGCATGGTCTGGCCGGAATTCGCCCGCATGCTGGTGAACGGTCCGACCTCCAGCTTCCACCTGATCGGCACCGGACCGAACAGCTTCGACACCCAGGACACCTTCACCGCGGTGATGATGACCCGCGATGCCGAGGCCAATGAGGGCTTCTTCAACTGGGCGCTCTACTCCAACGAGACCGTCGACATGGTGGCCCACGAACTGCCGGTGACCTTCGACGAGGAACGGCGCCAGGAGCTCTACCGCATCGGCCTTGAGGTAGCGCGCGAGACGGTGAGTTCGGTCTATCTGCACCAGCTCATGATCACCTGGGGCATGCAGGATTCGGTCGAGGCGCCGATCCGCTCGGACGCCACGCTGACCCTGCAGAACGTGGTGATCGGCGAGTAACCGCACAGAGGCGCCTGGCGGCGGGGAGACAGGAGTGACGGGGAGCGTGCGGTGCTGAACGTCCTGGTACGCAGAAGCGCGCATGCCGTCCTCGTCATCCTCGTCGTCAGCGTCCTCGCCTTCGTCCTCACCAGCCTCGTCGGCGACCCGGTCGCCAGCATTCTCGGCATCGGCGCCACGCCCGAGGATCGGGCGATCCTGATCGAGCGGCTGGGTCTCGACGAGCCCTGGCTCAGCCGCTTCTTCACCTTTCTCGGCAACGCGGTGCAGGGCGAGTTCGGCATCTCCTATTCCGCCCAGCGGCCGGTCGCCGACCTCTTGCTGGAGCGCATCCCGGCGACCATGGAGCTGGCCTTCGCCGCCCTCGTGCTGTCACTGGCGATCGGTCTCCCGGTCGGCGTCGCCGCCGCGGTCTGGCGCGACCGCTGGTTCTCCACCGCGCTGATGACCGGCTCGATCATCGGCGTCTCGCTGCCCACCTTCGTCGTCGGCATCCTGCTGATCTTCCTGTTCTCCGTCTCGCTGGGCTGGCTGCCCTCGTTCGGGCGCGGCGGGGTGGTCGAGATCGGCTGGTGGACCACGGGCCTGCTCACCTGGTCGGGGCTGAAGGCGCTGATCATGCCGGCCTTGTCGCTGGCCACCAGCCAGGTGGCGCTGATCGCCCGGCTGGTGCGCGCGGAGATGCTGGAGGTCCTGCGCACCGACTACATCCGCTTCGCCCGCGCGCGCGGGCTGGAGCCCCGGCGCGTCAACCTCTCCCACGCGCTCCGCAACACGCTGATCCCGATCATCACGGTCAGCGGCATCCAGCTCGGCTTTCTCGTCGCCTTCGCCATCGTCGCTGAATCGGTCTTCCAGTGGCCGGGCCTCGGCCTCCTGTTCCTGCAAGCGCTGGGCAGTACCGACCTGCCGGTGATCTCCGCCTTCCTGATGCTGGCCGCCTTCTTCTTCGCCACCATCAACATCATCGTCGACCTGCTCTACGCGGCCGCCGACCCCAGGCTGCGCGTGCGGGCGACCGCCGGTGGCAGCCGATGACCGACGCCGCCGCCCGCCCGGCTTCCGGCACCGTCCGGCCTGCCCTCTGGCGGCGCGTCTGGCGGGCCCGGCTGGCGCGCAGCTTCCGGCGCTCGAAATCGGCGATGACGGGCGGTGTCGTACTCACCCTGCTCGTCCTCTCCGCCGTCCTGGCGCCGCTGATCGCGGTCAGCGATCCCTACGACCTGGCGACCCTCGACCTGCTCGATTCCCACCTGCCGCCGATCTGGAGCGATGGCGGCACCGCACCCTTCCTGCTCGGTACCGACAGCCAGGGGGCCGACCTCCTGTCGCTCATGCTCTACGGCATGCGCGCCTCGCTCATCGTCGCCGTGCTGGCGGTCGCGACCTCCAGCATCCTGGGCACCACAATGGGCATGATCGCCGGCTATTTCGGCGGCCGGGTGGACGGCGTGATCATGCGCGTCGCCGACATCCAGTTCACCTTTCCCGCCATCCTGCTGGCCCTGCTGATCGGCGGTATCTCGCAATCGCTGATGTCCACCTCCGCCAGGGCCGACTTCGCGCTGCCGATCCTGGTACTGGCGCTCGGCTTGTCCCACTGGCCGCATTTCGCCCGCCTGGTGCGCGGCTCGGTGCTGGTGGAGAAGAACAAGGACTATGTCGCCGCCGCCCGGCTCTGCGGACGGGGACCGTGGACGATCATGCGCCGCCAGTTGCTGCCCAACGTGCTGAATCCGATCTTCGTGCTCGCCACGCTCGACATCGCCTTTGCCGTCATGGGCGAGGCGACGCTCTCCTATCTCGGCTTCGGCATGCCGACGACCGAGCCATCGCTCGGCACGCTGATCCGCACCGGTTACCAGTACCTGTTCTCCGGTGAATGGTGGCTCGTCGTCTTCCCGGCGCTCTGGCTGGTGCTGCTGGTGCTCTCGGTCAACCTGATCGGCGACTGGCTGCGCGACGCGCTGAACCCGAAGCTGAACTGACGGCGCGCGTCTGCCCCAGGCCTGCCGCATCGCCATGGCAACGTCCGCACAGACGTCATCATGCAAGGAAATCCAGTCCATGAACCGCGCCCTGCCACTCGTCGCCGCCGCCTGCGCCCTCGCCACCGGAAGCGCGCTCGCCCAGCCCTACGGTTTCGAGGGCGTCTGGGGCCGCGTGGACCTCGGCTGCACCGGCGACGGCGACCGCGTGCCCACGGAAATCACCAGCCGGGAGCTCCGCTTCTACGAGAGCAGCTGCGCCATCGCCCGCGTCGCGCCGCTCGGCCCGGGCGGGGAGAGCTGGCGGATCGAGGCACGCTGCGCCGGCGAGGGCGAGGAATGGCCCGCCGCCTACATCCTCGCCCGCCACCGGCATGGCGATGACGACTGGCTCACCATGATCGACGCCACGGAGGGCTACGCCTGGCTGCTCGCCGCCTGCCCCTGATCACCCGACATGGAAACACCGCCCTGAAAGTCTCTCCCGCACGCTGCCCGGGGGGCGTAGCGGAAGTATATGCCGGCCACGCGGACGGCTTGCCGGAACAGCGCGCCGCAGCGCACACTTGATAATTGCATATTCCAATGCCTGATTCCGCCATACTGGAGTCGCCGCGATTTCCGACATTGCGCTTGGCAGAGCTGCCACGGCCGAGGCGCCACCACCCACGGGCTTCATCGAACGGCCCGACGGCACGCGCATCGCCTTGTGGCAGAGTGGCGCCGAGGGGGCGCCGGCGGTCCTGCTGGTGCACGGCTCGGCCGAGGACCACCGCGTCTTCGATCCCATCCTGACACCGCTCGGCGCGCGTCACCGCGTCTTCGCCATCGATCGGCGCGGGCACGGGGCGAGCGGTGACGAAGGCGCCTACGCGCTCGACCGGGAGGCCGAGGACATCGCCGCCGCCATCGCCCGGATCGAGCGGCCCGTCACCCTGGTGGGATGCGGCTATGGCGCGTTGTGCGCGCTGGAGACGGCCAGGATCGGCGACGGCATCGACCACCTGATCCTCTTCGAACCGCCGATCGAACGGCGCGCCGATGCCCGCGAGGCCGACATCGCCGGCGAGGTCGCCCGCCTCGCCGCCATCGGCCAGGGCGAGATGGCGGCCGAACTGCACCTGCGGCTGATGGCGAAGGCGGACGACGAGACCGTGGATCGACTCAAGGCCGACGCGGCCGGCTGGCCGGCGTTCGTGCGCGCCATGCCGGTTCTGGCCCGCGAATTCGTCACCGTGCATGGCGACTACCGTTTCGAGGCGCAGCGCTTCGCCGCGCTCGACCTCTGGATCACGCTGCTCATCGGCCGCGAGACCGACCCGCTGCACCTGGCCAGCGGTCAGGTCCTCGCCGCCGCCGCGCCCAGCGCGATCGTCCGCTGGATACCCGGCGCCGACCATGCGGTTGTGCGCGACGACCCGGCATTGTTCGCCCAACACCTGATTCGCGCCATCGAGAGCTATCGCGATGTCGCGCGCCCGACGATAAGCGGGCTTCCCTAGCGTCCGCGCCACCCTATCTTACAGCCGGTTCGGGGCGTTTGTGGTCTGGATCGAGGAGATACGAGGGAAATGCAGCGACGACTTTTCATGACCCTTGGTGCCGCGGCCGTCCTGGCCGCCTGCACACCTGGCGGCGGCGGCAATCGGCAGCTCGTGCCGCGCGTCGTCTCGGTCGACGCCCAGCGGCGCGGCAACATCTACTTCGTCACCGCGGTCGCGGAGGTGGATGAAGGCTGGACCGAGATCCAGCTCGAGGGATCCGGCGGCAACTTGCGCCTCACCGGCGTGCCGCCCGCCACGCCGACCGGCACGACGCGCCAGGTGACCGCCGGACCGACGGCCGTCTCCCAGCGACAGCAGGACCGGGAGGGCTCGCGCGAGTTCACGGTGGCGGCAGCCGGCAATTCCCGAAGCGCGACAGCCTACTGATCCCGCACGCCGGGAGGGCGGGTTTCGGAGCCGCCCTTGACCCGGGAGATGTATGCATGTTCATATAATCTGGCATACTGTCTCGCGGCAAAGGGCGCGTGCCGGGGCTGAACCGGCGCGGCGATGGGAGAACCCGTGGAGCGATCGTTCAAGAAGGAAATCGACCTTCTCCGGAAGGGCGATGGCGAGGTGTTCGAGGGCGAGGGCATCCTTGCCATCACCAAGGGCCTGCTGCAGGCCGGCGTCGGCTACGTCACCGGCTATCAGGGCGCGCCGATCAGCCATCTGATGGATGTGCTGCAGGACGCCAGCGAATTCCTCGGCGAACTCGGCGTGCATTACGAGCCGGCGGCGAACGAAGCGTCAGCGGCGGCGATGCTGGCCGCCTCCATCAACTATCCGATCCGCGGCGCGGCGGTCTGGAAGTCGGTGGTCGGCACCAATGTCGCCTCCGACGCGCTGTCCAACATCGCCTCGGCCGGGGTGACCGGCGGCGCCCTGATCGTGGTCGGCGAAGATTATGGCGAGGGTGCCAGCATCATCCAGGAGCGCACCCACGCCTTCGCCATGAAGTCGTCCATGTGGCTGATGGATCCCCGGCCCGATCACGCCCGCATGGTGGAGCTGATCGACAAGGGCTTCGAGCTGTCGGAAGCCTCCAACACGCCGGTCATCATGGAGTTCCGCATCCGCACCTGCCATCTGCGCGGGCGCTTCGAGGCGAAGGACAACCGGCCGCCAAAGGTCTCCCGGCTGAACCCGCTGAAGGAGCCCAGCTTCGACTACGACCGCATCTGCCTGCCGCCCTCCACCTATCTGCAGGAAAAGCAGAAGGTCGATATCCGCTTCCCGGCGGCGCGCGCCTTCATCCGGGAGCACAAGCTCAACGAGATGATGGACGGGCCGATGGACGACATCGGCATCGTCGTCCAGGGCGGGCTCTACAACACCGTCATCCGCGGGTTGCAGCAGCTGGGCCTCGCTGACAGCTTCGGCGACAGCCAGGTGCCGATCTACTGCCTCAACGTCACCTACCCCCTGGTGCCGGAGGAGGTCCGGGAATTCGCCGCCACCAAGCGCGCCGTGCTGGTCGTCGAGGAGGGCAATCCCGACTATCTGGAGCAGGCGATCAACGTCGAGCTACGCAAGGCCGACATTCAGACCAGGGTCATCGGCAAGGACGTGCTGCCGATGGCCGGGGAATACACCGCCGACGTGGTTCTGAACGGTCTTGTCGGCTTCCTCGAGGGGGCGGTGCCGCGCGGCCTCGACCTTGGCGACGTGCTGGAGGAGCAGGCCCGTGTGGCGAAGCTGAAGGAGCGCGCCACGGCCCTGATCGGCGCGCCGGTGCCCAAGCGGCCGCCGGGCTTCTGCGTCGGCTGCCCGGAACGCCCGGTGTTCAGCGCCATGAAGCTGGTCGAGCGCACCATGGGCAAGGTGCACGTCTCCGCCGATATCGGCTGCCACAGCTTCTCCACCCTGCCGCCCTTCAACATCGGCAACACCATCGTCGGCTACGGCCTCGGCCTCGCCTCCAACGCCGCCATCCCCTCGGCCTTCGGCAACAAGCGGTCGATCACCGTGATGGGCGATGGCGGCTTCTGGCACAACGGCCTGACCTCCGGCGTCGGCCAGGCGGTCTTCAACAAGGAGGACGGCGTCCTCCTGGTGATGAACAACGGCTATACCTCGGCGACCGGCCAGCAGCACATCCCCTCCACCACCAGTGGCGGAGACGAGCCGCTCTCGATGTCGATCGAGCAGGCGCTCAAGACCATGGGCGTGAAGTGGATCCGCACGCTCCGGAGCTATTCGGTCGGCAAGATGGTGAAGACCCTGCGCGAGGCGATGACCACGCCGGCCAAGGGCCTCAAGGTCGTGATCGCCGACGGCGAATGCCAGCTCGCCCGCCAGCGCCGGGTCAAGCCCGCCTTCCGCAAGGCCCTTTCGGAGGGCAAGCGCGTGGTGCGCACCCGCTTCGGCGTCGACGAGGACACCTGCACGGGCGACCATTCCTGCATCCGCCTGTCGGGCTGTCCGTCGCTGACCATCAAGGAGAACCCGGACCCGCTGCGCGAGGACCCGGTGGCGCATGTCAACAACGACTGCGTCGGCTGCGGGCTGTGCGGCGAGGTGGCGGACGCCGCCGTGCTCTGCCCGTCCTTCTACCGGGCCGAGATCGTCAGCAACCCGAACCTCTGGGACCGCGCGGTCTGGCGCCTGCGCCGCGGCTGGATCGGCATGCTGCAGCGCCTGGCGAGGCCCCGCCACCGGCTGGCCGGCACGACCGCCCACGGCGTCCCGGCGGAGTGAGGCGACGATGAGCGAACCCGTGAAGTCAGCCGCGCAGGGGCCCGTCACCGTGCTCATCGCCGCGCTCGGCGGCGAAGGCGGCGGCGTGCTGACCGAATGGCTGGTCGATGCCGCCATGGCCGCGGACCTGCCGGTGCAGAGCATCTCCACCCCCGGCGTCGCCCAGCGCACCGGTGCGACCACCTACTATGTCGAGATCTTTCCCGAGACCCATGCCAGCCTGAGCGGCAAGCGTCCGGTCCTGGCGCTCTACCCCTCTCCTGGCTCGGTCGACGTGATGATCGCCTCGGAGCTGCTGGAGGCTGGCCGGGCGATGGAGCTGGGCTACGTCTCGCCCGAGCGCACCGTGCTGATCGCCGCCACGCACAGGGTCTACGCGGTGGCCGAGAAATCGGCCATGACCGACGGCCGCTTCGACAGCGAGCGGGTGCTGCGCGCGGCCCGCGAGATGCCTGCGAAGTCGGTGCTCTTCGACCTCTCCCGGCGGCCGGAGACGCGGTCGCTCATCCTCAACTCGGTGCTGTTCGGCGCCATGGCGGCGAGCGGCAA
>JAVKFF010000004.1:0-1553 GCA_040226215.1 Azospirillaceae bacterium
CGATGGTCAAGCCATCGGGTCAGGTCACATCAGGACGATCTCCACCCGGCGGTTCTGCGGCTCGCGCACGCCGTCGGGGGTGGGGACCAGCAGCTGGGTCTCGCCGAAGGCGCGCACCACGATCTCGTCGGGCGCGATGCCGCGGGCGATCAGGCCCTGGCGGACGCTCTCGCCGCGGCGCTGGGAGAGGCCGACATTGTAGGTCGCGGGACCGGAGGTGTCGGTGTGCGCCTCGGCCAGCACCTGGGCGAAGCCGACCTGGTTGTAGGTCGCCACCACCTGGTCGAGCACGCCATTGGCCTGCGGCGTCAGGTTCGAGCGGTCCCAGTCGAAGAAGACGATGAAGCGGTCCTGGGCCGGCGGCGGTGGCGGTGGGGGTTCGACCGGCACGGGGGCCGGCGGCGGCGGGGGCGGCGGCAGGAAGTGGTAGCGCGCGCCGAAGAACAGGGAATGGGCGACGTAGTCGTCGTTGAAGCTGACGGTCGTGTCGATGCCGCCGCTCGGGAAGTCGGTCAGTGTGGTGCTGTTCTCGGTGTCGAGCACGGTGAAGTAGTGGTACTGGGTGAACAGCTCGAACTCCGGCGAGACCGCCCAGGACAGGCCGGCAATGGCCTGCAGGGCGAGCCCCCATTCGCTCGACGACAGGTCGAAGGGACCGATCGAAAGCGCGCTGTCGACATTGCCCGCGCCGATGCCGCCGCCGAGATAGGGCGTCAAGTCGCTGCCCGTGTCGATGTCGTAGAGCAGGTTGACCATGATGCTGGCGACGTCGATATGGCCGGTGGCCGGGATCGGCGCGCCGCTGATGGTCAGTTGCTCCAGATCGTTGGACCGGTACATGCCCTCGAGCTCGGCGCGAAAGCCGTTGGCGAACTCGTAGCCAAAGGCGCCGCCGGCCAGCCAGCCCATGTCGTAGCTGGCCGTGCCGGAGAAGAATTCCGGCGGGTCGCCGGACTCGATCGAGACCCCGTTCAGGTCGATGTCCTGGGCCCAGTTGAGGCCGCCACCGCCCTGGATGTACCAGTTGCCGGAGCCGTCGAAACTCAGGAAATCCTGAGCCTGAACCGCCGTGGAGAGCGCCATGGCCGGCAAGGCGGCCGTCCAGAAGAGCCTTCGCATCCGTGTTATCCCCCGGAAAACGCGCGGCATGGCAGGTCATCCCGCGACCACCATCTAGAATCATCAAGCTGGTTGATTAGGCAAACCGGTAAGTGAGCAATATATACTATAGTTATTGTTTATTGAGGTGTTGGGACACGGAACTGCGGACCGTCATGCGCCGGTCCATGACCTCGGCATGCATTTGCCCCTCGCGACGGGACGAGCCCGCATGCTACCGACTTTCTCTCTGCGGCGGTGAAGATGGGCGCGAGGTTCCGCATCTCCGGCTGTCGCCTGCGTGCGGAACGACGGGACATACTTTCACGCATCATTCCCCGTCATCCCGGCCGCAGCGAAGCGGAGAGCCGGGATCGGCAAAAGCAACGCCGCGGCCCCTCTTGCGGAGAAGCCGCGGCGTGTCTCGAGGAGATCCCGGGTCGCGCTGTCGCGCG
>JAVKFF010000005.1:0-45223 GCA_040226215.1 Azospirillaceae bacterium
ACCTGGACGACGGAGCCGATCCGGTCGCGGCCAGCGAAGCCGGACCGCGCGCCCAGCCGGATGCCGGTGAGCAGCGTCATCAGGAACGCCGCCACGGCCTCGGCCGGCTGCCGCGCGTCGATCGAGCCGTCGGCCTGGCCGCGCGCGACGGCATCGTGCAGCGCCGCCTCGATGGCGGACAGCCGGTCGGCGACCGCGTCGGAGATGTCGGCGTCGATCTGGCTGGCGTCGACCGAGGTGTTGACCAAGAGGCAGCCGAGGCCCCAGCGCTCGCGGTCGCTGGCATCGACCAGGGCCTGGAAGAAGCCGCGGACCGCCGCGGCGCCGGGCCGGGTATTGCGCAGGCCCGCCATCGCCGCGCTGACCACGGCGTCGCAGTAATGCTCCAGGGCGGCCAGGAACATGGCGCGCTTGTCGCCGAAGCCGTCGTAAAGACTGCCGGGATTGAGGCCGGTGCCGTCGACGAGATCGCGGATCGAGGTGCGCTCGTAGCCCTTGCGCCAGAACAGCTGCATGGCCTGCTCGAGCACGGTCGCGCGATCGTAGCTTAGGGGTCGTGCCACGGCGACAGGCCTCCCCGTTGATGTCTCATCGAAGGTCTGGTCGAGTGCATGTGGCGCGGGCCCGCACGCCCGTCAAGCGAAAGGCCGTGGGCGTCACATCGAAGTGAAGGCCGGGAAGTGCAGGCGGGGAAGTGAAGGCGGGCCTGCCGGGCGCGGCCGCGCGATGAGCGCGCATTACCTGATGACGCGCCGCCGCCGTCGCGGCATGGTGCGCCCCGGCCGTGCACCTGGCGGCCCGCCCACGGGGGCTTGCGCGAACGGGGAAGGATCATGACGGAACCTCCGGCAAGGGAAGGGCCGTCCGACGGCAACCCGTCGGGCGATGGCCCAACAGGCGACGCCCCCACAGGCGATCCGCCCTCCAACGGGGGCCGGGAGCCGATGGTCAACGTCCCGCCGGTGACGCTTGGCTTCTTCGTGCTGATCGCCGTCATCTTCGGCGCGGTCCAGCTCGACCCCGCCGGTATCGGCCACTGGCTGTTCGCCCATCTCGGCCTCTTGCCCGGACGGATCGCCCTGATCGCCCGCAGCGATCCTGCCAGCCTGGACATGGCGCTGGCGCTGGTCCCCCTGGTCAGCCATGCGCTGCTGCATTTCGGCTGGCTGCATTTCGGCATCAATGTCGGGTTCCTGCTGGCCTTCGGCTCGCCGACGGAGCGCGCCTACGGGCCTTGGCGCTTCGTGCTGTTGCTGGTGGTCGCCGCGGTCACCGGCGGCCTGGCGGAGCTGGCGGTCAACTGGGGCACCAACACTATCCTGCTGGGCGCCTCCGGCGCGGTCTGGGGCTGTTTCGCCGGGGTGGTGCGCCTGATGTGGGCGCATCCCGATCCCCGGCGGCGGGCGCTGGGCTGGCGGCTGCTGGCGACGCTGTCGGTGCTGAACCTGGCCTTCGGGTTCGGAGGCGGCGTCCTGCTGGGCGGCGAGACCAACATCGCCTGGCTGGCCCATTTCGGCGGATTCGCCGGCGGTCTCGCGGTCGCCTGGCGGTTGCCGCCCTGGAACGTGCCGCGGGGCAGAATCCGCCGCAAGAGCCGCACCGACGGCTTGACCTGACCGCTTGTAGGGCTAATGACCCCGTCCTATATGACCCGAGGAATGACGGCGACGGATCATGCGGTTCGCGCCATCGCTTCTCCGAAGAGGGGATCCCGACCGGGCGTGCTGCATCGGAACCAGGCCCCACCCGGGACTCCGCCAACAGAAATTCGCAGAGGACAACATGGCTAAGGTAATCGGAATCGACCTCGGGACCACCAACTCCTGCGTCGCTGTCATGGACGGGTCGCAGGCGCGTGTCGTCGAGAACGCGGAAGGGGCCCGCACAACACCGTCCATCGTCGCCTTCTCGGACTCCGGCGAACGCCTGGTCGGCCAGCCCGCCAAGCGCCAGGCGGTGACCAACCCGCAGAACACCATCTTCGCGGTCAAGCGCCTGATCGGCCGGCGCTACAGCGATCCGACCGTGGCGAAGGACAAGGACCTGGTCCCCTACAAGATCGTCAAGGCGGACAATGGCGACGCCTGGGTCGAGGCGCAGGGCGAGAACTACGCGCCGAGCCAGATCTCGGCCTTCATCCTGCAGAAGATGAAGGAGACGGCGGAGAACTTCCTCGGCGAGCCGGTCACCCAGGCGGTGATCACCGTGCCGGCCTATTTCAACGATTCGCAGCGCCAGGCCACCAAGGACGCCGGCAAGATCGCCGGGCTCGAGGTCTTGCGCATCATCAACGAGCCGACGGCCGCCGCGCTCGCCTACGGTCTCGACAAGAAGAACACCGGCACCATCGCGGTCTACGACCTGGGCGGCGGCACCTTCGACGTCTCGGTGCTGGAGATCGGCGACGGCGTGTTCGAGGTGAAGTCGACCAATGGCGACACCTTCCTGGGCGGCGAGGATTTCGACGCCCGCATCATCGACTACCTGGCCGACGAGTTCAAAAAGGAGAGCGGCATCGACCTGCGCGAGGACAAGCTCGCGCTGCAGCGCCTGAAGGAGGCGGCCGAGAAGGCCAAGATCGAGCTCTCCTCGGCGGTGCAGACCGATGTCAACCTGCCGTTCATCACCGCCGACCAGTCCGGCCCGAAGCATCTCAACATCAAGCTCTCGCGCTCGAAGCTCGAGAGCCTGGTCGACGACCTGATCCAGCGCACCATCGAGCCCTGCAAGGCGGCGCTGAAGGATGCCGGCCTGAAGGCCTCGGAGATCGACGAGGTGATCCTGGTCGGCGGCATGACCCGCATGCCCAAGGTCATCGAGAAGGTGAAGGAGTTCTTCGGCAAGGAACCGCATCGCGGCGTGAACCCGGACGAGGTGGTCGCCGTGGGCGCGGCGATCCAGGCCGGCGTGCTGCAGGGCGACGTGAAGGACGTGCTGCTGCTCGACGTCACTCCGCTGTCGCTGGGCATCGAGACGCTGGGCGGCGTGTTCACCCGGCTGATCGATCGCAACACCACGATCCCGACCAAGAAGAGCCAGGTCTTCTCCACCGCCGAGGACAACCAGACGGCGGTGACCATCCGGGTGTTCCAGGGCGAGCGCGAGATGGCCGCGGACAACAAGCTGCTGGGCCAGTTCGACCTGGTGGGTATCCCGCCGGCACCGCGCGGCATGCCGCAGGTCGAGGTCACCTTCGATATCGACGCCAACGGCATCGTCAACGTCCAGGCCAAGGACAAGGCGACCGGCAAGGAGCAGGCGATCCGCATCCAGGCCTCGGGCGGTCTCAGCGACCAGGACATCGAGAAGATGGTCCAGGAGGCCGAGGCCAATCGCGACGCCGACCAGAAGCGCCGCCAGCTGGTCGAGGCGCGCAATCAGGGCGAGGCCATCGTGCACGCCACCGAGAAGCAGCTCTCCGAGCTCGGCGACAAGGTGGAGGCCGGCGACCGCGAGGCGGTGGAAAGCGCCATCGCGGAGCTGAGGCAGGCGCTCGAGGGCGAGGACAAGGACACCATCGAGGCCAAGATCAACGCCGTGCAGCAGGCCGCCATGAAGATCGGCGAGGCGATGTACCGGGCCTCCCAGGAGGAGGGCACCGCCGGCGCCGGTTCCACCGGCCAGCAGGATGCCGGTCAGGGGGATGACAGCGTGGTCGACGCCGATTTCGAGGAAGTCGACGACGACGACAAGAAGAAGTCCGCGTAAATCCGCGGGAATCGACGAGGGTGGATGCCGGCCGTAACGCCGGCATCCTCTCGTTTCGGGACGGGCCAACCGGTGAACGACCCGATGGGGAGCGTTCCCACGGAGTTTTGACCCGATATGGCTTGGTCATCCGGCGCGGCGGCGCCAAGCTGCCGCGGCCGGAACCACCACCGGGACGATCGTCGACACCCACCGGCAGCGAGAGCGACGACTGGCATGAAAAAAACAGGCTGAGACGCGGACGGCACCATGGCGAAGCAGGACTATTACGAGCTTCTCGGGGTCGACCGCGGCGCCCCGGCTGACGAGATCAAGAAGGCCTACCGCAAGGCGGCAATGCGCTACCACCCGGACCGCAACAAGGACGATCCGGCGGCGGAGAAGAAGTTCAAGGAGATCAGCGAGGCCTATGACGTCCTGAAGGACGACCAGAAGCGGGCCGCCTACGACCGTTTCGGCCACGCCGCCTTCGAGAATGGCGGCTTTGGCGGCATGGGCGGGCGCGGCCGGGCCGGCGGCTTCGACTTCGGCGGCGGTTTCGCCGACATCTTCGACGAGATGTTCGGCGACTTCATGGGCGGCCGGCGACGCCAACGCGGCGGCCGCGGCGCGGACCAGCGCTTCAACCTGGAAATCTCGCTGGAGGAGGCCTTCCAGGGCACCCAGGCGTCGATCAAGGTGCCCTCCACCGTGGCCTGCGAGGCCTGCAGCGGCAGCGGGGCGGAGCCCGGCTCCTCGCCGGTGCCCTGCTCGACCTGCGGCGGCCAGGGCAAGGTGCGCGCCCAGCAGGCCTTCTTCACCGTGGAGCGGACCTGCCCGACCTGCGGCGGCAGCGGCCAGACGATCGAGGACCCCTGCCGCAAATGCGGCGGTGCCGGCCGCACCCGCAAGGAGCGCCAGCTGCAGGTCACCATCCCCGCCGGGGTGGAGGACGGCACCCGCATCCGCCTCGCCGGCGAGGGCGAGGCCGGCATGCGCGGCGCCCCGCCAGGCGATCTCTACATCTTCCTGAGCCTCAAGCCGCACCGCTTGTTCCAGCGCGAGGGGCCGGACCTGCTCTGCGAGGTGCCGATCCCGATGACCCGCGCGGCGCTGGGCGGCTCGATCGAGGTGCCGACCATCGACGGCAACTCGGCCAAGATCAACGTGCCCGCCGGCACCCAGTCCGGCACCCGCTTCCGCCTGCGCGGCAAGGGCATGTCGGTGCTGCGCTCCACCGCGCGCGGCGACATGTATGTCGACGTCGCCGTGGAAACCCCGCGCAACCTGACCAAGGAGCAGAAGCGCCTGCTCGAGCAGTTCGACGAGGAAGGCGGCGGGGCGGAGTACACCCACCCCGAAAGCCACGGCTTCTTCGCCAAGGTGAAGGAGTTCTTCTCCGGCGACGGGGAGGAAAAGTAGCGGTCGCGTCGACGCCGCTACCCGCCCGCGCGTAAATTATGGTAAACTGACCGCCTTCGGCCGTCGTGGCGAGGGGGCGGGAATGGCGAGCGTCGCGGGGGGAACAGGCGTCAGGCGCCTCTGGCTGCTGGTCCTGTGCGGGCTCGTCCTCCCGCTCGCCGCGAGCTGCAACCCGGGTGCGGTCAGCCTGGGCGGCGGCATCGGCGTCTTCGGCGGCGAGGACATCGGCGGCCACGAGATCGGCGGCGGTCACGGCGAGGACGACGACGGCTTCGACGCCACCGGCCTCGGTCTCGGCCTCGGTCTCACCCTCGGCACTGTGCTGACCGGTGGCGAGGGAGCGGCCGAGACGACGCCAGAAGCACCGCAGGCCGGGGCACCGCCAAGCACCAGCTGGGATGCTGCGACCGGCGGCCTCGTGGGCACTTCCGTCACAGGTGGAGGCGTGTCGGCCGGGAGCGCACCGGGCGGCAGCGCGAGCGGCGGCACGACCACGTCCACGCCAGCCTCGAATCCACCATCAACCCCGGCATCGACCCCCGCCAGCACGCCGCCGCCGGGGGCGATGATCTGCGGGCCGGACGTGACGGCCAATGTGGAGGCGGTGCTGGACCAGATGACGCGGGACTTCCGAAGCTGGTCGGCGTCGGAGCGCCTGCGCCGCTGCACCGCGCTCTACGCCCCGACGAGCTACGAGATCGCCTGGGACATCCTGCAGATGAGCCCGCGCGTCACGCCGCTCAATGACGATCCGACGACGCCCGAGGACGAGTCGACCTGGCCCGCCTGGTTCGAACGCATCTCCCCCAACTGCGCCATTCCGCGCTTTCCCTGCGGGCCGACCGTCACCTTCCACGGCATGTGCGTGCACGCGCAGATCCTGAACTACATGCAGTGGGGGCTGATGAACCGGCTGTGCGGCGGCGGCCGGGCGCAGGACTATTCGCTGATCGACTGGGACGCGGCCGCCGGCCTGTCGGCGCGGGCGCGCACGCTGGTCAACGGGCTGTCGGGCGGCAATTTCGCGAGCGCCTCGGCGGTCGCCGAGGAGCAGATCCTGTTCACCGAGCTGGGCGCCCGCTACGCCGATATCACGGATACCAGGCAGACGGCGCTGGAGGACTACTATATCGACCAGGACGAAGGACCGGACATCCGCTCGCTCGAGCGCACCTATTCGGCCGAACTGGCGACCGCGATCACCACGCTGGCTGGCATGACCGGCCGGGCGGTCAATCAGTGCCAACTCGCCTGCCGCCTGACGGTGCCGGAGCAGGCAGGGTTGGATATCATGGATTTCGGTTATATCTGGGGCGACTACCGTTTCGAGGGCAACGGCGATCCGTGGTTTGCCGGCGGCCAGGGCGGTGGCCGCCGCGGCCGGGCGACGACAAACGTCATTCCCGGCGCACCACCGCCCGCCGGCGCGGCGACCGGAGGAACCCGATGATCCGATCCCTGCTTCTGGCGGCCTTGGCCAGCGTGATGCTCACCGCCACCGCCTGGGGGCAGAAGCCGGCGCCGGATGGCGGCGCGGCGGACGAGGCCGACACGTCCAGCCTTGAAGCCCTGCTCGCCGCCGCACAGGCGGAGATCGATCACGCAGGATCGCTCATGGAACGGGCGGCGCAGGACCCGGAGAACCTGATCGTCATCGACGTCGAGGGCGCCCTCGTCGCGCTCGACCGGCGGGACATCGAGACGGCGGTGACACTGACCGCGGCGCTGGCGCATGACTATGTCGGTTCCAGCGATACCGCGCTCGGCGTTTTCCAGTCCGTCGCCCAGCGCGCGGTCGACGCACGGCTGGACGCGCTGAACCGCAGCGTATCGGATTTCGACCTGTCCGGGCTGACAACCCTGGTCTCCGCCGCCGCCGGCACGGTGATGGCCGAGACCGGCCCACCGAGCGAGGCCATGCTGCGGGACCGGATCGCCGCGGCGGTCGAAGCCAGACTGGCCGCGCAGGCGCTGGACGCCGAGGCTCTGGCCGAGGCGGTGTTGCGGCGCCAGGAGCTCTACGACCTGATCGATGCCAGGCTCGACGCCGTGATGGACGCAGCGGAGCCCGAGGACGCCACCGAGATGAGCGAGTGGGCGATGACCATGCAGGTGCTGGGCGCGGAGCTTCCCGCCGGCGCCACCCTGTTCGAGGGCTCGGTGCCCGGCGCCGAGATCGGCCGCTGCCAGCCGCCGGCCGCCGACCCGGTGCATATCCACGTCGTCGACGGCGCGGCCTGCACCGGTCTGTGGCGCAATCTGGGTTCCTCCTTGCGCGACAACTTCCAGGGCGCGCGCTGCGTCTGGTGCCCCGCCGGCACCGCCTGGCGCAGCGGTGTGGGCTGCTGCTATCCGTAAGGCTACGGTGCCGCGCCGCCGGGTCGCGGAACGCGCGCGAACGGCGAAGGAACCAGAACCGTCCGAATGACGGAGCGCCGACCGGCCGATCGCGGGCTGGCCATGCGGGGTCAATCATGCATACTCGCGTTTTTCGCGAGTCACGCGACAGACGCTCCCGCAATCAGGACAGCCCATGCTCGCCCGGGTCTCCACCGTCGCCTTCCAGGGCATCGACGTGCTGCCGATCACCGTCCAGGTGCAGGTGGCCGCCGGCATGCCGGCCTTCGGCCTGGTCGGCCTGCCGGACAAGGCGGTCGGCGAGAGCCGGGAGCGGGTGCGCGCCGCGCTGCACGCCATGGGCCTGGCCCTGCCGCCCAAGCGCATAACCGTCAACCTGGCGCCGGCGGACGTTATGAAGGAGGGCTCGCATTTCGATCTGCCGATCGCGCTCGGCCTGCTGATCGCCATCGGCGCCCTGCCGGCCGACGCGGTGGAGGGATTCGCGGTGCTGGGCGAGCTCGGCCTCGACGGCACCATCGCGCCGGTCGCGGGCGTGCTGCCGGCCGCCATCCATGCCGCCGGGCGCGGCCTCGGCCTGATCTGCCCGGAGCCGACCGGGCCGGAAGCCGCCTGGGCGGCCGATCAGGCGGGGCGGATCGCCGTGCTGGCGCCGGGCAATCTTTTGCAGCTGATCAACCACGCCAAGGGCCACCAGGTGCTGCGCCCGCCCGAGCCGCGGTTGGAGCGCGCCGACGCCGCCCTGCCGGACCTCGCCGAGGTGAAGGGCCAGGAGGCGGCCAAGCGGGCGCTGGAGATCGCCGCGGCGGGCGGCCACAACCTGCTGATGGCCGGCCCGCCGGGCTCCGGCAAGTCGCTGCTGGCGGCCCGGCTGCCGGGCCTCTTGCCGCCGCTGACCCCGGCGGAGGCGCTGGAGGTCTCGATGATCCACTCGGTCGCCGGGCTGCTGCAGGGCGGGCGGCTGTTGACCCGGCGGCCGTTCCGCGACCCGCATCACTCGGCCAGCCTGCCGGCCCTGGTCGGCGGTGGCCTGCGCGCCCGGCCCGGAGAGATCTCGCTCGCCCATCGCGGCGTGCTGTTCCTCGACGAACTGCCCGAGTTCGACCGCCGCACGCTGGAGGCGCTGCGCCAGCCGCTGGAGAGCGGCCGGGCGGTGATCGCCCGGGCCAATCATCACATCACCTATCCCGCGCGGGTCCAGCTGGTGGCGGCCATGAACCCCTGCCGCTGCGGCCATCTGGCCGACCCGGAGCTCGCCTGCAGCCGCGCGCCGCGCTGCGCCCAGGACTATCAGGGCCGCATCTCCGGCCCGCTGTTCGACCGCATCGACCTGCATGTGGACGTGCCGGCGATGCGCGCCGGCGACCTTGCCCTGCCGCCGCCGCGCGAGGCTTCCGCCGACGTCGCCGCCAGCGTCGCCGCCGCCCGCCAGGCGCAGACCGCGCGCTATGCGCGGCTGGCGCCCGATGGCGGTATCACGGCCAATGCCGAGGCCGACGGCACCGTGCTGGAGCAGGCGGCGGCCCCCGATCAGCCAGGACAGGACCTGCTGACCCAGGCCGCCGAGCGCATGAAGCTCTCCGCCCGCGGCTATCACCGGGTGCTGCGCGTCGCCCGCACGCTCGCCGACCTCGACGGCAGCGCCGCCGTGCGCCGCCTGCACATCGCCGAGGCGCTGAGCTACCGGCGGGCGCTGCCGGGGCGGTGATGCCGACGGTCTTGCGCGAAAACGGCTTCCGGTTCTACTTCTTCTCAAACGAGGGCCAGGAGCCACCACATGTTCACGTGGACAAGGCGGACCAGGCCATGAAGATCTGGCTCGAGACCTTGGCGGTCGCCGGGGTGCGGATGCGGCGCATCGACCGGAACGCGGCGCTTGCGATCGTCGAACGACATCGCGACAGCTTACTGGAGGCGTGGCATGGCTTTTTCTCAGGCCGGTGAGCGGACCCCGGCCGCTCCAGTCCCGGTCGATGTCAGCGTGCTCGGCGATACGCTCGTCGTCCGCCTGGACGATGGCACGGTCCTGCGTCAGCCCGTCGCCGATTTTCCCCGGCTGGCGCGGGCGAACGATGCCGAACGGGCACGCTGGCAGCTCTGTGCCGGTGGGGCCGGCATCCACTGGCCGCTGATCGACGAGGATCTGAGCGTCGCCGGGCTGCTGCGGACCGCTACGCGCACCACCGCCCGCTGAGCCGTCGACCTTTCGATGTCCAACGCCGCCTTCTTCACCTCCCTGCATGCCGAATTCTGGCGCCAGGCGTTGCCCGATGACGTGACCGACGCGCAGGTCGACCTGCTCGTCGAGCTGTTATCGCTGCCGGCTGGGGGCCTTGTGCTGGACACGCCGTGCGGACACGGGCGGCACGCGGTGCGGCTGGCGGCGCGCGGCTACAGGGTGACCGGGCTTGACCTCTCCGACGCGCTGCTGGAGACCGCGCGGGCGGCGGCGGCCGGCCTGCCGGCGGAGGCGGGCACGGTCGAGCTGATCCGCGCCGACATGGCCGCGCCACCCAAGGGCGTGGTCTTCGATGGGGCGATCTGCCTCGGAAACTCGCTGGCGCTGCTCGACCAGCCGGGGCAGTTCGGCTTCCTGGAGACGCTGGCGGGCGCGCTGAAGCCCGGCGGCCGCCTGGTCATCGAGACCGGCTTCCTGGCCGAGAACCTCTATCCCGGCATGGACGAGCGGCTGTGGCTGCCGGTCGGCGATCTGAAGATGCTGATCGAGTACCGGCTCGACGCGCTGACGGGCGCCTGCGACTGCGCCTACACCATCGTCGCCGGCGACGGCCGGCAGGAGACGCGCACGGCCCGGATGTGGGTGGTGACGGCGGGGGAGCTTCTCGCCATGCTGGACGAGGCCGGCTTCGACGTGCTGTGGAGCGCCGGCGACATCGAGGGCACGCCCTTCACCCTCGGCAGCCACGACCTCTGGCTGCTGGCCGAGCGGCGCTAGGCATGGGGCGGTGCGCGTGGTCGGGATCGCCCGATCCATGACCATTCGCCCGGGCGGCACGGCCCTCGGCGATCAGGCGTCGCCACCAGCACCGGTGTCGAAGAGACGCCAGGTGCCGTCGGCCTCGCGGCAGGCGATGCCGGTCGACGCCATCACGCCCGCCGGCGAGGCCACGCTCTGGCGATAGGCGCGGCAGAAGCGGCCGTCGGCGGCACGATAGGTGCGCTCGATCTCCAGGGTGACGGCCCCGAGCGGTCCCGGCAGGTCGGCCAGAGCGACGGCGCCGCCGCTCGGCTGGTTCTCCAGCGCGTGCTGCAGCCCGGCCGTCCAAGCGACGGCAGAGCTGTCGCTGCCGACGGCAAGCCAAGCGCCGCCGCCGAAGCCGATCGCCAGGCCCGCGAAGCCGGCGGCAAGTGCCACCCAGACCGCGGAACGGCGCCACCAGCCGCGCCGCGGCATGCCCAGATCGTCCGCCTGACCGGCGTGATCCCCGGCCAGCACGTCGCGCAGGCGCGCCTCCTCGGCGAGCGCGCTCGCCATCGCGGCGGCCAGCGCCGGTTCCTCCGCGAACCGCGCCTGCCAGTCGGCGAATTCCGCATCCGCCATCGCGCCGTCGAGTAACCGCGACCGCGTTTCCGGGTCGAGCGCCACCACGCTGCCTCTAGTCATCGCCACCACCTTCCACGACGATTGCGCCAGCCTTTTGCGGTGTCCGCGCCTCCTCCGGCTCGACGGACCACGATGCCGCCGCCGCGACGGTCTGGCGGGCCCGGGCCACGCGGCTGGTCAGCGTACCCAGTGGTAGACCCAGCCGATCCGCCGCCGCCTGGTAGCTGAGACCGTCCAGCACCACCGCCAGAAGCGCCTGGCGCTGTTCGATCGGCAGGGTATCGATCGCCCTGCGGACCCGGCTCAGGGTCATCTGCCCGGCCGCCACCCGTTCGCCGTCCACCGTGGCGATGCTGAGCGCGCCCAGCGTCGCCCGCGCCGCATTGTCGCGCTGCCTGCGCCGCCACTCGTTGCGCTGGATCGACTGCATGATGGCGAACAGCCAGGCGGCGATTTCCCCGTCGCCGCGCCACTGGTCGAGCCGGGCCAGGGCGCGCTCGTAGGTCGCCTGGACGAGATCATCGGCCTCGCCCTCGTCCCGCGTCAGGGCCAGCGCGAAGCGGCGCAGATCCGGGCCGGCGGCCACGAACTTCTGCCAAGCTTCCCGGCCCAGTCGCTGCACCGCCACCCCTTCCCGCCGGAGCGGCCATCGATCGGCGGCTCCATCCCCATGTGACGCGCGGGTCGCCGGGATCGCCCGGCACCGCGCTATTCATCAATGGACGCCCGGAGGCGGAAAAAAGTCCGGCCGGCGATACCAAATTTTTCACGATTGCCGGCGGACGTAACTCGCGTCAGCGGTGTTATCGTCGCGGAGGGCGGGCAACCAGCCTCCTGCCCATGAGACAGAGGAGACAGGCGTCGATGAGCAATCCACGCTTCCTACGCAAGATGATGCTGCTGTCCGGCGCCAGCGCCATCGCCCTGACGGTGACGGCCGTCCCCGTCAGCTTCGACGTGACGCGCGCCTTCGGCGCTGACCAGGCGGCCTGGGCAAGTTCGTGTTTCGCCGCCGGCACGCCCGTGCTGATGGCCGACGGCTCGCAGCGGCCGATCGAGACCCTGCGCGCCGGGGACGTGGTTGCCGGTCGTGGCGGGCGCCACAACCGCGTGGTCGGGATCGAGGAGCGGCGGCTTGGCTTCCGCCGACTTTACCGGCTGAATGGCGGGGCCGCTTTCGTCACTGCCGAACACCCCTTCCTCACGCTCGGCGGATGGAAGGCGATCGACATCGCCGCCACGGCGCGCGAGAACGCGCGTCTGCCGGTCAAGCCGCTGACGGTCGGCGACGTGCTGATCGCCGCCATGGCTGCCGCACCCGCAACCCACGGCGCCCTGGCGCTCGACCCCGCGCGCGCCATCGCCGAGCTGCCCGTTCTCCTCGTCTCGCTGCAGCCCGTGGCGGCGGCGGCCGACACGCCCGTGTTCAACCTGCTGCTGGACGGCGATCACAGCTATGTCGCGGGCGGCTACGTCGTCCACAACAAGGGCGGCGACGACGGCGACGATGACGATGATGACGACGATGATGACGACAGCGGCGGATCGGACGACAGCGGCGACTCGGGCGGCGATTCGGGCGGCGATTCGGGCGACGGGTCAGGCGGCGACGACAGCGGTTCGGGCAGTGGTTCGGGCGATGACGATGACGACGGATCGGGCAGCGGATCGGGCAGCGGGTCGGGCGACGATGATGGCAGCGGCTCGGGGTCCGGCAGCGGTTCCGGATCGGGATCGGGCGGCGGCTCGGGTTCGGGCATCGGGTCGGGATCAGGGCAGGGTGGATCGGGAAGCGGCGCCCCGCCGCAGATCGGCCCGGACCTGACGCCGGCCCAGGAGCGGGCCCTGATCGAGAACGGATGGCGGTCATGAGCGGGGCTCTCGGCACCGCCGGTCGGCGGACGACGCGCTGGCGCCTGGCCCTGCCGGCGGTCGTGGCGCTGGCGCTCCAGGCCTGCACCGGCGCCTCGACCGCCCAGCAGGCGGCCCCCGGCAGCGCGATCCAGCTCAGCCTCGCCGAGCAGAGCGCCCTTGACAGCATCGTCCAGGACACGCTGGAAAGCCGGCTGAGCGGCGAGAGCACCGCCTGGCGCGCCGCCGAGCGTCCTCTCAGCGTGGTCGTGACACCGGTGCGCACCTATCCCGCCGACAGCACCTATTGCCGGGAGTACGAGGAAGTCATCTCCTTCGCCGGCGCCAGCACGACGGCGCGGCGGATCGCCTGCCGCGCGGGTGACGGGGTCTGGCGCGTCCACGATGGCTGACCTCGCGCCGGAGCCGGTGGCGGTGCCTCCGGTGATGGACATCCAGGACCGTGGGATCGGCGACGTGGTGCTGGCGGCGTGGCTCGCCGCCTCCGCCCGTGCCGCCGGGCTCGCAATGCGCGTCAACGTGCGCGGACACGAGGCGCTGGCCCGTGCGCTCGGCTTGACCGGGTCCGAGTTGAGCGATGCCACCGGGCCGTCCTGGACGCGCACCGACGGCCTCGGTCTGAAACGGGAGTACGCCGCCATCGCCGGGGGCGATCCCCGGTCGCGCTTCGCGCTGTGGGCGGACAGCCTCGGCCTCGGTGCCCTGCCGGCGGTGCGCCCGGCGCCCTGCCTGCCGGCCGAGGCCTGCGAATGGGCGGAAGGCGAGTGGACGGAGGCCAGCGCCGACGGCCGGCCCGGCAGGGCGGTGCTGCTGCCCCAGGCGGCCTGGCCGGTCCGGCAGTGGCCGTTGGCCTATTTCATCGATCTCGCCGACGCGCTCGAGCAGCGCGGCTACACCGTCATCCTGATGGGCAGCCGCAAGGACGCCGTCGCGCGGCATGGCCGGCGCTGGTACGCCGGCTTCGAGCTTACCCGAAGCGCCGCCCTGCTGTCGGGCGCCGATCTGGTGGTCGCCAATGACAGCGGACCGGCCCATCTCGGCGGTGTCCTGGGTGTCCAGACCGTGGCGCTGTGCGGTCCGACACGGGGCGCGACGGTCTTCGCCCACGACCACAACATCCATCCCATCGCCGTTGCCCGGTCCATGCTGCCGTGCGTGGGGTGTCATTTCGACGAGCGTGCAGGATATCGGCGGGCCTGCCGGAGCGGCGGCTGCCGGGCGCTTTTCCTGCTCACACCCGAGGACGTCCTGGCGCGCATGGACGCGCTCGACCTCGGACCGGAGATGCCATCCGAACTGCGGATGCCGGCCTTGCCGCGGCGGGAACGGCGCTGAGGGGACCCGCGCGGCGAGCGCTCAGGCCGCGTCCTCGCCCTGCTGGGCGGCGAAGATCGAGGTGTAGCCGCCCGACCAGTCCGGCGGGATCGGGCAGGGGCGCGGGTCGTGATGGGCGATGCGCGCGGGCGCGCCCCGGATCAGTTCGTAGGCGTGCACGGTCGGATCGGGATGCGGCGTGTAGGCCCGGGCATCGGCGGCCGCGTAGACGTTGAGCAGCAGCGGCCTTGGCGTCGGGTTGGTGCTGGGCGGCGAGAAGTGCAGCGTGCGGCAGTTGTGGACGGTCAGCGACCCGGCCCGGCCGGTGAGGTAGACGGCCTTCTCCATCGGCACGCCGGCCGCATCCTCGGGCCGAAGGTGGCCGGTCCAGCGGCCGGCCTGGTCGTAGAGGTCGTAGAGCGGCCCCTCGTGGCTGCCGGGCAGCACGGCGAGCGGGCCGTTGGACATGTCCGTATCCTCCAGATAGCAGCCGATCGTCAGCACGGCATAGTTCGTGTGCGGGAAGAACTGGATGTCCTGGTGCCAATCAACCTGGTCCGGGGCCACCGGATCGGGCCGATCGGGGTCGGTCTTGCCGGAACTCCCGGCACTGGCGGCGCTTGCCGCCTGCCATTTGAAATTCAGCTTGGAATGGTGGAAGACGAGATCGCGGCCGAGCAGGTCGGCGGCGATGTCGGCGACGAGGCCGCGGGCGAAGTCCCAGTAGACCGGCGAGCGCTCGTCGGGCTTCTTCAGCCGGCGCAGAACCGGCCGGCCGGGCCGGTGCCCGGGGCCGATGTCGAAGACCGGTCCGGAGCGCGTTTCCCGTCCGCTGTCCGCGACGAAGCCGGCGGTGACCTCCCTTAGCGCCGCCACGGTCGCCGGCGGCACCGCGTCCTCGACGAGCAGATAGCCCTCGCGGAAATAGTGCTCGCGCTGGGCCCGGGTCAGCCGGATTGGCGGCTGGGCGAGGACGGCCTCGGGCGTCACAGCCGGACCTCCCGGCACCAGCGGCGGAAATCCGCCGTCTCGTCGGCGAAGCGGGCGATCTCGGTGACCAGCGCCGGGCTGGTGATCGTCGCGGCGTCGAGCGGCCGTGTGACCAGCATGTTCTTCCACTTGAGGTACGGCGCGGCCGCGCTCTCCGCGTGATCCTTGAAGGCCGGCGGCAGGCGCTTCAGCTCGTTCCAGGCCTTGAGCGTCAGTCCTTGTTCAGCGAGGTCGTCGCGCATCGCCTCGAACCGGTCGAAATGGGCGACGATCCAGTCCCTGACCTTGGTCAGCACCTTGGTCTCCGGATCGTAGAGCCCGGTTGCCAGGAAGCTTTCGGCCGGGTCGACATGGCAGTAGACGCCGCCCGGATCGAGGCGCTGGCCGGACGGCGTGAAATGCATGCCGACATGGGTCTTGTAGGGACTCTTGTCCTTCGAGAAGCGGACGTCGCGGTGGATGCGGAAGGCCGAACGCTTGGGATCGGCGGTGATGTCGAGGCCGGCGGCATCCGCCATCTCCGCCAGGGTCACGCAGAGCGCGGCGATCGGCGCCTTGATGGCGTCCTCGTAGCGCCGGCGGTTGGCCTCGAACCAGTCGCGCCGGTTGTTGGCCTTGAGCTCGCCCAGAAAGGCGAGGCCGTCGCGCGGAAAGCCCTCGAACTCCATCCGTGTTCCTCCCCACCCTTGCCGGCCCGCATTTCCCGGCCCGCATTTCCCGGCCCGTATTTCCCGGCCCGCATTTCCCGGGAAGCTGGCCCGCGATACGCGCCACACCATAGTGCGGATCGGCGATTGACAAAATACATCCGACAGCGGATATGTCTCACATCTGCACTCTTCGAGGATATCCGCCATGTTCCGCTTCCGCCGCCGGCGTCAGGCACGCCGGACCGGTAAAGGAGGTGCCGGGCTGCACCGGCTGTCGAACCACCTCTGCCGCGACATCGGCATGGGTGGGGATGCCGCGCCGCCCGTCGCCCTCCGTCCGCCCGCGGACGACTTTTTCAGGCCGCTCCCCACCGCCCGGGTTGACAAACCAATCCGAGGGTGGAATTAACACGCCCACACATCCATCCCGCCGCTGCTGCGCGGGGTCGGATGCCGCCGCCGGCCAGGGCGCCCGCCCTGGCGTTTCCGGGAACTGCCTCCCGGAGCGCCCCCTGAAGGCGACGCCGCCAGATGGCCGGTATCTCCAACCTCCCCACACCATGGAGGGTTCGATGACCAGGATGATGAGCACTCAGATCGACCGTCGGCCCCTCTGCGCAGGGACCATTCCGGATCCGCGATTTTCCGCGCGCCGACGCGCCTGGACGCGATTCCGAGAACAGCGATTCCTCGAGGTTGGAGTACACCATGCCATTGTTCATCAAGCTGCCCGGCGGTCGACAACTCTACGCTGAATGGGCCGGCTGGGCGCGCGGCGCCCGCGGTATCCACGCCACCCGGGAGGGGGCCGAATGGATCTTCTGGATCGGACGACTGCATCTCATCTACACGCCGCCCCCGTCCTGGCGGTGGACGGCCGGAGGACGGTCTCGTGACCTGGCCAGTCCACGGACCGGCGGCCGGGCGGGCCGGGCGTTCACCCGCTGAGCCCGTCCGTCAGGCCGGTGAGCGGAGCGGCGGCGAGGTGCGGGAAGGCCGCCGCCTCGCCATCGACCCCGACGCGATCCCCGTCGACCGGTTGATGCACATCCTGGAGATCTTCCGGGAGCTCGACCCCGACATGCCCATCCAGTACGCGCTGTCGTTCCTGACGCTGGCGCGCCATCCGGGGCTGTCGATCCGCGATCTCGCCGACCGGCTGGGCGTCGCCCAGTCGTCGGCATCGCGCAATGTGGCGGCGCTCAGCGCCTGGCATTCCTTCCGCAAGCCCGGCCACGACCTGGTGCTGGCTCAGGAGGATCCGCGCGAGCGGCGGCGCAAGGTCGTCACCCTCACCGCCAAGGGCGAGGCGCTGCTGGAGCGCATCGCGGCGGTGCTGGAGCGCGGCCGCGACAACGGCAACCAGTCGGTGACCCGGGTCGGCGTCGCCGGCCAGCCGGGCCGCCCGGCGCTGGCCCCGGTCAAGGCGCGCTGATCCGGACCTCTCAGCCCGAGGGGAGGCCGGTGGCGCCCCCGATGACAAGAGAGGTCCTAAGACCCATGCAATCCTTCGATTTCACCGGTCAGACGGCCCTGGTGACCGGTGCCGCCTCGGGCATCGGCCGGGCCACGGTGGAACTGCTGGCGGTGGCCGGCGCGCGCGTCGTCGCCGCGGACATCAACCAGGGGGCCGTCGCCTGCCTGGCGGCGGAGCTCGCCGATTGCGGCCTCGCCGTGGAGCCGGCGGTCCTCGACGTCGCCGAGCCCGACGCCTGGACCAGACTGTTCGCCGGCCCGGCCGCCGCGGCCGATCTCTTCGTGCTGAACGCCGGCATCGCCCATGCGGGTGACCTCGCCGGCACCACGCTGGCGGACTGGCGCGAGGTCTTCGCGGTCAATTGCGACGGGGTGTTTCTCGGCCTTTCCCACGCCTTCGCCAGCCTGCGCCGGGCCGGGCGGCCGGGTCGCGTCGTGGTGACCGGTTCGGCCGCCGCGCGCAAGGCGCAGCCCGCCGCCATCGCCTACGCCGCCTCCAAGGCGGCGCTGGAGAGCCTGGTCCGCTCGGCGGCGAAGGACGGGGCGGCGGACGGCATCGCCGTCAACCTGGTGGCGCCGGGCGGCGTGAAGACGGCGATCTGGGACAGCCCCGGCTTCGCCGCGATGGCGGCGGAGATGGGCGGCCGCGAGTCGGCCTTCGCCGCCATGGCCAGGGCGGAGACACCGCTCGGCCGCTTCGCCGAGGCCGAGGAGGTGGCGGCGGCGATCGGCTTCCTGCTGTCGCCGGCATCGGCCTTCATGACCGGGGCGACCCTGCTGCAGGACGGCGGCTACACGCTCTGAGACGGGGTCGGTCCGCCGGCGGGCGCGGTCCCAGGGGCGGGAGCGGCGGTGCCGGAGAAAGCGGCCGGGCGCATCTTTCAATCGGCGACGCGGCCGCTTATCTCTGGCCGGTCTTCGCCGTCATCGGCCTGCCCCGTTTCCCGAAACACCCGCATGAGCCCGCTCGCATGACCACCGGCCTGGCGTCAACCGCTCGCGGCCCCGTTTCCCGCCGCCTCGCCCGCCTGGTGGAGCGGGCCTGGTTCCGCCACACGGTGACGGCGGTGATCCTGGTGAACGCCGTTGTGCTCGGCCTGGAGACCAGCGAGACGGTTATGGCGGCGGCCGGTCCCCTGCTGCTGGCCGTCGACCGGCTCTGCCTCGCCGTCTTCGTGGTCGAGCTCGTCCTCAAGCTGGCGGCCTGGCGTCACCGTTTCTTCGCCAACGGCTGGAACATCTTCGACTTCCTCATCGTCGCCATCTCGCTGGTGCCGGCGGCGGGTCCGCTCAGCGTGCTGCGCGCGCTGCGCGTTTTGCGCGTGCTGCGCCTGCTCTCCGTGGTGCCGCAGCTGCGCCAGGTGGTGCAGGCGCTGCTGGGCGCGCTGCCGGGCATGGCCTCGGTGATCGCCGTGCTGCTGCTGGTCTTCTATGTCGGCGCGGTGCTGGCCACCAAGCTCTATGGCGCCGACCCGCATCCCGACATGCAGGCCTGGTTCGGCACCGTCGGCCGCTCGATGTACACGCTCTTCCAGGTGATGACGCTGGAGAGCTGGTCGATGGGCATCGTGCGCCCGACCATGGAGCTCTACCCCAATTCCTGGCTGTTCTTCGTGCCGTTCATCGTGCTGACCAGCTTCGCCGTCCTGAACCTGTTCATCGCGCTGATCGTCTCGGCGATGGAGAAAGAGGCCCGCGCGGAGGCGGAGGCCGAGCGCGCCGCGGCGGCGGAACTGGCCGAGGAGACGGCGCACAAGATCGCCCACGAGGAGGCGGCGCCAGTGCTGGCCGAGCTCTCCCGCCTGCGCCGGGAGATCGCCGAACTGCGCCGGGAGCTGGGCGCCTCCCCGCCCGCCAGGCGCTGAGGCCCACCGGCTTTGGTTAGCCGCCGCGCGGGTGCCCCGTGGCGCGGTCGCGCGCGTCCTGCCTATGCTCCCCACCCGGGCCCGGGCCGCACGATGGCGCGCCGGCCGACCCGGCCGGTGGAGGACGCGAGGCATGGGTGGGAAGACGAGGCTGCGCCGGGCCCTGCGCCACTTCCTGCGGATCGACGATATGGCCGCCGCCGCGCCATCGCCCCCCGGCCAGGCGCCGACGGGCGCGATCCCGGCAGATCCGGCGCCGACCGTCTCCTATCCGCCGGCCGATGAGCTGGCGCAGCTCGCCGAGAATGTCCGCCTGCTGGCGGGCGAGCTGTCGCGCCAGTCCCTCGGCCCCGCCGCGATCCCCGAGGCGCCGCCAGCGCGTCAGTTCACGACCTGCCAGCCGGCGCGGGCGGCCGATTTCGCCAGCCCGGCCTTCGCCTATTGGTGCCAGCGCACCGGCCAGCCGCGGCGCCACTATCGCAAGCTGTGGGAGCACGCCTACATCCTGCAGATCGCCCACCAGGAAGGCGTGCTGCGGCCGGGGATGCGGGCCTTGGGCTTCGGCTGCGGGCGGGAGCCGCTGCCCGCCGTGCTGGCCGCCGCCGGCGTCGAGGTGGTGGCGACGGACCTGCCGCCCGACCGGCCCGAGGCGACGGCCTGGACGACCACCAACCAGCACGCCGCCGGCCTGGAGACGCTGCGCCGTCCGGGGATCTGCCCGGACGAGGATTTCGACCGCCTGGTCTCCTTCCGCGCCGTCGACATGACGGCGATCCCGGACGAGCTCGCCGGCGGCTTCGACTTCTGCTGGTCGGCCTGCGCGCTGGAGCATATCGGCGGTCTGGCGCCCGGCATCGACTTCCTCGCAGCCCAGCTCGCCTGCCTGAAGCCGGGCGGCGTGTTCGTGCACACCACGGAATACAACGTCTCCTCCAACGAGGAGACGGTGGAGTCGCCCCTGCTCAGCGTCTACCGCCGACGCGACATCGAGGCGGCCGCGGCCCGTTTGGAGGCCGCCGGGGCGCGGCTCTATCCGCTCGATTTCGACGCCGGCGACAGCGCGCTCGACGCCTATGTGGACCTGCCGCCCTACGCCAAGGCGAAGGGCCTGCATCTGAAGCTCGCGCTCGGGCGCTTCGTCATCACCTGCTACGGCATCGCCGGACGACTTGCGGCGGACGGCCGCACCGGGTAACGCTTGGGCCCGCCCCGCCACCCCGAGAGCGCGCCCATGCCCGGTCCGACAAGCCCCGCCCTGCCCCGCCTGATCGGCCATCGCGGCGCCATGGCGCACGCGCCGGAGAACACGCTGGCCGGCATCGACATGGCGGCCTCGCTGGGCGTCACCATGGTCGAGTTCGACGCCAAGCTGACCGGCGACAACGTGCCCGTCATCATGCATGACGAGACCGTCGACCGCACCACCGACGGCAGCGGCGCGGTGGCCGACATGGACCATGCCGATATCGCCCGCCTCGACGCCGGCAGCTGGTTCGATCCCCGCTTCAAGGGCGAACCGGTGCCCCGGCTCGACGACATGCTGCGGCGCTGCCGGGCGCGCGGGCTCGCCGTCAACATCGAGATCAAGCCCTGCGAGGGCCGCACCGAGGCGACGGCGGAGAAGGTGATCGAGACCGCGCTGGCGGAATGGCCGTCCGACGCCGCGCCGCCGCTGATCTCCTCCTTCCGCTGGGACGCGCTGCTGGTCGCCGCCGAGCTGGCGCCCCACTGGCCGCGCGGCCTGCTGATCGACGACCGGCCGGAGGACTGGGAGGACTGGCTGGGGCCGATCGCCCCGGCGACGCTGAATGTCGGCTGGCGGAAGCTGAGCGACGGGGAGATGGCGGACTACCGGGCGACCGGCCTGCCGGTTCTGGTCTACACCGTCAACGAGGCCGACCGCGCCCGCCGACTGTTCGCCGCCGGCGCCCGCTCCCTGATCACCGACGCGCCCGACCGGCTGGCCCCGGCGGTCGCCGCGCTCGCCGACTGAAGGCGCCCCGGAGAATACCGCCATGGCCAAGCCCTATGTCGACCTCGCGAGCTTCCTGAAGGCGCCGCGCCTGGCGCCGGGGTCGACCGAGCTGCCCGAGGGGCCGAACCCGACCGCCTTTCTCGGCCTCGCCTTCGACCTGGCGACGGAGTACCGGCCGGGCGCCCGCTTCGGGCCCAACGCGGTCCGGGCGATGAGCGGCACCTTCACCAATGACGACCACCCGACCCTCGGCGTCTCGCCGGGCGACCGGCTGACCCTGGTCGACGCCGGCGACGTGGAGGCGGCGTACTCCGTGCCGGCCTCCCTGCTGGCGATCGAGGCCAGGGCCAAGGCGCTGACCCGTGCCGGGGCCCATGTGGTGGGCTGCGGCGGCGACCACACGGTGACCCTGCCGCTCTTGCGCGCGGCGGCGGAGCGGGACGGCCCGCTCGGCCTCGTCCAGTTCGACGCCCACATGGATACCTGGGAACCGCCGCCGGGGCTCGACGCCTATCACGGCAGCTTCGTGCGCAACGCCGTGGAGGAAGGCATCGTCGACCCCGCCCGCACGGTCATGGTCGGCATCCGCGCGCCGCACGACCGCGAGGTGGTCGCCTGGACCCGCGACCGGGGCATCACCGTGATCACGGCGGAGGAGGTGCACCTGATGGGCCCCGGCCCGGTGCTGGCCCGCATCCTCTCGGTGGTCGGCACGGGGGACGGTGGAGCGGGGAAAGGTGAGACGGGAGGCGACGGGGCGGAAGGCGGGAGCGCGACAGGCTCACCGGGCGCGCCGACCGTCCGCATCGCCCCCGCCTACATCACCTTCGACATGGACGCCATCGACCCGAGCCAGGCGCCCGGCACCTCGACGCCGGAGCCGGGCGGCCTGTGGACCTGGCAGGCCCTCGCCCTCATCCGCGACCTCGCCACCGCCCGCCCCTGGTCCGGCTTCGATGTCGTCGAGATCGCCCCCGCCTACGACCACGCCGACCTCACCGCCCTGACGGCGGCGAACCTGCTGTGGGGGTATCTGTGTGGGGTTGTAAAATGGCTGGAGTAGATCATCATTTGCGCGAATTGGCGCCGTGAGCTATCTTGAACTATACCACTTGGTGATATAGATTGATGGTTCGGCGTGCGGGTATTCAAGACCAAGGCATTCGATCGCTTCGCTCGACGCAACGGGATCGGTGATCTCGCACTGTCGACCGCGGCGGTACAGGTGATGGAAGGCAGCGGCTGGACCGACCTGGGCGGAGGACTGATCAAGCAGCGCATCGCCCGTCAGGGCCAGGGGAAGTCGGCGGAATTCAGAACGATTGTGGTGTTTCGACGTGGCGACAGGGCAATCTTCGTTCATGGATTTGCCGAGAAGGACCGCGCCAACATCAATCGGGATGAGTTGAGCGCGCTCAGATTGCTGGCCAGGGCTCTGCTTTCAATGTCCGCCGTGGAGATCGACCGCGCACTTGGGAATGGAACCCTTCTGGAGTTGACGCGATGACGCGCCGCTATCGAACCGACCTCTCCGCCTCGATCCACGAGACCGCCAGCGGGCTGGCCGATGCCGGCATCATCGACCGGCGGACCCTGCGGGAGTTCGACGCGCTGTGCCTGACGCCGGTCGCGCCGCTGGCGCCGGAGGCGATCAAGGCCTTGCGGGAGGGCGAAGGGGTGAGCCAGGCGGTGTTCGCGCGCTATCTCAACGTCTCGACCAGCGTCGTCTCGAAATGGGAAAGCGGCGAGAAGCGGCCCTCCGGCGCCGCCCTCAAGCTGCTCAGCCTGGTCCGGGAGAAGGGCTTGGCGGCGGTCGCCTGAGCGTGAGGCGGGCCGCCTACCCCGCCACCTCCCACACCCGTTCCGGCGGGCGGCAGATGACGGCGCCCTTGTCGCTGACGACGACGGGGCGCTCGATCAGGATGGGGTGTTCGGCGATGAAGCCGACGAGGTCGGCATCGCTCCATTTCGGGTCGTCGAGGCCGAGCTCGTCATAGGGCGTGCCGCGGCGGCGCAGCAGGCCGCGCGGGCCGGTGCCGAGGCGGGCCAGCAGGTCCACGATCTGCGCCCGGCCGGGCGGCGTCTTCAGGTACTCCACCACCTGCGGCTCGATGCCCTTGTCCCGCAGCCAGCCCAGCACCTTGCGCGAGGTACTGCATTTCGGGTTGTGGTAGATGGTGACGGGCATGGCTGGGGCTTCTCCCGTTCAGGATCCCGGATGGCAGATTCGTCTTGTCCGGCGTCGATGATACCGGCTCGCCGGCTGGCGGACCACCGACAAGCGCACCCCATGCCGGCTTGCCGACGTGGCAGCGGCGACGACCGGGCTTCGGCCACCCGCGCGGCAGGCAGCGGCGCGCTGCCGGCGATCCAGGGGCCGCCGCCGGACCGGTTGCGAATGCGCGCCGGTCGAGTCAGCTCGATCCGCGCCTGCCCGGCCTGCCGTCCGCTCCGCGGTCGCCCGCCCCAGTCAGCTGCCGGTCGCCGCGGCGGCCTCGGCGTCCGGAGTCTGCGGCACCGGCGCCCATTGGACATCGGTGCGCACGGTGATCGATTCCACATGGCGCCCGGCGATCCGGTCGGTCTGGATGAAGACGGTGCCGCTGTTTCCGGCGAACGGCCCGTCGCCACCGGTGATGGTGCCGGTGCCGTTGAGCCCGGCGCTGAGATGGCCCGAAACGGTGAAATCGAAGGTGAAGCCGCCCCGGTCGGCGATGACCGTGCAGCTGCCCCGGTCGTCCGGCCGGTAGCGCTGGGCGGAGAAGGCCGCCCCCTGGCACGACACGGCCGCCTCCTCGATCACGGGCAGGCCGGCGACGTGCCGCGCGGTGCCCTGCAGCGAGTAGGAGGCGTCGACCCCGCTGGAGGCCCGCTGCACCCAGTCCGCATCGACAAGCAGGACAACGTCGAGACGGGAGACGCCCTCGGCCGGCGGCTGGCCGAACCGTTGGTCGCCGGGATTGCAGGCGGCAAGCGCGGTCGCGGCGGCGAGAAGAACGGGGAGCGGTCGGAGCGCGGATCGGATCATTCGGGAGTGCCTCTTGGTTCGCGTCGATCGGGACGCTATCTGTTTGGGAGAGTGATTGGACTTTTAACAATCGCATTGCGGGTATTGCAAGGCCCTGACCGATCCCGAGGGAGCGCCGGATGCCCACCGTGTTGGCCGGCCTGAACCGACACCCTGACCGCTTGCCCTGGCCAGCGGATGTTGCCATTATGTTCCCCATGAACGGGAGCCTGCCCATCGACGCCCTGACGATCCGCCCGGTGGCGGCCTGCGACTGGCAGCTGGTGGAGGCGCTGTTCGGGCCCGAGCGCGGCGCCTATGCCGGCTGCTGGTGCCAGTGGTTCCGCTCGCCCCGGCGGGATTTCGTGGCCATGGCCAAGCCCGACCGCAAGGCGGCTTTGCGGGCGCAGTGCGCCGGACGGCCGCCGGCGGGGGTGGTGGCGCTCGCCGCAGACGGCGCGGCCGATCGTGCCGATGGGCGGGGCGGACCGCGCGCCGTCGGCTGGTGCGCGGTGGGCCCCCGGGCGGCCTATCCGCGCCTGGAGCAGGGCCGCGCCAGCCCGCCGCCAGACCGGCCGGGGCGGCCGGATGACGGCGCCGCCGGTGCTGCGGCGGCCGGAGCCGATCCGCTGGCGGGGGTCTGGTCCATCACCTGCTACTATATCGACCGGCGCTGGCGCGGCCGCGGCGTGATGACGGCCCTGACCCGGGGCGCGGTCGGCCTGGCACGCGACAGCGGCGCCCGGCTGATCGAGGCCTTCCCGCGCGACCGGGCGGTGGCGACTTCCCCGGCGGCGACCTATGTCGGCATCTCCTCGGTCTTCACGCCTGGGCTTCAACCACGAGGCGGCTCCGATCCCCGGCCGCAGCGTCTGGCGCCTGGAGCTCGGCTGAGCGACGCGCGGCGTGGAGACCGCGTCCGGCGGCGCGAGGGCCCCGGCCCACTCGTCTGGTTGTCATTCCCGCGCAAGAGGGATTCCGGCGGGCGGCGTGTCCCGGCAGGGGCTGGATCCCCGCTTGCGCGGGGATGACAGGGGATGGTTGGGGCTCGTGTGGACAGGATGCCCGGGGCCGATCTCGCGCGAAGGCGCCGGCTCCGCGAGGACGGGCGGCCGGTCCCGGGTCTGCGAAGCGGCACTTCGCGCCGCATCGCGCCTGGGTCGACGGGGAAGTGATGGTTTTCGGCAACGACATCAATAATCCGAATCGTCCCGGATGCAGTGCAGCACGCAGTGGTGCACTGATGATCCCGGACCGGCCGGGCGTTCTTGCCGGCGGTGCGGCGGCCGGGCTGGATCGGGGGGATGCGTTATCGGCACTGGACCGGGGCGCCGCCGGGCGGCCAGTCTCGGGGTGATTGCGGGCGGACCGGCCGGCGAGCAAAGCGAAAGGCCAGGGCGGAGACGGGCCAGTGCGGAGACGGGCCAGTGCGGAGACGAGCCAGTGCGGAGACGGGACAGGGCGGAGACGGATTAGTGCGGAGACGGGGATGACTGGCGCTGAGGGACAGGACGGGGCGCGGCCGGGCGCGACGGCGCCGCGCTGGAGCCGGGCGGCGCTGGCGGCGATGATCGGCGGTGCGATCGCGGTTGCCATCGCGTTTGGCGTGCGCCAGTCAATGGGCGTCTTCACCCAGCCGGTCAGCCTGGAGATCGGCGACGGGCGGGCGGCCTTCGCCTTCGCCATCGCCCTGCAGAACCTGCTGTTCGGCGTCGCCCAGCCCTTCGTCGGCGCCATCGCCGATCGCTGGGGGGCCGGACGGGTGATGGTGGCAGGCGCGGCGCTCTACGCGCTGGGCCTCACGATCGCCGCCATGGCGCAGGACCCGCTCGGCCTGCACGTCTCGCTGGGCGTGCTGGTCGGTCTCGGCCTGTCGGGCACCACCTATGTCACGGTGCTCGGCGTGGTCGGCCGGCTGGTGCCGCCGGAGCGCCGCTCGATCGCCTTCGGCCTGGTCACCGCGGCGGGCTCCTTCGGCATGTTCGCCATGGTGCCGGGGGCGCAGGGGCTGATCGACTGGCTGGACTGGCGCGGCGCCCTGTGGGTGATGGTGGTCCTGGTCTCGGTCCTGGCGGCGACGGCCCTGGGGGTGCGCGGCCGTTCGGACAACCCGGCCGCCGGCTCGGGCGAGCTCGGCTTCCGCGCCACCCTGGCGCTGGCGGCGCGCTACCGCAGCTACTGGTACCTGGTGGCCGGCTTCTTCGTCTGCGGCTTCCACATCGCCTTCGTCGCCGTGCACCTGACGCCCTATCTGACCGATGGCGGTATCGGCCTCGATGTCGCGGTGCAGGCGCTGGCGCTGATCGGACTGGCCAACATCGCCGGCTCCTACCTGTTCGGCCAGTGGGGCCAGCGGCACTCCAAACGGCTGCTGCTGGCCGGCATCTACGCCGCCAGAGGCGTGACCATCGTGGTCTTCGTGCTGGTGCCGCTGAGCGAGGCGACGGCGCTCGCCTTCGGCCTCGTCTTCGGCTTCCTGTGGCTGGCGACCGTACCGCTGACCAGCGGCCTGGTCGCCACCATGTTCGGCACCCGATACCTGTCCACCCTCTACGGCTTCGTCTTCTTCAGCCACCAGGTCGGCAGCTTCCTGGGCGCCTGGCTCGGCGGCATCGCCCATGACGCGCTGGGCAGCTATGACGCGGTGTGGTGGGCGAGCGTGGCGCTGGCCCTGTTCGCGGCGGCGATCCACTGGCCGATCCGCGAGGTGCCGGCCGGCCTGGCCGAGCGCCGGCCGGTGCCGGCATGAGCGGCCGGCACGAGCGGCCGGCGTGAGGCACCGGCGGTGAGCGGGGCGGCATGAACGGGATGGCGCGGCGGCTGGCGCTCGGCGCCGGTGCGGCCCTGCTGATCGCGGGCGGCCTGGCGCTGTGGGCCCAGTGGGGCGTGGAGGTGCTGCTGGCCCAGGCGATCCTGAACTGCTTCTGAGGTTTCAGGCGGGCATGGGCGAAGGGGCGGGCGCAACGGCGAAGACACGCATCTCCTCGCTGCGCCCGCGCAACAGGCGGGGACCCAGATCGACCAGGCCGGCGGGCGGTTCCGACAGGGCCTCCAGCGTCGCCTCGGAAAGCAGGATGGCGACCTCGCCATCGACATCCAGCCTTTCGCCGGCCAGCCGCTCGATGCGGTTGCCGACATTCACCGGGTCGCCGACCACGGTGTAGTTCATGCGGTCGGTGGCGCCGATATTGCCGACCACCACGGGCCCGGTATGCAGGCCGATGCGCAGGCGCACCGGCGGCTTGGCGGCGGCGCGGCGCTCGCGGTTGTCGGCCTCGATAGCGGCGCGGATGGCGAGCGCCGCCCGGAGCGCACGGTCGGCATGGTCGCGCAGCTTCTCCGGCGCGCCCCAGAAGGCCAGCATGCCGTCGCCGAGGAACTTGTCGATGGTGCCGCGCTCGTCCTCGACCGCGCGGGCCAGGATGTCGAAGTGATGGTTGAGGAAGTCGGCCGTCTCCTCCGCCTCGGCATCCTCGGTCGTGGAGGTGAAGCCGGCGATGTCGGTGAACATCACGGTGAGGGGCCGCGAGACCGAGACCACGCTCTCGCCGTCGGCCTTGTCGACCAGGCGGCGGACCAGGGATCTGGGCACATAGGTCTCAAGCCAGCGCAGGCCGCCGACCATGCGGTTGAAGGCGTTCGCCTGGCGGTCGAGCTCGGTGAAGATGCTGCCCGGCAGGGGCTGGGCATTGGTGAAGTCGAGGGTCTCGGCGATGTGGCCGGCGCTGTTGGCGAGCCGGATCACCGGCCGGGCGATGCGGCGCCCGACCAAGACGCCGAGCAGGACGGAGACGATCAGAATGACGATGCCGACGCCCAGGGATCCCAGAAGGCGGCGGATCTCGCTGGTGATCGTGCTGGCGGCGAAATGGGTGCCGAGCCAGACCTCATTGCCGCCATCGAGCGCGAAGCGGCGCATCAGGAACAGCCTTTCGTGGTCGCCGCCGACCTCGACGAATCGCGCGGTCAGCGCCGCCGAGGTGAACGGGTCGGCCTGGCGCTGGTTGCGCTCATCGCCGTCGCCGGCGCGTTCCTCCCGCAGCTCGTCCCAGAAGGCGACGAGGGCCGGGTCGCCGATGTCGCGCAGGCTGGGCAGCGGGCGATCGGGCGAGAGCGCGCCGACCACCGGCTGCAGATCGGTCGGCAGCGGCGTGACGCCGAGCCGGGGATGGGCCACCACGTCCTCGCCGTCGAGGATGAAGACCCGTCCGTTCTCCACCGAGCGGCCGACCTGGGCGAGAAAGGCGGAAAGCTGGCGCACCGAGACCGAGGCGACGAGGTAGCCGACCAGCTCGTCGCCGTCGAACACGGGCTGGCGACGGTTGAGCACGGCGCCGCCGATCTCCGGCGAGAAGATGGCCTCGCCCCAATAGGCTTCGCTGCGGGCGATGGAGTCCGCGATGGCGCGTTCGATCTGCGGCGGCGGCGGACCGCTGGCGCCCATCTCCAGGACCCGGTCGCCCTGCCGCGCGGCACCGACCATGGAGGCCTCGGCATCCCAGTAGCCGATCGAGAGCACCTGCGGCTCGGCCAGCAGGCCACCGCGCAGCGTGTCGACGAAGCGGTCGTTGTCCCCGGGATCGAGGCGGCCGGCCTCGATCTCCCGCGCCAGACCGGCGAGCATGGTCTCGGCCGGGCGCAGATAGTCGAACAGGGCCGACTGGACGTTGTCGAGGACCAGGTTGGCCTTGTCCTGGAGCAGCGAGAGCGTGTTGCGCACCGAAGCCGTGGTGGCGACGCCAAGGGTTCCCGCGACGGCGATCAGCACCAGCAGGCCGATGCTGATGGCGAGCGTCAGGGACAGCGACAGCGAGCGCGGCAGGACGCTCCGACGCGGACGATCTGGGTTGACGGTCTCGGCCATCGCCGGTCGCTCGGGCAGGCCGAGGCGTCAGTCGCTGTCCGGCAGCATGGTACCGAGGCGCTTGCCGCCGAAGATGTGGACATGCAGGTGTGGCACCTCCTGGTGCCCGTCCCGGCCCATGTTGGACAGCGCCCGGTAGCCGCTTTCCGTCAGGCCGAGCTCGCGTGCCACCCGGCCGACCGACCGCACCAGTGCCGCCTGCTCGGCCTCCGAGGCGTGCTCGGAGAAATCGTCCCACGAGGTGTAGGCGCCCTTGGGTACGACCAGGACGTGGATCGGCGCCTTCGGGGCGATGTCGTGGAAGGCCAGCGTGTGCTCGTCCTCCGCCACTTTCCGGCAGGGGATCTCGCCGCGCAGGATCTTGGCGAAAATGTTGTTCGGATCGTATGCCATGGCGCTCTAGCCCTGTTCCTTGCGTTTGGCCTTCTCCTCGAGCCCGCTGGTGCCGGCGCGTCTCTCGAGCTCCGCCCAGACGCGTTCGGGCTCGATGTCGAGCGCCGCCCAGGCGACCAGCAAGTGGTAGAGCAAGTCGGCGCTCTCGCAAACCAGCTTGTCCCGATCGCCGCGCACGATCTCGATCGCCGCCTCGACCCCCTCTTCGCCCAGCTTCTTGGCGATCTGCTCCGGTCCGCGGGCGAACAGCCGCGCGGTGTAGCTGCTCTCCGGATCGGCGCCCTTGCGGGCGGCGATGACCTGGAAGAGCGTGTCGACCGTTTGCTTTGACGCCATGCGTCCCCTCAATCTCGACCGTGGACCGACCGGACGGCAATTCCGGCGGCGGCCATGTGTGCCTTGGCTTCTTCTATGGTGTAGGTGCCGAAATGGAAGATCGAGGCGGCGAGAACGGCCGAGGCGTGGCCCTCGCGGACGCCGTCGACCAGGTGATCGAGCGTGCCGACGCCCCCGGAGGCGATCACCGGGACCGGCACGGCGTCGGCGACGGCGCGGGTGAGCGCGATGTCGAACCCGCCCTTGGTGCCGTCGCGGTCCATGGAGGTGAGCAGGATCTCACCCGCGCCGAGCTCGGCCATGCGCCGGGCCCAGTCGATGGCGTCGAGGCCGGTCGCCCGGCGCCCGCCATGGGTGAAGATCTCCCACCGATCCGGCCCCGTCCGCTTGGCGTCGACCGCCACCACGATGCACTGCGCGCCGAACTTCTCCGCGGCTTCGCCGACGAATTCCGGCCGGCTGACCGCGGCCGTGTTTATCGACACCTTGTCGGCGCCCGCCAGCAGCAACCGGCGTATGTCCTCGAGCGTACGCACGCCGCCGCCGACGGTGAGCGGCATGAACAGGCGCTCCGCCGTGCGCCGGACCACGTCGTAGAGCGTCTCGCGCTCCTCGTGGCTGGCGCTGATGTCCAGGAAGCACAGCTCGTCCGCGCCGGCGGCGTCGTAGACCGTGGCCTGCTCCACCGGATCGCCGGCATCCACCAGGTTGACGAAGTTGACGCCCTTGACCACGCGGCCGTCATGCACGTCCAGGCAGGGAATGATGCGGGTTTTCAGCATGGCGTTCTCAGCGCGCGCAAAGCGCCAGGGCGGCCGCCGGATCGATGCGGCCGTCATAGAGCGCCCGGCCGACGATGACGCCGGCGATGCCCGCCTCCTCCTCGCGCTTCAGCGCCTCCAGGTCGTGCAGCGAGGAGACGCCGCCCGAGGCGATCACCGGCGTGGTGATCTGGAAGGCGAGGTCGGAGGTGGCATCGACGTTGACGCCGCCCATGGCGCCGTCGCGGTTGATGTCGGTGTAGATGATCGCCGAGACGCCGGCATCCTCGAACTTGAGCGCCAGGTCGAGGGCCTTGACGGTCGAGGTCTCGGCCCAGCCCTCCACCGCGACGAAACCGTCACGGGCGTCGATGCCGACGGCGATGCGGCCGGGATGCCTGTCGCAGGCCCGGCGGACCAGATCGGGCTGCTTGACGGCCGCGGTACCCAGCACGACGCGGGCGACGCCCTTGTCGAGCCAGAAGTCGATCGCCTCCAGGCTGCGGATGCCGCCGCCAAGCTGCACCGGACGGCCGGTCGCCGCCAGGATCCCGTCGACCGCCTCGCCATTGACCGTCTGCCCCGCGAACGCGCCGTTCAGATCGACCACATGCACCCATTGGAAGCCCTGCTCGGCGAAGGCACGGGCCTGGTCGGCCGGGTCGACATTGAACACCGTGGCCTCGTCCATCTCGCCGCGCACCAGGCGGACGCAGACCCCGTCCTTCAGGTCGATTGCCGGGAAGATGATCATTGCGGACGGTCGCCATCCGACACGGCGGACAGCATCTTGCAGAAGAAGTGACCGGCGAGGAGCCTGCCGTCGACCAGCGCATAGGCCGGGTTGGTGCCCCAGCGCTGGTAGCCGAGATTCTCGTAGAGACGGATCGCCGCGCCCTGGGTCTCGCGAACGTCGAGCTGGACCGCAGCGAACTTCTCCTCCCGGGCCAGCGCCTCGGCCCGCATGACCAGGGATTGCGCGAGGCCGTGGCCGCGCGCCCAGGGGGCGACGAATGCCGAGGCGATGTTGGCGGCGAAGGCCTGCGCCTCGTTGTTCGGCGGCGGCCGGACGAGCTGGATGGAGCCGACGATAACGCCATCGAGCCGGCCGACGAGAAGGGTGCGCAAGGGCACGACGAGAACGCCCTTCCAGTAGCGCTCCAGCACCTCGCGCGCCGGTGGCCGGACCCAGCCGAAGCCGCCGCCGTCGAGAACCGCCGCCTCGGTGGCGTCGCACAGGTCGTTCAGATCGGCCGCCTTGAGCTGCGACACCGCCTCCACGGACGTGGTCGGGGCCGGCCGCGGCGAACCTGTCTCGTTCTCATGTCGCATCTGCGCCCGCTCCTTGTCGCCATCGCCTGTCATCGGCTCAAGGACTCCAGGTGAGGAAGTTGCCGATCAGCCGCAAGCCGGTCTCCTGGCTTTTTTCCGGGTGGAACTGGGTTCCCGCCAGATTGTCGCGGCCGACGACCGCGGTGACCGTCATGCCGTAATCGGTCGTCGCCAGCACACAGGCCGGATCCTCCGGCCGCATGTGGAAGGAGTGCACGAAGTAGGCGTGCGCCCCGTCCGCTATGCCCGCCAGCAGCGGATGGCCGGTCCGGGTGACGGTGAGTTCGTTCCAGCCCATATGCGGGATCTTCAGCGCCCGGTCCGCCGGCGTCAGCGCCACCACCGTGCCGGCGATCCAGCCGAGCCCGGGATGGCGGCCATGTTCCAGGCCGAGGCTCGCCATCAGCTGCATGCCCACGCAGATGCCGAGAAAGGGATGTCCCTGCTCGATCACCCGCTCGGTCAAGGCCTCGACCATGCCGTCGACCGCGAACAGGCCACGCCGGCAATCGCCGAAGGCGCCCACGCCCGGCAGAACGATGCGGTCCGCCTCGCGCACCCGCTCCGGGTCGCTGGTGACGAGCACGGGCTGTTGCCGGTCGACCTCTACGGCGGCCCGCTCGAAGGCCTTGGCCGCGGATCGGAGATTGCCCGAGCCGTAGTCGATGATCGCGACGGTCATGTCCCGGCTACCTGGCTGTTGGGGCGATCTGGGCGGGCGGACGCGGCCGGACCCGCAGGACCGGCCGCCCGGCGAATGCTGGCTTCAACCCCCGATCGACCCCTTCGTTGACGGCACCGTGCCGGCCTGGCGCGGGTCGATGGCGACGGCGTCGCGCAGGGCCCGGGCCAGCCCCTTGAAGCAGCTTTCCACGATATGGTGATTGTTGACCCCGTAGAGCGTCTCGACATGCAAGGTCACGCCCGCGTTCTGGGCGAAGGCGCCGAACCATTCGCGAAACAGCTCGGTGTCCATGTCGCCGAGCCTGTCGCGATCGAGGTCGACCCGCCAGACCAGGTGCGGACGCCCGGAAATGTCGATGGCCACCCGGCTCAGGGTTTCATCCATGGGCAGGTAGGCATGCGCGAAGCGGCGGATACCCTTCATCTCGCCCAGCGCCCGGCGCACGGCCTGGCCGATGGCGATGCCCACATCCTCGGTCGTGTGGTGGCCGTCGATATGCAGGTCGCCACTGGCCGCGACGGTGAGATCGATCAGCCCGTGCCGGGCGAGCTGGTCGAGCATGTGGTCGAGAAAGCCGATGCCGGTCGCGATCTCGGCCCGGCCGGTGCCGTCCAGATCCACCGTGACCGTGATCTCGGTTTCCCTGGTCTTGCGGCTCACCGTGGCGCGGCGGCCGGCGGTCTGGGAGAGACTGGTATCCATGCCGGAGTTCCTATCAGAGGGCGCCGAAGGCTGCCAGTGGGTTGCCGCCATGGGAGGCTTGCATCGCGGACGGTCCGCCCCTAGCATACTCTCGTATTACGGGAGTATCGTGCCGATGATATCTCGGAATTGGCCTGTTCTTGCCCTGGGACTCGCCCTGGGAGCTGTGCTGGGCGCCTGCACGGAGACCCCGGTCGCGGTCCCCGACCCGATCGGCGACCCGATCGGCGAATCGATCGGCAATTCGATCGAGGACGTCGCGCCCTACGCCGCGGCGCCACCGATTGCCCTCCGCGCACCGGAAGTCGACATCAGGCAGTCGGAGTCCGTGGGCGCGACCGTGTTGGGCTGGCACTGCGCCGCCTGGCCACGGCCGGTGCGCTATTTCAGCGTACGGCGGGAGGTGGCGCGCGCCGACTTCGAGGATGTGCTGGCGGAGGTCCTGCGAGACGCTGGCATCACCGCCACCAACGACCCGACCGATCTGTTCCACGACGGCCGTACGGAGAGTACGCGCACGCTCTCCGACACGCCCACCATTCTCGACATCGAGGCCTGGCAGGCGGAAGGGGAAGGGCCAGACCGCGCAGCGCCGGCCGACGGTCGGCGCTACGAGATCGGCGCCCGGATCGCCGCGCTCGATATCGAATTCTGTCCCGAAGTCGATCCCTGGACCGGCGCGGCAGCCGGAGACAGCGGCCGGCTGACCATGAGCGTCGACTGGCAGGTATTCGACCACCGCCTGGATGCGGTCGTGCTGCGTCAGCGGCACGACGGTGGCGCCACGCTGGACCTGCCGGACCCGCAGCATGTCGCCCTGCTCGCCGAAGCCGCCTTCATGGTCTCAGCGCGGCGCTTCCTCGCCGACCCGCGGAGCCGGGCAGTGCTGACCGGCGGCGCGCCGGAATAGGGCCGAACGGGCCGCGCTGCCGCCAGGACCGGCCGGCGCCCGGCGGGCGGTTTTCGCTTGATCCCCGCCGCGCGTCTTGCCACATGACCTGCCAGTCCGCCGCTGCCCGAATTCGCGGGCCCGCGGTCCCGGTAGCAAGAGCGTCCCTGAAGCAAAACCGTCCGAGCATTCCGCATGTCCTCTCCCACCGCCGACGGATTTCCCGGCTGGCACGGCACGACGATCGTGTCGGTCAGGCGCGACGGCAAGGTCGTGATCGCCGGCGACGGGCAGGTCACCGCCGGCAACACCATCATGAAGGCCACGGCGCGCAAGGTGCGGCGCCTGGGCGATGGCGAGGTGGTCGCCGGGTTCGCCGGCGCCACCGCGGACGCCTTCGCCCTTTTCGAGCGCCTGGAAGCCCAGCTCGAGAAGCACCCGGGTCAACTGACCCGCGCCTGTGTGGAGATGGCCAAGGACTGGCGCACGGACCGCTACCTGCGCCGGCTGGAGGCGATGATGCTGGTGGCCGACAAGGGCGTCTCCCTGACGCTGACCGGCACCGGCGACGTGATGGAGCCAGATGACGGGCTGATGGCCATCGGTTCCGGCGGGCCCATGGCGCTTGCCGCCGCCCGCGCGCTGATCGACCTGCCCGGCCTCGACGCCGAGGCGATCGCCCGCAAGGCGCTGGGCATCGCCGCGCAAATCGACATCTACACCAACGACAAGATCGTTGTGGAAAGCATCTGATCCTTGCCCATGCCCGACAGCACACAGCCCGACAATCCGGGGCCCGAAACGGCCTGGCCGACGACCGAGGCCAAGGCCGTCTCCTCCGCCTTCTCGCCGCGCGAGATCGTCTCCGAGCTCGACCGCTACATCGTCGGTCAGAACGAGGCCAAGCGCGCGGTCGCCATCGCGCTCAGGAACCGCTGGCGGCGCCAGCAGCTCGACGAGGATCTCGCCGCCGAGGTGCTGCCCAAGAACATCCTGATGATCGGCCCCACCGGCGTCGGCAAGACCGAGATCGCCCGTAGGCTCGCCAAGCTGGCCCAGGCGCCCTTCCTAAAGGTCGAGGCGACCAAGTTCACCGAGGTCGGCTATGTCGGCCGCGATGTCGAGCAGATCGTCCGCGACCTGCTGGAGATCTCCATCACCATGACGCGCGACCGGCTGCGCAAGGCGGTCAAGGCCAAGGCCGAGGTGGCGGCGGAGGAGCGGGTGATCGACGCGCTGGTCGGCTCGAACGCCGGCAGCGACACGCGCCAGAAGTTCCGCAAGATGCTGCGCGAGGGCAGCCTGAACGAGCGCGAGGTGGAGGTCGAGGTGGCCGACACGGGCTCGGGCCTGCCCTCCTTCGACATTCCGGGCATGCCCGGCGCCCAGATCGGCATGGTCAATCTCGGCGACATGCTGGGCAAGGCCTTCGGCGGGCGCACCAAGAAGCGCCGCATGACCGTGGCCGACAGCTACGAGGTGCTGGTCGCCGAGGAGTCCGACAAGCTGCTGGACCAGGAGACGGTGACCGCCGAGGCGATCCACCTGGTCGAGCAGCACGGCATCGTCTTCCTCGACGAGATCGACAAGATCACCGCGCGGTCCGAGCGCGCCGGCGCGGATGTCAGCCGCGAGGGCGTGCAGCGCGACCTGCTGCCGCTGATCGAGGGTACCCAGGTGGCGACCAAGCACGGCACGGTCCGGACCGACCACATCCTGTTCGTCGCCTCCGGCGCCTTCCAGCTCGCCAAGCCGTCCGACCTGCTGCCCGAACTGCAGGGCCGGCTGCCCATCCGGGTCGAGCTGCGGGCGCTGACCAAGGACGATTTCCGGCGCATCCTGACTGAGCCCGACTACAATCTGATCCGGCAGTACACGGCACTCCTGGGCACCGAGGACGTCACGCTCCAGTTCACCGACAGCGCCATCGACGAACTGGCCAGCCTGGCCGCCGACATCAACGAGGCGGTGGAGAACATCGGTGCCCGGCGCCTGCACACGGTGATCGAGAAGCTGCTGGACGAGATCAGCTTCACCGCCTCGGACCGCGGCGGCGAGACCGTCACCATCGACGACACCTATGTCCGCGAGCGCGTCGCCCCGCTGGCCAAGGATTCCGATCTCAGCCGGTTCATCCTTTGACCGGGACTCCGGCGTCGGAGGCGGGCACGGTGCGCCACATGGGCGGACTGGGCTCGCTCATTCCGGATAGACGATTGGCGTAAGTTCGCTCGTCTCTGGGTTGCACACAGCCGGAACCGCAGGAATTCTGTCTTTCCGACCGTTCCCGCCAGCACCCTTCCGAAGGCTTCCCCATGCCGTTCCCGTCCCGACCGCGCGCGATCGCAAGCGTCGCGCCCTTCCTTGCCGTCACCCTGGGCAGACACCCACCTGGGCGCAGATCGAGTCCCTCGATCTCATCTTCGAGGGCGCCTACCGCTTCGGCGAGGAGGACGCCGTCATCTTCGACGATCCCGACGGCCGGGTGGGCACCACGGGAACGGGCGACGGCTATGCCGGCGCCTTCGCCCTCACGCTCGGTGGGGACGGCTGGCACGGCCTGTTCCGTGCCGGGCACTTCAGCACCAGCGACGCCGACAGCGGCAGCGACGTCACGCCCTTTCCACCCTTCGGCGACACCACCACGGTCGAGACCCTCGACCACAGCCTTCGCGGCTCCACCATCGACCTGCTGGCCGGCACCAATGTGATGCTCGGCGACAGCACGCTGAGCCTGCTCGGCGGCCTGCGCTACGCCCGGATCGAGCATGGCCTCCACGGCATGACCGACAACACCGGCGGGCTGTTCGACTCCGTGATCATTGCCGACGACAGCGTCACCTTCACCGGTATCGGACCGCGCGCGGAGGCGGCGCTGACCACGCCGCTAACCGACGGCGTCGCGCTGGTCGTCGGAGCCGGCGGCACCTTCTTTCGCGGCCAGGCGGAGGCGATCCGCCGTTTCGGCTTCTCGCTCGGCGGCGACCCGTTCAGCTTCGGCGAAAGCCGCTATGACGAGCACCGCACCGTCTACCAGCTCGACGGCCTGATCGGCGTCGAGGTCGACCTGGCACCGCTGCTCGGCGATACCGGCGCCGTGCTCGCCGCCGGCTACCGCATCGATGCCTGGTGGAACACCTATGATCTGCGCGCCTTCGACCCCCTCGCGCCGGAAACCGAGGACCGGCTCTGGCAACACGGCCCCTTCGTCCGGCTGACGGTGCCGCTGCTCTGATCGCCGGCACCGCCGGTTGAGCGCCGGTGGACGGGGCGCGCTTGCGGCGATACCGCCGGCGCGCTACCTGATGGTCCCCATGGACCGCCCGCCCTTCGACCCGGCCGACAGCGCCGCCGACCCGACCGTGCCCGATGCCGGGTTCGCGCTGGCGCGGCTGAAGCCGCGGCTGCAGGAACGCTTCGCCGGCCGGCTGGATGCCGAGCGCTGGCGCGTGGCGGAGACCAGGCTCGACCGGCATTTTCCGCGTCTTTTCGAACGGCTGCTGCGCCTCTACGGCCGCCAGTACGACTTCTTCTGGCACCTGGAGGAGATCGTGGCGACCGCGCTCGACGCGCTGGCGGCACGGTCGGCGCCGCTGCAGGCCCGCGACCGCGAGGCCGAGGCCAGCGAGGCGGCCGGAAGACCCTGGTTCGCCGGGCACGAGCAGATCGGCGCCGTCGCCTATGTCGACCGCTGGGCGGGGACGCTCGCCGACCTCCCGGCGAAGCTGCCCTATCTGCGGGATCTCGGCGTCACCTATCTGCACCTGATGCCGCTGCTGCGCGCCCGCGAGGGGGAGAATGATGGCGGCTATGCCGTCGCCTCCTACCGCGAGGTGGAGCCGCGGCTGGGGTCGATGGGCGAGCTCGAGGCGCTGGCCGGCACGCTGCGCGAGGCCGGCATCCGGCTGTGCGTCGACTTCGTCTTCAACCACACCGCCGACAGCCATGACTGGGCGGAACGGGCCAAGGCTGGCGATCCCTGGTACCGGACCTATTACCGCATGTATCCGGACCGCGCCCTGCCGGACACCTATCAGCCCTATCTGCGCGAGATCTTCCCCGATCGCGGGCCCGGCCAGTCCCAGGAAAACTTCCTGTGGAACGACCGCGTCGGCCGCTATGTCTGGTCGACCTTCTACCCCTATCAATGGGACCTGAATTTCGGCAATCCGGCGCTGTTCCGCCAGATGCTGGCGGAGATGCTGTTCCTCGCCAATCGCGGCATCGAGGTGCTGCGCCTGGACGCCGTGCCCTTCCTGTGGAAGGTGCCGGGGACGAGCTCAGAGAACCTGGAGGAGGCGCACCTGCTGATCCAGGCCTACAACGCCGCCGCCCGCATCGCCGCCCCGGCCCTGACCTTCAAGTCGGAGGCCATCGTCCACCCCGACGAGGTCGCCCGCTATGTCGGCACGGGCGAGGCGCAGCTCTCCTACTTCCCGATGTTCATGGTGCTGCTTTGGGAGGCGCTGGCGACCCGCGACACGCGGCTGATGCGCCATGCCGTGATCAAGCGCTACCGGCTGCCGCCCGGCACCGCCTGGGTGAGCTATCTGCGCTGCCATGACGATATCGGCTGGGGCTTTGCCGACGAGGATGCCGCCGAGCTCGGCATCGACGGCGCCGACCATCGGCGCTTCCTCAACGCCTTCTACACCGGGCGCTTCCCCGGCAGCTTCGCCGAGGGTCTGCCCTTCCAGGAGAACCCGCGCACCGGCGACTGCCGCATCTCGGGCCAGGCGGCGAGCCTGGTCGGGCTCGGCCGCGGCGGCGAGGAAGGCCGGCTGGCGCTGCGCCGGCTGGCCATGCTCTACGGCCTGGTCTTCACGATCGGCGGTCTGCCGCTGATCTATCTCGGGGACGAGCTGGCGCTGACCAACGATCCGTCCTATCTGGCCGATCCGACCAAGGCGCATGACAATCGCTGGGCCCACCGGCCGCTGTTCGACTGGCACGCCATCGAACGCGACCTTGCCGATCCGGAAAGCCCGGCCGCGGTGACCCGCGCCTGGTTCCGGGCCCTGGCCGGACTGCGCCGCCGCGAGCCCGCCCTGGGCGGCCAGGACGGCGAGGTGGTGCCGCTGCAGAACCCCCACGTCTTCGGGCTGTTCCGCGGCCATAGGGGCGGACGCCGGTTGTTGGTGCTGGCGAACTTCACGGAGCGCGACCAGGCCCTCGCCGACCCGGCCCTGCCGGCTGTGCTGGGCGCGGGGAGGTGGACCTGTCTTCTGACCGGCGAGACCTACCGCTGGGGCGCCCAGGGACTTGTCCTGGCGCCGTACGCGTTCGTCGTCCTGCCGGTGCCCGCCTGAACGCGGACTCCCGGACGGAGGCGACCCCCGGGGCGCGACCCCGGATCGCGACCCCGGATCGCGACCCCGGCCGCGGTATCAGGCGTTGCCGATGGGCGTGGAGCCGGCGGGTGTGGAGCCGCCGGGGGCCGTGCCGGCCGGAGCCGCGCCGCCGGCCTGACCCTGCTGCGCCTGCGCCAGACGCTGCACCTGGCGGCGGAACAGGTCGGTGAAGTCGATCGGCTGGATCAGCAGCGGCGGGAAGCCGCCATTGCGCACCGCCTCGGCGATCACCGCGCGGGCGAAGGGGAACATCTGCCGCGGCGCCTCGATCAGCAGCAGCGGCGCGTGGTGTTCCTTCTTGGTCGACGGGTCGAGCGCGACCACACCGCCATAGGACAGCTCCACGATGAAGGCCTGGGTGCCGTCGATGGTGGCGTCGGCGCGCAGGTTGAGCGCCACCTCGTAGCGATTGCCGTCGAGCTGGGTCGGCCGGGTGTCGACATTGACCTTGACCTGCGGCGGCTGCGTCTGGCCGGTCAGGATGCCGGGCGCGTTCGGATTCTCGAAGGAGAGATCCTTCACATATTGCGAGACGATCTGGATCTGCGGCACGGCCTGGGCGCCCGCCTGGGCACCTGTCTGCGCGGCGGTCGCGCCCTGGCCGGCGGTCCCGGCGGCGGCATTGCCCGCCTTGTTCGCGTCATCGGTCATCAACACTGCGTCCTTCGTTGGAATTCGGGTCTCACAAGAGTCCGGTCGGGCGCCCGCAAGGCGATGCCGCCGAGATTCCCGGCCGTGAGCCCCGGTGGAGATCCCTGGCCGAGATCCCCGAAAGCGGCCGGTCGGGCCCGAGGGCCGCGCGCCGAGGGGATCGGATAAGGTTGCGCGCGGGTGCTACCACGCCTTGGGTCGAGGCGGCAAGGCGGCAGGCCGGACCCGGCGCCTGCTATCGACGGCCGCGGCCCCAGCGGGATTGGCCGATCGCCGGCGTGCCGGGCGCCGCCGGCGGTGGGCCTTCATCGTCGGGCGTGTGGCCGGTCGGCTGCTGCGGTCCGTCATGGCCGCGTCGGCCGTCGATGGTTACCGAAACCCGACCGCTGCGCTCCAGCCAGCGCCAGATGTAGCGGCCCAGCACGTCGCGCAGCGGCGGTACCAGCAGCATGAAGCCGATGGTGTCGGTGACGAAGCCGGGGGTCAGAAGCAGCGCGCCGGCGACCAGCAGGCAGACACCGTCGAAGATCGGCTTGACCGGCGGCCGATGGTCGGCGGCCTGGGCGCGCGCCTCGGCCAGCACCCGTACGCCCTGGTGGCGGATCAGAAGCGAGCCGAGGACGGCCGTGATCAGGATCCCGGCCAGCGTCCAGCCGATGCCGATGATGCCGCCGATCCAGATGAATACGGCGATCTCCAGCAGCGGAATGGCGATCAGGGCGAGAAGGACGAACGGCATGGGCTTTCACTTGCTCCGGCGCGATTACCTACCTATTTAGCGCATTGTGTTGCCGTACAAGCACTTTTCGCGCGTGGCGGCAGCCTGGCACCGGGGGCGGAGACCGGACGCATCTGCTCGCGGCGGCGGTCTCTACGGGTGACGACCGGCACCCAAGCGCCTATGATGGCGCGAACGCGGCCCGAAGGATGGGCGTAAGGACGGTATGGGTATCGAATATCTCGACATTCTGATCTTCGCGGTAATCGCGGGGTTCCTGATCTTCCGACTGCGCGGCGTACTGGGCCGGCGCACGGGCAATGAGCGTCCGCGGGCCAATCCCTACAACCGGCCGAGCGAGGCTGAGACCGTAGCCGCCGACAACGTCGTCACCCTGCCGGGGCGACAGCGTGACGCGGGCCAGCAGTCCGGCATCACCCAGATCCGCATCGCCGACCCGGACTTCGAACCGGCGGAGTTCCTGGGCGGCGCCCGCATGGCCTTTTCGATGATCATCGAGGCCTTCGCCAAGGGCGACACGGCGACCCTGCGGCCGCTGCTCTCCGACGAGCTCTACGACAGCTTCGCCGACGCCATCCGCGAGCGCACGGCGCGCGGCGAGACCCTGGAGACCACGGTCGTGCGCATCGACGAGGCGAAGATCGCCGAGGCACGCATGGACCACAGCACGGCCGTCGTCACCGTGCGCTTCGTCAGCGAGCAGATCTCGGTCACCCGGGACGGCGACGGCGCGGTGATCGACGGAGATCCCGAGCGGGCGATCCCCGTCACCGACCTCTGGAGCTTCGCGCGCAACACCCGCTCGTCCGACCCCAACTGGATGCTGGTCGAAACCGCCACGCCGGAGGAGGACGAGGACTGGCACGGCGACGAGGAGGGCGGCGAAGCCGGTCCGGCGCAAGCCGGAACCTGAAGACCCCGCGGGCCGCGCGTCGAGGCGGGCAGACTTGCCAGTCACGCCCGGCACCGGCATCCTGGAGCCAATCTTAGCCGTCTGCGCCCGTCCGCCTCCCCGTTCGCGACCAGGATGACCTGACCCCATGCCGACACAGCAGCCCGGGCCGACCAGCAAACCTCGCGTCGGGCTGTTCGTCACCTGCCTCGTCGACCTGTTCCGGCCGAGCGTCGGCTTCGCGGCCATCGCCCTGCTGGAGCGCGCGGGCTGCACGGTCGAGGTTCCCCCGCACCAGACATGTTGCGGCCAGCCGGCCTGGAACACCGGCGACGTCAAGGACACCCGCGCCATCGCCGAGCAGGTGATCGGGGCCTTCGAGGGGTTCGACTTCGTGGTCGCACCCTCGGGCAGCTGCGCGGGGATGCTGAAGGAGCATTACCCGCGCTTGTTCGCCGAGGATCCGGCCTGGGCGCCGCGCGCCGCCCACCTGGCGGCCCGGACCCACGAACTGGTCAGCTTCCTGGTCGACCAGCGTGGCCTCGCGGGCGTCGAGGACATCGGTCTTGCCGCCAGCGTCACCTATCACGACAGCTGTTCGGGCCTGCGCGAACTCGGCGTCAAGGCACAGCCGCGCCAGCTGCTGGCCAGCATTCCGGGCCTCTCCCTGACCGAGATGTCGACGCCGGAAACCTGCTGCGGCTTCGGCGGCACGTTCTGCGTGAAGTATCCGGAGATATCCAACCGCATGGTCATGGACAAGACAGCTGACATCACGGCGACCGGCGCCGACATGCTGCTGGCCGGCGATCTCGGCTGCCTGCTGAACATGGCCGGCAAGCTGAAGCGCGAGGGCAGCACGGTTGCCGTGCGCCACGTCGCCGAGGTGCTGGCCGGACGGCTCGACATACCGCCGATCGGCGATGCCGGGCCACGCTGAGGACACACCCGACGGAGCGCACGATGATGCAGCCGCAAAGCCACCGCTTCGTCGAGGCCGCCAGGGAGGCGGTTGACGACCAGCGTCTGAAGAAGGCGCTCGGCAACATGAAGGCGGGTTTCCAGAACAAGCGCGCCGCTACCATCGCCAAGCTGCCCGAGTTCCAGGACCTGCGCGAGCAGGGCCGGCAGCTGAAGGATCATGTGCTGGCCCATCTCGACGCCTATCTCGAACGCTTCGAGGCCAAGGTCGAGGAGAGCGGCGGCAAGGTGCACTGGGCGCGCACCGCCGGCGAGGCGCGCGAGGCGGTGGCGGCGATCTGCCGGGCGGCCGGCGCCAGGACCGTGACCAAGGGCAAGTCCATGGTGGCCGAGGAGATCGGCCTCAACGAGCACCTGATCGCGGAAGGCTTTACCCCGATCGAGACCGATCTGGGCGAATACATCATCCAGCTGCGCGGCGAGCTGCCGAGCCACATCATCGCGCCGGCCATCCATCTGAACCGGGAGGATGTGGAGGAGACGTTCCGGGCGCATCACACCGGTCTCGACCCCAAGCGCCGGCTGATCGAGGTGCCGGACTTCACCAACGAGGCGCGGCTGATCCTGCGCCAGAAGTTCCAGGAGGCCGATGTCGGCATCACCGGCGCGAATTTCCTGATCGCCGAAACCGGTTCGACCGTCATCGTCACCAATGAAGGCAATGGCGACCTGACGCAGAACCTGCCGCGGGTGCATGTGGTGGTGACCTCCATCGACAAGGTGATCCCGACGCTGGAGGACGTCTCGACCCTGCTGCGCCTGCTCGCCCGCTCGGCCACCGGCCAGGAGTTCTCCGCCTACACCACCTTCTCCACCGGGCCGAAACGGCCGGGCGACCTCGATGGGCCCGACGCCTTCCACGTCGTGCTGGTCGACAATGGCCGCTCGGCCCTGCTGGGCACCGAGGCGCAGGACGTGCTGCGCTGCATCCGCTGCGGCGCCTGCATGAACCATTGCCCGGTCTATGGCGCCATTGGCGGCCACGCCTATGGCTGGGTGGTGCCCGGCCCGATCGGCGCCGCGCTCGACCCCGGGATCATCGGCGTGAAGGAGGCGCGCCACCTGCCCAACGCCTCGACCTTCTGCGGCAAGTGCGCGGAGGTCTGCCCGATGAAGATCCCGCTGCCGAAGATCATGCACCACTGGCGGGTGAAGGAATTCGAGACCAGGGTGCAGCCGGCGAAATATCGCCGCGGCATCGGCCTCTGGGCCTTCTTCGCACGGCGTCCGGGGCTCTATCGGCTCGGATCGCGGCTGGGCATGGCGCTGCTGGGACGGCTGGGCCGCCGCCGGGGCCGTTTCCGCAGCCTGCCGCTGGCCGGCGCCTGGACCCGCTATCGCGACTTCCCCGCACCGGAGGGCGGCACCTTCATGGCGCAATACCGCAAGTCGGGGAAGGCAGGGCAGTGAGCGCGCGCGACCAGATCCTATCTGGCATCGCCAGGGCGCGCGGCAGTGCTGCCGATCGCGCCGCCGTGGAGGAGCGCATCGCCCGGCACCAGCGCAACCTGATCCCGTCACGCGCCGACCTGCCCCCGGCGGAGCGCGTCGCGCTGTTCGCGCACATGGCGCTTGAGAACGCCGCGACAGTGGCTGAGGTCGCGACCCCAGCGGACGTGCCGCCGGCGGTACGCGATTTCCTTGCCGGCCACAACCTGCCGGCGCGCGTGAAGCTGGCGCCCGATCCGTCCATCACCGGTATCGACTGGTCGGTCGTGCCGACGCTGGAGACGGCAACCGGACGGGCGGCGGACGCGGACGTCACCTCGGTGACCGCCGCCATGGCCGGCATCGCGGAGACCGGCACGCTGATGCTGGCCGGCGGGCCCGACAGCCCGACCACGCTGAACTTCCTGCCCGACAACCATATCGTCGTGCTGCGCCGCGACCAGGTGCTGGGCAATTACGAGGAGGCCTGGGACCTGATCCGGGCGCGCTTCGGCGAGGGCGCCATGCCGCGCACGGTGAACATGGTCACCGGCCCCTCGCGCACCGGCGACATCGAGCAGACCATCCAGCTGGGCGCGCACGGACCGCGGCGGCTGCATATCATCCTTGTCGGCGGGGATGGCGGACCCTAACTCTCCGCCCAGCCCTTTCCGCAATTGCCCCCCGGTACCATGTCCCGTCGCGGCCGGCCGCAGAAACCCACCGCCGAGGAATTGCGGCTCTGGCGCAAGGTGGTGTCCGACGTGGCGCCCTTGTCCCGACGCACCGGCCCGACCCTTTCAGAGAACCGGCAGGTGGACCAGCCGGACCCGTCGGACGATCCGCGCCAGGCCGCGCCGCCCGCGGCACCCGTTCGCGCCTATGCCTCCTCGCCGCCAGCGGCGCCGGCGCGACCGGCGAGCCGCGCGCGGCTGAAGGCTGGTACCGCGCCCGATGTCGACCGGCGCACCTCCGAACGCCAGCGCAAGGGCCCCAGGGACGTCGACGGCAAGCTCGACCTGCACGGCCTCAGCCAGC
>JAVKFF010000006.1:0-6133 GCA_040226215.1 Azospirillaceae bacterium
CCTCCTGCCCCACGGCCTGGCGGTCGGCCGACCCGCCGTCGAGCAGGCGAAGCGCCAGCCAGCGCGCGAGTTGCGGCGCCGCCACGCTGGTGCCGTTCATTGCCACCATCGAGCCCGACTGGGAACCGGCGCCGATGACGCCGCCCTGCACCAGCGAGTCCTCCGCGACGAGGGCGGCGTCGGGACCGCGCCGGGTGGAGGGCGCGGTGGCGGGTCCGCCCGAGGAATAGGCCGCCATCTCGCCCGACCGGCGCGTCCAGCCGCCCGCGACGATCACGCCGTTCGGGGCGTCGCCGGTGGCAAACGGGCTGAGCGTGCCCGCGCGGCGAATCGGCGAGGCCGGTGCGGCCGGATCGACCGTCAGCGGCCGTCCCAGGGCGTCGAAGCGCATATAGGCCGCATCCTCGAAATAGGACTGACGGCCGCGCAGCGGATAGTTGGGCAGGCTGTCATCGCGCTGGATGCGGGCGTGGATGACCTCGTCGGGCGTGATCTCGCCAGGCTCTAGGACGACCTGCCACAACCCGTGCGGCGCCAGGTCGGGCCGGGCCTCCTCGTGCGCGGTTGGCTTGATCATCAGCGTCAGGCGACCGCGTCCGGTGCCGCCGGCGACGTGGTGCAGGGCCAGCCGGCCGAAGACCTGGCCGTCGCGCACCAGGTCGATTGCGCGCGGACCCGGCGTCTGTCCAAGGGCGAGCGTGACTGTCTGGCCGCTCGGCGTGATCACCCGCGCGGCGGCGAGCACGCGCCTGGTCGCCGCCGCCGAAGGCCGCCGTGGTAGCCAGAAATGCAGGAAGCTGGCCGTCTTGTCGTCGGGCTGCACGCGCCAGTGGATCGATACCCGCGCGTCCGGCGCGCAGCCGCTGGTCGGGGCTGGCGGGAAGCGGAGGACAGCGTGGGCTTGCGCGAGATTGCCGTTGCCAGCCGGCACCACGACGCGGATCTGGCGCCGCCGGCTGGTCGCCAGGCGGGTCAGCAGGGCGGCGATCGGGTCCGTGCCGTCATGGGCGCCGGCGAAGGTGCCGTAGCTGAAGTTCAGCACCAGCGGCAGGCCCCGGCAGCCGCTGCGGCGGTCGATGTCGCGCGCCTTCTCGAGAATGAAGTCGATGGCCAGCGCGAGGTCGGGCAGCAATTCGTCTCCACCCGTCGCCTCGGTTACCGTGGCCGGCAGCTGCACGGCGATGATCGGCAGCCGACCGTCATCCTCCCCCGGCGGGCGCCCGGCGGCGAGGCTGAGCACGTGGGTGCCGTGGGCGCGCCGGAAGGCGGTCTCGAAGTGAACGCCGCGCGAGAAGTCGAGGATGCCGAGATCGCGCTGGAAGCCGGCCTCGTCGAGCACACCGGTGCCGGGATCGCCGCCGGAGGCGTTCGCCACCAGCGCCGCGTCGATCTCGGCCTTGGTCAGCTCGCGGCCCCGCCTGGTGCCGGGGGCGCCGCGGTTGCCGTCCCGGTCGGCCATGATCCAGGCATGCTCGATCCGCGTGCCGCCCGCGGCGTCGCGGAACAGCTCGTGGCCAAGCGCGATGCCGTCGTCGATCACCGCGACGATGACCCGCGGCGCGCCGCCAGCCCCACCGCCTGCCGGGCCGTCCTGCCCTGCTGGCGCGTTCCAGCGCGTCTCCGCATCTGTGTCGCCGCCTGCGTCCGGTGTCGGGTCCCCGCGCGGCTCGTCGCCGCCAAGATCGCCAGTGATGCGCCGGCCGACGGTGACCGCGCGAATGCCGGTGCGACGTTCGTCGGCTTCCTCGTCCGCGTCCGGAAGCTGTGCCAGCAGCCGCTCGATCGCCGCGCGGCCGGCATAGACCGTCATCCCGCCCGCGTGGAGCGGCTCACCACCTTCGTCGTCATCGGCCGCGCCGACCTCGCGGGTCTGCTTGGAGCCGTAGAGCGGGGGCACGATGAGCGCATCCGGCGCAACGTCGGCGAAGGCGCGCTTGGCCTCGCCGATGTCCGCCAGGAAGGACGCGGCGCCGGTGAACTCCACCCGTACGCTCCACAGCTCCGCGCCCGCGGCCGGCGGATAGTAGCCCGCCATGTCGTCGAGGCGCCAGCGCAGCAGCGGGTCGACGCGGTCCTCCCACCCGGTCATCGCCGGTCCTCCTGCGCGTTCCGGTTCAGACCGTCCACTCCGCCTTCGCCTTGTCCCATAGCCAGTGGAGCTGGTCGGAAGCCGTGACGGCCGTCGGCGGCAGGTCTGCGTCCTTGCGTCCGCGCGTCTGGTCGTCGGCGGTGCTGGCGTGCAGGCGCCAGTCGAAATCGGCGTTCGGCAACGCGTGGCCGGCGAAGGTCGAGCCCGCGAAGGCGGGATCGCCATTCGCCGAGGATCGGGCCACGAAGTAGTCCCCCAGAGCCAGGCCGAGAACGGCGCCGGCGGTGCTGTCTATCGGGTAGTGAACGCCGGCGACGGTGCGGTTGATGGCGATGCGCGCGGCCAGCCGCATGAACTGATCGCCCCAATCCTGCGCGCCATAGGGTGTCGGCTTGGCCTCGGCCAGCAGGCGCCACATGACCTGGGCCAGCGTGAAGGCCTCCGTGGCGTGGCCGCTCGGCAGGCTGGCATGGCCGGGGGTCTGGATCATCGGCTGGATGCGGGCGGAGAGCTCGACCGGCCGGCGGCAGGCCAGCGCGTGCTTGAAGCGGATCTCAACCAGGTTGGCGAGCCGGAACGCGGCCTCCAGCAATTCGATCGTGTAGGGCGTCTTGTTCGGATGCACGTAGCCGAGCGCGCCCAGAAAGGCGATCGGCGCGCCGAGCTGGGCGGTGATCTCGGCGTAGCGGTCGGGCCGCAACTGTACATAGCCGGCGATGAAGTCGAGCTGGTCGTAGAAGACATCGAGCGCCGGCCGTGACATGCGCACGACCGGCTGCTGCGTCCCGCCCGGCTCCGTGTGCGTCAACACGTGGAACGCCACGCCCGACACCGTTTCCGTGGCGAAGGAAATCGGCGACATGATCTCGAATTCGTAGAGCAGGAGGCGCGCCCAGCGGGCCATCGAAGGGATCTGGTCCGGGGCGTCCATTGGCAGATCGCCCGCATGGCGCAGGGGCGGCTGGACCCAGGTGCCGGCAATGCCGTCGCGCGTGGCGATCAGGGCGGCGGAAGTCTGCGGGTCGAGCGCATTGCCCAGCGCACCCAGGTTCCCGGGGCCGCTGAAACCGCTGAAGCCACTGAATCCGCTGAAGCCACTGAACCCGCTGAATCCGCTGAAGCCACTTTCCGGCCCGCCGCTCATATCGTCACTCCTGATGCCGCCTCTGGTGAACCTGTTGGACTATCGATCCGGTATTCCCGCCTCGCGCAAGGTCCGCGCGAAGGCCTGGCCGACGGGAAAGTCGGCGCTGGGCGCGCGGGCGAGCCAGCCGCTGACCGTGAATCCGGGCTCCAGCGCCAGCAGCTCGCGCGCGGTTTCCGCCGCGCCGGCGCCATCGCCCAGGCGTGTCTGGGCGACGATCTTCACGCGCAGTGTCGAAGTATGCGACCGGTTGAGGCGCAGCGACTCGTTCGCCAGATGCAGGGCGCGCCCGTAATCCTCCGCCGCGATGGAGGCCGAGGCGGCGAGCGAGTCGTAGTAGTGCCGGTGCGGGTCGAGCGGGGTCAGCAGCCGGGCGCGCTCGGTCTCCGCCACGGCGAGGCCTCCCTCGCCGCGGAAGGCATGCAGCGTGCCGAGCAGCAGTCGGCCCAGCGCCTCGTTCGGGTTGTGCTCGAGGGCCGAGCGGTAGCGCTGCTCGGCGATGTCCAGGCGCTTCATCAGATTGGTGTGAACGGCGCCGTCCATCACCAGGGCGAGGCTGTTTTCCGGGTCGCTGTCGAGCGCCCGCTGGGTGCAGTCGCGCGCCAGATAGGCGTCGCGGTCCGGATCCTCCGTCCAGCCCTGGATGGTGCGCATGACGTACCATTTGGCCATCCAGGCCTGCGGGATCGGCTGGCGCGGGTCGCGGTCGATCAGGGCGGCCAGCAGCTTGTGCGAGAGCTCGAAATCGGCACGCGAGAGCCGGTGCATCAGCTCAATGGCGCCGATGAGGAGCGTGTGGTCCTCGAGCGAGGGGATGGTGCGCGACTGCGCCACTTGGCTCTCGCGCTTCAGGATGGCGCGCCGCACCCGGGCGCCGATATCGCCGGCCCAGCCATGGTCGGAGCTCAACATCCCGTCCAGCGGCGCGTCGATGCGGTCGGCCCACAGCACCTTGGCCGTGGTGACCTCGGCCAGTTCCGCGTCGATGGCGATGCGGCCGCCGCGGGTGGCGAAGCTGCCCGACAGGATGTAGTCGGCGCCGAGCACGGCGCCGATGCGCTCCAGCGGCGTCTTGCGCGCGCGAAAGGCGAGGGTGGAGAGGCGCGAGATGATGGAGAGATCGGGCGACCGCGCCAGGGTGACGACGATCTCCTCCACCACGCTGTCGCCGAGCGCCGCCCAGCTCTCCTCGCGCGAGCGCGCCATGAACGGCAGCACCGCCACGACCGGCAGCAGGTGCCCCTCCTCGACCAGCGGCCGCAGCCGCCGGTGCGTACCGGGCGGATAGACCCGGTAGGCACGCACCTTGTGGGTGACGTGACGCAGATAGCAGTCGCCGAGATCCTCGAACTCCGCATCGAGTTCCGAGGCCAGGGAATCGCGGATCTCCGCCGAGGCGACGATCTCGCCGGGGCCGGCCAGCGCCATCAGCCGGGCGGCGACGTTGACGCGGCGGCCGTAGATGTCCTCCTCCGCGCGCCACACCTCGCCGATGTCGAGACCGACGCGGAAACGCAGCGGCGCCGCGCCGCCCTCGGCCGGCGCCATGGTCTGGATGCCCAGCGCCGCCCGCACCGCGTCGTCGGCGGCCGGGAAGTCGACCAGCAGGCCGTCGCCCAGCTGCTTGATGGTGCGGCCGTTATTGGCGGGCACCACCTCGCCGGCGACCCGGCGCAGCGCACGGCGTATGCTTTGCACCGCGCCCGCCTCGTCGGCGTCGATCAGGCGCACCGACTCCACCACGTCGACGAACAGGATCGCCCGCCGGGTGCGGTCGACCGACGCATTGCCCGGGAAGGGCAGGTCGCCGCCGGCCTCGGCCCTTCCGGGCTCCGCCTGGCCTGTGCCAGCCTTGTCGACGATCGCTTGCATGGTCCCCGTTCGGCGTGACCGCGAAACCCCGACCGGTCCCCGGCCGTCCCGCCGGTCGTGTCGGACGGCGCTGATCATGAAACAATCGGAAGGTGCATTCAAATTCGGAGTTCGCCGGGCTCCCTCCAATGCCGCCGGCGGAGGGGTGATGTTCCATGCTCATTTGCGCGTGGCATTGCCTGCGTCCCTCGTCGCGATAGCCGGCGGCCGGACGACAATCGATTTCGTTAGTCGTTCTCCATATTGTCGGCGATGCGGCGATGTTGCGGCGCTACCGTCGCGGGATTGCGCCCGTTGATGACTCCTCCATGCAGGCGACGGCGAGCCGGGACATGGCGGGCGCACGGAGGCGAGGGAGGCAGACCATGGCACCATCGGCACTCAGAAACCGCGGCGGTCAGCCGGTCGACAGCGCGGCCATCGACGCCTTGGCGCAGTCGGTCGCCGGCGAGGTGATCGACCCGGCCCATCGGCTCTATGACGAGGCACGGCGCACCTGGAACGCGCTGATCGACCGGCGCCCGGGCGTCATCATGCGCTGCCGCGGCACCGCCGACGTGGTGAAGGCGGTCGACTTCGCGCGTCAGCACGACATCCTCGTTGCCGTGCGCGGCGGCGGCCACAATGTGGCGGGGCGGGCGCTCTGCGACGACGGACTGGTCATCGACCTGTCCGCGATGCGCGCGGTGCACGTCGACCCGGCAGCCGGCACCGCCCGTGTCCAGGGCGGCGCCACGCTCGCCGACATGGACCGGGAAACCCACCTTCACGGCCTTGCCGTCCCGGCGGGCGTGGTCTCGAAGACGGGCATTGGCGGTCTGGCACTGGGCGGCGGGGTCGGCTGGCTGGTCCGCAAGTTCGGCCCGACCTGCGACAACATCGTGTCGATGGAACTGGTGACGGCGGACGGTCGGGTGCTGACGGTGGACGCCGACAGCCACCCTGACCTCTTCTGGGGGCTGCGGGGCGGCGGCGACAATTTCGGTGTCGTCACCTCGTTCCTGTTCAAGGCCCACCCGGTCTCGACG
>JAVKFF010000007.1:0-16695 GCA_040226215.1 Azospirillaceae bacterium
CTCCGTCGTCCAGGTCGCGCTCGCCCGGCTCGCCTGAACACCGGCGCCTCGCGACCACTGCTTGAACGGGCGCCCGCGCGGGTGCATCTACCGCGCGAATCACCAGTGGACGATCTGAGACAGCCCTGCGAATGGCGACCTTGCGGGTTCGAGAGCGCGCGTTCAAGTTACGCATCCGTCGGCGCGTCGCAGCGCCGGTCCGACCGGACCCGGCCTGCCCGGATCCGGCCGCAGAAAGGCCCGCTGCTTTCCCCCCGCAGCGGGCCTTTACTGTTCCCGGTCACTCAGCGCACGCGAAGGAGGCGCCAGGCCGGCGCTTCGGGATCGCCGCCGACCGGGCGCCCGTGCGGCGCTGGCGCATGTCCAGCCGGTCGATGGCCAGGCGGCTGGCGGAAACGGGTTGCGGCGGGGCGCCAGCCTGGCCGATGGTCGACGGCATGATCGTTTCCGCCTCCTACCGTACCGACATCCCGGCCTTTCACGCCGACTGGTTCGCGCGCCGCCTCGCCGCCGGGTCGGCCCTGGTGAAGAACCCCTATGGCGGTCAGGACTACCCTGTGCCGCTCGCCGGCGACGCGGTCGACGGGTTCGTCTTCTGGACCCGCAACCTGCGCCCGTTCCAGAGGGTGCTGGCGACACTCGACAAGCCCTTCGTGGTGCAGTTCACCATCACCGGCTATCCGCGCCGTCTCGACCCGCGGGTGCCGGCGCCGGACGTGGCGGCTGGGCAGTTGCGCGATCTCGCGCGGCGCTTCGGGCCCCGGGCGGGGGTCTGGCGCTACGATCCGGTGGTGCGCACCGGCCATCTCGACGACACCTGGCACCGGGAGAACTTCGCCCGCCTGGCGCGGTCGCTGTCGGGTGCGGTGGACGAGGTCGTCGTCTCCCTGATGGCGCCCTATGCCAAGACCCGACGTAACCTGAAATCCGCCCTGCTGCCGGGCGAGGGCGTGGACAGCGAACCCGCCGCGGCGGCGCCTCTGCTGGACGACCTCGCCGCCATCGCCGGCGGTCACGGCATGCGGCTCACCGCCTGCACCGCGCCGGGGCTGCCGGCCCTGCCGCCCGCGCGCTGCATCGATGCCGAACGGCTGTCGGATGTCGCCGGCCGCACGATCGCCGCGCGCACCAGGGGCAACCGGCCGGGCTGCCTGTGCGCGCAAAGCCGGGATATCGGCGCCTATGACAGCTGCGGGCACGGCTGCGCCTATTGCTACGCCGTCGCCGACCACCGCCGCGCCCTCGCCTTCGCGCGTGAACGTGGGCCGGCGGGTGAACGTCTGGCGGCCGTCATGTAACTTCTTGAAGAATGGCTTCAAGGTGCGAGATGCGGGAAGACTCGGTTTGCTCCTCCTGCAATCAAATCATACTGGTCTGGGCGGGCAACTCATTCCAGTAGCGGCCATCCAGCTGGCGACCAGATCGTTTTTTGTTTATGCCCCCCCACTGCTTGAAATGAAAGGCAACGCCAGCAGCTGTGCATTGATCACGAATGGACCGAACCCATTCGGCGTCCATCGGACGTGCGCCCGGCCCACTCTCGCCACCGGCGATGACCCAATCGATATTTGATAGATTCATGCCTTCCAGCGGACCAAGAAGCGGTTCTAGGCTGAGGAACTTGATTGCTGCGTCGACTCGACGGAGATGATCGACCCTGTGCAGATAATCAGCATTTTCCACACTTGCGCCCATCCATACATTGGTCGGCCAGTCGATCTCACCCGCCAACTCCTCCAGTCGCTCGGCCCTCTTGGTCAAAATCTGATACGTATGCTGCGGGGTTTCCCTCATTGCGACGAAGACCCGTTGTATGAAGTCCAGCGGTACGTTCTCGTGGAACAGGTCGGACATGGAGTTGACGAAGATCATTCGTCCGATCTTCCAAGTCTTGGGGATGGACAGCGATGCTTCGTCCAGACGAACCACGCCGTTCCACTTGGGCCGCCCGCCCGACATACGGGTGGTGCCGGCATACTTTAGTTGCCCCATTGCTTCGAGCCGCCTCGCCATGCGCATGGCGTAGCAGTTGGTGCACCCTGGTGAGATGACCGTGCAGCCGACGACAGGGTTCCAGGTCGCTTCCGTCCATTCGATCGAGGATTTGTCACCCATGGCCGCCCCCCTTGGGAAAGCTGACGATGAGGTGATCGGCGAAGCTGTCTTTCCGACGTCTGCCCGCTTTTAGTGACCGTACCTGGACGACACCGTCTTTCTCCATTTGCGTCAGGACCTCTTTGTAATTCGTCCTGATGAACGGCCTGTCGACGCTGTGCTGTTCGTAGATTTCCACCATGCTCAGTTCCTGCCCCGCAAAAGTGTCCAGCAGCGATGATCGCAACTCCGAAAGCGGCTGCTTGAGCGAGAACAGCAGGGGCATCGACGCATCGGCAGGTGAAAAGGTGAATGAGGGCACCCCTTGGTCTTCCGTAGAGCTTTCCTTCGTCATGATCTCCTTCATGATCGAATAGCCACGGAAGCTCTTCGACACGAAGATCAGATGGTGCGTGGGCCGGCCGGATCGATTCTTGAACCGGAACGGCAGGACGCGTTTTCCGCCCATCTCCTTGATGGCCTTCGTCATCTCTTCAAGGATCATCGATTCCCGCATGTCCGAACTCACGCCGGCGACGCGTTCCCGCAGCTTGCGCGCACGCTCAGGGCCGAAGAGGGCTGTCATGTGCTCCTCGACCGCATCGTTGGAGATGCCTGCGTTGATTCGGTTGTAGTTGAAGAAGAACACGCAATCACAGCCCCAATCTTTGATCACGCCGTTTACGATCTTCAAGGACAGGCCCTTGTAGCCCCACGGGTCGATGAACGTGAAGGACGGGACCAGCCGAGTCTCGCTGAAGTACTTCTCGGCATCCTCATTCACGGCATTGCAGGAGACCGTCGGCCTGTACGTCAGCTTTTCGATGCCCGGAAGCTTGTCGATTTCCCCCTGCAACGTCGATGCGTTCTGCGAATCCATATCGTTGAACAGGGTCACGAGGTACTTCGAGAGCTTGGGGATTGAAATTGCCTTCTGCAGCACCATGAGGGGCGTGGAGGCAGACCCGTCCTTGTACCGTCCCGGCCCTGCATAGAGATCGACGTAGGCTAGGCGGCTACGACGCTTGATGACACTTGGCAGGATCACATTCGCCCAGGCAGCGAAATACTTAGTGACGATGCGAGCTTTGACCTCGGATTGCTCCCGCCGTTCCTCGAAGAATCTGGTGGCCGATGTCATGATTGTGACGTCAATAGTTTCAGGCGATCGAATACGATCATCGCCAGCTTATCGGACATAGAACAAAATTGGAACAGGTTGAATAAAATTACTCTACCTCCCGCACAGAGTGTGACTCCCATGTGTATGGGCAGTGGCGAGTTTTTCTCGCTTTTCTGGCGCGGTCATCGACTATGCATTCGTCGGGCGCCGCGATGACGGAAGGGCGTTAGTCGGAAGATTTGGCCGATCAGGTACTAGAGTCGGTGACAGGACTTATGCCGCGTCCAGGCGGGACAGGCTCAGGCGGCGCGCGGCGCCGTCATGCCGGCTTCCCAGGCCAGCAGTGCCTGTTTGCGCACCGTGCCCCAGCGATAGCGATGCACCACGCCGCTGCCCAGGATCACCCGGTGGCAGGGGATGAGGTAGGAGATCAGATTGGCGCCGACAGCCGCGCCCACCGCCCGGCCGGCGCCGGGCCGACCGATCGAGCGGGCCAGCGTGCCATAGCTGCACACCGCACCGGGGGGAATGCTCAGCAGGGCTTCCCAGACCTTGATCTGGAAGTTCGTGCCGCGCAGCAGCAGGGTCACCGGCTTGGCGGCCTGGGGCGGGGCTGAGAAGATCGCCTCGGCGATCCGGCCGGTGGCCGCCTGGTCGCGGCTCAGCCGGGCCAGGCCCCACTCGTCCTCGAACTCGGCGATCGCCGCCGCCTCGCCCGCCTCCGGCACGAAGCCCAGCCAGCACACGCCGCGCTCGGTGAGGCCGATCAGCGCCCGGCCGAAGGGCGCGTCGTGGATGCCCCAGCGCACGGTCAGGGCGGCGCCCTGGCTCTTGTACTCGCCGGGCGTCATCGCCTCGCAGGCGACGAACAGGTCGTGCAGCCGCGACGGCCCGGACAGGCCGATCTCCAGCGCCGCGTCCAGCACGCTGGCATCGCCGTCGAGCAGGCGCTTGGCGTGGTTGACCGCGAGGTACTGCTGGAAGCGCTTCGGACTCAGGCCCACCCGGCGCTTGAAGGCGCGCTGGAAGTGGTAGGGCGACAGGCCGACGCGTTCGGCCAGCTGGTCCAGACCCAGCGGTTCCTCCGCCTGGTGCACCAGGTGGTCGATGGCGGCGGTGATCGCCGGCGACCGGGCCAGCGCCGTGATGTGGTTCTCCGACAGGGTATCGTCGGCAATCGCCGTGTCGGCGATCGCGTCCGGCGACAGGCCGGCCGGCTCCTCCTGACTCACCGTGCGGAACTCCTCGATACGGCGCGTGATCTCGGACAGCATCTCATACATCCCCATCGTCGGCTGCAATGAGGGATCGTGATGCCCGAGCCCGGCGCCCGGCGACACCCGGTTCTTGCGGCCCGGACGAATTCAGGGGCGCGGCGGCCGCGTGGCGCATGGGCGGAGGCGTGGCGGATCGGTGCGGAGACGGGCCTTGGCCCGAAACGAACGCGCCGCCGGCTCGATTGAGGGGGGATGTCGGGCCGGCGGCGTCGCTCTACAAGGCAATCTTGTTCTCGTTAAACGTGCCGAGAACGGAGGAGATTGAACCATAGCGAGGATCACAAATCCACCGGCAGGGTGCAAGCGCTAATCCTCGGTTGCCTACCAAGGTAGGGCCGGCGGGCATGGGCAAGACATGGGCGGACGTCTCCGGATCCCGCGCCGCCCTCACCAGGACCCCCGAGAATCCTATGGCTGGCGCAGATGATCCGGCAGGCGGGCCCGGTCCAGCGCCGCCTTCAGCGCGTCGGCGAAGTCCAGCGTCTCCTCCGGCGACAGGAAGCCGCCCAGCGCCGCCTCGTGGCCCCGGCTGATCAGCCGCGCCGGCTCGCCCGGCCGCGGTTCCGTGGACAGGGCGACGCGCGCCCAATGGGTCTCCAGCGTCTCGCGGGAGAGGGTCCGGCCGTCATGTCCGCGCTCGACCAGCACGCGGTCGGGGAAGACCCGCACCCGCTCGAAGACGCGGCCGGCGCGATAGTTGGCCCGGAAGCAGAGCCAGACCACGGCCACGTCGAGACCGAAGAAGCCGAGGACCGGCCAGGCGCCGCTCAGGTAGAAATAGCCGCCCACGGTGAAGCTGACCGAGGCGATCACCGCCATCAGCCAGAAGAAGCCGCGCGGGCTCAGGCTGCGGTGCGGGTAGAGTAGGGCATCGAAGACGCAGCCGGCCTCCGTGCCGCCCCGGCTGCCGGCCGTGGCGGTCGCGGCGTCTGCGTTGTCGCTCCCTGCATCGCTCATGACCGCCGATAGTGGCGCCTCGGCACCGACATTTCCAGAGGCCGATCGACGCGGCGGCGCCACGCCCCCGGTCTGGTCGACGCGGCACGGCGCTTGTCGAAAGCACGGGAAGCGGGTAAGGGCCTTGCTCCATGAAGGCCGATGCGATCGAGGAATTCTTCCGCCGGCTGTCGGCCGCCAATCCGGCGCCGCGCAGCGAGCTGGAATACGTCAACCCCTACACCCTGCTGGTCGCCGTCGTGCTCTCGGCCCAGGCGACCGATGTCGGCGTCAACCGCGCCACCAGGGCGCTGTTCGAGACTGTGCGCACGCCCCAGGCCATGCTGGAACTGGGCGAGGAAGGACTGAAGGCGCACATCAAGACCATCGGCCTGTTCAATGCCAAGGCGAGGAACGTCATCGCCCTGTCGCGGATCCTGGTCGCGCAGCATGGCGGCGAGGTGCCGCCCGACCGCAAGGCGCTCGAGGCCTTGCCCGGCGTCGGGCGCAAGACCGCCAATGTGGTGCTCAACGTCGCCTTCCAGGAGCCGACGATCGCCGTCGACACCCACATCTTCCGGGTCTCCAACCGCACCGGCCTGGCCCGCGGCAGGACGCCCGAGGAGGTCGAGCGCAAGCTGTTGCGCTACGTTCCCCGCAAGTACCGCCTGCACGCCCATCACTGGCTGATCCTGCACGGCCGCTACGTCTGCAAGGCGCGCAGGCCCGACTGTCCGGCCTGCCCGGTCGCCGACCTCTGCGCCTACCAGGCGAAGACGCCGCCGGCGTAGGCCCGCCCTCAGCGGAACAACGCGCTCGCCGCCGCCTTGATCAGGATCTTCTTGATCAGGAAGTCGCGCGGCGGGCTGGCCAGCACCGGGTCGGCGCGGAAGGCCCAGTCGTAGCCGATGCGCTGCTTGGGCCGGCCGATACCGGGCTTGGCTGGGATACCGGGCAGGCCCTCGTGGTCGCAGATCGCGTCGGCGATGTCGTTGGCCAGCAGGGCGTAGCCCGGCACGCTCAGATGCATGTTGTCCAGGCTCGAGGCGCCGCCGTCCAGGAAGCCCCCGAAGCCGCCGACCCGGAACGGCGTGTTGCGCAGGGCGATCCCGAGTCCGGCGATCTCCAGCCCGCGCACGCGCGACCCGTAATGCTTGCCGTCGAACTGGGTCGACAGCGTGTAGAGGTCATTGAACACGACCCGGCCCGAGTCGGCGCCGAGGCGCTGGCTGACCGCCCGCACCGTCTCCTCGTTGATCTTCAGCACATGCTCGTCGAGGTCGCGCATCACGCCGCCGGTGACCGAGCGGCTGTCATCGAGATTGTTGCGGTAGCGCTGGAAATAGCCGGCATTGACCGGTGGCTCGGCGATCCAGTTCGGCGGCACCACATTCGTGATCCAGCGCGGCCGCACCAGCAGGTTGAAATAGATGTGCTCGATCTCCGGCACCGCGGCGATGCGGGCCATCAGCGCCGCCGCCTTGCCCGGGATCTTCGCCATTTCGGCCTTCTGCCGGTCGAGATCGCTCAGGGTGAAGGCCGCGGCGAACACGCCGTCATTGTTGCCGAGATGGAAGATCAGGCGCCGCGGCTTGCGCGCGACGATCTGGTCGACGGCGGACATCCGGGCAAGGTCCGGGTCGTGGCGCGGGTTGAGGATGAAGGCGGCATTGGTCGTGATCGTCGCCTCGTAGACGAGGTCGAGCGGATCGGCCGTGCCGTCGACGATGGCCTCGAGCGCGGCCAGCGACCGCCGCAGCCATTCGGCTGCGGTGGTTCCGTTGGCCTCGTCGTAGTTGACCGAGAGGATGCCCAGATTGTCGACGCAGCGAAGGGTCGGCAGCGTGCCTCCTTTGGCCCAGGCCAGCCAGCGCCCGGCATTGTCCCGCACGCGCTGGCGCAGCGCGCCGACCGACAGGGCGCCGCGCAGCGCCTCCTCCACGTCGAGCAGCAGTTCCCGGTCGTCGGGGTAGTTGACGCCGATGAACGGCAGGTTCACGGCGCGGGCGGTCATGACGGGCACGGAGTGCTCGGCCATCTCCGCCGTGATGCTCATCGTCCGGACGCCGTTGAACAGCGAATCCCCGAGCGCCATCAGGGCCGGCCGTTCATAGCCGGAAACCCCGCCTCCCGGCGGCAACACGATCGTCGGCATGGCATCCTCCCCCAGTCGAGTACATCAACTCAGGGTAGAATACTACACCTTATAAGCGAAGTCAGCAGGTGATCGAGCCCTGCGGAGGCCGGCCGGACCGGCCTTCCGGATCGCCGGCCCGGATCGCCGGCCCGGATCGTCTCTGCCGATCAGCTCGGCGCGCACTCGTTGCGGATCTGCTCCAGCACCTCCGGGGCGGCCTCCCGGAATTCGTCGACGGCGCCGTCGAACTCGGCGATCACCGTCTCGATCAGCGCGGCATCGACATCGGCAGCGGACATCACGTCGACCAGGCAGGTGCAGGCGGGTTCCTGGGAACCTTCCGGGATCTCCTGCGTCGACGGCGCCGCCATGCAGGATTCCATCAGCCGGGCGCCGGTGTCGCCCCCGGTATCGCCCCCGGTATCGCCCCCGCTATCGCCCTGGGCAAAGGCGGGTGTGGCGAAGGCCATGGCAAGGAGGCCGAGCCCCGGGATGAGCAGGTTCCGCATGAAAGGTCTCCGTAGCTGAGGTTCTGTCGCTGGTGCCACGGCGACAGCCGGTGCCGCGACGGTCGACACCCCCAGGCGGACGCGACAGGGGGCAGAGAGAAGCTTAACCCCTGGCGGGCAAATGTGGCCGTCTTATGGACCCGATCTGCCGGCGGGACGCCCGGCAGGACGCCCGGCAGGACGCTTGGCAGAACGTTGGGTGGGGCGCTTGGCGGGACACGCGGTCCGGCGGCATGCGGAACGCCCGGCGCCGCCATTGCCTGACGGCCGCGAAGGGGCTATTGGGGCGGCGACCGAGAGATCCTTCGCCTGCGAGTGTCCCCCGCCCCGTGCTTCTGCCCTTCCGCCTGATCCTCGCCGAGCGGCGCAGCGCCGCCGTCGCCTGGGCCTTCATGCTCAACGCGATGCTGTTCGCCAACTGGTTCGCGCGCATTCCGGCGGTGCAACGCGACCTCGGCCTGGGCGACGGCGCACTGGGGCTGATCCTGACCGGCATGCCGCTGGGCTCGGCGCTCGCCATGCCGGTGGTCAGCCTGGCCACGGCGCGCTTCGGCGCCGGCCGGGCGACCGTCGTGGCGGCCGGCCTGTGCGCGCTCGCCATCGTGCCGCCGGGCCTGGTGACCAGCGGCTGGCAGCTGTTCGCCGCCATGGTCCTGCTCGGCTTCTGCAACGGCACCATGGACGTGGCGATGAATACCGAGGCGGCGATCGTCGAAGCGCGGCGCGGCCGCTCGATGATGTCCGCCTTCCACGCCATGTGGAGCCTGGGCGGCTTCGTCGGCGCCGGCATCGGCAGCCTGGGCGCGGCGACCGTCACGCCGGGGCTGCACCTGATGCTGATCGGCGGCCTCGGCCTCGCTTCTGTCGTCCTCCTCCGCCCGATGACCCGGATGAGCGAGCCGTTGGGCGATGGCGGGGCGGTCTTCGCGCTGCCCTCGCGCGCCATCCTGGTGCTGGCCGGCATGGCCTTCGCCGCCTTCCTGGCGGAGGGCGCGGTGGCCGACTGGTCGGGCGTCTACCTGGTCAACGAGATGGGCGGGCCATCCTGGATGGCCGGCGCCGGCTACGCGGTCTTCGCCGGCGGCATGACCGTCGGGCGGTTGCTGGGCGACGGCATGATCGATCGCTACGGCCCCAGCCGCATGGTCGCCTTCGGCGGGTTCCTGGCGGCGGGCGGGCTCGGTGTGGTGCTGCTTCTGGCCCAGCCCTATGCGGCGATCGCCGGCTTCGCCTTCGTCGGCTTCGGCCTCGCCACCATCGTGCCGGTCCTGTTCCGCGCCGCCGCGCGCACGCCCGGCATGGCCGCCGGCACCAGCGTCGCCGCGGTGGCCAGCACCGGCTATGCCGGCGCGCTCGCCGGCCCGGCGGTGATCGGCCTGGCGGCGGAGTGGCTGACGCTGAGCGGCGCGCTCGCCATTCCCGCCGGCCTCGCCCTGCTGGTCGCCCTCAACAGCCGCCGGGTGCGCCGGCGCTGAGGTCGGAAACGGCCTTTCCCGCTTCGGCCCCTCCCCGAGGTGTCCACCTGATCGCCATCTGTCCCGGCGTCAGCGGCGGGCGGCGATGGCGCCGAGGCAGCCCGCCTGGTCGGTGCTGCCGCCACCGGTCGTGCGGGCCTCGGAATAGGTGACCACGCGGCCGCCCTCCGCCGCGGGATAGAGGTAGACGTCCGCCACGCAGGTCGTGGCGCGGAACTGCAGGATGCGGATGTCGGCCTCGCTGCGCGCCAGGTCGGGCGGGCCGAGCAGGGCGGTCACACCGGCCTCGTCGAGGCCCGTCAGCCGGTCGGGCGCGATCGGCGTGCCAGCCGCACCGGTGATGGCCGGTCCGGTCGTGCCACCTTGGCAGGCCGCGGCGCAGAGCGTCAGCAGCACACCGGCCAGCCGGGCCGCCCGGCGCTGTCGCCCGGACGGTTGGGCGGGTCGTGAGTGTGTCATTCGATCCTCAAGCCTGCTCTCGAGCCTCGATCTGCGTGCCGGCAGACGGCCACCCAGACCGCCCATTGCCCCAGCCCGGCCGCGCGGTCAAGCGGCGCGATCCCCGCCCCGTCGCGCGGACGGGGCGGCCGGCCAGTCGAGGGCCTGCCTTAGCGCCGTGGAACCGGCGCGTCGCCGCGTTCGGGCATCGGCATGACCGTCGCCCCCTCCAGATGGCTCAGCTGGCCGGAGACGCGGCCGCCGGGCTCTACCATCAACTCGCCATAGGCGATCGTGCCGGAGACGTTGCCGCCATCGTGCACGGTCAGACGGCCGCGGACCTGCAGGTCGCCCTCGAAACGCCCGGAGACGCTGGCGGCGTCGACGCTGGCATTGCCCTTGAACTGCCCGGTGGCCGAGATCTCCAGCGACTCCGCCCCCGCCACCCGGCCGTCGAGCCGGCCGTGGACGACCAGATGGTCGCATTCGGCGATCTCTCCCGACAGGCTGACCTCGCGCGAGACGGTCAGCTTGTTCGGCGTCTCCACCTCGGCCGGGCTCTGGCGACGGGGCAGGCCCGGTATGTCCATCACCCGGCGCTGCAGGACATCGGGGCGGAAACCCTGTCCGCCCGCGCCGGCATTGCCGCCACCATTGCTTCCATTGCTGCTGCTCGCCATGCGACGGTCCTTCGTGCTGTGTCTGCCCGGGACGTGATCGGGGTGCTGGCCAGGGTTCTGGCCAGGGTGCTGGCCGGGGTTCTGGCCAGGGTTCTGGTCCGGGGTCTTGCCGGCGGCCCTGCGCGGCGGAAGGCGGCCGGGCGCGCCGGCGATCTCGAGCGCGGCGTCGCCACGCTGCCGCGGCGGGTTGGCCGGGGGATCGCCGGCCGGCGGAACGGGGAGGATGTCGACCCCGGCCGGCGCGAAGGGCGAGGGCGTGTCGCGCTCTGGCGCCGACCCGGCCGGATGCTGTCTTGCGGACTGCTGCGATGGTCGTCGCCGGAACATGGCGCTGCGCTCCAACCCTGTTTTCGCCGGACGCCCGCCTCGGCGGCAGGCAGGAACTCCCCTCGAACGGTCGATGCCTCTCCCCCTGCTGTTCGCGCCGGAACGGTCGACGGATGCGGCACCCGTCACCGCCCGCGGCGGCGGGTCGGCGGGATCGGTCTGTCGCGCCGGCCGGCGCGTCCACCTGACGTATACTTTGGTTAGTACAGGGCTGTTATGGCACGATTCCGGGCGAACTGGCAACGCTGCGCGCCACCGGGCCGCGAGAATGTCATCACGTTTGATCGGGCCCCAAGGCCGGGTCTGCCGGTCCCAACCCGGGCTCGTTCAGGGCTGATCGGGCCTGTCGCGTGCGCCGGGGCGCGGGGACGGGCCGGTCAGCGCGGCGACGAAAGCGCGCAGGCGCGCCTCCACGAAGCGCTCGACGGGGCCCTCGGGGTCGAAGCTCCACCACAGCAGCGCGCCCTGCCATTGCGCCGCCAGCATCAGGCCGATGCCGGGTACCACGCCTGGGACCATGCCGGGCTGGCCCGCGAAACAGTCCTCCAGCACCGCGGACAGCGCGCCCTTCCATGCCTTGCCCCGCGCGCGCACCACCGGGTCGCGCAGATCCTCGCGCAGGATCAACAGGTTGTCGGCATAGCGCTCGATATCGCCATAGTCCTGCGACAGGGCGACGAGCAGGCGCACCGCGCCCTCCGGACTGCGCGGCAGGCGCGCCGCGAGACTGGCCGTACGTGCGTCGAGACCATCCCAGGCATGCATCAGCGTGGCCCGCATCAGCCCGTCCTTGTTGGCGAAGCGCTGCACCAGCGTGGACGACGACAGCCCGCAGGCCCGCGCCAGCTTGCCGAAGCTCAGGCCCTCGGGCCCGTGCGCGTGCAGCAGCCGGTTGGCGGTCTCCAGCACCTCGCGGTCGGACAGGCTCTTCGGCCGGGGCATCTTGACTCCCTGTTTATAACCGACTAGTCGTTTATATAAGTGAACGACGCTCCCGGCCAGCATTAGCGGCGCGCGGGGCGGCGCACAATGGACGGATCGGCGAGGAGACGGCCCGATGACGTTGCGGGACAGGGTAGCCCTGGTGGCCGGCGCTACGCGGGGGGCGGGGCGCGGAATCGCGGTCGAACTCGGCGCCGCCGGTGCGACGGTGTACGTCACCGGACGCACCACGCGCGACACCCCGTCCGACTACGCCCGGCTGGAGACCATCGAGGAGACCGCGGCGCTGGTGACGGCAGCCGGCGGCACCGGCATCGCCCAGCGCGTCGACCATCTCGACAGCGAGGCGGTGGCCGCGCTGCTGGCCCGCATCCGGGCGGAGCAGGGACGCCTCGACATCCTGGTCAACGACATCTGGGGCGGCGAGCTTCTGATGGAGTGGAACAAGTCGGTCTGGGAGCATGACCTGACGCGCGGCCTGACGCTGCTGCACCGGGCCGTCGACACCCATCTCATCACCGCCCATCACGCGCTCAAGCTGATGGTCGAGCGGCCGGGCGGACTGCTGGTGGAGATGACGGACGGTACGGACGCGTACAACCGCACGCATTATCGCCTGTCGCCCTTCTACGACCTCGCCAAGGTCTCGGTCACGCGCATGGCCTGGGCGCATGCCAAGGACCTGGAGCGGCACGGCGGCACGGCGGTTTCGCTCACACCTGGCTGGCTGCGTTCGGAGATGATGCTCGACGCCTTCAACGTGACGGAGGCGACCTGGCGCGAGGCGACGGCCCAACAGCCGCATTTCGTGATTTCCGAGACGCCGCGCTTCGTCGGCCGGGCCGTCGTCGCGCTCGCCGCCGATCCTGAGCGCGCCCGCTGGAACGGCCAATCGCTGTCCAGCGGCGGCCTCGCCCAGATCTACGGCTTCGACGACCTGGACGGCTCCCGGCCCGACTGCTGGCGCTATCTGGACGAGGTGGTGGACGCGGGCAGGCCGGCCGACGCTACCGGCTATCGCTGAAATTTCGGCTCGGGCCGGAAAAAATCTCCGCCTGCGATCCACGGCTCCCGATTGGCGCCGGCGTTCGGCCCCGATCCCGCTTCGGCCGCGCGCTTGAGGCAGTGTGCCGACACCCGTCCGCCCGGGGCCCGGACGGACCTAAGCCCCGGACTTCCGCGGGTGCCCCGCTGGACGCGCGCCCGGTCATGCTCTAAGCATCAGCGCTTCCATCGATAAAGACCAATCCGGAAAGGTCCATGAGCAGCCGTTTTCATGTTGCCGGCATCGGCAACGCGATCGTCGACGTCATCGCCACCTGCGAGGACGACTTCATCTCCAAGCACGCGCTCAACAAGGGCGCCATGACCCTGATCGAGGCCGAGCGGGCGGAGGAACTCTACGCCCTCATGCCGCCGGGCATCGAGATGTCGGGGGGCTCCTGCGCCAACACCATCGCCGGCATCGCCGCGCTGGGCGGCCAGTCGGCCTATATCGGCAAGGTCTGCGAGGACCAACTGGGTGCCGTCTTCGCCCACGACGTGCGGGCGCTGGGCGTGCACTTCGACACCGCGCCGATCAAGGGCCAGCCGCCGACCGCGCGCTGCCTGATCCTGGTCACCCCGGATGCCGAGCGGACCATGAACACCTATCTCGGCGCCTGCGTCGAGCTGACCGCGGACGACGTCGACGAGGAGATCATCGCCGCCGCCCAGGTCACCTACATGGAGGGCTATCTCTGGGACCGGCCGGAGGCCAAGGAGGCCTATCTGAAGGCGGCCGCGACAGCCCATGACGCCAACCGGCGGGTCTCCCTCACCCTGTCCGACACCTTCTGCGTCGAGCGCCACCGCGAAAGCTTCCGAGACCTCGTGCGCGGCCATGTCGACATCCTCTTCGCCAACGAGGACGAGATCATGGCCCTCTACGAGGTCGACAGCTTCGAGGCGGCGGTCGAGGCCGTGCGCGGCGACTGCGAGATGGTCGCCCTGACCCGCTCGGAGAAGGGCGCGGTCATCCTCGCCGGCACCCAACACTACGAGGTGCCGGCCCGGACCTTCGGCCGCGTGGTCGACACCACCGGCGCCGGCGACCTGTTCGCCGCCGGCTTTCTCGCCGGCCTCACCCAGGGGCGTCACCTCGCCGAATGCGGCAAGATGGGCGTCATCGCCGCCGGCGAGATCATCTCCCATGTCGGCGCCCGCCCCGAACGCCCGCTCGCCCGTCTGATGGAGCAGGAGCTGTAGGGGAATCCGGCCCGGCCACTCGCCCGGCCGCCCGCCCGGCCGACAGCCCTCCGGCCCCTCCGCCTGACCGATCCCCAACGCGCGGCCGGCCGCGGCGACGAGCGAGCCCCCGGGTCCAGGCTCGGGTCCAGGCCCGGGTCCAGGCCCGGGTCCAGGTCGGCCGCCACGCGCCGCGGTGAGCCGAGTCCGTCTTGACATATCGAGTTATCTAGAATAATGGGTATTTCATGACTGCCATGGACTCCACCTCCGCCGCCTCGGCGCTCGCCGCGCTCGGCAAGCCGCGGCGGCTCGACATGTTCCGTCGCCTGGTCCGCGCCGGCCCGCAGGGGCTGATGGTGGGCGAGCTGCAGGCCGGCATGGGCATGCCGGCCGCCACCTTCGCACACCACATGAAGGCGCTGGTCACCGCCGGCCTGGTCGCCCAGGAGCGCCAGGGGCGATCCGTCGTCTGCCGCTCGGTCCACCCCCGGCTGGAGGGCGTGATCGACTATCTGACCCGCGAATGCTGCGCCGACGTCGCCGATCACTGCCTGCACGACGACGGCGAAGACGTGGCCCTGCCGCCCCTCCGCCCGCAACTCAGGGAAGTCCGGTCATGAGTGAGCTCGCGCTGACCTTGAACCGCCTGGGCGGCGGGTTCGCCCAGTCCCTCAAAGGCCGCGTCGACCGGGTCTGGGCCGCGATCGCCCTGCTCTTCGCCGGCCTGGCGGTGGTCGACTGGAGCGAGGCGACGGCCACGGCGACCTTCACCGCCGACAGCCTGGTGGAGACCGCGCCTTACCTGCTGGTCGCCATCGGCCTTGCCGCCTATGCCAAGGCCAGCCGGGCGGACCGGCTGATCGCCCAGGCCTTCAAGGGCCGCACGGCGACGGCCGTGGCGCTGGCCGCGGCCATCGGCGCGGTCTCGCCCTTCTGTTCCTGCGGCGTGATCCCGCTGATCGCCGCCGCCCTCGCCATGGGCGTGCCGCTGGCGCCGGTGATGGCCTTCTGGCTCGCCTCGCCGGTGATCGATCCTTCCATGTTCGCGCTCACCGTGGGCACGCTTGGCCTCGACTTCGCTGTCGCCAAGACTGTCGCCGCCTTCACCATCGGCGTGGCCGGCGGTGCCGTCACCGGTCTCCTCGCCCGCACCGTCTTCGCCGATGCGCTGCGCCCCGGCGTCGGGGACGGCGGCTGCGCCGGCGACGTGGCGCGGACGGACAAGGACATCGACTGGGCCTTCTGGCGCGTCGCGGGACGTACGGCCACGTTCGGCCGCGAGGTCCGGCGCACCACCCTCTTCCTCGGCAAGTGGCTGATCATCGCCTTCGCGCTCGAGGCGCTGATGCTGCGCCACCTGCCGGCCGACTGGGTCGGCGGCCTGCTGGGCGGCGACAGCGTGTTTGCCATCCCGCTCGCCACGCTGGTCGGCGTGCCGGCCTATCTCAACGGCTACGCCGCCCTGCCGGTCGTCGAGGGCCTGCTGGCCCAGGGCATGGCGCCCGGCGCGGCGCTCGCCTTCATGGTCGCCGGCGGCATCACCTGCATCCCCGCCATGGTGGCCGTGTTCGCCCTGGTGCGCGTACGGGTGTTCGCCGGCTATGTCGGCTTCGCGCTCGCCGGCTCCCTCGTCGCCGGTCTCGCCTTCCAGGCGGCGCTGGGCTGAGCGGTCCGGTCACCGCGGGGCAGCCGGATCGCCGCCCCGGTGGGCCCGGAACACCCTGCGGGCGCGCCGGTAGCTGAACACCCCGCCGAGCCAGAACAGCACGCTTCCGGCGAGAAACTGCGCGGCCAGGAAGTCGTCGAGGACGCGCCGGTCGAGGGGGTCGTCGGGCTGCCAGAGATAGGGGATCGAGGCGACGGTGAACAGCAATGAGCCGGTGACGAAGCAGAGCGCCGTGAGGTTCATCAGTTGCAGCGTGATCAGGTCCTCGGCGGTGACGATCTCCAGCACGTTGACAGTGGCGCCGAGGATGAACAGCAGGCTGCCGATGGTGAAGCACCAGGCGCCGGCCGCCGTCAGGCCGATCGACGACAGGAAGAAGGCGCTGCCCACGGTGAACAGGAGCGTGCCCGCGACATAGCTGATCGCGGCCACCGGCTCGAGACGGCCCCGCACCGTCGGCCGGCCCGCGTGGCGCCGCCGGTAGCGGACGGCCTCGACCAGATCGTGGCCGGTGACGACGAGATAGAGCAGCGATCCGCCCAGGAACACCCAGGCGCCGAGATCCGTGCGGGTCGCGACGGCCGGGAAGAACAGGACGCTGCCGACGATGAAGGTGAGACCGCCGATCTTGTAGAGGACGGCGTTTGCCGTCTCCCAGCGGAACTGCGCGCCGGCGGCGGATTCCGGATCGGCCAGATCGTGCAGCCGCGGCCGATTGACGAAAAGATGCGGCATGCGGGCCTCGTTCCCCTCCCAGCTGTGGCGCGGTGGTAGCGTGTTCCCGCCCCCGAGGGAAAGCCCCGCCCGCGTCGCCCACCCTACTCCCAGGTCTCTCGGACGCGGTCGCCGGGCAGGGCGCGGA
>JAVKFF010000008.1:0-8550 GCA_040226215.1 Azospirillaceae bacterium
CCAGCGCCAGGGCGGCCCGGCCCTGGTGCCGGTAGAGATCCTGCTCCTGCCAGCCCTTCTCCCAGATGAAGACGTAGGTGAACAGCAGGCCGCGATCGATCGCCGCGCGCTCGTGCTCGGGGATGATCAGGACGGGGCTGCGCTCGATCAACCGACCCTTCGAGATCGCCTCCGCCGCGACCAGACTGCGGCCGCGGCCCGGAAACTCCCGGATGACGATCCGACAACGACTTGAGATATCCTCCATTGCTGGCTTCCTTTCCGCAGATCAGGAGGCGAAACCGGGGCGAGCCGCCCGGCGCAGCGAGCCTATGGGGCGGCGGTCGCATCGGCGTAGTGAGAAAATCGCCGGCCACGCATGGCGCCGACGCCGGGTGACGCGCCAGCAGAGCGCCCGGTCGGCATCGGCGCCGCCCCCCGCGTCCCCTGCGGTGGCCGCGGGCCGGGCGGGTGGTGATGAGGGCGGTGCGAAGGGCGGTGCGGTCGACGACGGCCACGGCTATCGGATCCCGCCACCCGCGCGCCAGCGGGAAACGCGACGTTAATCCGGAGTCGATGGATATCCGCCGCCGGGCCTGGTCACCACAGCAGGGTCCACAGCAGGAAGATCGAACCGGCCGAGACCAGGTAGCCCAGCAGGATGACCAGTCCGTCCCGCATGGTCAGACCGGCGGCGAACAGGAAGATCGCGGCGGCGGGCGCGGTGACGGCCCAGGGCAGGAACGCCGCGGGGTACATCAGCACCGCCATCAGGATGCAGGCGACCGGCACGCCGACATTGAGCGGCTTGCGGGCCAGGGCCGTCAGGCGCGGCGAAAGCACGCCCTCGATCCGGCGTACCGCCGGCAGCGACTTGTCGATACCCTTGGCGAGCGTGTCGCGGCCGATGGACAGCCGCCGGAGGCGCCGGGGCACCCAGAGATGGCGTTGCGGCAGGAAGAACTGTACCGAGATCAGCAGGATGATGGTGCCGGTGAGAATGGAGATGCCCGGAATCGCGCCGATCAGCGGGATCAGGGCGAGGAAGGAGGGCACCAGCAGCAGCGGACCGATGGAGCGGCCTTCCAGCTCGCCCAACACCTGGTCGACGCTGACATCGTCCCCCTGGCCGAGGTCGCGCATCGACTCCAGGACCGCGGACAGGCCCTGCTCATCCTGCGCGCTGTCGGTGCCGGCCGATCGTCCGGCACCACTGTCTCGCACCTGGTCTCCCATGTCCCCTCGTGTCCGTCCGGTACCATTCGTGTCGTTCGCCGGGCCTGATCGGATGACCGACGCCCAGATCCGCCGCGGGTCGTTCTGGGCATCGAGGCCTTGATCCCGTTCGACGGCGACCGGCCCGATGCGCCGAGGCCGTCATGCGCTCCAACGCCCCAACAGCCTGCCGCGCGGATGGTTCCCGCCGGGCCGGGAATCCGGCGCGCGGATGGGAGGCGTGAGCCAGCGGTCGCGCCGGAGCCGAGGTCACATGCAGAACGCATGCGGAATGAATCAGGTCTTCATGTCGAACGCCCACCAATCTTCTGGCGAGAATCGCCTCCCTCGATTCCCCTTCCCGATCCGGCGTGTCACCGCGTGCCGCCTGGTGACCGGCGTTCGCCGGGATCCTCCGGCCGCGGGGCGAAGAGCCGCGCGACACGATCCGGCACCATGCCCGCCGGCGCCTCGCCGATCAGGTGCCGCATGCGGTTGCGCGTCCACAGCGGCAGCGGCGCGAACGCGGCCATGGCGTCGAGCAGCCGGATGACGTCCGGCCAGTCGCCGATGTCGCGAAACTGGTAGACGAAGCGCTCGTGGCACCAGATCAGGGCATCCTCGCTCTCGCCCGCGAGCCGCTCCAGCGCCCGGCGGTGAAGTTCGGTAAGAGCGGGCGCCGCCGCCTCCCCCTGCTGGGTGACGAGTTCGGCCCGCGCCAAGATCGGCGCCGACCCGCCCTCCTCCTCCTCTTCCCAGACCGCTGCCAGCGCCAATCCCTTGTCAAGGATGGCCGGGTCGCGTGCCTCACGGAACGCCAGGCGATAGTGCGACAGCAACTCGCGGAAGGCGGCCAGCCGCCAGGCCTGCCCGACCGGAACGTCGAGCGTGCGCTCGAGAAAGGAGATTACTGCGCGCCAGGCCTCATCCCTTTCACGGCGGTAGAGTTCGAAGATGTAATCACGGGCGACATTCAAATCCTCGTTAAAAAGGGGCGCGTCGGGAAACCCGGCGAAGCTGACGGTTCGTTCCTCGACAGGGCGTGTGGGAAACAGCCGCGGCTTTTCCGCCGCCTCGACCATAGTGATAAAGCGCGCCCGGAGGTCGGCGTCGATGACGTCGGCCGGCACCTCCTTTAGGAAATAGGCGAACGGCCGGTCGTCGAATTCACCGATGCGGCGCGGACCGAGTGCCAGCAAGCGCCGCAGCGCGTCCTCCAGGCGTCGCCAATCACGTGCATAGACCGCCTCGCTGGCGATGCCATGCAGACAGCACCGTCGACTGTGCCCCAGTCTCTCGGCCTCGCGATAGGCCTCCTCCAGCAACGCGAATGACTGATCGTAGTCAGGCGGCTTCATCGCGGACGCGCAGCTGGACATGGACAGCAACCGCCACGGCAGATGCATATCCCCCATGTTCCGCCGCCCCAACGCCATGACGCGGCGGATCAGATCGTTCCGCCCCCGGGCGCCGGTGAACCCGATGGTCAGCAATGTCTTTACCGCCTCGCTTGCCCATTCCTCGGAACACGCCCCCTCCAGCTTGGCGATCAACAGATCGACGATTTCGTCCGGCCGCCGTAAAGCGGCGCCGATCACCTCGCGCATCTGCTTGACGATCGCCATAAAATCGGTGGCGGCGGGGTCGATGATGATCTCGGTCATGGCGAACCGTCGCGTCGCGGATACCCGCGCTCGGCCAGCCAGGCGTCATGGGCCGACCAGTCGGCATCGGCGATGGCTTGGTCGATATCGCGGGGCAACGAGCCGGCCGGCAGCCCCTTCACGGCCCGCTGCACCAGCGCGCTGAGCGGCCCATCGAAGAGTGGATCGGAGATCAGCGCGCGCAGCGCGGCGACGGCGCCATCGACATCACCCGCATTGGCGAGGTGCCCGGCGAAACAGCCGTGCACCAGCGCCGTGTCCTTCGCCTCGTCGGATGCCCGCGCCCAGTCGAGCGCTCGCCGATAGAGCTCGCGAAGCACGGGCAGGGCCCCGGTTTCAACGCAGCCCGCCAGGATCGCCACGACCGAGAACGCGGTCGGATCCTCGACATCGTCGAGCAGGGCATCCAGGAACGCCAATCCTTCACGGATCCGCGCATCGTCGCCGAGAGGCAGGCGCATCGGCAGTCCCGCGATCTCCGACCGGGCACAGTGTCGCCAGACACCACTGCACGGCCCGCTCACCGATCGCCTGAAAAAGGCCAGTACCGCAAGCGCGTTCTTCCGCCCTCCAGTAACGGCGCTGACCTCACGGACATAGTCGTGACAGGTCGGGAAATCGTCGCGCTGCACGGGGGCGTCTGCGAACACCGGCGCAGTCCTCGCTCCAAGGGGAGGCACCGGGGAATGTTAGTCTCCCCGCGAGAACAATTCAAGAACAAACAATCGCGAAAGTTGAAATTGAGCACCTTACGGTGGCGACCATGCCGAGAATCGGTCTCGACACCCGATCATGAAGGCCGCTTGCCGTCCGACGGATCGAACGCGGCGAGAAGTTCCGACGGAACGGTGCCGGCCGGCACCGAAGCGAGCTCCGGCGCCAGCCGTTCCATCACCCGGAGCGGCGCCGGTCGCAGGGCGCGGATCGCCGACAGACACCGCGCGACGCCCGGCCAGTCGCTGGCGTTTCGGCAGCTTGAGAGGAAGCTGCCATGACAGTCATACAGCGCGCCGCGTCGTTCGGGTCCATCCGGCCGCGTCATGACGCGAACACAAGCCCGAGCATGCAGATCGGCCAGCGCTTCGGCCGCTCCCTCCCGCAACGGTCCCGCAATTCTGGAGAGGAAAAGGAACGGCGTCTCCGAACGCTCCTCCGCCGCCCAAACCGCTCCGAGCGCCAGAAACTCCCGCAATTTCTCGTCGTCATCGGTAATCAGACGCATGCAAAGCGACTGAAGGCACCAAAAGGCCGTCTTACGCCAAACCGCGCTCGTCTACCGATCGAGCGACTCAAGAAGGAAGCGGCGCACGTCTTCCTTCCGATCCCGATCCTGGTCGCGAACGAGGCCGAAGATGTAATCGAAGACCAAGCGATCATCTTCTGAGAGATATGGGAGAAGACAAATTCTCATTGACAGAATTTTTCGTAGTTCTTCACAGCACGAATGTAAAAGCTCAAATATACTTGATTTATTCTATATAATACCTATTAATTCTCTTTCTCTACTATCCACCTTTACATAGATGAATGTATCTTGATCTCAACTTTTCGTTGATGACTCCTTTTGGCACGTCAGATAGGAAATAATCCAACTGCGCAGTATCCGCCTCAAATCTCCTTTTGGGGCCAAGTTCTTCTTGTCGCCGCAGTGCATACTCGAGAACGCTCCACTCTCTAGCTTTCGAAGCGAATGCTGCGATAAGGTTGAGGCAAGCTCGACGAGATTCACCCTTCTCCAAGGCATTCGCATAAGCCGCTTCAGCAAAACCTATCGCAGAATCCCAGTCTGGCGGCTCTTTTGCAGCGGCGCACTTCGCCAATCTACTCAAAATTTCAAAATCTCTTGAGATATCGAGCGCTCTTTTACCAATGCTTATTGCCCTGTCTTGAATGATATTGTTCTCAACCTCGACCATTGATGATAGTTTCAAGCATGTCAATACATCACTCAGGCTCCAAAAACTAGGGTTTGACGCCTCAAGTTCAGAAAGCAGACTTGACACTAATTTCCTAGCCTCACCAGAAGTCTTTGGATCACCTTCAAATACCATAAATTCTGTCCTTAACAGCTCCATCTACTTTCCGTACTACACCGAGAATTACCTTTCCCGATTAAGTTCTGGAATGTCGTCGTCGATCCACTCTCGCGGATCATTGGGCATCCTCCCATTGTCGAGGCAAACACGGTATCTAACCTCGGCTCTTTCACAGCACCGACGCACCACATCATGGTTGATTCCGAGCTCAATCACCCTTTCTTCGCTTCTCCATTCCCGGCACCGATTTTCTTCCGCCTGCCACTCATCATAGCAGTGGTCCATGTTTCGAGCACGCCTTCCACCGGTGATCGCGAACCAAATGTCATTCAAGAGTTCAGCGATACCGGGTGCCGGATCATAGGGGTTCGTACCTGGCGGAACACCCACCACCGGCGGAAGGGGTACTGGGATGGCGATCTGCGCCGCCAGCGTCTCTCCCGTCTCGCCCTTGCGCCTGGCGACCCCCCGCCGCGATCCTCGCGCCCCAAATCGCGATACCGCACCGTCGTCGCCCCGCCCCGCTTCCGGCGTAGCCGCGCTGCCGCCGGCGAGAAAGGCCAGGGCGACGCGCTCGGTCTTGTCGCCGGGGCGCATGGCGCCGGTGGGCCGTTCGCCGACGAGTCGCTGCACGCGGCCGATGCCCTCCACCATCTCTTTGTCGGGATAGGGGTTGAGCGGCTCGCCACGCGGCCGGCGGTAGTAGCCGCCGCGTTCCAGGGCGGCCTTGGTCCGCACCACGTCGTCGGGATCGGAGTTGTAACCCCGGCCGACCGGCTTCCCGATCAGACCGCGCCCGCGTGACGGGCGCGCGCTCTTGCCGGGACCGCTGGACGGGCGGGAACGGGTGCTTGTCTTCATCGTCGCTCCTTCAGCGAAAAGGCCGCCCCGGAGGACGGCCGTGGCAACGAAAAAGGCCGCCCCGGAGGACGGCCTCGGCGTTGAGGAAGCGCGGGCGCGGCAGCCCAGGCAGCCGCAGTCATGCCGGGTCATCGGTCGGGCTTCCCCATCGGCGGACATGAAAAAGGGGCGCCGCGATACGGCACCCCTAAAGCGCGGATCACCGATCCGCGTTGCTTCCGGTCCGAAGCGGCGTCAGGACGGCCCGCTCCGGCGATGGTCAAAGCCTAGCTACTCAACCTTTCGCTGTAAAGGACTATTATCCTATTCCCGCTCCGCCGGTTCGACGACGACCAGGCGGCCGGCCGTCAGGTCGATCTCCGGCACGGTGTCGCGGGTGAAGGGGAGGATGATGGTGCCGCTGTCCGGCCGGGCGATCTCCAGGAGGTCGCCGGCGCCGAAATCGTGGATCGCGCGCACGGTACCGATCGTCCGGCCGGCCGCGTCGACCGCCGCCAGGCCGATCAGGTCGGCGTGGTAGAACTCGTCCGCCTCCTCGGGCGGCGGCAGCCGGTCGCGCTCGACGAACAGGCGGGTGCCGCGCAGGCGCTCCGCCGCGTCGCGGTCGGCCACGCCCTCGATGCGGACGATGAACTGGCCCTTGGCCTCCGAGAGGATGGCGAGACGAATGCGCCGGCGGCCGGTCGCGTCGACGAGCGGCCCGTAGCCGGCGATCGCCGCCGGCTCGGCCGTGAAGCTCTTGAGCTTGACGAGGCCGCGCACGCCGTGCGGCGCGGCGATCACGCCGACCTCGACGAGCTGCGGACGCGACGGCGTGTCGCCGCGCCCGTCCTCGCTCTTGCCCGTCATCGCCGTCACCGGCAACGCAAGGCGATCAGGCCTTGGGCTCGTCCTCGGCCGGAGCCTCGGTGGCCGTGTCCTCGGCCGGAGCATTCTCGGCCGGAGCGTCCTCGGCCGGAGCCTCGGTGGCCGTGTCTTCGGCCGGAGCCTCCTCGGCAGGCGCTTCCTCGGCCGGCGCTTCCGCGGCCGGAGCCTCCTCGGCCGGCGCGGCCGCGGCCTCGGCGGCGGCGGCCTTGGCGGCCTCCGCGCGCTCGGCCTGCTCGCGCTGGCGCTCCTGCGCCTTGGCCTTCGGGGCCGACTTCTTCGGCCGCTCGTTCCAGGACGGCATCTCGATGATGCCCGCCTGGCCCAGCATCTTGGCGACCCGCTCGGACGGCTGGGCGCCGGTCTCCAGCCAGTGCCTGATGCGCTCGGCGTTCAGCACGACGCGGTTCTCGTCGTCCTTGGCCACCATCGGATTGTAGGTGCCCACACGCTCGATGAAGCGGCCGTCGCGCGGCATGCGCTTGTCGGCGATGACGACGGAATAGAACGGGCGCTTCTTGGCGCCGCCACGGGAAAGACGGATTACGGTTGCCATTGCTCTTGCTTTCTTCCTTCAGGTCTTGACCGGTTGGTCGGATCGGTGACGGGCACTAGGAGCCCATGCCAGGGGGCATCATGCCCGGCGGCAGGCCGCCACCGCCCCCTTCCATCTTCTGCATCTCGCGCAAGAGGCCCTTCTTGCCCATCTTGCGCACCTTCTTCATCATGCCTTCCATCTGCTGGAACTGCTTCAGCAGCTTGTTGACGTCCTGCACGCTGGTGCCCGAGCCGTTGGCGATGCGGATCTTGCGCTTGGCGTGGATCACCCGGGGCTGCTCGCGCTCCTTGGGCGTCATCGAGGAGATGATCGCCTCCTGGCGCTTCAGCAGGCTGTCGTCCAGCTTGGCGCTCGCCATCTGCTCCTTCAGCTTGCCCATGCCCGGCAGCAGGCCCATCAGGCTCTTCATGCCGCCCATCTTGCGCATCTGCTTGAGCTGGCTGGCCAGGTCGTTGAGGTCGAACTGGCCCTTCTGCAGCTTCTTCTGCAGCCGCTCGGCCTCGTCCTGCTCGATGGTCTCGGCGGCCTTCTCCACCAGCGAGACGACGTCGCCCATGCCCAGGATGCGCCCGGCGATCCGGTCGGGGTGGAAGACCTCCAGCGCGTCGGGCTTCTCGCCCACGCCCATCAGCTTGATCGGCTTGCCGGTGACCGCGCGCATCGAGAGCGCCGCGCCGCCCCGGCTGTCGCCGTCGACGCGGGTCAGCACGATGCCGGTGATGCCGACCGTGTCGTTGAAGTTGACGGCGACGTTGACCGCGTCCTGGCCGGTCATGGCGTCGGCCACCAGCAGGGTCTCGGTCGGCCGCGCGATCTCGCGCACCGCCTTGACCTCGGCCATCAGCTCCTGGTCGATCGACAACCGGCCGGCGGTATCCAGGATCACCACGTCGTAGCCGTGCGTGCGGCCGGTCTTCAAGGCCCGCCTGGTGATCGCGGCCGGATCCTCGCCCGGCACGATGGGCAGGGTGTCGACGGCGACCTGGGTGCCGAGGATGGCCAGCTGCTCCATGGCCGCCGGGCGGCGCGTGTCGAGCGAGGCCATCAGCACCTTCTTGCCCTGGCGGGTCTTCAGGCGCAGCGCGATCTTGGCGGTCGTGGTGGTCTTGCCGGAGCCCTGCAGGCCGACCATCAGGATCGGCACCGGCGGCTCGGCGCGCAGGTTGAGCTCGACCTCCTTCGGCGGGGCGCGCTCGCCTTCCGCCTGCGCCGGCTCCACCGGTGCCGGCTGGACGGGCGCCGGCGGCAATGGCGCGGCCGGCTTGGCGCCGGGCAGGCCCGGCAGTCCCGCGGGCGAGGACGGCGCGCCGCCGAGACCGGGCAGCCCGCCGGCAGGCGGGGGCGTCGCCGGGCCGCCGAGACCGGGCAGGCG
>JAVKFF010000009.1:0-15868 GCA_040226215.1 Azospirillaceae bacterium
CCGGCCATGTCCTCCGGCGCCTCGATCGGCTGGTTGGCGCTGTAGTGGCGGAAGCCGCCGGCCTCCCACCAGCCGAGCACGCGGATGCCGGTTTCCTCCAGGATGCGCTCGGCGAGTTCGTCGGCGAAGTCGCTCTCGAAAAATTCCCAGGCCGTCTGCTCGTCCGGGAAAAGGTAGGGGATCGACAGCGCCTGGATGTCCGGGAAGATGGTGGCGAAGGCACCTTCCGAGACGTCGGACATCTGCAGCGTGCCGCGGCGCACCTGGCTCAGCCGGTCCTCGGGGCTGCCCAGCGTGCCGCCATAGACCAGCTCGACCGCGATCGAGCCGTCGGTGCGCTCCTCGACCTCGCGCTCGAAGGTCTCGAACATGCCGTTGACATGGTCGAAGCCCTCCATGCCCTGCGGCAGGGTCAGGCCGATCTGCAGGTCGGTCTGCGCAAGCGCCGTGCCGGACGCCAGCACGGTGGTCGAAACCAGGGCCGCTTTCAGGAATGATTTCATTGCTCTGCCTCCCCTTCGGCATGGGTGGTGATGGACTGGCGCCGGACGCGGTCCTGCGTCATCGCGTGGTGCCCTTTTGCATGATGGGCTGTTTTCTTGCAGAAATGCAAGAACCCTCTCCGTGCCGCCATGCCCGACCCGGGCGTCGCGTCACTGGTGGCCGGCAACCGCGCGCGGCCGGTAGGGCGCCTCCATCAGCGCGACATCCTCCGCCGACAGGTCGATCTCCAGCGCCTTGATGGCGTCGGGGAACTGACCGAGCTTGGAGATGCCGACGATCGGCGCGGTGATGCCGGGCCGGCTTGCCACCCAGGCATAGGCGACCGCGGCCATGGAGACGCCGTGCCGCTCCGCCACCGTGGCCACGGCGTCGATGATCGGGCCGTCGCGTTCGGCATCGTAGAGCATCCCGGCCATGCGGTCGGTCTCCGCACGCGTGGTCTTCTCGCCGCCGCGCGTGCGGTTGCCGGCCAGCCAGCCGCGGGCGAGCGGGCTCCACGGAATCACGCCGATGCCCTCTTCCCGGCACAGCGGCAGCATCTCGCGCTCCTCCTCGCGGTAGAGCAGGTTGTAGTGGTTCTGCATGGAGACGAACGGCGCCCAGCCGTGCTGGCGCTGCAGGCCCAGCGCCTTCATGAACTGCCAGGCGTGCATCGACGACGCGCCGAGATAGCGCACCTTGCCCGCCCGCACCACGTCGTTCAGCGCGTCCAGCGTCTCCTCCAGCGGCGTGTCGTAGTCGAAGCGGTGGATCTGGTAGAGGTCGACATAGTCGGTCTGCAGGCGCGTCAGGCTGGCGTCGATGGCCTCGAAGACGTGCTTGCGCGACAGGCCGCGGTCGTTCACGTCGTCGCTGACGGGATTGTACAGCTTGGTGGCGATGACCAGTTCGTGGCGCTTCTTCAGCCCCTTCAGGACATTGCCGGTGATCACCTCGCTGGCGCCTCTGGAATACATGTCGGCGGTGTCGAAGAAATTGATGCCGTGCTCCACCGCCTGCTCGATGATCGGCCGGCTCGCCGCCTCGTCCAGCATCCATTTCTGCCAGGCGGGGTCGCCGAAGGTCATGCAGCCCAGCGACAGCCGCGAGACCTTCAGGCCGGTGCGGCCGAGACGAACATATTCCATGGGGGCTCTCCGATCATTTCGTGTGCTGTAGAGGCATCACAGAGGGGATGCGCCACACTTTGCCAGACCACCCTCGGCGATCAAGTAGTTTAAGATCGACGCTGTACCGGCAACAAAACGCCGAAAATGCCCGTGGGAGATTCAACTTGCGCCACCATCGCGGTGATATATTCTGCCATCACACTCAACCACGGGCGTGCGCATGTTTCGTGTCGACCGCAGCATGATCGACAAGTCCCAGCCGGTGCCGGTCGGAACCCAGCTGCGCGGTCTCCTGGCCTATATCATCTCCCATGGCGACATGCCCTACGGCACCAGGCTGCCCTCCGTGCGCGATCTGGCGGAAGAGCTCGCGGTCGCCCCGGTCACCGTCAACCAGGTCTATCGCGACCTGCGCCTGGCCGGCCTGATCGAAATCCGCCGCGGCCGCGGCGCCTTCGTCGCCCGCGACCCCGACCGCAAGCTGGGCACGGCGGCGCCGGCGGTGCAGCTGCGCCGGCAGATCGACATCCTGCTCGACAAGGCGGCGGAGCTGCAGGTCGACCCCGGCTTTCTCGTCTCCATGATCACCGCGCAGTTGCAGGTGCGCCGCACGCGGCGCGGCCTGCGCCTGGTCTTCGTCGGCATCTTCCGTCAGCCGGCGCAGGACTACGTCGCCGATTTGCGCCGCGTGCTGCTGCCGGAGGACGAGATCGAGATCGTCACCATCGACGAGCTCCGGGCCGATCCCGAGGCGGTGGCCCTGTGCGGTCGCGCCGACGCGGCGCTGACCTTCGTCCACCGCGAGGCCGAGGTGGCGGCGCTGATCCCGGACACCGAGATCATCACCATTCGCTTCATCCCGTCGAACGCCACCCGCCAGGCGCTGGCCGGTCTGGATCCGCGCAGCCGGCTGCTGGCGGTCTCCCACTTCCAGGAATACCTCGCCATCATGCGGCCCTCGATCCAGCAGTTCGCGCCGCATCTCTCCGACATCCGCGTCACCTATTCGGGCGCCGACACGCTGGCCCAGGCCATCGCCGACCGCGACGCCGTGGTCTTCGCCACCGGCGCCGACGCGGTGGCGGCGCTGGTGCCCGAGGGCGTGCCCTGTTTCGAGTACCGGCACGTGCCCGACCCGGGCGAGGTCGACCGCATCCTGGTTCCCGTCCTCACCCAGAAGCGGTCCGAGAAGCTGGCCCGCCAGGAACCGCGCCGGACCGTCACCGCCGACCAGGCGACGGCGGCGCCGTAAGACCGTTTTGCAGTCCAACAGGCAAGAACAGGAGGCAATCATGAAAGCGATCTCTCTCTCGACGACGTCCCTCACCACCACCGCGATGGCGCTGGTGCTCGGCCTGGGCTGGGTTCTCCCCGCCTCGGCGCAGCTGCCCGACCCGGTGCGCGTCGGCATCGACGTCGATGCCGGCTCGCTCGACCCGCGCCTGGCGCGCGACACCACCGCCTACCGCGTGGTCGACCTGGTCTATGACGGTCTCGTGCGCCTCAACGCCTCGCTGGAGCCGCAGCCCGGCCTGGCGGTGAGCTGGGAGAACCCCGAGCCGACGCAGTGGGTCTTCACCCTGCGCGAGGGCGTCACCTTCCAGGACGGCAGCGCCTTCACCGCCGAGGATGTGGTGTTCACCTACGAGACCGCGCTCAACCCCGACTTCGGCGCGCCGTTCCGGGCCCTGATCTCGCCGATCGAAGCGATCGAGGCGGTCGACGACTACACCGTGCGCATGACCCTGTCGGCGCCCTACTCGCCGCTGCTCTCCTATCTCGACATCGGCATCGTGCCCAGCGACCTGGTCGAGTCGGGTCACGACATCGCCATCGAGCCGGTCGGCACCGGGCCGATGACGCTGGAGGAATGGGACCGCGGCAGCCGTCTGCTGCTGGCGCCCAACGCGGACTATTGGGGCGAGATGCCGGCGGCCTCCATGGAGATCGTCGTCATCGGCGACAACACCTCCCGCGCCCAGGCTTTCGAGGCCGGCGACCTGCACCTCATCCAGTCGCCCCTGTCGCCGCAGGACATCCTGCGCCTGGCCGAGGACGACAGCTACCGGAACGCCATCGAGAGCGGCCTCGGCGTCACCTACCTGAACATCAACACCTCCGTCCCGCTCCTCTCCGACCCGCGCATGCGCCAGGCGATCACCATGCTGGTCGACCAGGAGACCATCGTGAACCAGATCTACGAGGGCGTGGACACCGTCGCCAACGGCGTGCTGCTGCCCTCGTCCTGGGCCTATTCGCAGGACATCCAGCAGCCCGGCTTCGACCCCGAGGGGGCGGTCGCGCTGCTCAACGAGATGGGCTGGACCGACAGCGACGGCGACGGCATCCTCGACCGCGACGGCGAGACGCTGACCATCGAGGTCGCCACCCACAGCGAGGACCCCAACCGCATCCAGTCGGTCGAATACATCCAGGCGGTGATGCAGTCGGTCGGCATCGACGCCGAGATCTCCATCTCCGACTGGCCGTCCTATTCCGGCCGGGTGCAGAATAGCGGTCACCAGATCGGCCTGCAGGGCTGGCTCAACATCGTCGATCCCGACCGCATGCTCTTCGGCCAGCTGACAACCGACGGTCCGCTGAACTGGGGCGACTATTCCAATCCCGAGGTCGACGCCCTGCTGGAGCAGGGCCGCCAGGCCCTCACCCAGGAGGAGCGCACCGAGGCCTACCAGGCCGCGGCGGAGATCCTGGCCGAGGAACTGCCCTACTACATCATCTCCTATCAGGGCTATCAGGTGTTCTGGGATCCGGCGCTCGGCGACATCGACGTCAACCCGCGCGGTTTCCTGCGCGGCGTCGTCATGGACTGACGCGTCCACGCGTCCTCCCCGCCCCGGCACGGGCGCCCTCGTCCCCCCGGATGAGGTGTGCCGGTGCCGGGGCACCTTTTGCCACGCCCGTTCCGCCGCCCCAGCCGGTCCGCCCCCGCCCGATGATCGCCTATATTCTGCGACGTCTCCTGCTGCTGCTGCCGATGGCCGCGGGCATGATCGTGGTCACCTTCGGCCTGCTGTTGCTGATTCCCGGCGACCCGGCGTCGGTCCTGCTCGGCCCCGAGGCGACGCCCGACCAGATCGCCCGGCTGCGCGACCGGCTCGGCCTGAACGATCCCTGGTACGTCCAGCTCGGCCTCTATTTCGGCAATGTCGCCCAGGGCGATCTCGGCATGTCGATCTTCCAGAGCCAGCCGGTGCTGACGGTGATTTTCGACCGGCTCGGCGCCACCATCGAGCTCGCCGTCGCCGCGCTCCTGATCGCCACCGTCATCGGCGTCACGCTCGGCATCCTCGCCGCCACCAGGCAGGGCAGCTGGATCGACACCGCCTGCATGCTGTTCGCCCAGCTCGGCGTCTCCATGCCGGTCTACTGGCTCGGCATCCTGCTGATGCTGCTGTTCGCCGTGACGCTGGGCTGGCTGCCATCGATCGGCCGGGGCGAGCCGATCGTCGACGCCTTGGGCGCGGCACTGACCGGCCGGCCGGGGGTGCTTCTCGACAGCCTCGCCCACCTGCTGATGCCGGCCATCGCGCTCGGCGCCAACTCCGCCGCCATCATCAGCCGCCTGGTGCGCACCGCCATGCTGGAGGTGCTGCGCGAGGATTTCGTGCGCACCGCCTATTCCAAGGGCCTGCGCCGCCGCCGGGTGATGCTGGGCCACGTCTTCCGCAACGCGCTGATGCCGGTGATCTCGATCATCGGCCTGCGCTTCGGCATCCTGCTGGGCGGTGCGGTGCTGACCGAGCAGATCTTCGGCTGGCCCGGCCTCGGCCAGCTCACCATCACCGCCATCTCGCAGCGCGACCTGCAGCTCATCCAGGGCGTGCTGCTCTCCTTCGGGCTGATCTTCGCGCTCGTCAACCTGGTGGTCGACCTCGCCTACGCGGCGATCGATCCCCGCGTGCGGCTGGGCTGAGGCGGCGGTGCCGATGCTCAAGCGCGCGCTCTCCAACACCTCGCTCATGGTCGGCGGCACGATCTCGGCGACGATCCTCATCCTGGCCATCTTCGCGCCCGTCTTCGCCACCCACGGGGTGGAGCAGATGGACATGGCCAACCGCTTCGCCGGGCCGAGCTGGGAGCACTTCATCGGCACCGACAATTTCGGCCGCGACCTGTGGACGCGGATGATCTATGGCGCCCGCATCTCGCTCACCATCGCCCTGCTCTCGGTCGTCTCCGCCGCCGCCATCGGCACCGTGGTCGGGCTGGCCGCGGGCTATTTCGGCGGCTGGATCGACCTCCTGCTGATGCGCGTCACCGACATCTTCCTGGGCTTCCCGGCCCTCATTCTGGCGCTTTCGGTCGTCGCGGTGATGGGACCGGGCGTCTACAACGTCGCCATCGCGCTGATCCTGGTCTTCTGGACCGAGTATGCCCGGGTAGTGCGGGCCACCACGCTGGTTCTGCGCGAGCAGGCCTATATCGCCGCGGCCAAGACGCTGGGCGCCTCCTGGCGACGCATCCTCTTTCGCGAGATCCTGCCAAACGCCATGGGCCCGATCATCGTGCTGGCCACGCTGGGCCTCGGCACCGCGGTGATCGCGGAATCGGCGATGAGCTTCCTGGGTTTCGGCGTGCCGCCGCCGGAGCCGACCTGGGGCTGGACGCTGGCCTACGGCACCCGCTTCATGCGCGACGACCCGTGGCTGTCCATCGTCTCCGGCCTCGCCATCATGATCACCGTGCTCGGCTTCAACCTCTTGGGCGACGGCCTGCGCGACCTCCTCGACCCCCGCCAACTCAGCCGGTCGGACCGCGCCCCGCGCGGCAGCGCCGCCCGATGACCGGCCTCCATATTCGCAGCCTAGAAGGACCCGTTTAGAGATGAGCAACACGATCCGCATGACCAAGCCCGCCTTCACCGTCCACGCCGACGGCTCGGAGGCCTGCCTGACGCTGCACGAGATCGTCGGCTCCGGCGACGGTCCGACCGTCGGCATTTCCGGCGCCATCCACGGCAATGAACCGACGGGCACGGAGATCATCCTCGACCTCTACCGCCTCTTGAAGGACACGCCCATCAAGGGCCGTATCGTCCTGCTGCCGGTCGCCAATCCGCGCGCCTACGCAGCCAACAAGCGCTTCACCACCACCGACGAACTCAACCTCAACCGGGAGTTTCCGGGCGACAGGGGCGGCAGCTTCACCCAGCAGCTCGCCGCCGCCATCACCGCCGAGTTCCTGGAGAAGATCGACGTCCATATCGACCTGCACTCCGGCACCGACCGGCCGACGGTCGACTATGTCTACCTGCTCAACGACGAGACGCTGTCGCGCAGCTTCGGCTCGCCCGTGCTCTACCGGCCGGAGCAGACCCGCCAGGGCACCTATTTCACCGGCACCTCCAAGGTCGTCACCGTCGACCGGCGCGGCATCCCCTGCGTCGTCGTCGAACTCGGCGGCGGCATCGTCCAGCAGAAGCCCTATGTCGAGCGCGGCGTGAAGGGGGTGATGAACATGCTGCGCACGCTCGGCGTGATCGAGGGCGAGCCCTTCCCGCCGCCGGCCCAGACCGTAGTCCGGGAGATCGCCACCATCCGGCCGACCATGGGCGGACTGATGGAGACGCTGGCGCCGCCGCTGGGCGAGGTGATCAAGGGCGGCCTGCTGGCCCGCGTGGTCAGCCCCTACACCTTCGAGACCCTGGAGGAGATAAAGAACCCCTTCGCCGAGGGCATCATGATCCTCTCCCATCTCAGCCGCAACCTGGTGGAGCCCGGCGACTACGGCTTCATGGTCGGCAACATGGACGGCGCGGAGCGCTGAATGACGGCCGCGGCGCGCCCGACCCCGGCGGCACCGCCGGCCGGCCCGGTGCTCTCGGTCGAGGGCCTGGACGTCACCATCCGCACGGCCTCCGGCCCGTGGCTGGTGGTGCGTGACATGGCCTTCGACGTCGCCGCCGGCGAGACCTTGTGCATCGTCGGCGAGTCGGGCTGCGGCAAGTCGATGACCGCGCTCTCGCTGATCGGCCTGCAGCCGGAAGCCGCCTGGGTCTCACGCGGCCGTGTGCGCCTCGCCGGCGAGGATATCGCCCAGGCCTCCCGGCAGCGGCTGGAGGACGTGCGCGGCCAGGAGGTCGCCATGATCTTCCAGGAGCCGCTGACCTCGCTGAACCCGGTAATGCGCATCGGCGACCAGGTGGCCGAGGGCCTGCGCCGCCACGAGGGGCTATCCCGACGGGAGGCGGCGGCGCGCGCGGCCCAGATGTTGAAGGCGGTGCGCATGCCCGACGCCGCCATGCGCGCCCGCCAGTACCCGCACCAGCTTTCCGGCGGCATGCGGCAGCGGGCGATGATCGCGCTGGCGCTCGCCTGCCAGCCGCGTGTGTTGATCGCCGACGAGCCGACCACCGCCCTCGACGTCACCATCCAGGCGGAAATCCTGCGCCTGATCGCCGACATGCAGCGCGCCATGGGCACCGGCCTTATTCTGATCACCCACGATCTCGGCGTGGTGGCGGAGATGGCCGACAAGGTCGTCGTCATGTATGCCGGCGCCCGGGTCGAGGAGGCGACCGTCGAGGCGCTGTTCGACGATCCCAAGCATCCCTACACGCGCGCCCTGATGGCGGCCATGCCCCACCGCCGGGCGGAAGGGGCGGCACGCCAGGACCTGGCGGAGATCAAGGGCACGGTGCCCCGGCCGGAGGATCTGCCGGCCGGCTGCGCCTTCGCGCCCCGCTGCCCCCTCGCCACCCAGCGCTGTCACGCCGAGCCGCCGCCGCTGGAGACCAAGGCGCCGGGCCATACCGCCGCCTGCTGGGAGGTGCCGCGCCATGGCGGCTGAGCCGGCCCTCCTGGAGGTCCAGGACCTCGCCGTGCACTTCCCCATCCGCGCCGGCGTCTTCCGGCGCCAGGTCGGCGCGGTGCGCGCCGTCGACGGCGTCAGCTTCGCCCTCGGCCGCGGCGAGACGCTGGGCCTGGTGGGCGAGTCGGGCTGCGGCAAGTCGACCACCGGCCTCGCCCTGCTCGGCCTCGTCCCGCCGACCTCGGGCCACGTCCGGCTCGACGGCCGGTCCATCGGCGACCTCGCCGGCGGCGGGGTCAGGGCGCTGCGCCGCCGGGTGCAGATCGTCTTCCAGGATCCCTTCTCCTCGCTGAACCCGCGCCAGCGCGTGCGCGACATCATCCGCGCCCCGCTCGACATCCACGCCATCGGCACCCCGGCGGAGCGCCGGCAGAAGGTGGCCGCGCTGATGGAAGCCGTGGGCCTGCGCCCCGACCAGGCGTCCACGTATCCGCACGAGTTCTCCGGCGGCCAGCGCCAGCGCATCGGCATCGCCCGGGCGCTTGCCCTCGATCCCGACATCATCGTCTGCGACGAGCCGGTCTCCGCCCTCGACGTCTCGGTGCAGGCGCAGATCCTCAACCTGCTGGTGCGCCTGCAGCGGGAATTCCATCTCTCCTTCCTGTTCATCAGCCACGACCTCGGCGTCGTCGACCACATCTCCGACCGGGTGGCGGTGATGTATCTGGGCGAGATCGTGGAACTCGCCCCGCGCGCGCTGATCTTCGAGAACCCGCGCCACCCCTATACCGAACTGCTGCTGCGCTCCGCCCCGCCGGCCCATCCGCGCGACCGCACAAGGCACAGCGTCCCGGCCGACGCCAGCGAGGTGCCCAGCGCCGCCAGCAAGCCCCCCGGCTGCCCCTTCCACACCCGCTGCCCCATCGCCCGGGACCACTGCCGCGTGGAGAAGCCGCCATTGATGGTCCGGGACGACGGCCGCCTGCTCGCCTGCCACGAACGGTAGGGCGCGTGTGGGGACGGGCGAGGCGTCCTCGCCAACGCCACAGCCCGGCCCCGCGAGGTTCCGGCTCTCCCTGCGGTCGGCCGGAACGACGGTGATGGTTTGGTGAAATGGGATACCGTCGTTCCGCACGAAGCGAAGCGGAGATGCGGAACCCCGAGCCCGTCTTCGCGGTAAACGAGGCCCGGGCCAACGACCGGCCAACGACCGATTGACAGGCCCGGATGCGGTCCGCATTATTCACTGGCCGGTTACTTAGCCACTTCCCCGCGGCAGCTCAAGGACCCCCGGACCGAGGCATGGCGGACCAGATCCTCTTTGGCGACATCCACAACCACAATGCCCTCGGCTACGGGATCGGATCGCTGGAGCGGGCCATCGACGTGGCGCGCACCCATCTCGACTTCTTCGCCTTCACCGGCCATTCCAGCTGGCACGACATGGTGGCCATGGAAGGCGGCCGCGAGCAGCACTGGATCAAGGGCTTCGCCCGGCTGCAGGAGGGCTGGCCGCAGGTCCAGTCGCTGATCGCCGAGGCCAACGAGGACGGCGCCTTCAACGCCTTTCTCGGCTTCGAGTGGCATTCCAGCCATTTCGGCGACCAGTGCGTCGTCTTCCCCGGCGACCACCGGCCGCTTGCCTACCCCGACACCGTTGACGGACTGCGCGCCTTCTGCCTGGAGGAGAAGGCGCTGATGATCCCGCACCACCTGGGGTATCCCGAGGGCCATCGCGGGGTGAACTGGTCGGTCTTCGACGAGGCCTGCACCCCGGTCGTGGAAATATTCTCCGAGCACGGCAATGCCGAGCACGACCGCGGCCCCTACCCCTATTTCAGCCATTCCATGGGCGGGCGCGACACCACGCAGACCGCAAGGGACGCCCTGGCGCGGGGCCTGCGCTTCGGCTTCGTCGCCTCCTCGGACAGCCATTCGGGCTTTCCCGGCGCCTATGACGAGGGCCTGCTGGGCGTCCATGCCGAGGCGCGCACCCGCACGGCCATCATGGCGGCGATCCGGGAGCGGCGCACCTACGCGCTGACCGGCGACCGCATGGGCGTCTGGTTCGACGTCGGCGGCCGGCCCATGGGCTCGACCATCGAGGCCGGCAGCACGGTCGAGGCACGCTTCCGTGTCGAGGGGCGCGACGAGATGGACGTGGTCGAGCTGATCCAGGACGGCCGCGCCGTGCACCACGCCTATCCGGCCGATCCGCTGGCCGAGCCGGCGCCGGGGGAGCCCTTCCAGGTGCGCCTGGAATGGGGTTGGGGCCCCTGGGGCGACCTCGCCCTCGACCGTGTCTGCGACTGGGAGTTCGCCATCGAGGTCAGCGGCGGGCGCATCCTCGAGGCCAGCCCCTGCCTGCGGTCCGGCCCGTTCGACGAGAACCGTCGCCACCGCGTCATCCGGCGCGGCGAGAGCGCGGTCGACATCGTCTCCTACACCGGACGCGCCGGCGCCTATCGGCAGAACCCGAACCATTCCGTGGTGCTGACCGTGGCCGGAGGCGCCGATCTCGCCCTGGCCGTGACGATGCGCAAGCCGGTCGAGGACCGCACGGTCACCGGCCTGGCCGAGCTGGCCCGGACCTCGGTCAGCCGCTTCACCGGCCCGTTCCCCAAGGAATCCTGGCAATGGCACCGCCTGGTGCCGCTGGGCGGCAGCGTCGTGGATGGCCGCCACACGCTCGACCTGCCGGCCGGGCGTCCCTCCCATGTCTATCTCCGCGCCCGCCAGGCCAACGGCCAGATGGCCTGGGCCAGCCCCGTGTTCATCAATCGGCGATAGGACCCGTCGCCCCGGAGCAACAGCCAAGATGGGAGGATCCCACCTCCGCATCGACAACAGGAAGGGAGTTCATGTCATGATGAGACAGCTGAAGACACTCGGTCTCGCCGCCGCGCTGGCGGCCACCACCATCACCGGCCTCGCCACCACGATGCCGGCCCAGGCGCAGGATTATCCCAGCGACGCGCTGACCTTCGTCGTGCCCTGGCCGGCCGGCGGACGCACCGACATCGTCGGCCGTGTCGCCGCCTCGGTCTTCGGCTCGCTGCTGGAGCAGCCGGCGGCGGTGGTCAACCGGGTCGGCGGCGGCGGCGCCGTGGGCACGCTCTCGGTTCTGGACGCGCCGGCCGACGGCTACACCATCCTGGTGACCACCATCGGCAACCACGTGCTGCAGCCGGTTGCCCGGGACGTCGGCTACACGCCCGACGACTTCATCCCGATCGGCCAGATCTCCTCGGCCACCATGGTGCTGGCGACCGCCGCGGACGGTCCCTACGACACCATCGAGGACGTGCTGGCCGCAGCCGCGGAGAGCCCCGGCGAGATCACCTACGGCGCCGTGCCCAACGTGCTGCCCGACCGCGCCATGCAGGCCTTCGCCCAGGCGGCCGGCGTCGAGTTCGCCCAGATCCCGACCCAGGGCGACGGCGAGGGCGTGCCGATGGCCGCCGGCGGCTTCATCGACATCGTCGTCTCGTCCTCGATCAGCTCGATCCAGTCGCAGGTCGATGCGGGGCAGTTGATCCCGCTCCTCACCTTTGATGCCGAGCGGCATGAGAGCCTGCCCGACACGCCGACCGCCAGCGAACTCGGCTACGACGTGGTCGCCAGTCCCTGGACCGGCCTCGCCGTGGCTGGCGGCACGCCTGACGAAATCGTCCAGATCCTGCGCGAGACCCTGGTGACGGCGATCGAGGACCCAAGCTTCCTCGGCTACACCAACAACGCCGGCATCGACATCGTCTATCTCGACGGCCCCGCCTTCGGCGAGGTCTGGGACGCCGGCATGGCGACCTTCGGCGGCGAGTGATCGCATCCCGACGAGGTTTGTCCTGACGGAGCTGACGTGAGAGCATCCGCGCGCGATCTCGTGGGCGGCGGGACGGTCACCGCCCTGGCGGTGGCCGTCCTCGTCGCCCTGCCATTCGAGGCCGACGACACGGGCGGCGGCATCGTCACCTCGGCCTCCTTCCCGACCTGGCTCGCCTGGGCGCTGCTCGTCATGGGCATCGCCTGGACGGCCAATGCAGCCGGCCGGCTGCGCCGCGGCACGAACGCAGCGGACGAGGAGCCGCCGGCCGGCTGGCGGGGCACTCTCTGGGTGCTGGCGGCGATCGCCGCCGGCATCGCCTATGCCGTGCTGCTGCCGCTGATCGGCTTCATGATCGCCTCGGCCCTGCTGATGGCCGTGCTCTCGCTCCTCTATGGCGGACGGCGCTGGACCACCGTGCTGCTGCCGGCGGTCATCCTGCCGCCGCTCGTCTTCTACTTCTTCCGCTACGCGATGGTGGTCTTCCTGCCATCGGGCACCCTGTTCGGATAGGCAGGCGCCGCCGCGATGGAAACCATCCTGCCGGGCATCGAGCTCGCCTTCACCTTCTCCAACATCCTGCTGGCCGTCGTCGGCCTCGCCGTCGGCATCTTCATCGGCGCCATCCCAGGCCTTAACGTGCCGATGGCCGTGGCGCTGGCCCTGCCCTTCACCTTCGCGCTGACGCCGCTGTCGGCGCTGGCGCTCTTGATCGGCATCTACAAGGGCGGCACCTATGGCGGCTCGATCTCCGCCGTTCTCATCAACGTACCGGGCACGCCGGCGGCGGCGGCCACGGCGGCGGACGGCCACGCGCTGGCCCGCCAGGGCAAGGCCGGCAAGGCCCTGCGCATGTCGCTCTTCGCTTCGGTGGTGGGCGAGATCATCGCCGACATCGCCCTCATTGCGCTCGCCATCCCGCTCGCCGCCTTCGCGCTCAACTTCGGTCCGGCGGAGTATTTCGCCGTCGGCGTCTTCGCGCTGACCATCATCGGCCTCGTCTCCGGCGGCAATCTGATCAAGGGGCTGATCGCCGGGACGGCGGGCGTGCTGCTCGCCACTGTCGGCCTGGATCCGCTGATCGGCGTCGAGCGGCTTACCTTCGACATCCGCGCGCTGAGCGGCGGCATCGACTTCATCGCGCTGATCATCGGCATGTTCGCCATCGCCGAACTGCTGATCCAGGTCGAGCGCTCGGCCACGAACCGCATCAGCCAGCGCATCGCCGAGGACCGGGGCGACGATCCCGCCGCCAGCCGGGTCAGCCGGGCGGAATTCCGCGCCGCCTTCCCGGCCATGCTGCGCGGCACGCCCATCGGCATCCTCATCGGCGCCATCCCCGGCCTCGGCTCGGCCGTCGCCGCCTATCTCTCCTACGGCCTGAACAAGCGCTTCTCGCGCAATCCCGACCAGTACGGCAAGGGCGCCATCGACGGCGTCGCGGCGGCGGAGAGCGCCAATAACGCCGTGTGCTCCTCGACCATGATCCCGCTTCTGGCGCTGGGCGTGCCGGGGGACGTGATCACCGCCATCATGCTGGGGGCGCTCACCATCCACGGCATCATCCCCGGCCCCGCCCTGTTCGACCAGCAGGCCGATCTGATCACCGGCCTCTTCATCCTGATGGCGCTGACCTCCGTGCTGCACCTGGTCGTCGGCTGGGCCGGCCTGGGCCTCTTCGTGCGCGCGCTGGACCTGCCCCGCGCGGTGCTTTTCCCGGCGGTCTTCCTGGTCTGCCTGATCGGCACCTATGTGGCGACGTCGAGCTTCTTCGCGGTCTACACCATGCTGGGCGTCGGCGTTGTCGGCTATCTCATGCTCAAGGTCGGCATTCCTGTGGCACCGCTCTTGATCGGGTTCATCCTCGGCCCGATCATCGAGGTGAAGCTGCGCCAAGCGCTCTTGATCTCGCGCGGCGACATCACGGTCTTCATCACCAGGCCGATCTCCGCCATCCTGCTGCTGCTGACGCTCGCCGTCATCGTCACCATCATCGTCCAGTCGATCCGCAACGCCCGCGCCGGCTCCAAATCCTGAACAAGGCTCCGCCCATGAAGATCGCCGCCGTCGACCTGTTCCCCGTCGCCCTGCCGATGCATGCGGTGCTCACCCTGCCGCGCGGTCCCTCGCGCACCATCGCCGAGGGCAAGCAGATCGTCCTGACCCGGGTGACGGCGGATGACGGCACGGTCGGCTGGGGGGAGGCCGGGCCCAGCCGCCGCTGGTCGGCGGAAACCGTGCACTCCTGCTACACCTCGCTGAAGCACTTCCTGGCGCCCGCCGTGATCGGCCGCGATCCCTTCGACATCGCCGGCCTGCACGCCGCCATGAACCAGGAACTGGCCCCTGGCCTCGATCCCGGCCAGCCGGTCGCCAAGAGCGCCATCGACATCGCCGTCCACGACCTCGTCTGCCGCAAGCTCGGCATTCCGCTGCAGGCCTGGCTCGGCACCAGGCTCTCAGACCGGGTGGAGATGGCGCGCCTCGTCTCCGCGCCCGATCCCGACAAGGCGGCTGAGCTGACCGAAAAGGCCAAGGCGGATGGCTACAAAGGCTTCAAGGTCAAGGTCGGCGGCAATCGGCCGGAGCACGACGCCGCAGTGCTGGAAGCGGTGGTGAAGGCCGCCGGCGACGGCTATGTCTGGCCCGACGCCAACCAGGGCTACACGCTCGACGCCGCCATCGTGCTGGCCCGCGCCTGCGAGCGTCTCGGCATCACCATGTTCGAGCAGCCCGTGGCGATGAGCGACACCTACGCCATGAAGAAGCTGCTCTCGGCCACCTCGGTGCGCATCGTCCTGGACGAGGCCGCCATGGGCCTGCCCTTCATCGTCGAACTCTTGCGCCGCGAGGCGGTGGAGGGCCTGGCGATCAAGATCACCAAATGCGGCGGTCTCCACTACGCCCGGCAGATGTGCGACCTCGCCCGTAATGCCGGCCTGACGCTGATCGGCAGCGGGCTGATGGACGCGCCGATCAACTTCTCCGCCTCCGTCCACCTGTTCGCCGGATACGGCATGGACCTGCCCGTCGACCTGAACGGTCCGCAGTTCATCTCCGACGACTATCTGGCCAAGCCCGTGCCCATGGACGGCAAGGCCGCGCTCGTCGCCGACGCGCCCGGTCACGGGCTCGAGGTGGACATGGACAAGGTGACGAGATACGCCCTCGACCTCGCCGCCTGAGCCCGCCATGCAGGGGGCGAACGACAATCTGCGGCCGATCCGGCGGCTGACGGAGGCCGACATACCCGCCGCGCTGGCGCTGTCGTGCGAGGCGCACTGGAACCAGGTCGCCGACGACTGGCGGCTGTTCCTCGAACTCGGCCAGCCGATCGGCCTGGAGACCGCCGAGGGCCGCCTCGTCGCCAGCGCCGCCAGCCTGCCGCACGGACCCCGCCTCGCCTGGATCTCCATGGTGCTGGTGACGGACGACTGGCGTCGCCGCGGTCTCGCCACCCGACTGATGACACGCGCCATCGAGACGGTGGAGGCGTCCGGCCGGGTGCCCGGCCTCGACGCCACGCCGGCCGGCCGTGAGGTCTACCGCCCGCTGGGTTTCGAGGAGCTGTTCCCGCTCACCCGCTGGCGCGGCACCGTCACCCGGTTCGACGCGCCGGACCGCGCCGGGGTCCGGCCGCTCGCCGACACCGACATGG
>JAVKFF010000010.1:0-1702 GCA_040226215.1 Azospirillaceae bacterium
CTCCGCATCCCGCCCAGCGTGTTGAACGCCCCGCTGGCCAGCCGTGACAGGTCGTCGATCAGGCGAGGGTCGCCGCGCATGCTCTCGTCTCCCGGGGCGGTTTGCGACGGGCGCCGGCTGTTGCTAACAAGTCAACTTGTCCGGCGGTCGTAGCAAGTGAGTTGTCCGCTTCGTTCTCGATTTGCTCCGGGGCATGCCCCGGAGCAAATCGGTCGCCTGGAAGCGTGTCAGGCGGCCTGTCGGTCGGTGGCCAGGGCGGTGCCGTCGGCTTGGTAGCGGCCGATGCAGCGGTGGCCATAGAACAGCGCGAAGGTGGCGTCGCGGTAGCGGCGGACCTGGACGGTGGCCCGGACGAAGTGGGGCCTGAGCGGGCTGGGTTCGATCTGCAGCTTCAGCCTGCCGAAGGTGACGGTGTTGTCGTTGCCGACGACGCGGTCGTCCTGGTGGCAGAGGACCTGGTCGAGGTCGCCGCCGGTCCAGGGGACCAGCGCCGTGCCCGGCTCGGCCGCCTCGACCATGAAGCGGCGGTTGTGGGCCGGCAGGTAGACCTCGGCGATGAAGCGGTTGGCGGCCTCGATGGTGGAGATGCCGGCGTCGGCGAGCTCCTTGACCAGGCGGTCCTGCAGGGTGGCGAACGCCCGCTCCGAGCGCCCGCGCGCCTGCGGCGAATAGGCGCCGATGTGGCGGATGCCGAGCTGGGCCAGCGCGCGGCCGACCTGGGTCAGCACCGTCTTCGACACCCGCTCGCCGGCCTTCGGCGTGTGGAAGTAGTGGGTGCCGCGGTCGGTGTAGAGCGCGCAGAACAGCCCGTGCCCGCCGATGGTCTCGGCCAGGGCGCGGAAGGTCGAGACGGTGCCCTCCTCCTCGACCAGGAACGCCGAATAGAGCCGGCTGTCGGCGTCGTCCAGGGTCACGATCAGGTCGATCTGGCGTTCCAGCGCCGGCAGCCACAAATGACGCGAGCCGTCCTGGTGAAGCATCAGCCCCGGCAGCGGCTTGCGCGGGCGCCGCTTGCGATGCGCCGAGCGCTTCACCGTCGGCCGCACCAGCCTCGAGGCGTGCAGCACGCTCTTGGTCCAGCCGTAGCTCGCCGCCACCCCGTGCGACGCCACCGCCCGCTCGTGGAAGTGCTTCACCGTCCATCCCTGATAGCGGTCCCGGTACAGCGCGACCACGCGCTCCACCTCGTCCGCCGCGATCCGGTGCGGGCTCGTCTTGCCCAGCCGCCGATCGGCGAGACCGCATGGCCCCTCCGCCTCGTAGCGGTCCCGCCAGCGCCGGAACGTCCGCTCCGATACCCCCAGCCATTCCGATGCCTCCAGCGCGCTCAGCCGGCCGCGCCGAAACCGGTCGTGGATCTCATCGAACTTCATCTCGCGCAGTCCTTGCAGCACCTCTGTCCGTCTCATCCACGGCCCTCCCTGGAGCCGTTCTAAGACCGGACAGATCACTTGCTACAAAAACCGGACACATGACGTGTTACCCACAGTCAAGGGCCGATTCAGTGCATCGAGGGCGCAGCAGCGGTATAGTCGTACGATGAATTCGTCCCCCTCCACGGCAAGCGACTCGGAGTCCGCGACACCGGCCCTGACCGGCCGGGCGCTGATCATGTCCCAGCTGCGCATCCTGCCGCAGAAACCCGGCGTCTATCGCATGCTCGATGGCCAGGGCGACGCGCTCTACGTCGGCAAGGCGCGCA
>JAVKFF010000011.1:0-5299 GCA_040226215.1 Azospirillaceae bacterium
CCTTCGTCAACGTGAACTGCTCGACCAATGCGCAAGTGCGGGTGACCGCTGCCAACGATGCGGGCTTCGCCGCACCGGTCCATGAAGGGGCTGCGGAGGACATCTTTCCTGTGGTCTACGCCTGGGACGTCCTGGAATGGGAGGATGACAACTGGTGGAGCGGGCGCTACGCGCAGAGCGAATTGCAGGGCCTGGTGCTGTCCTTCGACAGCATCCTGCCGGCCACGGTGATCGCCCGCCACTGGAAGATCGAGATCCTCGACGACGAGAACCCGGACGGCCATGTGCAGCTCGGCCATCTGTTCATGGCCGCGCAATGGCAGCCGCTGCGTAATGTCGATACCGGCGCCTCGCTCGGCCTGGGCACCGGGACCGAGATCGGCCAGGTGCTGGGCGGCGCGGAGATCGTCGACGAGCAGCCGCAATACCGCATGTTCTCCGGCACCCTGTCGCAGCTCGACGAGGGCGAGGGCTTCGGCCGCGCCTTCGAGCTGATGCGCCGGCTGGGCATCGGCACGCCGGTCTACCTGGTGGCCGATCCCGGCGACCGGCTCAACGCGATCCGGCGCAACTTCCTCGGCCGCTTCTCCCGCCTGCACCCGGTGGTGCACCGGCATGCGGGGCGGATGAGCGTCGACCTCGAGATCCGCGAATGGACCGCCTGAGGGCGGCCGCCGCGCGGCCCGCACCCTCCGGCAAATCGGGAAGGCAGAGATGGCAAGCAGCATCACGGTGAACGGCAACACCTATTCCGACGGCGACGACCCCGCGACCGGCATGGGCAATGGGGGCTTCCGTACCCGCCTGTTGCCGATGCTGTCGGACACGATCGCCGACCTGGGCCGGAACATGGTCACGACCAGCACCACATCGGTCGCGATCGGGACGGGCAGCAAGAGCTTCACCATGGCCGCGGCGATCCCGTTCGCCGTCGGCGCCTTCGTGGAGATCGCGAGCGCGGCGGACGGCGCGAACTTCATGTGGGGTCAGGTGACCGCGCGGTCCGACACCGCGCTGACGGTCGATGTCGCCGTGATCGGCGGCAGCGGGACCTTCGCCGCCTGGCACATTCAGAAAAGCGGTGCGCGCGGTCCGACGGGCGATGTCGCCGGGCCGGGCAGCAGCACGAATACCGCGCTGGCGCGCTGGGACGGGGCGGAGGGCGATGCCCTGCAGGACAGCGGCTGGCGCCTCGGCAATGACGGGGCGATGACTGCCGGCGGTGCGCTGGACCTGCAGGACGAAGTGCTGGCCCGCCCCTACTTCAGGGACATGGCGGAGGCGGTCCAGCTGCTCGGCACCCTGGGCGCCGGCACCACGACGATCGACCTGGAGGCCGGCAATGTGGCCGTGCTGACCGGGGCGGCCGTCTCCGCCACCATCGCGGTGACGCATTGGCCGGCGAGCGGCCGCCTCGGCGTGCTGACCCTGGAAATCGCCAACGGTGGCGCCTTCGCCGCCCTGACCTGGCCGGCCGCCGTCGATTGGGTGGCGGGCGAGGCGCCGACCCTGAGCGCCGGTACGCGCGACACGGTGGTGCTGTGGAGCCGCGATGGCGGCAGCACCATCAACGGTAATTACGCACTCAACTTCAGCTAGGAGGAGCGGCATGCCCCTATTTGCTCTGACCGCCGGTGCGGAGATGCTGCACGGCCCCGGGCCGTGGCAGCCCGCGGCGATGACTCGCGCGGCGCGCCGTGCCGGGCACAACATCTCGTTCGGCCGGATGGCGCCCGAAGACGACCTGCACCTGGCGGCCGGGCCGCCTGCATTGCAGCTTCTGGTGCTTCCGGATCGGCCCGCCCATGACCCGGAGCTCGCCACCAGCACCTGGGACCGTGAAGCCGGCGCCTGGACGGTCAGCCATCGCGCCCTGGCCGACCTGCGCCGGGTGCTGGCCGAGCGCAGCCGCGCCCGCTGTCGCGCGGGCATTCTCGCGGCCGCGCCGGAGGAGGACCAGCGCAACGCCGCACTCGGCCTGCTTTCGGCGACGGCCGAAGCGGCCATCAAGAAGGCAATCGGCAACTGGCGGGCGGCGCATGCAGCCCATAGTGCCGCCATCGAAGCCCTGGGCACCGCAAACGCGGTTGCTGGGTACGATCTGACAAAGGGATGGCCTGAATAATGCCGCTTTTGGCGACGGTGCTGCAGATGACACCAATCTATAAAGCGCCGGGGAATGGCTACCGATACTTTCGCCTTTACGGCAGCGACTGGCGTGTATTTGGCTCCGCGAACCCACAGTTGACGAAGGTCGAATTTTTCGACGGAGGCATCGGCGGTACGAAATATCCGGCAGTATCCATGACCGGCCCCTCAGCGCCTTCTCCCCTTGTGGCTCGTGGATCGGCCGAAGAGATTCATCCGGCGTGGCAGGCATTCGACGATAACAGTGCAACGGTATGGATGGGTCCGTACGCAGACGTCGAACAATGGATCGAAATCGATCTGGGGTTTGGCAATGAGATCCAACCCGATTCCATCCGCCTGACAAGCAGCTACAACGTCCCTGGCGGGGCGCCGGACACGATCGCGGTCAAGGCCAGCAATACCGGCGCGTTCGCTGGCGAGGAGGTGACATTGGTGAGCGCCAGCAGCATCGGCTGGTCTTCAATGAGCCAGCAGATATTATGGCCGCTGAGCTACTGATCACTGCGGCCGGTCAGCCGCGTGCATGTGAGGATGACCTATCTGCATGTGCAGGCGGGCGGTTTCGAGCCATGGCCGAAATTCCAATGAGGTTCTGGACGACATTTAGCTGATTGGCGTTCAGGAAATATTCTGCCGGTGCAGGGAGGCGATGGCCGTTTATGCCGGCGGAGGACATCTGAAGCGCTGGCGTCTGAACCGCAAGCACGTTCCCTGTCGCCCTGTCGGAACTGGTGCATAACTGCGCGCAGCCGGATCTCAGCCGAGTGGCGGCGGGGGGAAACGCCGCAGCAGTATGGCATTGCCGGGATGGTAGCGCTGGAACAGCGCTGACGAGATCGCTGCCCTGACTTGTGCGCTGACCGCCAGGCGGGCCTCGACGATCTCCCGCATCTCGCATCCCGGGGTCGGGCCGATCACCCGGATGAAGGCGTCGGCATGGCTGGCTACAACCTCCGCATCGGGCCGACGCCTGTTCTGCAGGTTCTCGCCAGGATAGGCGTGGATCCGCTCTAGAACGCCCAGCTGCTTCAAAAATGACTCGCCGGGAAATGCTGCTGGCGTATCGAAATCGTGGATCTCGATGGTGGTGTCCGGCATGCTGCCAAGCATCTGCCCTGCAAAATTTCCGATTTGTGTATTGTGGTCAAAACAGAAACAGTAGTATGGTGCGTATGTCTGTCGATGGGTTTCATTTATGGCGAAATAACCGCATCTCATTGTTTCGTAGAACATTGAAAAAGGATCTACGAATATACTTCTTGAAATCGTGTCGTGGAGACTCCAGAACATCTCATCTTGACGTCGGATGAATATGACAATCCGAATCTTTCCTGCTCCGGTGGAGCGCAGTGCCTGCAGCAGTTTCAGGAAGAGTCCGGGTCGAAAGATCAACGTCCCGAAGTTCTCCGACGAGAGCAGGGCGCGGGGGCAGCCGCTTTGGACGGCTTCCGCCACCAACAGGGCCGACTCTCCGACCTGCCCGGCCAGGGCGGAAAAGGCGGAGGGGTGGGCGGCTACATCGTGAGGCTGGCTGCAGTAGTACAGTCCGCCCTCTCGAAAACTGTCGCGGTTGTGATGAAAAATACTCTGGAGAAATGTACTGCCGGTCTTGGGAAGGCCAATATGTATTATCAGTTCCATCGGGATTATTTTTCCTTCGATGCGATATTCGATATGACAATTCGGCATGACCCGGAGGTTACTGCCTCGCCGCCAAGATGGCGGCGCAGATCGGCCTCCGGGGTCGCCTACCGTTATCATGATCGGCACGGTCGTTGCTGCAGCCCGAGCGGCCCGGCGCGCATTGCTGGCGATCTGGCGCGGATGGAACCAGGATGTTTGTCGCGGGTAGGAGAAGCAACACGGTTCGCGACTACGAACCGCGAGCCGGAGCGGCGGTGCGGAAGGCCTGACTTTCAGATCCCCCCACCGCGCAGGGGGCGCGAGGCGGGGCAGGCGCGGTCCGGAAATGATTGCATGACACCTATGTGTGGGAGAGTGCCGCAGATCTTCGCCACCGTCTGCCCGCAGCAGATCTCGTTCCTGTTTGCCGATCTGAATGGTGCCGTTGCAGGACGCGGCGCCGGAGGCCCTGCTCGACGGGGCCGTTCCACTCGGGGCGATTGTCTTCGACGCGATGGTTGCGGCGGCTGTCGCGCCAAGCGGGATGCCACCAGAGGCCTCATGGGCAGGGGGGTGTCGAACGGCCGGACGGCCAGGGAATGGCGATGAAGGCATGAGTGAGCACCCTGTCGGACCTCCTGACCACGCGCAGCTGCACAGTGGTCGGCGAACCGCCTGACTGCACAGGATGCTGCCTGTCCGGGCTGACCCCGCGTCTTGCCGGGCCGCGTCGCAGCGCGCGGTGCCAGGGCGAAGGGGCGCAGCCTGACACCAATGCGCAATGGACGCAGTTCACGCAGGCGCTGCTGCGGGAGACTCTGCCGGGGCCCTGTCCATCTCGCGTGCCTTCATGACACAGGTCGCGCCGACACCCGGCTTGCTGGCGCTGGCCGCGAAGTCCGCTCTGCTGGAGAACCAGCCGGATCTCGCGCTCCGCCTGGCCAGCGCCGCGGGGCGGCTCGAACCGGGCATGGCAGATCGTCCAGGGATCGTCTTCGAAGCACTGGTCCGGCTCGGCGCCACAACGGAGATCCTTGCCCGGCTTGCCGGGGCCTACGGCGCCGCCGACCCCGCGGCCGGGGATGTCCATGTCATGCATTTCCGCGCAGGCGGGGTCGGCGGGCTGCGGGAGGCGTTCGAGGCAGAGGCGTGCCGGGAAATGTTCGAGGCCATCCCCGTCGAGGCGCGCGACCGCTTCGGCTGGGCGCCGTGACGCCTACCCAGCCGGATCCTCGTCCTCCAGCAGCGGCAGGTTCGCCATCATCTGCCGCGCCACCGCCAGGAAGGCCTCCTTCTGGGCGTCGGTGACGCCGGTCAGCAGGCGGGCCTCGCGCTGCAGGGCGAGGTCGAGGATCCGCTCCTGCAGGGCATGGCCGCTTTCGTTCAGGCGCCAGGCCTTGCGCCGGGCGCTGCCGGCGGCGGCGAATGCCAGGTAGCCCTGCGCGTCCAGGCGGGCGAGGGCGCGGCTGACCAGGGCCTTGTCCATGCCGAGGAATTCGCAGACCCGGGCGGCGGGGATGCCGGG
>JAVKFF010000012.1:0-20476 GCA_040226215.1 Azospirillaceae bacterium
CTATCGGCCGGTGCCGGGTATCCGCTCCGCTGCGTCCGGGACGACAAAATAATTTTTTATAACAGTATTAAAATTTTTTACGTCGTCCCGTGCGCGGTTCGGCACGAATTGGCGCGCCGCAGACCCGGGACCGGCCGCCCGACTGCTCGACCGTCGCCGCCGGGCTGCGCCGTGCCTTTCACATGGTGACCGCCCGAGAGCGGGGCCTATTCGACCAGTGCCGGCTCCTTCGGCTTGGCGGGAGTGCCGCCGCCGCCGGGGCCGTTCTCCCGGAACTCGAAGGACAGCTCGTCGTCCTTGACGCCGATTGTCACCAGCCCGCCCTTGGTCAGGCGACCGAAGAGCAGCTCGCTCGCCAGCGGCTTCTTGATGTGCTCCTGGATGATGCGGGCCATCGGCCGCGCGCCCATCAGCCGGTCGTAGCCGCGCCTGACGATCCAGCGCCGCGCCTGGTCCGACAGGTCGATCGAGACCTGGCGGTCCGCCAGCTGGTCCTCCAACTGGATGATGAACTTGTCGACGACCTGCGCGACGACGTCTTCCTCCAGATGGTCGAAGGCGACGGTGGCGTCGAGGCGGTTGCGGAACTCCGGCGTGAACATCCGGTTGATCGCCTCCTGGTCCTCGCCCGAGCGGTCGACCCGCTCGAAGCCGATCACCGGGCGCGACATGTCCGCCGCGCCCGCATTGGTCGTCATGATCAGGATGACGTTGCGGAAGTCGACGGTCTTGCCGTTGTGGTCGGTCAGCTTGCCGTAGTCCATGATCTGCAGCAGGACGTTGTAGATGTCCGGATGCGCCTTCTCGATCTCATCCAGCAGCAGCACGCTGTGCGGGTGCTGGTCGATGGCGTCGGTCAGCATGCCGCCCTGGTCGAAGCCGACATAGCCGGGTGGCGCGCCGATCAGTCGGCTGACCGCATGGCGCTCCATGTATTCCGACATGTCGAAGCGGGTCAGCTTGATGCCGAGCAGGTGGGCGAGCTGGCGCGCGACCTCGGTCTTGCCAACGCCGGTGGGACCGGAGAACAGGTAGTTGCCGATCGGCTTCTCGGGCTCGCGCAGGCCGGCGCGGGCGAGCGTGATGGCGCTGGTCAAGGCGGCGATCGCCCTCTCCTGGCCGAAGACCAGCGTCTTCAGGTCGCGCTCCAGCGTCTTCAGGACCTGCTTGTCGTCGCGGCTGACGCTCTTGGGCGGGATGCGGGCGATCTTGGAGATCACCGCCTCGACATCCTTCACCGAGATGGTCTTCTTGCGCTTGGAGGGCGCGACCAGCATCTGCGCCGCGCCGACCTCGTCGATCACGTCGATCGCCTTGTCGGGCAGCTTGCGGTCGGAGATGTAGCGCGCCGACAGCTCCACCGCCGTGCGGATGGCGTCCTGGGTGTAGCGCACGTTGTGGTGCTTCTCGTAATAGGGCTTCAGGCCGCGCAGGATCTTGACCGCGTCCTCGACCGACGGCTCGTTGACGTCGATCTTCTGGAACCGTCGCACCAGCGCCCGGTCCTTCTCGAAGTAGTTGCGATACTCCTTGTAGGTGGTCGAGCCGATGCAGCGCAATGTACCCGACGCCAGCGCCGGCTTCAGCAGGTTCGAGGCGTCCATGGCCCCGCCCGAGGTGGCGCCGGCGCCGATCACGGTGTGGATCTCGTCGATGAACAGGACGGCACCTTCCTGGCTCTCGAGCTCGGCCAGCACCGCCTTCAGCCGCTCCTCGAAATCGCCGCGATAGCGCGTGCCGGCCAGCAGCGTGCCCATGTCGAGCGCCCAGATGATGGCGTTCGACAGCACTTCCGGCACGTCGCCCTCGACGATGCGCTTGGCCAGCCCCTCGGCGATGGCGGTCTTGCCGACGCCCGGCTCGCCCACATAGAGCGGGTTGTTCTTCGAGCGGCGGCAGAGGATCTGGATGGTGCGCTCGACCTCGAGCTCGCGGCCGATCAGCGGATCGATCTTGCCGGCCTTCGCCTTCTCGTTGAGATTGACGCAATAGGCCTGCAGCGCCTCCAGCCCCTTCTTCGAGGGGGCCTCGGCGGCCTCGTCCTCCTCCTCCCGCTCGCCCTCGGCGCCGGAGACCTTGCGGCTCTCGTTGTGATGCGGCGCCTTGGCGATGCCGTGGGAGATGTAGTTGACCGCGTCGAAGCGGGTCATCTCCTGCTCCTGCAGGAAGTAGACGGCGTGGCTTTCGCGCTCCGAGAACAGCGCGACCAGCACGTTGGCGCCGGTCACCTCCTCGCGGCCTGAGGACTGCACGTGGATGGCGGCGCGCTGCAGCACGCGCTGGAAGCCGGCGGTGGGCTTCGCCTCCTCCACGTCGCCGCGCACAAGGTCGGCCAGTTCCTGGTCGAGATAGTCGAGCAGGTCCTGGCGCAGCTTGCCGAGATCGACCGAGCAGGCGCGCATCACCGCGACCGCGTCCTGGTCCTCGGTCAGCGCCAGCAGGAGATGCTCCAGCGTGGCGTATTCGTGGTTCCGCTCGTTGGCCAGGCGAAGGGCCCGATGCAGGGTCTGTTCGAGGTTACGCGAGAGCATTCGCCGACTCCTTCGCGACGGGGCCATGAACTGAACGGGTGACGATCGGGATCATGCTTTTTCCAGGATACACTGTAGCGGATGTTGGTGCTTGCGGGCGAAATCCATCACCTGCGTCACCTTGGTCTCCGCCACCTCGAAGGTGAAGACGCCGCAAACCCCCACCCCTCGGCGGTGGACATGCAGCATGATCTGCGTCGCTTCCTCGCGATTCTTGTTGAAAAAACGCTCCAGGACGTGAACGACGAATTCCATCGGGGTGAAATCATCGTTCAGCATCAGGACCTTGTACATCGACGGCTTCTTGGTCTTGGGCTTCTCCTGGATGACGATTCCCGTCCCAGGCCCATCGCCGTCTTTGGGGCGAGAAGGCCCCGCCGCGCGCGGATCGCTCATCAATACTCCGCAACCATCCTCGTGCTGTCGTGCCGGTGCAGGATTGCCGGATCGATCATATGAGAACTCTCCGGCCGACGGAAACCCCTCCGGTCGCCACGCCGCCGGACTATCCATGTGTGGCCGCCGCAGGGTCGGATCAAGGCTGCCGGGCAGCCATGCGGCAGGCATTCACCCCTTGAAGCCGCATCGCGCCTCACGCCGACATGCAAACGGGCCCGCACGTTAGGACATGCGGGCCCGTCGGGCACTTCAATTCGGCGGCGCGACGGGGGTCGCGCCGGTTACTTTCTGGCCGCCCTGGCTCAGGAGGCCTTGGCGGCGCCCTCCATGGCCTTGTTGACCTGGCTGCTGATCGGCTGGGTGGCGTCGTTGGCCACCTTCATGGCCAGCTCCGACAGCTTCATGCTCTCCGACACCACGCCGTCGAGGGTCTGTCGGGTGTAGCTCGACTGCAGGTCGACCACGTCGCTGATGGTCTTGGCGCCGAGCAGCGCCTTCATCGCTTCGAGGCTATCCTCGAGCATCGCCTGCTGGGTGGCGTAGATCGACTGCGCGATTTCCTCGACGCCCTTGTTCCAGGCCTGGCCGGCGCTGACCATGGCGTCCATGCCCTCGCGCATGCGCGTCTGCGCCTCGTCGAAGGCGGTGAAGAACTGGCCGGTGGCCTGCTCGAACTGATCCTTGCCCATGGTCATGCCCTGCTCCAGGTTCCAGGCGACGGCCTCATGGCCGGCCTTGACGGCGGTCTCGACCTCGGCCTGACGCTGCGCCGCAGCCTCGTCGAACCGGTTCTTGACGTCGGCCATGGCGGCCTCGGCCTGCTTGACGGTTTCCGCCGCGGCCGCCTGAACGGTGGCGACCTTCTCCTCGACCTTGGCGGCGACGGCCTCAGCCGGCGCACTCCCGGCCATCACGGTCCCGGTCTTCACGGTCCCGGCCTTCACGGTCTCGGCCTCGGCGTTCTGGGCCTTCACGTTCTCGGCCTTCACGTCTTCGGCCTTCACACTCTCGGCTTTCGGGGCCTTCGCCTCGACCGTCGGACGCTTGGGCGCGGACCGGGCGGACTTCGTCGCGGTCGACTTCGCGGACGCGGCCTTGCCGGCTGCCGGCTTGCGTGGGGTCGCTGGGGTGGTCATCTTAATCCTCCAATACGGTCCGGTGGCCTGATGCCTCGCGGTACCGGAGACGGCGCTTAGCGGTCGTCTCGGTAATGCCGTTTCAATTTTGCTGCACTGCAGCATGAACGAAATGTATGAAATCGCGCGGATATGTCAAGTGAACTTTTGCGATGCACAATCGCGCGAAAGGCTTGCCGACTCTCCGGCCCCTTGGCACCATCTCTGCCGCGGGACGGGCCCGGTCGGTCCGTGGAAAGGGACCTGAGGGGCGGACCTTTATGACCTATTGCCTGGGTATTCGTGTCGAGGAGGGGCTGATCGCCCTGTCCGACGGCCGGGTCACGGCCGGCAGCCAGATCGCCGCGGCGAAGAAGATGACCGTCGAGGGGGAGGGGGCCGACCGCTTCTTCATCATGACCTCCGGCCTTCGCAGCGTGCGCGACAAGGCGCTGTCCTATATGCGTCGGCGCACGGCCGAGCGCGAGGGCGGCATGCATCGCGAGATGATCGGCGTGGTCGATTGCTTCGCCAGGAGCCTGCGCCAGGTGGCGGACGAGGACCAGGCCGCGCTTGAACGCTCCGAACTGATCTTCAACCTGCACGCCATTGTCGGCGGCAAGCTGCAGCGCGACCGCGCGCCGACCATGTATCTGGTCTATCCCGAAGGCAACTGGATCGAGGTGGACGAGCGCACGCCCTATCTCTCGATCGGCTCCACCGCCTACGGCAAGCCGATCCTCGACCGGGCGCTGCGCTTCGAGACGGAGCTGCGCCACGCGCTCAAGCTGGCCTATCTGTCCTTCGATTCCACGCGCTTCAGTTCGACCGATGTGGGCTTTCCCATCGACCTGTTGACCTATGCCGCGAAGGACGCGGTGTGGCGGCAGGACCAGTTCGACTACGACGACCTGGTCGAGCAGCGGCAGTGGTGGAACGAGAACATCACCAGGCTCGCCCGGCAGATGCCCGACGGTCCCTGGATGGAGAGCCTGCTGCCCGGCGCGACGGCCCAGCCCATCCGGCTGCGCCCCCGCGACCAGGCTGGTGACGACTAGACTGGATCACGGCTTCACGGAGCCGGCCCCGTGAAGCCGTGTGAATCCTGTCTATTATCAATCAATTAGAGCGGATTCACATAGCTTGACGGAAGCGCTTCCGCGATTCCGTCAAGCTATGATCCGCTCTAGGTCGTCGGACCGTCCTGGCCGCCACCACGCCCGCCGCCGGGGCGGAAGGTCAGCGCCGATGGCGGCGCGGCCGTCGCCCGCCTCATGCCGCCCAGCCAGTCCAGCACAGGGGTGAGGCCATCGACGCGGATGCGGCAGGGCCGGCGCGGTCCGCGACCGTCGCGCACGACCAGCCCGGCGCGCTCCAGCACCGCAAGGTGCTTGGAGACCGCCGGCTGGCTGATCGCGAACGGTGCGGCGAGCTCCGTCACCGTGGCGGTGCCCGCGGCCAGGCGCGCCAGGATCGCCCGGCGCGTCGGGTCGGCCAGGGCGGCGAAAACGCGGTCCTGCTGGGGGCTCACCGGACGCACCAATAAATCATAACCATCTGGTTATAGTTGGCGGTTTTCCGGCGCCGGGCAAGGGGGCATTCGGCGTGAACGGCCGGATCGGGGAGTGGTCTATCGCCACAATTCGCGGTCTTGAATTAACTCTGGTCGGCAAAAGTCTGATTTTCTTCATTTTTCGGCCGCTCGCGCATGGACATGAGGCGCCGTTTGCGCGTATGATTCGCGGCAAAGATTGCAGAGGCGCCGGGGCATGCAGCCGCGTGGCGCCGCCGATCCCCATCGCGAGCCCGCGGAGCCCGACGCATGACGACCGGCCGCACACATGGCGAAGCCCCCAGGCAGCGCACAGGGCGCCTGCTTGCCGTGCTGATCGCGTTGATCGCCGGCGCGCTGCTGGCGTCGCTGCTGCCGTCGCCGTCACACGCGCAGGTCGGCAGCAACCGTTACGGTGCCATCGTCATCGATGCGACGAACGGCGAGGTGCTGTTTGAGGCGCACGCCGACCGGGTGCTGCACCCGGCCTCGATGACCAAGATGATGACGCTGTACATGACCTTCCAGGCGCTGGAGGCGGGACGTCTGCGCCTCGACCAGTCGCTCAGCGTCTCGCGCCATGCCGACAGCCAGCCGCCCAGCCATCTGGCGCTGCCGGCCGGATCCACCATCCGGGTCGAGGATGCGATCTACGCGCTGGTCACCCGCTCGGCCAACGACGTCGCCGTGGTGCTGGCCGAGGCGATCGGCGGCACGGAGAGCCAGTTCGCCGAGATGATGACGGCCGAGGCGCGGCTGCTGGGCATGAGCCGGACGGTGTTCCGCAACGCCTCCGGCCTGCCGGACAACGCCCAGGTCTCCACCGCCCGCGACATCGCGCTGCTGGGTCAGGCTTTGCAGCGCGATTTCCCGCAATACTACCACTACTTCGCCACCGAGCGCTGGACCTACCACGGCACCACCTACCGCAACCACAACCGGCTGCTCGAGAGCTATCCGGGCATGGACGGCTTCAAGACCGGCTACATCCGCGCCTCGGGCTACAACCTCGCCGCCTCGGCCGTGAACGGGCAGTTGCGCCTGATCGCGGTGATGTTCGGCGGCGAGAGCTCGGCCGAGCGCAACGATCACGTCGCCGACCTGCTGGACCGCGCCTTCGCCTCCGATCGCGGCCGCTACCTGATCGCCCATGGCAGCGTGCCCTTCTATCCGCCGCTGCCGGGTCGCCGGCCAGCCGAGATGCCGGTGTTGCTGGCCGCGGCCAACGCACCGGTCGCCAGTTCGGGCGTCGTCGGGATCGTCGGCGCCAGCGCGGCTGGCGCACCCTTCCCGCGGGCGATGGAGACCGTGCCCTATCCGGCGCGGCCGCCCACGCAGCGCCGCACCGACACGCCGGCCATCGTGCTGGTCGACACGGCCCCGCTCGACGCCCTGTTCGACGAGGTGGCGCAAGGCGACGGGGGGCCGGAAGCGGGACTCGAAGGCGATGCCTTCTCCGGCGTCTGGGCGATCCAGGTCGGCGCCTTCCGCGACAGTGAGGAGGGCATCGAGGCCCTGCGCACCGCGCTCGGCCGGGCGCCGCATTTCCTGACCGCGGCGGATCCCGCGATCCTCGAGGTGGCGACGGCGGAGGGTCCGCTCTACCGAGCCCGCTTCGATGGCCTCGACGGCATCACCGCGCTCAGTGCCTGCACCGAGTTGACGGCGGCCGGCGGCGACTGCGTCACCATCGCGCCTCTGGGGCACTGACCGGACGTCCTAGACCCGATCACGGCTTGACGGAGTCGTCCTCGGCTCCGTCAAGGTATGTTCCGCTCTGGCCGAGCCGTTTCTCCAGATGCACGATGGTGCGGTCCGGGTGGGTGGATTCCGTACCCGTCTCGACAAATCCCTGACGGCGATACCAGGCGCGGTTGTCGGTCATCAGCACGTTGGTGTGCAGGGTGATGCGGCCGCGCCCTTCGTCGCGCGCGCGGCGCTCGGCCAGCGCCATCATCCGGTTGCCGATACCCTGGCGGGCCCACACGGGATCGACGGCGATGGAGTAGATGAACAGCGCGTCCGGCGGCCATTCCATCACCAGGCAGGCGATCGGCGCGCCGCCCACCTCCGCCAGCCAGACCTCGCCGTCGCGGATATAGGGGGCGTAGTCCAGCATCATCGGAATCGGCGTGCGGCCGATGGTGGCGATGTGCTGGGTGTAGGCGGCGCGGTTGATCGCCAGGACCGCGTCGGCATCGGCCGCCTCGGCCCGGCGGAAGGTGAGCTTGTCGGTCATCATGGCAGGCATGGTGTGGAGGTGGCGGGTTTTGGGCAAGCCTCGCGTTCATTGCCCCCTTTCCGCCCGAATGGGCCGCCAGAGTACACGCCTATGAACATCCTCCGTTACGCATGCGGCGTCGCGCTGGCCCTGACCGGCGCGGCGCCGTTCTTCTTCGCGACGACCGATCGGGTCGAGGCGGAAGAAGTCTACGCCATCGAGATCGCCGGCGAGACCCTCGACCTGCCGGGTGCCTATATCTGGAACCGCGATCTGCGGCGGGACGGGCGGGTGTCCTCGATCAACCTGTTCATGGAGCTGCCGGACCTGTCGCCCCTGCCGGAGGCGGACGGCTCTGAGGCGGCACTGGGCGAGGGCTTCGGCCGGGTGATCTCGGTCAACCTGACCGATCTCGAATTCGACGGCACGCCGGCGGAACTGCTGCGCGAGGGCGACCAGCGGGGGCAGTGGAACGCCGAGATCGTCGACATGGACCGCGACGGCATCCACCTGCTCTACGGCACCATCACCGATCCGAACCGCTGGTACGTCCTGGTCGAGGATGGCGCGGTCGACCTCCTGATGAGCTGCCTGACCGACGATGAGGTGCCCTATCCGAGCTGCACCGCCCATGCCACGGCCTGGGACGCTGTCGCCGTCGTGATGGTCTTCGACCTGCAGCGCCTGCCCCATGCCGCCGAACTGCGCGACCGCGTGGTCGCCCGGCTGTCATCCTTCCGCCGGCCAGAGATCATCTCGCAATAATCTGGCCGACCCGGGCCGCAGACTATATACTTAAGTATTGGTCGACGGGGGAGGCGAGATGCGGACTTGGGTGATCGGTGTGGCGTTTCTCGTCACGTCTTCGGCGATGGCTCAGACACTGGCCCTGGAAGTCGCGCTGGGCGCGCCGGACGCGCTCGCCTATCGCGGCAGCTTCGAACTCGACGCCGGGCGCGCCATCCTGCGGGGCAGCCTGATCCGCGGCGACGGCCACCAGCGCATCGATGCCTGGACGCCCGCCGGCCTGGTTACCGTAGTTTCCGCCTACGAGGCCGCGACGGCGACCATCATCGTCCCGGCGCGCCAGGCCTATCTCACGGTTCCGCTCGATACACCCGGACTTGCCGACTACTTCCCCGATCCGCGCGACCACAGCGAGGTCGCGATCTCCGGCGTCGAGGAGACGGACGAGATCGACGATGTCGAGGCGGAACGCCGGACGATCACTGGCGTCACGGCGGACGGCGTCGCCTACAGTGCCGAGGTCTGGACCTCGGGGGAGGGCGCCGTTCTCCTCGTCGAGGGGGCGACCGCCACCGGCGAGGAGTTCGAGTTCGAGCTGGAGGATTTCGAGCTCGCCGCACCGGCAAAGACCGCCTTCGATATCCCCGCCGGTTATTCCGAGGCGGCAAGCCTCGCCGCGCTCGGGATCGGCTTCTAGGGCGTCATTGCACCGGCCGGGGCGGTTCAGCCGATCTCGTTGGCCTGGAAGACCTCGCGCAGAAAGGCGTGAGAGTCCTTCAGCGTGCGCCGGAGGGTGCGGCGGTCGACATGGACGGTGCCGAACCGCTTGGCGTAGCCCGCCGAGAGCTCGAAATTGTCGAGCAGGGACCAGGTGAGATAGCCGCCGACATTGGCGCCGTCGGCGATCGCCCGGGCCAGGTTCTCCAGATGGTCGCGGTAGAAGTCGATCCGCGCAGCGTCGCGCACCCGGCCATCGTCGTCCGGCCGGTCGTGGAAGGCCGCACCGTTGCCGGTGACGGTGACGGCCGGATTGCCGTACGCGTCCTTCAGCCGCATCAGCACCTCGTGGAGGCCCGTGCCGTCGATCTCCCAGCCCATCGCGGTCAGCTTGCGGTCGCCCGGCCGATGGTGGTCGAAAGCGATGCCGGCGGGGGTGTCGCGGTCGGAGCGGCAATAGGCGCGCGCGAAGTAGTTGAGGCCGATCCGGTCGAGCGGCTGGTGGATGGCGGCGAGATCGCCATCCTCGACGCGCTCGCCCAGCCATTCGGCGATGCGCTCGGGATAGCGGCCCTTGAGGATCGGGTCGAGGAAGGCGCGGTTCCACAGGTCGTCGAAGATCTCCATCGCCTCCACGCAGCCATCCTCCTCCCGCTGCGGCCGCGCGGGCATCGGATTGAGGAGGATGCCGAGCGGCAGGCGCGGCGCCTCCACACGCAGGGTGGCGACGGCCAGGCCGTGCGCCAGGTTCTGGTGGTGCAGGGCTGACAGCATGTGGGCGCGGTCCGCGTGACCGGGCGCGTGCGCGCCCACCGCGTGGCCCTCCCACATCAGCGTCGCCGGTTCGTTCAGCGTCGCCGCCCAGGCCAGCCGGTCGCCGAGACGGCCGGCGACGATCGCCGCGTAGTCCCGGAAGCGGTAGCAGGTGTCGCGGCTCGACCAGCCGCCGCGATCTTCCAGCGGTTGCGGCATGTCCCAGTGGAACAGGCAGGCATAGGGCGCGATCCCGGCCTCCAGCAGGGCGTCGACCAGCCGGTCGTAGAAGTCGAGCCCCTTGCCGTTGGGCCGTCCGCGGCCGGCGGGCTGGACGCGCGGCCAGGCGATGGAGAAGCGGTAGGCGTTGGCGCCCCCCTCGCGCATCAGGCCGATATCCTCGCGCCAGCGGTGATAGTGGTCGCAGGCGATCCGGCCGCTTTCCGCGTCGGCGATGGCGCCGGGGCGGGCGCAGAAGGTGTCCCAGACCGAGAGGCCGCGATCGTCTTCCTTGACCGCCCCCTCCACCTGGTAGGCGGAGGTCGAGTAGCCCCAGCGGAAATCGCCTGGAAAACGCGCCATCGCCGGCCTAGCCGTCCTTCTTGAACGGGCCGGCGTCGGTGATCTCCTGGATCTCCCAGTCGACCATCTGGCCTTCGCGGGCCAGGAAGCGCTCGATGGCCTCGCGGAAGTTGGGGTCGCGGATCCAGTGGGCGGAATAGGTGCGGACCGGCAGATAGCCGCGCTGCACCTTGTGTTGGCCCTGGGCGCCGGCCTCGACGGTCTTCAGCCCGTGGGCGATGGCGTAGTCGATGGCCTGGTAGTAGCAGGCCTCGAAATGCAGAAAGCGGAAATGGGCGTCGCAGCCCCAGTTACGCCCGAAGATCGCCTCGTCGCCCACCAGGTTCAGTGCCCCGGCCACCCGGCGTCCCTCGTGGGAGGCCATGATCAGCACCGTGCGGTCGGCCAGCCGCTCGCCCAGCAGCGAGAAGAACGACCGAGTGAGATAGGGCACGCCCCATTTGCGCGAACCGGTGTCCATGTAGAAACGGTAGAAGTCGTCCCAGACATCCTCGGTCAGCGCCTCGCCGGTCAGCGCCTCGCAGACCACGCCGGACTCGCGCACCTTCTCGCGCTCCTTGCGGATGTTCTTGCGCTTGCGCGAGGCGAGATCGGCGAGGAAGTCGTCGAAGCTGCCATAGTCGCGATTGCGCCAGTGGTATTGCTGGCCGTAGCGGCCGAGCCACCCGGCCTCGGTCATCGCCCGCCATTCCTGCTCGGTGGGGAAGGTGACGTGCAGGCTGGAGAGCTGCGTCTGGCCGGCCACCTGCTCCAGGGCCTGGATCAGCGCGCGTTGCACGATGGGCGCGCCGGGACCGTCGCCCGCCAGCAGTCGCGGGCCGGTGACCGGCGTGAAGGGCACGGCCGATTGCAGCTTGGGATAGTACTGTCCGCCCGCCCGTTCATAGGCATCGGCCCAGCCGTGGTCGAAGACGTATTCGCCATAGGAATGGCCCTTCACGTAGAGCGGCACGGCGCCGATCAGACTACCCGCCTCGTCCTCCAGCAGCAGGTGCTGGGGCAGCCAGCCGGCCTCGGCGTCGACGGAACCCGATTCCTCCAGGGCGGACAGAAAGCCATGGCAGACGAACGGGTTGGACGTCCCCGCCAACCGATCCCAGTCCGCCGCCGGCACCTGGTCGATCGAGCGGACAAGGCGCGCGGACAGCACGCCACCGCCATCGCCGTCGGGAAAGCCGTCGTTTCCGTCAGCCATTCATCCATTCCATCGTGCTCGGAACCGATACCCTCGCACGCGTGGCGTGGAAGGGGAACTCACCTCAGGACATGGTGTCGTCGCCAGGTGATCGGCAACCGGTGGCGGCGAGAATTCGCCTCACGCGTCGCCCTCTGATATACTACTTTGGTCTATGGTCAGATGAGGGGGGGCGGACCCATGTGCGCGCTGTTGCCGGCCAGGTGGTTGGGTACCGTCGTTTCGGGTGTCATGGTCTCGGGCGTGATGGCCTCGGGCATGATGTCCTCGGGCGTGGCCGCCTATACCATCGGCATCGAGGCATATCTTGGTTTCGATGACATCTCCTATTCAGGACAGGCGGTCTACAACAATGGCGTGAGCACCTATGCGGGGCCGATCTACCGGACCGCTGGGCGGCAGCGGGTCGACTATTTCTGGCAGGGGCGCGATGTCTCGGCCGTCGCCGACCTCCGGACGCAAGAGGTTTTCGCGCTCGACGTCTTCGGCATGCACCAGACCTTCGCCTTCTCCGACCCCTACCTCCAGCGCATCTTCCCGATCGTCAGCCATTTCCCGTCCTTCGCCGCGGAGGACACGGGCGAGCGGGAGACGGTGAACGGTGTCGAGACGACGCGCTATGCGATCAGCGGCGTTGGACATGACGATCAGGCCTTCAACGGCGCGGTCTGGGTGGCGGCGAGCGGAGCGGTGATCATGGCGCGGATCGACTATGGCGCGCTGGACGTCACTTTCGATCTCTACGACTACCGGGTCGGCCCGCAGGACCCGGCGCTCTTCACCCTGTCGCCGGCCGAGGACCAGCCGATCTGATGGGCCGGACACTGCGTCTGGCGGCGGCCACCGCCTGTCTCGCCGCCGCGATGTCGCCCGCGAAGGCGCACACGCTGGGCATCGAGACCTTCCTGGGGTATGGCGACATCGCCTATTCGGGCCAGGTCGTCTATTTCGACGGCGCGGAGTCCCGCTCGGGCCAGCTCATTCGCGCCGCCGGATTGCAGGCGGTGCGCTACAATATCGGCGGCGTGCGATATTTCGGCCTGCTGGACGACACGGCGGCGGAGGCGCTGGTCTACGCCGACGGCGAACTGGCCGAACGGCTTGCCTACAACGACGACGCGATCGACACCGTCGCGCCACAGCTCGCTTTTCACACCCTGGTCAACCTTCGTCCTCTGGGGCAGGAGAGCGTGAACGGGGTGGAAACCACGCATGGCGTGCTCACCGGTTTCACCCGCCACGGCCACCCCTACGCCGCCGATATCTGGCTGGCCCCGGAGGGGGCGGTGATCCGCCTGCGCGGAACCGTGCTGGGCACGCCCATCCGCTACGATCTCTACGGCTATCGCCCCGGACCGCAAGACGCCTCGGCGTTCACGCTGGGTCCGCAGGACAGGCCCTGACCCGAGTCGGGAGGCCCCTCACGCGACCTCGATGATGGCCTCGATCTCTACGGCGAAGTCCATCGGCAGGACCGGCGTGGCGACGGCGGAGCGGGCGTGGCGACCCTTGTCGCCGAAGACCTCGACCATGAGGTCGGAGCAGCCGTTGATCACCTTGGGCTGGTCGGTGAACTCCGGCACCGAGGAGACGAAGCCGACCAGCTTGACGATCCGCACCACGCGGTCGAGATCACCGTCCAGCGCCGCCTTGGCCTGGGCCAGGATGTGCGTGCCGGTCAGCCGGGCCGCCTCGTAGCCCTGCTCGGCCGTCCAGTCGCGCCCTAGCTTGCCCTTGTAGGCGACCTCGCCGTTCCTGAACGGCCCCTGGCCGGAGATGAACAGCAGGTTGCCGGTCCGCACATAGGGCACGTAGTTGGCCACGGGCTTGGTGGCCTCCGGCAGGGTGATGTCAAGCTCCGCGAGGCGGGCGTCGATGGTTCCGGCCATGGTCCTGGCTCCTCTCGAATCGGGTATGGGTAGCGCATCAATAGCTGGTCCGGCGGCCGCCGCAAGTCAGCCGGGGTGACGGACTGGACAGATCAGGCGGCGTCGAACCAGGGCTCGGGCACGCCCTCCATCTCGTAGGCCCGGCGCACGGCCGGGCGTTGCTCCACCGCGGCGAGCAGGCGGTCGATCGGGCCGAGGCTGCGCGGCGGCGTTGCCAGTACCCGGCCCCAGCGGCAGATCATCGCCAGATAGGCATCGGCGATGGTGTAGCGCTCGCCCAGGAAATAGGGTCCGCCGCTAGCCGCCAGGCCGTCGGCGGCGATCTTGTACCAGCCGGCCAGCCGCGCCTGATAGCCGGCCTTCACAGCGTCGGCGATCTCGCCTTCCGGCAGGCCGAGGAAGCGCCTGGCGTAGAAGAAGGCGAGCGTGTCGGTCTGCAACGTGTTGGTCAGCCAGATCAGCCACTGATAGGCGATCGCCCGCTCCGCCGTGCCGGCAGGCGGCAGCAGTCCCGCTTCCGGATGCCGGTCGTTGAGGTGCAGGCAGATCGCCGCCGCCTCGAAGATCACCAGGTCGCCGAGGTCGTGGTCGATCAGCGTCGGCAGCCGGCCGTTCGGGTTCAGCTTGAGATAGGCCTCGCTCTTGTGCGCGTTGCCCGGCCGGTCGACAAGTTCCAGGCGGTAATCGGCACCGATCTCCTCCAGCGCCACATGCGGCGCGATGTTGGCGTTGCCCGGGAAGTAGAAGAGGGTGTAGCGCATGGACTGGCATGTCTTTCGTCTGCGGTGATCCGCCTGTCAGCTCGGCTGTGCGCCGGTGACGACGGGCTCGCCCCCCGCATGGCGCAACAGTGCGCATGCGGTCAAGTCACCGGCGACATTAACGAACGTGCGCGACATGTCGAGGATGCGATCGACGCCAAGGATCATCACCATGCCGGCGGCTGGAATACCATAGCTCGCCGCAACAGTCGTCAGGATGGCGACCGAGACACCTGGAGTGCCAGGCGCTCCGATCGACGCGGCCACCAGGGTGAAGATGATCATGGTCAGATCGCCCGCGGAGAGTTCCAGCCCGGCGACCTGTGCCAGGAAGACGATGGCGGTGGTCTGGTAGAGGGCGGTGCCCGCCATGTTCACCGTCGCGCCCAGCGGCACCACGAGATTGGCGATCCGCTCCGGCACGCCCAGACGCTTGATCGCCGTGTCGATGGACATCGGCATGACGGCCGAAGAACTGGAGGTCGAGAAGGCCAGCAGCAGGGTGGGGAAGGCGGCGCGGATGAAGGCGGCCGGACCGATGCCGCCGAACGCCGCGATCAGCGCGAGGTAGACGATCAGGAGCACGAGCAGCCCGGCCAGCACGGTCACCACATAGATCGACATGCCGATCAGCGTGGCGAAGCCGACATCGATCACCAGCTTGGCCATCAGGCCGAACACCGCGAGCGGCACGATGAACATCGCCCACTGCACGATGATCATCGAGACCGTGAGCATGGCGCCGAACAGGTCCAGGATGGGCTGCACGCGCTCGCGCCGGGCCTGGGTGCAGGCGAGCCCGATCAGCAGCGCGAAGATCACCACCGCCAGCATGTCCCGCTCCAGCATCGCGGCGGACGGGTTCGTCGGCAGCAGGCCGCTGATCGCCGCCGGCGCCTGGGCGAAGGGCAGTTCGGCCCGCGGCGCCGGGATGGTCGCGGGATCGGGATAGACGGGTGTGGCGGGGGCGACATAAACCCCGGGGTTCAGCAGGTCGGCGAGTGTCAGCCCGATCAGGGCGGCGGCCGTCGTCGTCAGCACCACGAAGACGAGGAATTGGACCCCGACGCTTTTCAGGACCTGGGTGTCCTCGGTGCCGGTCAGCCCCTGGATGATCGAGGCCATGATCAGCGGTATCAGCACCATGGCGATGAGACCGAGGAACAGGTCGCCGGGAAGCGCCAGCCAGGCACCGATCCACTCCGCGTCGATGGGGTCGACGAGACCGAGGTCCGGGCCGAGCAGGCTGCCGGCGGCGATGCCGAGCACCATGCCGGCGATGACCTGGGCCCACAGCCGGGTGCGGATCCAGACGCGAAGGCGGAAGCGCTGCTGGTGAAGCTGGCCGCTCGAGGCGGCGATATCGGACATGACGGTCCCACGTCGTTGGTCGGCGAACGGTCGCTCTACTGGACGACGATCGCCCGGAAGTCGTTGACATTGGTCAAGGTCGGCCCGGTCGTCACCAGGTCGCCCAGGGCGGCGAAGAAGCCGTAGGCGTCGTTGTCGGCGAGGAAGCGGCGGGGGTCGAGGCCTCTGGCCCGCGCCCGGGCGAGCGTGTCGGGCAGGACGATCGCGCCGGCATTGTCCTCCGAGCCGTCGATGCCGTCGGTGTCGCAGGCGATGGCCGAGATGCCCGCCGCCCCGTCGAGCGCGATGGCGAGGCCGAGCAGGAACTCCACATTGCGTCCGCCACGGCCATTGCCGCGCACCGTCACCGTGGTCTCGCCGCCCGACAGGATGACCGCCGGCGGGCACAGCGGCACGCCCTTGTCCTTGCAGGAAAGCGCGATGCCGGCCATGGCTCGGCCGACCTCGCGCGCCTCGCCCTCGATGCGGTCGCCGAGCACCAGCACGTCCAGACCCGCGGCGCGGGCCGTCTCCGCTGCCGCGCCGAGGGCGTCCAGCGGGGTGGCGATCACCTGAAGCCGGGCGGTCGCGAAAACCGGGTGGTCGGGTGGCGGCGTCTCGGCGGCGGCGCTCGCCAAGTGCGCCGTCACGGCGGCGCCGGCGTCGATGCCGTGGCGTTCCAGGATGGCGCGGGCATCGGCCGCGGTCGTCGGGTCGGGCACGGTGGGGCCGGAGGCGATGATCGAGGGATCGTCACCCGGCACGTCGGAGATGACCAGCGTCACCAGTTGCGCCGGGTGGGCGGCGACCGCCAGCCTTCCGGCCTTGATGCCGGAGAGGTGCTTGCGCACCGCGTTCATCTCGTCGATCGCGGCGCCGGAGCGCAGCAGCGCCTTGTTAACCGCCTGCTTGTCCTCCAGCGTCAGGTCGCCGCCGGGCACGGCGAGCAGGGAGGAGCCGCCGCCGGAGATCAGGCAGAGCACGAGATCGTCCGGTCCGAGATCCCGGACCATGTCCAGGATGCGCGCCGCCGCCCGTTGGCCGCGCGTGTCGGGGACCGGGTGGCTCGCCTCCACCACCTCTATGCGGCCGGCGTCCACGCCGTGGCCGTCCCTGGTGATGACCAGCCCCTCGAGCGGTCCCGGCCAGTGGGCGTCGACGGCGCGGGCCATGGCCGCCGCCGCCTTGCCGGCGCCGACGACGATGGTACGGCCCCTGGGCGGGGCAGGCAGGGCGCCGGGCACGCAGCCCTCGGCGGTGACGGCGGCGAGTGCCGCATCGAACAACGATCGGAGCAGGGCGGCGGCGGGGGCGTCGGGCATCTTTGACGGATCGGCTGGTTGGACGACCCCGTCTCCATACAGGACGCGGCAACCGGTCGCTAGGCCATCCGCCCTGGGCCCGCGATCCCGGCCTTGCACCAGATTATTTTAGGCTTAAAATATCTCCTGATCGTATCCACGGTCGACCGCCTGCGGGGCAGGCACGGGGTCGGCGGTTTCGCGATGGGAGAGATGGCATGAAGATCGTTTGCATCGGCGGCGGACCGGCCGGACTCTACTACGCGCTTCTGATGAAGAAGGCCGATCCCGCCCACGACATCACCGTCTACGAGCGCAACAAGCCCTACGACACCTTCGGCTGGGGCGTTGTCTTCTCCGACGAGACCCTGCGCAACCTGGAGGGCGGGGACGAGGAAACGCAGAAGGAGATCATGGACAACTTCGCCTATTGGGACGACATCGACGTCCACTTCAAGGGGCGAACGATCTCCTCCAGCGGTCACGCCTTCTGCGGCATCGAACGCAAGCGCCTCTTGAACATCCTGCAGCGCCGCTGCGAGGAACTGGGCATCAAGCTGGTCTTCGAGGCGGAGATCGAGCCGGAGGACATCGACACCAGGTTCGCCGACGCCGATCTGGTCGTCGCCTCCGACGGCGTGAACTCAAAAATCCGCAGCAAGTGGCAGGAGCACTTCCAGCCCGAGATCCAGTGGCGCAAGTGCAAATATATCTGGCTCGGCTGCAAGAAGGTGTTCGAGGCCTTCACCTTCATCTTCCAGAAGACCGAGTGGGGCTGGTTCCAGGTCCACGCCTACCGCTTCGACAAGGACACCTCGACCTTCATCATCGAGACCCGGGAAGAGACCTGGAAGGCCGCCGGACTCGACCGGATGACCAACGACGAGTCGATCAAGTTCTGCGAGGACCTGTTCGCCGACTGGCTCGACGGTCACGAACTGATGTCCAATGCCCGCCATCTTCGCGGCTCGGCCTGGATCACCTTCCCGCGCATCGTCAACGAGACCTGGATCAAGGACGACCGGGTGGTGCTGATGGGCGACGCGGCGCACACCGCCCACTTCTCCGTCGGTTCGGGCACCAAGCTGGCGCTCGAAGACGCCATCGCGCTGAAGGAAAGTTCGCTGAAGTTCCCGGGCGATGTCGGCAGGGCCCTGCAGGATTACGAGGATTCCCGCCGCATCGACGTCCTGCGCATCCAGTCCGCGGCGCGCAATTCGACCGAGTGGTTCGAGCATGTCGACCGCTATGCTGAAGCGCTCGAGCCCGAGCAGTTCACCTATTCGCTGCTGACCCGCAGCCAGCGCGTCAGCCATGAGAACCTGCGTCTGCGCGACAAGGACTATCTGGAGGGCTATGAGCGCTGGTGGGGCGAGAAGGCGACCGGTCGGCCGCAACAGGTCCCGGTGCCGCCGATGTTCCAGCCCTACAAGCTGCGCGGGATGGAACTCGCCAACCGGGTGGTGATGAGCCCGATGGCCATGTATTCCGCCAAGGACGGCCTGCCCGACGATTTCCATATGGTCCATCTCGGCTCGCGCGCGCTCGGCGGCGCCGGCCTGATCTTCACCGAGATGACCTGCGTCTCGCCGGAGGGCCGTATCACGCCTGGCTGCTGCGGTCTCTACAACGACCAGCAGATGGCCGCCTACAAGCGCATCGTCGACTTCATCCATGAGAAGACGCCGGCCAAGGTCTGTCTGCAGCTCGGCCATTCCGGCCCCAAGGGCTCGACCCGGCTGGGCTGGGAGGGCACCGACGTGCCGCTGGCGACCGACAACTGGCGCCTGATCGCCCCCTCGGCCGTGCCCTGGAGCCCCGACAACCAGGTGCCCGACGCCATGACACGCGAGGAGATGGACTGGGTGAAGGGCGAGTTCGTCGCCGCCGCCGAGCGCGGCATCCAGGCCGGCTTCGACATGCTCGAACTGCATTGCGCCCATGGCTACCTGCTGTCGGCCTTCATCACCCCGCTGACCAACCGGCGGGAGGACGAATATGGCGGCACGCTGGAGAACCGGCTGCGCTATCCCCTGGAGGTCTTCGACGCGATCCGCGCCGTGTGGCCGGAGCAGAAGCCGATGAGCGTGCGCATCTCGGCGACCGACTGGGTGCCCGGCGGCATCGACGGCGAGGAGGCGGTGGAGATCGCCCGCGCCTTCTCCGCCCACGGCGCTGACCTGATCGACGTCTCGGCCGGCCAGACCTCGGTCGAGGCCAGGCCCGTCTACGGCCGCATGTTCCAGACGCCGTTCTCCGACCAGATCCGCAACGAGGCGCGGCTGTCGACGATGGCGGTCGGCAACATCTACGAGACCGACCACGCCAATTCGATCCTGGCCGCCGGCCGGGCTGACCTGGTGGCGCTGGCCCGGCCGCACCTGGCCGACCCGTTCTGGACCCTGCACGCCGCCGCCCAACTCGGCTACGACCAGCAGTGGTGGCCCAACCCCTACCTCACCGGCCGCGACCAGTATGTCCGCAACCTGCAGCGCGCCATGGAGATGCAGGCGGCGGTCTGAGGCTCGGGGCGCGTTAGTGAACCGCCCCTCCGTCATCCCGGCCGCCGCTCTCTACCCGCCGTCATCCCGGCCGGAGCGCTAAACCCGCCGTCATCCCGGCCGGAGCATCAGCGGAGAGCCGGGATCTCCCCGTTCAACTTCGCCCCGAGTCGACGCTGGCGAGGACGGGCCGGAGATCCCGGCTCTCCCTTCGGTCGGCCGGGATGACGGACGGTCATCATACGCGCGTTATTCGTCATATTCTCGATCATTGGTTGTCATTCCCGGCTTGACTGGGAATCCAGACCGGCGCCGCCGCCTGCTCGGACGGCCTGGATTCCCGCTTTCGCGGGAATGACAAGGAAGATCTAATGGTTGTGGCCGCGGCGGTTGCGCCAATGTTCACCCCATCCCAACATTCGATTGTCATTCCCAGCTTGACTGGGAATCCAGTCCGACGGCGCCGCCCGCGCGGATCTGGAGTCCCGCTTTCGCGGGAATGACAAGTAAAATCATTGAGTTGCGGCTGAATTTTGGCCGCTGCTGGCGGTCTGTATCCCGGCGGCCCTCCCGATCCATTCAGCGATGCATGGTGGTCCGGTGCCAATGGCGGATTTTCTTCTCCCGAGCGGCGGGGTATCCACGGGCCGAGGGATCGATGCCACAACCGGGAGCAATCCGATGGTTTCCGCCGAGCGGTTCTGGGACCGCGCCGCACCGAAATATTCCAGGCAACCGGTCAAGAACGTCGCCGCCTGGGACGTGACGCTCGAACGCACGCGGCGCCACATGTCGCCCACGGACCATGTCCTGGAGGTAGGCTGCGGCACCGGGTCCTCGGCGCTGCGGCTGGCGGGCGCGG
>JAVKFF010000013.1:0-8494 GCA_040226215.1 Azospirillaceae bacterium
CTCCTTCGTCTCGGTCACCCAGGCCTTCAACACCACCACCTCGATGGGCCGGCTCACCCTCAACATGCTGCTCAGCTTCGCCCAGTTCGAGCGCGAGGTCACCGGCGAGCGCATCCGCGACAAGATCGCCGCCTCCAAGCGGAAGGGCATGTGGATGGGCGGCACCGTGCCCCTGGGCTACGAGCCCGAAGGCCGCACGCTGGCCATCAACGCGGCCGAGGCCGAGACCGTCCGCACGATCTTCCGGCTCTATCTCGAACACGGCACCGTCCGGCGCGTGAAGGAAGAGAGCGACCGGCTCCGGATCCTCACCAAGCGCCGCCGCCATCCCGATGGCCGGCAAAGCGGCGGCAGGCCGATGAGCCGGGGCTATCTCTACAAGCTGCTCGGCAACCCGCTCTATATCGGCCGCATCCCGCACAAGGGGGCGAGCTACGAGGGCCAGCACAAGCCGATCATCGACCAGGAGACCTGGGACGCCGTCCAGGCCGGGCTCAAGGGCAACAGCCATGAAAGGTCATCGGCCCCCAGATTGACCGAGCCGAGCCCACTCATCGGCAAGCTGTTCGATGCCGATGGCCATCCCCTCACGCCGAGCCATGCTGTGAAGAACGGCAGGCGCTACCGCTACTACGTCTCCCGGCACCTGATCACCGGCGAAGCGCCGACTGATGCGCCGGCAGAGCGCGCTGGCTGGCGCCTGCCGGCGCGGGAAATCGAGCGGATCGTCTCGAGCGCGGTCGATCAGCTTCTCACGGATCGTTCCGAGCTAGCCGGCGCCGCCCGCGCTGCGGGGTGGAGCGTTGACAATATCCCATCCCTGCTCGACAAATTGTCGGCGCTGACAGACACGGCTATCAATTACGTTGATCAGGTCATTCTTGGGTCAGTCGCAGTACAGATCACCCTATCGCTGAGAGAGGAGACCGGCCAAAAAGGTCCGCCGATCGAGACGACTGTGCCCGTCACCATCAGGCGGCGCGGCGTCGAGCAGCGTCTGGTGCTCCATGGCGTTCACCGATCGAACGTTGCCGGTCACACCGACCCGGCGCTGGTCAAAGCGCTTCACCGCGCCCATCGCTGGTTCGAAGACCTTGCCTCGGGACGCGCTGACTCGCTCAAGGCAATCGCCGCGCGGGAAGGCGTCAGCGATCGCTACATCGGCCACCTGCTGCCGCTCGCCTTCCTCTCGCCTGACCTCTCCGCCGCGATCCTGGCGGGCGAGCAACCGTCGGACCTGACGCTCGAACGCCTCATCCATAACATCGACATTCCGCTCGAATGGGATGACCAGCACGCGCAGCTGGGCATGAGCTGACGCTCTACCGGCAGCCGCGAAAGCGAACCCCCGAAATCCCCGACAGAGACAGATGTGTGGATCGACTCGCGCAGTCGCGCTCTCTGTCGGTCTCCGGTTCGCAGTGTCGGAGCGAGCACCGCTGTCGCCCGCGGAAAGCCGCGAAGCGTGCCAAGGGTTCGAATTCCTTAACAATATTCTTCAATATCAATGACTTAATGGCGGAGAGGGAGGGATTCGAACCCTCGGTGCGCTTGCGCGCACAACGGTTTTCGAGACCGCCCCGTTCGACCGCTCCGGCACCTCTCCGCTGGCTTCCACCACCGGCGCCATGGGCGTTGGCCAGGGGCCGCCCGGGACCGTGGATGGGCGAGCGGCGGGGCTGCCGCTCGCGAAGCGGCGCGGACCATAGCCAAAGCCCGGCGCTACCGCAAGCGGCGGCGGGGCAGACACGCGACGGACGCCGCGCAGGGCTGCCCTGAGCGCAATGACGGATCGTTGACAGAAATCGCCGGATGGGTATAAGTCCGCGCTTCGGTGAGCGCGGGCCTCTCCCAAGGGCGCCCGCGCCTTGGTTTTCCGGCCCATCGACGCGGCTGCGACGTCGCCCCGTCCGGGCGGCGGACCGGCCGCCGGACCCGCCAGCCGGGTCGGCTGTCGGCGGGACCACATCAGAACGACTTGACGATACGGATTTTGGGCATGTTCGCAGTCATCCGCACCGGCGGCAAACAGTACCGGGTCGCAGAGAACGACGTGATCCTGGTGGAGCGCGTTGACGGCGATGCCGGCGCGAAGGTGAAGCTGGACGAGGTCCTGGCCGTCGGCACGGGCGACAAGGTGACCTTCGGCGCGCCGCTGGTGAAGGGTGCCGCCGTGGAGGCCGAGGTCGTCGAGCAGACGCGCGGACCCAAGATCATCATCTTCAAGAAGAAGCGCCGGCAGAACTATCGGCGCAAGCGCGGCCACCGCCAGGACCTGACGCGGCTGCGCATCACCGGCATCAAGGCGTAGGGACAAACCGGCCACAAGCTGGACCCGGTCGCCGCCCCGGCGGCAGATGAGTGGCGCAACCGAGGTCCGGCAAGCCGCAGACAAGGTGGCCGCAGACGAGTTGGCCGCAGACGAGTTGAAGGAGCGATCCGATGGCACACAAGAAAGCGGGCGGTTCCTCGCGCAACGGGCGCGACAGCGAAGGCCGGCGCCTGGGCGTGAAGAAGTTCGGCGGCGAGGCCGTGATCCCGGGCAACATCATCGTCCGCCAGCGTGGCACCAAGTTCCACCCGGGCGACAATGTCGGCATGGGCCGGGACCACACCCTGTTCGCCACGGTCGAAGGCAAGGTGACCTTCCGCAAGACCCGCGACCGTACCTATGTCTCGGTCGCCCGACCGTTGGAGGCCGCCGAATAGGGCAGGCCCGGCGCTGCCGTCCCCCGCGGGCGGCGACACGCGACAGGACGCGAACAGCGAGGCCCGCCCACCAGGCGGGCCTTTGTCGTATCGGCCCCCTCGAGAATGCCTCGAGACAAGCCCCACAAGCGGCCCCCTCGAGTGCCCGGACGGTCCGGTCCCATCACCAGCAGACGACGCCATGAAATTCCTCGACCAGGTCAAGATCTTCATCAAGTCCGGCGACGGCGGCGGCGGTGCGGTGTCGTTCCGGCGCGAGAAGTATATCGAGTTCGGCGGACCGAATGGCGGGGATGGCGGGCGCGGCGGCGATGTCTGGATCGAGGCGGTCGACGGGCTGAACACGCTGATCGACTTCCGCTACCAGCAGCACTTCAAGGCCGAGCGCGGCCACAACGGCATGGGCAAGGACCGCAGCGGCGCCAAGGGCGCGGACGCGGTCCTGCGCGTGCCGGTCGGCACCCAGGTACTGGACGAGGAGCGCGAGACGCCGCTGGCCGACCTGACCGAGGTGGGCCAGCGCGTGCGCCTGCTCAAGGGCGGCGATGGCGGCTTCGGCAACGCCCACTACAAGAGCGCGACCAACCGGGCACCGCGCCGCGCCGATCCGGGCTATCCGGGTCAGGAGGGCTGGATCTGGCTGCGCCTGAAGCTGATCGCCGATGCCGGCCTGGTCGGCCTGCCCAATGCCGGCAAGTCGACCTTCCTCGCCACCACCACGCGGGCCCGGCCGAAGATCGCCGACTATCCCTTCACCACGCTGCACCCCAATCTGGGCGTCGCCCGGCTGGGCGAGCGGGAGATCGTCATCGCCGACATCCCCGGCCTGATCGAGGGTGCGCATGAGGGGCACGGGCTGGGCGACCGCTTCCTCGGCCATGTCGAGCGTACCCGCGTGCTGCTCCATCTGGTCGACGCCACCCAGGAGGACGTGGCCGGGGCCTACCGTACGGTGCGCGACGAATTGGTCGCCTATGGCGAAGGCCTGGCGGAGAAGCGCGAGATCGTGGCGCTCAGCAAGATCGACTCGGTCGCCGGCGAGGATCTGGCCGAGCGGCGGGGGGCGCTGGCGGCGGCCTGCGGGCAGGAGGTGCTGGCGATCTCCGCCGTCGCCGGCAGCGGCATGCAGGAAGCGGTGGCGCGGTTGTTCGCGGTGATCGACGAGGCGAAGGCGGCGGAGACCGCGGCCGCCGCGGCACCGGCGGAACCTTACCGGCCATGAGCGAACTGCCCGACGAAGCGGTCTCATCCCGCGCGGCCGCCACGGATTCCGGCACCCTGCCCCGCCTCGCCGATGCCCGGCGGCTGGTGGTCAAGATAGGCTCCGCCCTGCTGGTGGACGAGGCCACGGGCCGCCTGCACCGCCGCTGGCTCGACGCCCTGGCCGACGACGTCGCGGCGCTGAAGGGGCGCGGTGTCGAGGTGATCCTGGTCTCCTCCGGCGCCATCGCCGTGGGGCGCGAGCATCTCGGCCTCGGCCGGGCCCAGACCGGCGACCGGGCGCTCAGGCTGGAGGAGAAGCAGGCGGCGGCGGCCACCGGGCAGATCCGCCTGGCGCACGCCTATCAGGAGGCCCTGGCCCGCCACCAGATCACCGTGGCGCAGATCCTGCTGTCGCCGCAGGACACCGAGGACCGGCGCCGGCACCTGAACGGACGGGCCACGATCGATCAGCTGCTGCGCCTGGGCGCGGTGCCGGTGATTAACGAGAACGACACGGTGGCGACAGCGGAGATCCGCTTCGGCGACAATGACCGGCTGGCCGCCCGGGTGGCGCAGATGGTCAGCGCCGACACGCTGGTCCTGCTCTCCGACATCGACGGCCTCTACACGGCCGATCCGCGCAGCCAGCCTGATGCCACGCACCTGGCCGTGGTGCCGGAGATCGACGCCGCCATCATGGCCATGGCCGGCAAGCCGCGTCCCGGCTATTCCTCGGGCGGCATGGTCACCAAGCTGACAGCGGCCAGGATCGCCACCAGGGCCGGCACGGCGATGGCGATCGCCCGGGGCACGGTCATGAACCCGCTGGCGGCGCTGGCGGAAGGCGGCCGGGCGACCTGGTTCCTGGCGGCGGCTGAGCCGACGACGGCGCGCAAGCGCTGGATCGCCGGCGCCCTCAACCCGCTCGGCGTGCTGACCGTCGACGACGGCGCGGCGCGGGCGCTGGGCCAGGGCCGCAGCCTGCTGCCGGCCGGCGTGGCCGCCGTGGAGGGCAGTTTCGAGCGCGGCGACCCGGTGGAGATCCGCGACCGCCGGGGCACGGTGCTGGGCCGCGGCCTGTGCGCGTACTCCGCGGAGGACGCACGCGTCATCGCCGGCCACCGCACCGCCGCCATCGAGAGCCTGCTGGGCTGGCGCGGCCGCGACGAGATGGTGCATCGCGACGACCTGGCGCTGCTATAGTGCGCGCCCGAGAAAGGGAAAGGAGCCGGGGCATGGCCGTGGTCGAGAAGAAGGTGACGCAGCTGGAGACGCCGGAGGCGCTGGTCGACCGGCTGGGGACCGCCGCCCGCCAGGCCGCCCGCGTGCTGGCGACGGTCCCGTCCGTGCGCAAGACCGCGGCTCTCAGGGCGATGGCGGATGGCCTGCGAGGACATGCCGACGCCATCCTGGAGGCCAATGGCCGCGATGTCGCCGCCGCCGAGGCGAAGGGCACCAAGGGCGCCTTTCTCGACCGTCTGCGGCTGACGCCGGAGCGCATCGAGGCGATGGCCGCCGGCGTGGAGAAGATCGCCGCGCTGCCCGATCCGGTCGGACGCGAGATCGCCCGCTGGACGGTGCCCACGGGCCTCGACATCGCCCGCGTGCGGGTGCCGCTCGGCGTCATCGGCGTGATCTACGAGAGCCGGCCGAACGTCACCGCCGATGCCGGCGCGCTCTGCCTGAAGGCAGGCAACGCGGTGATCCTGCGCGGCGGCTCGGAGAGTTTCGAGACGGCGGGCGTGATCACGGACATCCTGGCCGACGGCCTGAAGCAGGCGGGCCTGCCCTCGGCCGCCATCCAGCGCATCCCGACCACCGACCGCGCCGCCGTCGGCGCCATGCTGGGCGCGGCCGGGCTGATCGACGTGATCGTGCCGCGCGGCGGCAAGTCGCTGATCGCGCGTGTGCAGGCGGAGAGCCGGGTGCCGGTCTTCGCCCATCTGGAGGGTCTCTGCCATCTCTTCATCGACCGCGCCGCCGATCCGGCGATGGCGCGGTCGATCACGGTCAACGCCAAGATGCGGCGCACCGGCATCTGCGGCGCGCTGGAGACCCTGCTGGTCGACCGTGCGGTCGCCGCCGAACAGCTGCCGCCGATCCTCGACGCCCTGGCCGAGGCCGGCTGCGAGCTGCGCGGCGACGCCGAGGTCCGGGCGCTCGACCCTCGGGTGAAGCCGGCGGTCGAGGAGGACTGGTGGACGGAGTATCTCGACGCCATCCTGTCGATCCGCGTGGTCGACGGGCTGGAGGCGGCGATCGAGCACATCAACCACTACGGCTCCCACCACACCGACGCCATCGTGACGGCGGACGCCGAGGCCGCGCGGCGCTTCTTCGAGGAGGTCGATTCCGCCATCGTGCTGCACAACGCGTCGACCCAGTTCGCCGATGGCGGCGAGTTCGGCATGGGCGCGGAGATCGGCATCGCCACCGGGCGCATGCACGCCCGCGGACCGGTCGGCGCGGAGGAGTTGACGACCTACAAATACGTCGTCCGGGGCAGCGGCCAGACCCGGGCCTGAGCCCTCGTCAGCCTTGCCGCGCGCCTTGCCCCGCCGCCTGTTTCCCGATCCGCGCCCGCGCGCCGGCAGCCTGTGGCGCGGCCTGCGCGTCGGCCTGCTGGGCGGCTCCTTCAATCCGGCCCATGACGGGCACAGGCATATCAGCCTGGAAGCGCTGAAGCGGCTGCGCCTCGACGCCGTGTGGTGGCTGGTCAGCCCGCAGAACCCGCTGAAGGGCACCACGGGGATGGCGACGCTGGCAGAGCGCCTGGCGAGTGCCGAGCGGGTCACGAGGCACGACCCGCGCATCGTCGTCAGCGATATCGAAGCCCGGCTCGCCACCCGCTTCACCGCCGACACGCTCGGCCGGCTCGCAAAGCGGTTCCCGGCCACGCGCTTCGTCTGGCTGATGGGGGCGGACAATCTGGTCCAGGTGCCGCGCTGGCACCGCTGGCACGAAATCTTCACGGACATGCCGGTTGCGGTGTTCGATCGCGGTTCCTATGCTCGAAATGCGCCATTCGCGCAGGCGGCGACGCGATTCGCCGACCGTCGGTTGCGGGTCGGACAGGCGGGCCGGCTGGCAGGCCAGCGGCCGCCGGCCTGGGTCTATCTGACCATCGTCCGGCATCCGGCAACGGCCACACGGATCCGCCGCCAGCGGCGGGCGCGGCGCCTGTTCGAGCGTGGGTGAGTCGTATTGAACCGGGGGCGGACACGCCCCACCTCGTGAATATGGCCAATCGGTGCCGAAACGCGATCGAGAACGCGATAGATCAGGAGCGACCCATAGCCCAGCATGCACGTGCCGCCCGCGCGGCGGCGACCAACACCGAAGGGCCGGGCCGTACGGCCCGCGCCGCAGACCGGACGCAGGACGAACTGGCCAGGCAGGCCATCGATCTGGCCGTCAAATCCCTCGACGACGACAAGGCGGACGACGTGATCGTCATCGACCTGGCGGGAAAATCCAGCCTGGCGGACGCGATGATCATCGCCTCCGGCCGTTCCAGCCGGCAGGTCGCGGCGATCGCCGATCACCTGGCCGAGCGCATGAAGTCGGCCGGCTTCGGACCGGTGGCCGTGGAGGGCAAGACGACGGCCGACTGGGTGCTGATCGACGCCGGCGCGGTGATCGTGCATGTCTTCCGGCCCGAGGTCCGCGCCTTCTACAATCTGGAGAAGATGTGGGGCGTGGAGCCGGTGCCGCAGCCGGCCCTGGTCGCCGAAGGCTGAACGCCGGCAGGGCCGGGCGGACGAGCCGGTGATGCGGGTTCGCATCGTCGCCGTCGGCCGCGAACGCGACGAGGCCGTCGAACGCATCGTGGCGCGCTACACGCGGCGCGGCACCTGGCCGGTCGAGATGCGCATAGTCGAGGCGAAGAAGGGTCTGGCGGGAGACGCCCTGAAGCGGGCGGAGGCCGATCTCCTGCTGGCGGCGGTGCCCGAGGGCGCGGCGGTGCTGGCGTTGGACGAGCGCGGCGAGCTGCCCGACAGCGTGGCCTTCGCCACCCGCCTGGGGCACTGGCGCGATGCCGGGCGGCGCGATCTGGCGGTGCTGATCGGCGGTGCGGACGGGCACGACGCGAGCGTGCTGGCACGCGCCGACTGGCAGGTCAGCCTGGGACGCTTGACCTGGCCGCACATGCTGGTAAGGGCAATGATCGCCGAGCAGATCTACCGCGCGCAGACCATATTGAGCGGACATCCCTATCATCGCGCCTGAACCGCGGCACCGGGAGCCGCCGGGCGCCGAGCCTAGCCAGAGGGTGAGACCCATGCCGACCACTTCCGCCTTCTCCCCGCTCCGCCGGCCGGTCGTCCTGTGCGTCCTCGACGGCTGGGGCTGGCGCGAGGAAACCAACGACAACGCGGTGGCGCTCGCCAATACCCCCAACTTCGACCGCTACTGGGCGGAGAAGCCGCACGCCTTCCTGCAGGCGAGCGAGGAGGCGGTGGGTCTGCCCGACGGGCAGATCGGCAATTCCGAGGTGGGACACATGAACCTGGGCGCCGGCCGCGTGGTGCTGCAGGACCTGATGAAGATCACCAAGGCGGCGGAGGCGGGCGACCTCGCG
>JAVKFF010000014.1:0-10596 GCA_040226215.1 Azospirillaceae bacterium
GGCGTGGGGCTGGACGGTGTCCCGCCCCAGCGGTGTCTCCACCAAGGATGGGGAACGGTGCGATGATCTCCCGGCTGTTCATCGGGCTGGCGGGCGCAGGCCTGCTCATTGCGGGTCTGGCGCAGGCGTCGATCCCGCCCGCCTATTCCGGCGCCGGCCACCTCTTCGATCCCGCGATCGTCGTCAACAATGGGACGGCGGCGCCGGCGCGGCTCGCCTGGCAGACCGAGATGCCCGGCCTGGCCCTGAGCCCGGCCCGCATGGCAGCGGTGCCGGCGGCGGCGCGCGACTGGACCGCGCCGCAGGGCTTCTTCCTGTTCGGCGGCGCCGATGGCGGCGTGGCGGCGGAGAACGTGCTCTACCTCTCCCTGCTCGACGCCGACGGCGGCGTCCTGGCCCAGCTCGTGCTCGACGACGAGCTGGCCGTCGACCCGGCGACGCTGGAAAGCCTCGCGCTCCACGTCACCATCGCGGCGGACGGCGCGCTCGCCGCCGCGCTTGACTGACGCCCCGCACCTCGCGCCTCGGAGACCGCCATGACGCGCCCCATCGCCTTCCTGCTCTCCGCCTTCCTCGTCGCCTTCATGATCGCCGCGTTACCGGTTAAGGCCCTCTATCTGCAGGCGCCGAGCGCGGTCGACCCGACCGTCCTCGTCACCAATGAGAGCGGCGCGGCGGTGACCCTGACCTGGCAGACCACGGTGCCGCGCGTCGCGCTGTCCCCGCCGCGCACGGTCGAGGTGCCGGCGGATGCCGCCGGCTGGCGGGCGCCGCAGGGCTTCTTCCTGTTCAGCCAGGCGCTGGTCGGCGACGAGCGCGCGACCCTGGAGAACGTGGTCTATGTCTCCCTCCTGGGTCCGGATGGCTCCGTGACGCAGCAGATCGTGCTGGACGACGAGATCGCGCTGTCGCCCGAGGCCCTGGAGGCGCTGGTGCTGCACCTGACCATCGCCGCCGACGGGGCGCTGAGCGCCGCCATCGAATAGGCCGCTGACGGTGCCGCCGCTGACGGTGCCGCCAGCCCCGCGGCTCGCTGCGGTCGACGGGCTGCGCGGGCTCGCCATCCTGGCGGTGATCGCCAGCCACGCGGCGATGCTGCTGGCGCCACGGGTCGCCTTCCAGCGCTGCGACATGCTCGGCCCCACCTGGCTGCCTTGCGACGGCGCGGCGCTCGTCGGCGTCGCGGTGCTGAATGTGCAGGCGGTGCTGGTCTTCGCGGTACTGAGCGGGCTGGTGGTCGCGCCCGCACCCGGTCCTGACCTGGCGCGGCGCGGCTGCCGCCTCTGGCTGGCGGCCGCCAACGCCGGCCTGGCGACGCTCGCGCTGTTCGCGATCGGCGCGGTCGACGCCGACCGCCTCGCCCGCCTGTTCGCGCCGCTTCCCCTCAGCCACCCGCTGGAAAGTGTCCTGACGGCGGATACCAGCCTTGCCGCGCTCGCCCGCCTGGCGTTCGGGCTCGACTATCTGGGCTGGATCGCCGGCTGGCGTGCCGCATCGGCCACGGCCTGGCCGCAGCTCTGGTGCGTGCCCTGGTTGATCCTGGGCTGGCTCGCGATCGCCGCCCTGCGGCGGCTCCCGGCGGATCTGCGACGACCGGCCGCGGGCGGATGCCTGCCGGTGCTGCTGGCGCTGTCGCCGCATATCGGCGACCACGGCGAGCTGGCGGCGCTGCTCGCCGGCTTCGCGCTCCGGCCGCTCGCCGGCGCACTACCGCGCGGCGGTGCGCTGGTCGCGATCGCCGCGGGCCTCGCCATCGCGCTGCTGCCCCAGCTCCGGCAGATTGCCGCCCCCTGGGGAACGGCGTTCCTGCCGCCGGCGCTGGTGCCGCTGGCCGGCGTGGTATCGGCGACGCTGATCGCCGTCGGCTTCGTGGCGCTTGGCCGGCCGGGGAGTGCGCCCCTGCGCTGGCTCGGCCGGCGCAGCCTGTGGGTCTATGTGCTGCACTGGCCGGTGCTATTGGCTGTTGCGACCCTGGCGCTGCGATGGGGCGCGTCGGCGCAGACACTCACCGTCGCCGCCCTGGTCCTGGTGGCGACACCGTGGCTGCTGGCCGCAGCCGGGTCCGGCCGCCCGTCGCGGCCCCTCGCCGCCCGCCTCACTCCGCCGCGATCTCGGCCATCATGATGCCACGCAGCCTGGCGTTGGCGCTGTCATAGGGGCTCTCCTCGACGATGCGGGCGCTGCGCCGCATGCCCAGGATGTCGAGCTCCAGAGTGGTGCCCGGCACCGCCAGTTCCGGGCGCACCATGGCCAGCGCCAGCGGGGTGCCGAGGCGGAAGCCGTAATTGCCGCTGGTGGTGCGCCCGGCCAGCTCGCCGCCGAAATAGACCGGGTTGTTGCCGATGGGGTCGGCGCCTCCGTCATCGTCCACCTGCAGCGTGACGAAGGCGTTCGCCGCACCCCGCTCCTGCCAGGCCAGCAGCGCCTCGCGGCCGATGAAACCGCCCTTGTCCGGCCGGATGAAGCGGTCGAGGCCGCTCTCATAGGCGCTGTACTCGATCGACAGTTCCGCGCCGATCATGCGGTAGGACTTCTCGATCCGCATCGAGTCCATCGCCCGGATGCCGAAGGGTTTGAGCCCGAGATCGGCGCCATGGGCCATCAGCGCGTCGAAGATGTGGTTCTGGTATTCGATCGGGTGGTGCAGCTCCCAGCCCAGCTCGCCGACGAAGTTGACCCTGAGCGCCTTGGTCGGCGCCAGGCCGATCTCGGCGTCCTGGCCGGTCAGCCAGGGCCGCTCCCAGTCGCCATCGCCGGCACGCTCGAGCAAGGCCCTGGCATTGGGGCCGGCGACCACCAGCACGCCCATCTGGGTCGTCAGATCGTCGAAGCGGACCGAGCCGTCATCGGGCAGGTGGCGCTGGATCCAGTCGTGGTCCAGGCGCTGCCAGGCACCGGCGGAGACGAGGTAGAAGCTGTCCTCCGCCTCGCGCAGGATGGTGAACTCCGAATGCACGCCGCCACGGCTGTTGAGCGCGTGGGCAAGCGCCACCCGGCCCACCGTCCGCGGCAGCCGGTTGGCGACCAGGCGGTCGAGGAGGGCCTCCGCGCCGGGGCCGGACAGGCGCGCCTTGGCGAAGGCGGTCATGTCCAAAAGGCCGACATTGTCGCGCACGTTCAGGCATTCCCGGCCCACCGCCGCGAACCAGGCCGAGCGGCGGAAGGACCAGTCGTCGACCGGCGCCATGCCGTCCGTGGCGAACCAGTTCGGCCGCTCCCAGCCGAACTTCTGGCCGAAGACCGCGCCCAGCGCCTTCATCCGGTCGTGGCAGGGCGCGGTGCGCAGCGGCCGGGCGGCCGGGCGCTCCTCGTCCGGGAAGTGCACGGTGAAGACGTTGGCGTAGGCCTCCTCGTTCTTGGTCCTGAGATAGCCCTTGGAGGCATAGTCGCCGAAGCGGCGCGGATCGACGCCCAGCATGTCGATGGTCGGCTCGCCCTCGACGATCCACTCGGCGAGCTGCCAGCCGGCCCCGCCGGCGGCGGTGATGCCGAAGCTGTGCCCCTCGTTCAGCCAGAAATTGCGCAATCCCCAGGCCGGGCCGACGATCGGGCTGCCGTCGGGGGTGTAGGGGATGGCGCCGTTGTAGACCTCCTTGACGCCGAGTTCGCCGAAGATCGGCACGCGGGCGATGGCGCTCTCGATATGCGGCGTCAGCCGGTCGATGTCCTCCTGGAACAGTTCGTACTCCGCCGCCGCGTCCGGCCCGTCGACATAGCAGGCCGGCGCGCCGGTCTCGTAGGGGCCGAGCAGCAGGCCGCCGTTCTCTTCGCGCATGTACCAGGAGCCGTCCGATTCGCGCAGCACGCCCATCTCCGGCAGGCCGGCCTTGTGGCGGGCCTGGATCTCGGGATGCGGCTCGGTGACGATGAACTGGTGTTCGACCGGGATCACCGGCACGTCGAGGCCGACCATGCGGCCGGTCTGGCGGGCGAAGCTGCCGGTGGCGGCGACCACATGCTCGGCCACGATGGTGCCTTTGTCGGTCGCCACCGCCCATTCGCCCGAAGGCCGCCGGGTGATGGAGAGAACCGTGGTGTAGCGCTGGATGGTGGCACCGCGGGCGCGCGCCCCTTTGGCCAGCGCCGCCGTCAGATCGGCCGGCTGGATGTAACCGTCGGCCGGGTGGCGGATGGCGCCGACCAGCCGGTCGGTGACGCAGAGCGGCCAGAGATCGCGCACCTCATCGGGCGTCAGGAATTCGACATCCACGCCGATCGTGCGGGCGACACCGGCATATTGGTGGTACTCATCCATGCGCTCGCGCGTCGTCGCCAGGCGGATGTTGCCCACCGTGCGCAGGCCGACATCCTGCCCTGTCTCCGCCTCCAGCTTCCGGTAGAAGTCGACCGAGTACTTGTGGATCTGGCCCACCGAGTAGCTCATGTTGAACAGGGGCAACAGGCCGGCCGCGTGCCAGGTGGAGCCCGAGGTCAGCTCCCGGCGCTCGACCAGCGTGACGTCGGTCCAGCCCTTGGCGGCCAGGTGGTAGAGGGTGGAAACGCCGACGACGCCGCCGCCGATGACCACGACACGGGCATGGGTGTCCATGATGCCCTCCTCGATTTTCAGGGGATTGTCGCCGGGGGGCCGGTCGTCAGGACAGGCCGTGGATGACGCCGTTCTCGTCGATGCCGATGCCAAGCGCCGCCGGCACGCGCGGCAGCCCGGGCATGGTCATGATGTCGCCGCACACGGCGATGACGAAGCCCGCACCGGCCGACAGCCGCACCTCCCTGACCGTCAGGACATGGCCCTCGGGCGCACCCTTCAGTGTGGGATCGCCGGAAAAGCTGTACTGCGTCTTGGCGATACAGACCGGCAGGTCGCCATAGCCGAGCGCCGTGAACTCCTCGAGCGCGCGGGCGGCGGCGGGCGCCAGGGCGATGTCGTCCGCGCCGTAGAGCCTGGTGGCGACGGTGCGGATCTTCTCGTCGAGCGGCATCTCGTCGGGATAGAGCAGACGGATCTCGGTGCGCTCACGCGCCAGCTCCGCCTGCACCAGCCGGGCCAGCTCCTCCGCCCCCTGGCCGCCCTGCGCCCAATGCCGGCAGAGCGCCACTGGTGCGTCGAGTTCGGCACAGGCCTCGTCGATGGCCTCGATCTCGGCCCTGGTGTCGCTGCCGAAATGGTTGATCGCCACCACCGGGTGCAGGCCGAACTGGCGCAGATTGGCGATGTGCCGGCGCAGATTGGCGGTTCCCGCCGCGACCGCCGCCACGTTCTCGACGCCCAGATCGCCGGCGGCGACGCCGCCATGCATCTTCAGCGCCCTGACCGTGGCGACGATGACCACCGCGTCGGGCCTTAGGCCGGACTGCCGGCACTTGATGTCGAGGAACTTCTCGGCACCCAGATCGGCGCCGAAGCCGGCCTCGGTGACCACCACGTCGTTCAGCGCCAGCGCCGCCCGCGTGGCGATGACGGAGTTGCAGCCATGGGCGATGTTGGCGAAGGGCCCGCCATGGATGAAGGCCGGGGCGTGCTCGATCGACTGCACCAGGTTGGGCGCCAGCGCGTCCTTCAAGAGCACGGTCAGCGCGCCCTCCGCGCCGAGGTCGCGCACCCGGACCGGCCGCTTGGCGGTGTCGCGGCCGATGATGATGCTGCCCAGCCGCCGCTCCAGGTCGGCGAGGTCATAGGCCAGGCAGAGGATGGCCATGATCTCCGAGGCCACGGTGATGTCGAAGCCGTCCTCGCGCGGGATGCCGTTGCCGGGACCGCCCAGCCCGACGACGATGTCGCGCAGCGCCCGGTCATTGAGGTCGACGACGCGGCGCCAGGTGATGCGGCGCACGTCGATGTTGAGCTCGTTGCCCCAGTGCACGTGGTTGTCGATCAGCGCCGCCAGCAGGTTGTTGGCCGCGGTGATGGCGTGGAAGTCGCCGTTGAAGTGGAGGTTGATGTCCTCCATCGGCAGCACCTGGGCCCGGCCGCCGCCGGCCGCCCCGCCCTTCATGCCGAAGCAGGGGCCGAGCGAGGGTTCGCGCAGGCACACCGCCGAGGCGAGGCCGAGCCGGTTCAGCCCGTCATTGAGGCCGACGCTGGTCGTCGTCTTGCCCTCACCCGCCGGGGTCGGCGTGATGGCGGTGACCAGCACCAGCTTGCCGCGCGGCCGGCCGGCGATGGTGTCGAGATAGTCGAGCGAGAGCTTGGCCTTGTAGTGGCCGTAGGGGATCAGCGCCTCGGCGGGGATGCCCATGCGGTCGCGCGCCAGATCGACGATCGGCAGCATCCGGGCGGCGCGCGCGATCTCGATGTCCGGCGCGCCCGGCGGCGGGAGACTGGGGCCGACATCGTGCATGGACGTCCGAATCTCTTGCTCCAGGGCGTAGGCAGTCATGGCTCAGCTCGCTGTCTATGTCGATGCATTGTTGCAGTCAGTTCATGGCGGCATGGCCGCGCCGTGCGGCCTGGCCCAGCGACTGGACCCAGGCCGCCGAGCGCCCGAAGCCACCGAACGGGAAGAGGTGGAGGCCGAGCGTGCCCGGCAACCGGCCGTGCAGACGGTCCCGCGCCAGTTCGTCGAGCAGGCGGTCCGGCGTCCAGTTGCGGGCCAGCCGGCCGACCAGCCAGGGCCGCCGGGTCAGTGCCCGGACCGAGGCGCCGATGGCGCATTGCCGGGCGTAGACCAGCAGCGTCGACAGCGAGGTCGGCCCGGCGATGCCGATCCTGAGCGGCGTGCCCGGCGCCAGGTCCGCCATGCGCCGGACCCAGGCGGCGATCGGCCGGGCGGAGAAGGCGAACTGGGAGACGAACTCGATGGCGATGCCACGGTCCCGCGCTAAGGCGAGCTTGTCGGCGACCGCGCGGTCGAGACTGTGGGGCGCCACGCCGGCAAGGCCTTCGGGATGACCGGCGAAGCGCAGCGTGGCGAAGGGCAGGCCGTCGAGCGCGCCGCTGGCCAGCAGCTCGATCGTGCCGGCGAAGGGGCCGGCCGGCCGCGCGACGTCGCCGGCGATCAACAACAGCTCCCGCGTCCCGTCGGCGGCCAGACGGTCCAGATGTCCGCGCAGGGCGGCGGCATCGGCCACGCCGCGCGCCGCGACATGCACCACCGGGACCATGCCCTCGCCGACCAGGCGCCGGGCGAGACGCTCGCGCTCACCCGGGTCGCCACCGGGCAGGCTGGGCACGAAGACCCGGGTGCCGCCGGGCAGCACGGCCTGGAAGCTGTCGATGCGCGACGCCGCGGCCGGCGTCACCTCGACGGAGAAATCGCCGGCCAGCGCGCCCACCATGTCGATCGGGCGGGAGGGCCGTGCGTCGATGGCTGAGACCACGTCGATCGCCATGATCCGTCTCCTCGCCGAATGGGATGGGCCGAGGCCGGCGCCCGCCCTGGGCGGACGCCGGCCGGAGCGGGCCTCAATAGGCGGTGTCGCGCCCCTGGCTCCTGGCCCGTTCCCGGGCATTCGGATTGACCGAGGGTCGGAAGGGCACGTCGACCACTGTGGCGTCGACCGACGTGCCGGCGACCAGCGCGTATTCGTCCGGCAGCCAGACCCGGAGCTGGGTGCCGACGCCGGCATGGCTGACCGGCACGTGGCAGAGCGCGATGTTGGTCTCGAGCTCCGGCGAGTACCAGGGCGAGGTGACGTAGCCGATCGGCTCGTCGCCGCCCTCGGCGTCGGAGATCAGCCAGAAGTCCGGCGCGTAGTCGGTGATCGGCAGGCCGCCCATCTTGATGCCGACCAGGGTGTTGCGGAACGGCGGCCGGCCGGCCTCGATCTCGGCGCGCACCTCCTCCAGCCGGGTGCGACCGATATAATCGGCCTCCTTCTTGCGCGGCACCTGGTAGGCGAGGTTGCACTGGAAGGGCAGCGTCTCCTGGTCCAGATCCTGGCCCCAGGAGAGGATGCCGGCGGCGATGCGGCGGTGATGGGCGGGGGCGATGACCATCAGATTGTGCTTCTCGCCCGCCGCCAGGACGGCGTTCCACATGTCCTCGGCATGCAGCGTGGCGTCGCGCAGATAGATCTCGTAGCCCTTCTCGCCGGTGAAGCCGGTCTGCGAGATGACCACGGGATGGCCGGCGATCTCCGCCTCCATCAGCCCGTAATAGGGGATGGCGCGCACCGCCTCGCCGAACAGGTCGGCCATCAGGGCCTCGGATTTCGGGCCCTGGATCTGCACCGGGCAGACGTCGATCTCGCCGATCGTCACGTCGAAGCCCATGCCGATATTCACCCCGCGCAGCCACCACTCGATATCGCTGTCCGAGAGCGAGAACCAGAATTCGTCCTCGGCCAGGCGCAGCAGGACGGGATCGTTGAGGATGCCGCCGGCCTCGTTGCAAAGGATCACGTACTTGCCGTTCATCGGCCGGATGCGCGTGGCGTCGCGGGTGATGACGTAGTTCACGAAGGCCTCGGCGTCGGGTCCCTTGACCTGGATCTGACGTTCCACCGCCACGTTCCACATGGTCACGTGGTTGACCAGCGCCTCGTACTCCACCATGGCGCCGCCATCCTCCGGCCGGACATAGCCGCGCGGATGGTAGACCCGGTTGTATACGGTGGCGCGCCAGCAGCCCGCCTGGTGCGACAGGTGCCAGTAGGGCGACTTGCGCACCCGGGTGGAGATCAGCATCTCGACCGGCGTGCGGCCGGACTGGCGCAGATTGACCGGCACCTTGCGGTCGCTCTGGTCGACGGTGGGGCACTGCCGGCTGGTCCAGGGTGAGACCGGACGGTCGAGGGATTCGGGCGCTTTGAGAGTCAGGTCGCTCATTTCGTCGCTCATCGGCAAGGGTTGGTGGAACGTCGTTGTCCCATTCGCGCCGATCCGCGCACTGGCGTCTGTCCCAGGAGCGACATCGAGGAAAAGAATTTCGTCACGCGATGCGAATTCGGCGCCATCCCGCGCTCACAGTGGCTTCCCGGCATCCTCCACGAGGCGTAGCGCGTCGGCGAGCCAGCCGGCGAGGTAGCGCGCGAAGGAGTTGCGCACCAGGATCTCGAAGCAGGGCCTGTCGTCGGTCAGCGCCAGCATCACCCGCGCCTTGGCCAGCATCGTCTGGGCGCAGGCGTCGGGCGCGAAGGCCCGGGCATGCAGGTCGAGGGCGCAACCCGCCGACAAGGCCTCGCGCGCCAGCGGGCCTGTGAGCGCGAGGCCCGTGTAGGTGTGCGAGACATCGGTGACGGCGAGCCAGGGATCGTCGCCGCGCGCGTCGCGAATGGCCCGTTCGAGCGGCGCCGCCTTCCCATCGGGTGCCGTCAGCAGCCATTCGTCCGGCCCCAGCCACCAGGCGGCGGCGCCGGCCTCGCCGACCTGCCGTCGGTTCGCCTCCAGCGGCGGGCGCACCCCCATCGCCGCCGCGACCGCATCGAGGAATCCGGCGTCCCGCGGCCGGCCCCTCAGGTTCAGCAAGGTTGCCGGCGGCAGGACCGCCAGCGCCGCGTGGTCTGTCCCGTCCGGTAGCGGATGCCAGGCCGGCCGGGACGCCGCCGTCATCGCCTCAGTCGCCATCGCGCCTGGCTCCCTCCCTGTCGACGAAGACCGGATCGGTGATGCGCACCGGCACCGCGCCATCGCCCAGCGCCGCCTCGATCACCTCGCCGTGCCGGGCCTGGCCGCCGGCCACCAGGGCGAGACAGAAATGCCGGCCGAGCGCGGCGCTCCAGTAGCTGGAGGTGACGAAGCCCAGCATCGGCACGGGCGGCGGCCTGCCGGCCATGCCACGCTCGACGAGCTGGGCGCCCTCCGGGATATGCCGGCCGCCATCCTCCGGCAGCAGACCGACGAGCTGCCGGCGATCCGGGCGCCGGCAATCGGACCGGGCGAGCGAGCGGCGGCCGATGAAGTCCTTCTTCGCCGACACCATGCGTGCGAGGCCGAGATCGGCCGGCGTCTGGGTGCCGTCGGTCTCCTGGCCGACGATGATGAAGCCCTTCTCGGCGCGCAGGACGTGCATGGTCTCGGTGCCGTAGGGGGTGATGCCGAAGGGCGCGCCCGCCGCCATCGCCGCCTCCCACAGCCGGGGACCATCGCGCCAGGGCACGTTGATCTCGTACTGCAGCTCGCCGGTGAAGCTGATGCGGAAGACCCGGGCGTCGAGCCCCGCCACCACCACGTCCCGCCAGGCGAGGAAGGGGAAGTCCGCGAGGTCGAGACCGGGCGCCAGCGCGGCCATGACATCGCGGCTGCGCGGCCCGGCGAGGCCGATGGTGGCGAACTGCTCGGTCACGGAGGTCAGGCGCACGCGCAGCTCCGGCCACTCGGTCTGCAGGTATTCCTCCAGATGGTCGAGCACGTTGGCCGCACCGCCGGTCGTCGTGGTCATGAAGTAGCGGTCCTCGGCGATCCGCGCGGTGGTGCCGTCGTCGAAAACCATGCCGTCTTCCTTCAGCATCACGCCGTAGCGCGCCTGACCGACCTTAAGCGTCGTCCAGCCGTTGATGTAGACGCGGTTCAGGAACGCCGCCGCGTCCGGGCCCTGGATGTCGATCTTGCCCAGCGTCGAGGCGTCGAGGATGCCCACACCCCGGCGCACCGCGGCGCATTCCCGCGCCACCGCCTGGACCATGGTTTCGCCGGCCGCCGGGTAGTGGCGCGGGCGCTTCCACTGGCCGACATCCTCGAAGACGGCGCCGGCG
>JAVKFF010000015.1:0-41545 GCA_040226215.1 Azospirillaceae bacterium
CCAGCGTGTTCGGCGACGCCAAAATGACCACCGCGCTCCTCGACCGCCTCACCCATCACTGTGAGATCGTCGAGACCGGCAACGACAGCTGGCGCTTCAAGAACCGCGCCTGACCACCTGTCCTCCGACGGCAACGACGCAACCCTGACCACCCCTCCGCCTACGGCTGCGGGATGGTCAGGGCAGCGTCGTCAGTGCCCCCGAAGGGGGTCCCTTTTGCGCGCCGAGCAGGGGGGGTCCGTTTCCGTGCCGATTGACACCACACGCGCCTTGAACTCAGGCTTGTACTGCCTGCGCTTCGTCATCGCTGATCTCCTCCCTGCGAAGACCAGCAGACACCGAACGCGTCGCTTGCGTCACTGTCCGATTGCCGGGGAGTAGCTCAGAACCTGGGTAACGGACAGCAGGCCAGTCGAAGTTGAAATGATTGTTCACGGAGGAACGGGCACCGTTGAATATCTGCAAGCTGTGCATCGGGCGTTACCTGTTCAGCGTTCTAGCTTATAGCCACTTTCATTTAGGTCCCAAATGTTCGCGGTATCTCGTGATAGCTCGCTCTTTCGGATACGCTGGGTTGGTGTTATAGGGAACTCATCGATGAATTCGACATAGCGCGGCACCTGGTAGTAGGGCATGCGCGACTCGCAGAACCTGATAAGCTCCAGCGGGTCGAAAGCGCCATCAGGGCTCGCCTTCACGACGATCTTCAGATCTTCATCGCCCAAATCGTTCTTCACACCCACCAAGGCGGACTCGATGACACGGTCGAACTTGTTCACGACCTGCTCGACTTCCCATGCGGAGATGTTGATGCCGCGCCGCCGGACCATCTCCTTCATCCGTCCGGCATAGAACAGGAAGCCGTCAACATCCCGGCGGGCCAGGTCGCCAGTGTGGAACCAGCCGTCCTTCATGACCTCACGCTCGGCGTCGGGATTGCGGAAGTAACCGAGAAAGTCGAGACCATGCTGCGTGGCCCTCGCGACGATCTCGCCGACCTCGTCGGCTTCGGTGTCGCTGCCGTCCTGCCGCACGATCCGGATGTCGTAGAGTGAGATCGGCTTGCCGCAGGAACCGATCCGCCCCTCCTTGTTGAGGGTGATGAAAGTGATCAGTTCCGAGAGACCGTATCCCTCTCTGATCTCAACTCCGAACCGCTTCTCGACCTCCTGCCATATCTCCGGGGGACAGCCGCCACCCCAGGCAATCCGAACCCTGTGGTCGCGTTCCTGGCCGGTAGGCGGCTGCTTCAGCAGAATCGGCAGCACACCCCCGAGATAGTGGATGTGCGTGACGCCATCCCGCTTCACGTGATCCCAGAAGCCCGACGCCGTGAATCTTGTCATCATCGACAGGGTGATGCGCCCGATTACCGCGGCGATCAACACGGCGACCCCGGCGCCATGGTGCAGAGGCTCCCAGAAGAGGAAGACGTCGCCAGGCCGGGCACTGGTCAGGTCGAGCACGCACATAGGCCCCGCCCGCAGGGTCCTGTCCGACTTGATGACGCCCTTGGGTGCGCCCGTGGTGCCGGAACTGGGGGTGAGCGCAAGGAGGTCGTCGACCCCGAAACGGCCGGCCGGTGTGGAGTCGTCGGGATGCGCCAGGAGGGCCTCGAAGCGCTCCGACGCCTCAGGAGCACCACGCCAGATCGTCGGTACGTGCCTGACTGCGGCGAAAGCTTCCTCCAGCACTTCCTGGTAGGCGGAATCGGCGATCAGGACGGCCGGATCGAAGCTCCTCAAAGAGTACTCGAGCGAAAGGCCCTTTGCGTGGACATTGATCGGCACGCGCACCAGACCCGCCTTCATGGTCGCGAAGATAGCGACCACGTGGCCGGGATCGGTGCTCAGCATCAGGGCGACGCGGTCGCCCGGGCGCAGGCCCCGGGCCAGCAAGCCGTTTGCCAGCCGGTTTGCCGCAGCATTGATCTCGCCGATGGTGTAGTCCCGCCCCTCGTGCCGTAGCAGTACCGCGCCGGGCGTCTCGGCCGCCCGCGCGTCCAGCGTTTCGCGGAAGGGCGTGTCGTCGATCGGATCGATGTGAGGCATTTGTCGTGTCGAACTCAGGCGGATCCGCTCACCTTTCGTCCGGCTCGCTTGGCGAGGAAGGCTTCCATCATACGGGCGGGTTCCCCTGAACCATAGGCCTCACGCTGGATCCGAACGCCGGCGGCCATGGTTTCGAGGAAGCCCTCCTGTGTCACCTCCCTGAAGCGCTTCTTGGTCAACGCCATGGCGATCGGGGGCTTGGCTGCCAGTTCCTTTGCCAGCGAGAGGGCCTCCTCCTGGACGCGGTCCCGTGGTACCAGCCGATGGATCAGGCCGATCGCCCGGCACTCCTCAGCGTCCATCATCCGGCCCGTGAGGGTGAGCTCGATGGTGCGGGATAGGCCGAGCCTGTCGCGCATGATCCATGGTCCTGTCACGCTGGGGATGCCGGAGTTGATTTCAGGCTGCCCCATGCGTACCTCCGGGTGTCCGACGCGCACGTCGCCCAGCAGTGCGACCTGGAAGGCGGAGCCGGCAGCCAGGCCGTTCAGTGCAATGACAAGCGGTTTGGACAGCGCGCGGATGGTGTCGTAGAGCTGCTGCCATTCCGCCATCCACTCCTCGGCCCGATCGGCATCGAACGTCTTGGATTCCGACAGGTCCTGTCCGGCGCCGAAGGCCCGGTCGCCGGCACCCGTCAGGATGATGGCGCGAATGTCGTCATCCGTATCGACCTGATGCAGGATGTCGAGCAACAGCTCGCGCATCGGTGCGTTCCACGCGTTGAGGACGTCTGGTCGGTTCAGCGTGATGGTGCAGACTGTGCCGACCGTGGATTGCAGAACTGAAGGTTCCATGAGAGCCTGTGCGTCGATCTGGTGTATTGTAATGCGATAAGAGTTATCGATATTTTACATGTGCAGGCAGATGAGTCAATCGTGGGAACGCGCGCGGAGCAATGGGAAAAGGTGACAGCGTCGTGGAAGAGCGGGTGAAGGGCGACAGCCTCATGGTCGGCTCTGTGGAGAAGGCGTTCAGGATTCTTGAAGTCTTCACCCAGTCGAACATGAGCCTTAGCCTGACGGAATTGTCCGCGCTCACCGGTATGAACAAGAGCGCCGTCCAGCGTTTCGCCCATTCGCTCGAACGGATGGGCTACCTGGTCAAGGACCCAGCGACCAAACGCTACCGTCTTTCGGTGCGGGTGTTGGAACTCTCGGCAGCCTTCGTCACCTCGAACGATCTCATAAGCCGTGTCACGCCCTATCTCCTGCACGTCAGCAAGGAGACTGATGAGACGGTCAGTCTCAGCATGCTCTATGACAAGGACATCATCTTCCTGTCCCGGTTCATGAACAGGAACATGCTTCACACCGATGTCGTGAACGGCACGCGGATGCCGGCCTACTGCACCGCGCCCGGGGTCGCCATGCTCGCGGCGCTGCCGCGCCAGCGCGCCGTGGCAATCCTCAATGGATCCGATCTTAGGCGATACACCGCCCATACGACATGCGACGTCTCCGCCCTGATCGGGAAACTTGACGAGACGAAGGAGCGCGGGTTTGCGACCGCGATCAGCGAGTACTTTCTCGGTGACATCTCGATCGCGGCCGCCCTTCTCGATGCCTCGGGCGAACCCGTTGGAGCGATCAGCGTCGGTGTGCCGGACGCCCGCTACTCGCCAGAGGCGGCGATGGCCAAGTTCGCGCCGATCGTGATGACGGCCGCACGGAATGCCTCCCTGAAGTGACTCCGGCTCACACGCCCCTGAATTCCGGGGAGCGTTTCTCAAGGAAGGCGATGCGACCTTCTTCCCGGTCCCGTGAGTTCCTTACCAAGTCCATAAGGCGATCGAGCTCGCCAAGGTCACGCTCATAGCTAGCATTCAAAACGGACTCCATCACCCGCTTCACCGCTTGAGTGCTGAGGGGCGCGCGCGTGGCTAGGGTCCGGGCGAAGTCCGCGGCAGCCGCCGGTGCGTCTGTCGAAAGGTCGTCGACCAGGCCGCAGGCGCGAGCTGCCTCGCCGCCCACCGGATCGCCGGTCATCAGCATACGCCGTGCCGTTGCCACTCCAGCGGTTAAGGCGAGTCGGCGGCAGAGATGCGGTGGATAGTAGTCACCGATTTTCGATGCGGGGATGCCGATCTTCGCCGTCGGGTCGGCCAGGCGGAAGTCGCAGTGCAGCGCGATCGAGGCGCCGGCGCCAAGGCAGGCGCCCGAAATCGCCGCGATGACCGGCTGCGGGGCAGAGAGGATTGCCGAGTAAGTTTCCTCGATAAGCCTCGCGTATCGGATGGCCGCTTCACCGCCCAGCTTGAGTTCGGAATCCTTCAGGTCGTCGCCGGCGCAGAAATTGCCCTCCGCGCCGGCGAGAATGATTACCCGTGTGCCGGACCGATCCGATACAGAGCGAACGCCGTCGCGCAACGCCATCCAGGCGGGACCATCGAGCGCGTTCCGTCGTGCCGGTCGGTTTATCGTGATGGCCGCGACGGAACCTCGCTGTTCGACCTGGATGTCAGCTGACATTGCCCCCGTCACTGTTCGCTGAAATCGACGCTCTCAACCAGGCGGTGCCACTTCTCGACGTCGGCCTGGAAGAACTCGGCATAAGTCCCGCTCATGTTGGCGGACGAGATGATGCCGCGCTCCAACATGGTTGTGGAGAATGCTTCGTCCGCGGCGATCTCGGCAATTGCGTCGTTGAGCGTCGAGATGATCGCCGGATCGACGTCAACGGGAGCGAGGAGACCGTAGACGGAGGCGACGTCGAAGCCTTCGAGACCGGCTTCAGGCGCGCTTGGGACGTCGGGCAGGGCGTCGATGCGTTGCTCCAGCGCAATGACCACCGGCGTGATCGCATTGGCCTGAATCTGGGGCAGGGCGGTCGAAACCGTCGCGACCATCAGGGGAACGCGACCAGCCACGACGTCCGCCATCGCGGGCGCGCCGCCAGTGTAGGGCACGTGCAGCAATTCGACATCCGCGATCTGCCCGAACAACACCGCGCCGAGATGCTCCGTCGATCCGACGCCCGAAGAGGCGTAGGCGAGCGGCTGCGACTGCTCGTTGGCATAGGCGATAAGGTCTTCGGCAGACTCAGCCGGTATGTCGTTCGCCGCGACGAGCAGAAGCGGAACCCGCCCAACGATTCCGGCCGGGACGAAATCTTCGATCAGGTCGTAGCCGGCCGCCTCGGGGTCCAGGCCGGTGGTGATCGCGTTGCTGGTGACCGAGGTCATGAAGAGGGTGTAGCCGTCGGCGGCGGCGGCCAGAACGGACTGGGCACCGATGCTGCCTGACGCACCCGGTCGGTTCTCCACGACGAATTGCTGGCCGAAGTGCTCGGAGAGGTGTTCGGCCAGAACGCGGCCTACGAAATCCACCGTTCCGCCGGCGTTATAGGGAACAACGATCCGGACCGGCCTTTCGGGATAGTCCTGAGCCGCTGCGACAGGAACGATCGCCAGCGAAGCGACGGCGGCAAGGATGAGGGCTCGTGACATGATGATTTCTCCCCAAACTTATTGAATAGTGATACTTTCAATCACATTGTAGGTTTTCCGGTCAGGCGCGTCAACGGCGTCCGGTTGCAGCGTGATCGCTTGACAGCACCTGAAATCGATGATCACTTGTCAAATAGCAATATGATATATTGTATTGTGGGCTAATGGCAGACGAACCACTCGTCAAATCCTGGACCAATGCGGTCGCTGGACTGCTCACCATCCTGGTCTGCCTGTTTTTCCTGATCGGGGCAGTCTCTTATGGGATCGGGTCGATCGCCCGCATGGGCCCAGGCTTCTTTCCGGCCAGCCTCGGCGCCATCGGTCTCGTTCTGGGATTGACGATTCTCGTCAACGCCATGCGGGAACCTTTCCGTACCTCTACCCAGGTCCGGTTCCGGCCTTTTACCTTCATCCTTGTCTCGGTCCTTCTCTTCGCACTCGTTGTCGATTCCTCGGGCCTGATCCCCGCCATCGCCCTCGCGGGTTTTGTCTCGGCACTCGGTGACAGCAGGACCAGGATTTGGGAGGCCTTGGCTCTTGCTGTGTTTCTGTCGGGTGGCGTCTACCTGGTCTTCCTGCAGCTGCTGGCGCTTCCCATTCCCGCCATTGCGTTCGGCTAGCCATGGACATCTTCGGCAACCTGATTGACGGATTTGCACAGGCGCTCAGCCTGAACAATCTGCTCTACTGTTTCATCGGCGTGACCGTGGGCACCTTCGTCGGTGCCCTGCCGGGAATTGGTTCGATCATCGGCATCACCGTGCTCTTGCCGACGACCTTCTATCTGGAGCCGGCAGCAGCGCTTGTCATGCTGGCCGGCATCTACTACGGCGGCGAGTACGGAGGCTCGATCTCCTCGATCCTGCTCAATCTGCCCGGCAGCGCGTCGACCGCCATCACTTGCCTCGACGGCAATCAGATGACCAAAAAGGGCAGGGCGGGGGTCGCCCTCTTCATCACGGCGATCGCGTCATTCGTCGGCGGCAGTATTGGCATCCTGCTTCTGATCTTCTTCTCGCCAGCGCTGGCGGACCTGGCGTTGCGCTTCGGTCCGGCCGACTATTTCTCGGTCATGTTGCTGGGTCTGATCGCCTCGGCGACCATCGGCCAGAGTTCGCCCGTGAAGAACACCGTTTCGGTGGTGATCGGTGTGCTGCTCGGCCTTGTCGGCACGGATGTGAATACCGGGATCCAGCGCTTCACCTTCGGCAGCATCAACCTCTATGACGGCATCGACTTGATCGTCCTGGCGATGGGCATATTCGGCTTCGCCGAGATCCTGTCGACTGCAGGCAGCAGCGCGCACGACAACGTCCGCCAGAAGGTCAGGCTGCGTGATATGGTGCCGTCCCGCCAAGATTTTCGCGATGGCATCGGGCCGGCGGCCAGAGGCTCGCTCATCGGCTCCGCCTTGGGGGCGCTTCCTGGCACCGGTCCCACCATTGCAGCCTTCTCGGCCTATACGGTGGAGAAGAAGATCGCGCGAGATCCGTCGCGATTCGGCACCGGCATCATCGAGGGCGTCGTCGCACCGGAAGCCTCCAACAACGCCGCGGCGCAGACGGCCTTCATCCCCACCCTGACGCTGGGAATTCCGGGCAGCGCGACGATGGCGCTCATCCTTGGCGCCCTTATGATCCACGGCATCCCACCCGGACCGGCGCTGATGAGCGAGAACGCCGACCTGTTCTGGGCCCTCGTTGCCAGCTTCTGGATCGGCAACATTCTGCTGCTGGTTCTCAACATCCCGCTCGTCGGCTTGTGGATCCGGCTTCTGGCGATCCCCTACCGCTTTCTCTTTCCGACGATCATCTGCCTGGTGTGCGCCGGCGTCTACAGTATCGGCCTGTCCGCCTTTGACATCTTTATGGTGATGGGGCTGGGCGTGCTGGGCTTCGGCATGCGTTTCGCCGGTATTTCGGCCGCGCCGATGCTCATGGGATTCATCCTTGGACCGCTCATGGAGGAGCATCTGCGTCGGGCCACACTGCTTTCTTACGGAGACCTGGGCACGTTTTTCCGAGAGCCGATCAGCGCATCCGTCTTGGCGGCGTCGGCACTAATGATCGGATGGTCGCTCTGGAAATGGATCCGAAGGAGCGGGTGAGCCTTCATGAGACTTGCTGAGGCTCGTGAATCGATGCCGCCAAGGTGCCTCGTGATCTGCCCCTTCTAATGAAGCTCCGGCAGGCCAGATAGACGTTGCATAACCGCGCTGCGTACCGCGCTCGAAAACGCCTCGACCAGCAGGCTGGCCGGGGCTTGCGGCGGCATGACGATCTCGTAGTCCATCTCGATCGGCGGCGTGAGGGGCCGCAGCGCCAGTCTGGCGCCGAACTCCGACGCGGTCAGAGGGTCGACGACGGCCACGCCCACGCCTTGGGCGGCGATCTGGCAGCAATTGGCGATCGAGGCCTCGAACGGTGTGACCAGGGGCATGCCCGCCTCGGCCATCACCCGGTCGAGGCGAAGACGCAAGGGCGCGCGCCGGCCCGGCACCAGCAGGCGATGCCCATCAAGATCGCTCACTGATACGCAGTCCCGCCGGGCCAGGGGATGGCCCGCAGCCATGGCCGCGACCGCGCGGGTGCGGGCGATTGTCTCCGAAGGCAGGCCGGCGCGTCCCTCGTGACCGAAGACCAAGCCCATGTCGTAATGGCGCAAGGCCACGAGATCGACGATCCGATCGGTGCTCTCGGTGTCGAAGATCACCGTGACCTGGGGATAGGCCGTAAGGAACGGCAGCATGACCTCCTGCATGCAGATCCCGTTGAGCGAGGAAACCACGCCGATGCGCAGCACGCCGCCCTTCATCAGGCGGATGTCGTGCGCCGCCCGGCCGATCTGGTCGAGCCCGACATAGAGCCGCTCGACCTCCCGGAAGAGCAGGAGCGCCGCCTCGCGCGGCAGCAGACGGTTGCCGCGCCGCTCGAACAGCGGCATCTCCACCTCGGCCTCGAAGTCCCGAATGAGGCGGCTGATCGCCGGCTGGCTGACATGCATGTGCTCGGCCGCACCGGTCATGCTGCCGGTCAGCATCACGGCGCGGAAGGCCTCGATCTGGCGGGGAAAGATACGCATCGGTGCCGCCTAGCATAATATCTTGTTATTTACAGAAAACTAAATTCGATTGGCGTTTTGCAGGACACTGCGCCTTACTGCCGCGCAAGCGCAGCCTTCGACACCGGGCTAGAGCCGGGTGCTGCACGCAACTCCATTATCTCTGGGAGGAGATGAGCCATGAACCACCGCGCCCTGCTATCCGCGCTGACCGTCGGCACCGCCCTGACGACGGCTGGCTTCTCGGGATCGGTTCTCGCCCAGGAGCTGTCGATCGGCATCGCCGCCTCGCCGACCTCGGTCGATCCGCAGTTCTATGTGCTTGGCCCCAACAGCGCCATGGCGCGCAACATGTTCGACGGCCTGGTGAACCAGGACGACCGGCAGCAGATCCAGCCGGCCCTGGCCGAGAGTTGGGAGATGCTGGACGACGAAACCTGGCTATTCCACCTGCGTGAGGGCGTGACCTTCCACGACGGCAGCGACTTCACCGCCGAGGACGTGGTGGCCAGCATCAACCGGGTGCCGATGGCAGCGGAGAACTCGCCCAGTTCCTTCGCGCCCTATGTGCAGGACGTCGCCACAGTCGAGGCGGTCGACCCGATGACCGTGCGGGTCACCACCAACGGCCCGGCGCCGCTGCTGCTCAACAACCTCTCGCGCATCGCCATGCTGCCGGCCGAGCTCGAGGACGTGCCGACCGAGACCCTGAACCAGGGCGAGATGGTGATCGGTACCGGTCCCTTCCGCTTCGTCTCCTGGTCGCCCAACGACAACGTCGTGCTGGAGCGCTTCGAGGACTACTGGGCCGGCCCCGCCCATTGGGAGCAGGTGACCTTCCGCGTCTTCACCAATCCCAGCGCCCGCATCGCCGCCATCCTGTCGGGCGATGTCGACCTGATCGAGAGCGTGCCGACGGCGGATATCGAGCGGCTGGAGGCGGACGAGTCGATCGAACTCGTCACCACCTCGAGCAACCGGGTCATGTATCTGCACATGGACCAGGATCGCGAGACCTCGCCCTTCGCGGCCGCTCCCGACGGTACCAATCCCCTGCGCTCGGCCGAGGTGCGCCGCGCCATCTCCATGGGCATCAACCGCCAGGGCCTGGTCGACCGCATCATGGACGGCCAGGGCGTGCCCGCCGGCCAGCTTGTTCCGGAGGGCTATTTCGGCTGGTCGCCCGACCTCGAGGTCGATCCCTACGACCCGGAGGCCGCGCGGGCGCTTCTGGCCGAGGCCGGCTATCCGGACGGATTCTCGCTGACCTTCCACGCCTCGAATGACCGCTATCCGAACGACGAGCAGATCGCCCAGGCGATCGGCCAGATGCTCACCCGCATCGGCATCCAGACCGAGATCGTGACCCTGCCGGCCAGCGTCTACTTCTCGCGTGCCTCGGCGCTGGAGTTCAGCTTCATCATGGGCGGCGCGGCGGCGGAAACCGGCGAAGCCTCCGGCGTGCTCGGCCCACTGCTGGAGACCTTCAGCGAGAGCGGCGGGCGCGGCAATCGCGGCCGCTATTCCAGCGAGGCCTTCGACACAGCCCTGGCGACCGCCCGCGAGACGCTGGACGATGCCGAGCGCGAGACCCTGCTGCAGGAGGCCATGGAGATCGGTATGGGCGATCTCGGGGTCATCCCGGTCTTCTTCCTCGCCCATTCCTGGGCGGTGGGAGAGGGTGTCGGCTATGACGGCCGCACCGACGGCTACACGCTCGCCTACGAGGTCGCGCCGGCCGAGTAGGGGCCCGGCGGCAGCGGGTTTCGAGCCATGACCGACCTCCACGGCGTCTTTCCCTACCTGGTCTCGCCGATCGACGGCGACGGCCGGGTCATGGAAGGGGTGCTCGGCGACCTCGTCGAGCACCTGGTCGCCGCCGGCGTGCATGGCCTGACCCCGCTCGGCAGCACGGGCGAGTTCGCCTATCTCGGCAATGCCCAGCGCCTGGCGGTGACCCGGCGCGTCGTCGCCGCCAATCGCGGCCGCGTGCCGGTGGTGGCCGGTGTCGCCGCCACCACCATCGCCGACGCGGTGGCCCAGACCGAGGCGATGGTCGAGGCGGGCGTCGATGGCATCCTGGCTATCCTCGAGGCCTATTTCCCGATCCCCGACAGCGGGGTCGAGGCCTATTTCCGGGCGATCGCCGAGGCTGCCGGTGGGCGCAGCGTGGTGCTCTACACCAATCCCGTCTTCCAGCGTTCCGACCTCTCGCTGCCGGTGATCGAGCGGCTGAGCCGGATCGACAACATCCGCTACATCAAGGATGCCTCCGCCAATACCGGGCGGCTGCTGTCGATCCTGTCGCGCACCGAGGGCCGCCTGTCGGTCTTCGCGGCCTCCGCGCATATCCCGGCCGCCGTCATGCTGATCGGCGGCGTCGGTTGGATGGCCGGTCCGGCCTGCGTGGTGCCGGAGCAGAGCGTGGCGCTCTACGACGACGCCCGCGCCGGCAGATGGGACAGGGCAATGGAGCGTCAGCGGCCGCTCTGGCGGATCAACGAGCTGTTCGCGAAGTATTCGCTGGCGGGCTGCATCAAGTCCGCGCTGGCGCTTCAGGGTTTCGCCGTGGGCGACCCGTTGCCGCCGCAGCAGCCGCTCGACAGCGCGGCCAGCGGCGAAATCGAGGGGGCATTGCGGGCCGTCGGCGCGCTCTGATCCACCCGGGAAATCACCTTACCGATCGTATAGAATGGCGCCTGCCGTGCAGCCTCGACGCATCATCATCGACTGCGATCCAGGGATCGACGACGCGATCGCCCTGCTTCTGGCCTTCGCCTCGCCGGAGTTGGAGCTTCGCGGCATCACCGTGGTCTCGGGCAACGTGTCGATCGACCTGACGGTCCGCAATACGCTGCAGATCTGCGCCCTGGCCGGCGAGTCGGGTGTCGCGGTGCATGCCGGCTGCCACCGCCCGCTGGTGCGCGAGCCGATCCGCGGGCTGTTCAGCGGCCCGACAGGTCTCGGCAAGCTCGACCTGACGGCGCCGACGCGTCCGCCGGCCGGGCGGCACGCCGTCGCCTTCCTGGTCGAGGCGCTGACCGCGGCGGCCGAGGAGGGCGCGCCGATCACCGTGTGCACCATGGGGCCGCTGACCAATCTGGCGGTAGCGCTGCGAATTAACCCTAAGATCGCCGCCGGCATTGAGCGTGTGGTGATGATGGGCGGCGCCTACCAGGTCCCGGGCAACCGCACGCCGGCCGCGGAGTTCAACATACTGGCCGACCCGCACGCCGCGCACATCGTCTTCTCCAGCGGCCTGCCGATCACAGCGATCGGGCTCGACGCCTCGCACCAGGCGCTCAGCACGCCGGAGCGGGTGGCGATGATCGAGGCGGTGGGCGGCGCGCTCGGCCGTACGGTCGGGGACCTCCTGCGCTTCTGGGATCGCGGCGATCCGGCGCGTTTCGCCGGCCCCGGCGGGCCGCTGCACGATCCGCTGGTCATCGCCCATCTGCTGCGGCCGCAGGCCTTCGCGACCCGCGCCGCTGCCGTCGCGGTGGAGTTGGAAGGCGCCCTGACGCTCGGGCAGACGGTGCCCGACTGGTACGGCCAGACCGGCGCCGCGGCGAGCGTCGACGTGGTCACCGAGGTCGATGCCGACGCCTTCTACGGCCTGCTCGCCGAGCGACTGGCGGCGGGCCGCCGGAGGGTCGTCGCGTGAGCGCGCTGCCACTGATCATCGACACCGATCCCGGCGTCGACGATGCCGGGGCGATCCTGCTCGCCGCGGCCTCGCCGGAGCTCGACCTGCTTGCCGTGACGGCGGTCGCCGGCAACGTGCCGCTCGACGCGGTCGTGGCGAATGCGGGCCGGGTGCTGGCGCTGGCCGGTCTCGCCGCCGTGCCGCTGCATGCCGGCGCCGGCCAGCCGCTGGTGCGCAGGCAGGTCTTCGGCCGGCACAGCGCGCTGGGCGCCTTCGGCGACGATCTGGTGCCGGTACGGCCGGTGGCGCCGAGGCGCCGAGGCGCCGTCGAGGCGCTCGTCGACGCGGCGATCGGGGGCGTCGAGCGCGGCCGGCCAGTCACGATCTGCGCCCTCGGCCCGCTGACCAATCTGGCCCTCGCGCTGGTGCAGGATGCCCGGGTCGCCGCCGGCATCGCCCGCATCGTGGTGATGGGCGGCGCGCTTTCGGCGCTCGGCAACCGCGCCCCTTGGGCCGACTTCAACATGCTGGCCGATCCGCATGCGGCGGCCAGCGTTGTGCGCGCCGGCGTGCCGCTCACCCTGCTGCCGCTGGAGGCCACCTTCCAGGCCCTGCTGACCGAAGCGGACCTGCAGAGGCTGGAGCGGGAGGGCGCGCTGCCGGCCCGTGTCTTCGCGCGGCTGTTCCGCGCCTCCGACCGCGGCGATCCGGTGCGTTTCGGGCGCCCGGGCGGGCCGGTTCACGACGCCCTGACCGTGGCCTGGCTGCTCTGGCCGGAGCTCTTCCGGACCAGGGATGCCGCGATCGGCGTCGCCACCGCCGGCGAGGTCCAGGGCCATCTGCATGCCGACTTCCACGGCGTCGGCGACCGGCCGGTCAATGCCAGCGTGGTCCGCGTCGTCGACGAGCGGCCGCTGCTCGATCGCTTGATCGCCCGGCTCTGCGCCTTGCCGGACCCTGCGGGCGCACTGGAGGCGGTGGCGTCATGACGGTCTTCCTGATCCGCCGCGTCGGACAGACGGTGATCACCCTGCTGGTGATGTCGGTGCTGGTCTTCGTCGGCATCTTCATGGTCGGCAATCCCATCGACATCCTGATCGACCCGGCCGCCACGCCGCTCGAGCGCGAGCAGACGATCCAGGCCTTCGGTCTCGACCGGCCGGTCTGGGAACAGTACTGGAAATTCCTGACCGGCGCGCTCAGCGGAGACCTCGGCAATTCCTTCCTGTTCAACCAGCCGGCGCTCGACCTCATCCTCAACCGCCTGCCGGCGACTTTGGAACTCGCCTTCACGGCGCTGTTCATCGCGCTGGTGCTCGGCATTCCGCTCGGTATCATCGCCGGCCTCGATCCGAAATCGCCGCTCGCCCGCGGCATCATGGGCTTCTCGATCCTGGGCTTCAGCCTGCCGACCTTCTGGATCGGCCTGATCATGATAATGGCCTTCAGCGTCTTCCTCGGTTGGCTGCCCTCCTCCGGTCGCGGCGACACGGTCGACGTTCTGGGTCTCGAGCTCAGCATCTTCACGCTGGACGGGCTCTCGCACCTGCTGCTGCCGGCCCTGAACTTGGCGCTGTTCAAGATCTCGCTGGTCATCCGGCTGACCCGGGCGGGCGTGATGGAGTGCTTGCAGATGGACTATGTCCGCTTCGCCCGGGCCAAGGGTCTGTCGGAGACGCGCATCGTCAGCCTGCACGTGCTGAAGAACACTTTGATCCCGCTGATTACCGTGCTCGGCATCGAGCTCGGCTCGCTGATCGCCTTCGCGGTGGTGACGGAGACCATCTTCGCCTGGCCGGGCATGGGCAAGCTGATCATCGACGCCATCGCCGTGCTCGACCGCCCGCTGATCGTCGCCTACCTGCTGATCACCGTCGTTATGTTCTCGTTCATCAACCTGATCGTCGACATCCTCTATTCCGCCGTCGACCCGCGCGTCCGCCTGGGGGACGAGGGCGAATGACCGAGGCCGCGCTGATCCGTCCGGACGAGGACGACCTGCCGCCCCCACCGCCGCCGCGTTCGCCCGGCCGCGAGCTGCTGGTCGAGCTTTTCCGGGACAGGCTGGCGCTGACCGGCATGGTCATCGTCGGCGTGCTCGCGGTTCTCGCCTTCCTCGCGCCGCTGATCGCGCCGCAGGATCCCTACGACCTGATGCAGATCGACTTCATGGATTCGCGCCTGCCGCCGGGCGCGGAGAGCATGACGGGGATGACCTTCTGGCTCGGCACCGACGACCAGGGGCGCGATCTGCTCAGCGCCATCCTCTACGGGCTCAGGACCAGCATCGAGGTCGGCATTCTCAGCGCCGCCATCGCCCTGGTGATCGGCGCCTCGATCGGCCTGGTCAGCGCCTATGCGGGCGGGCGCACCGATGCCCTGCTGATGCGCATCGTCGACCTGCAGCTCAGCTTCCCCGCCATTCTCATCGCCCTCATCCTGCTCGCCATCCTGGGCCAGGGGGTGGACAAGATCATCATCGCCCTGGTGGTCACCCAATGGGCCTATTACGCCCGCACCGTGCGTGGCTCGGCCCTGGTTGAGCGGCGCCGCGCCTATGTCGACGCCGCGCGCTGCCAGGCCCTGCCCAAGCGCCGAATCATCTTCGGCCACATCCTGCCCAACTGCCTGCCGCCGCTGATCGTGGTGGCGACCATGCGCGTGGCCTACGCCATCATGCTGGAGGCGACCTTGAGCTTTCTCGGCATCGGGCTGCCGGTGACCGAGCCCTCGCTCGGCCTCCTGATCTCCAATGGCTACACCTATCTGCTCTCCGGCGACTACTGGATCAGCGTCTTTCCCGGCGTCGCGCTGGTGCTGCTGATCATCGGCATCAATCTGGTCGGCGACACGCTGCGCGACCTGTTGAACCCCCGGCTGAGGCGCTGAGCTATGGCCCGATCCCACGCCATTCCGACGCTCAAGGTCGAGGGCCTGGAAACCCGCTTCGTCACCCGGCGCGGACCGGTGCCGGCGATCCTGGACGTCTCGCTGACCGTCGGCCGGGGCGAGATCGTCGGCCTCGTCGGCGAATCAGGCTCCGGCAAGTCGGTGACCGGCCTGTCGATCATGGGGCTGATCGAGGCGCCCGGCGAGGTCGCCGCCGGCAAGGTGCTGCTCAATGGCGAGGATCTGCGCACGGTCTCCCGGCGCCGCCTGCGCCAGCTGCGCGGGGACCGCATCGCCATGGTCTTCCAGGACCCGATGATGACGCTGAACCCGGTGCTGCGCATCCGCACCCAGATGGTCGAGGCGATCCGTGCCCACGACTCGTCGGTCGGTGCCGAGGCCGCCCGGCAGCGCTGCCGCGACGCCCTGGCCCAGGTCGGCATTCCGTCGCCGGAGGAGCGGCTCGACGCCTATCCGCACCAGTTCTCCGGCGGCATGCGCCAGCGCGTGGCCATCGCCATCGCGCTGCTGAACCGGCCCGACCTGATCATCGCCGACGAGCCGACCACGGCGCTGGACGTCACCATCCAGGCGCAGATCCTGGCGGTCGTGCAGTCGCTCTGCCGCGAGCACGGCACGGCGCTGATCTGGATCACCCATGACCTCTCGGTGGTGGCCGGCTTGGCGGAGCGCATCTACGTCATGTATGGCGGCAGCGTGGTGGAGGAGGGGGGCGTGGACGCCGTGCTCGACCGGCCGCTGCATCCCTACACCGACGGCCTGATCCGCTCGGTGCCCTGGCACAACGAACCGGGCCGGCCGCTGAATCAGATCCGCGGCATGGTGCCGCCGCTCGACCGCATGCCCCGGGGCTGCCGCTTCCGGCCGCGCTGCGACCGCGCCACCGAGGGCTGCCGCGAGCCGGTCGCGCTGGCCGATATCCGCGAGGGGCACCACGCGCGCTGCATCCATCCGCTGGTGGAGTCCCGATGACCGCGCGACCGCCCGTGATCGAGGTGCGCCGGGTCAGCCGGCGCTTCTCCCGCCGCCTCGACCTGGTGCAGCGGGTCGCCCGCCGGCTCGGCGCCAGCGTGCACCAGCGCATCGTCCACGCCGTCGACGACGTCTCGCTGACCATCGGCGAGGGGGAGGCGGTCGGGCTGGTCGGCGAGTCGGGCTGTGGCAAGTCCACGCTCGGACGGCTGGTCGCCGGCATCGACGCGCCGAGCGCCGGCGAGGTGTGCTTCCGCGGCCAGCGGATCGCTCTGGACGACAGCGAGGCGGCCCGGCGCACGGCACTGAAGATCCAGATGATCTTCCAGGACCCGCTCGACTCACTCAACCCCCGGCATCGCATGGGCCGGATCGTCGGCGAGGGCGCGCGTTACCATCGCGTGGTGCCGCCGGGCGAGATCGATGGCCATGTCGACTCGGTGCTGGAGCAGGTCGGCCTCGACCCGTCGATGAAGAGCCGCTTCCCGCACCAGTTCTCCGGCGGTCAGCGCCAGCGCATCGGCATCGCCCGGGCGCTGGCGGTGCGCCCGGAGGTCGTGGTCTGCGATGAATCGGTCGCCTCGCTCGACGTCTCGATCCAGGCCCAGATCATCAACCTGTTCATGCGCCTGCGCGCCGAACTGGGGCTCGCCTATCTGTTCATCAGCCACGATATCGGCGTGGTGCGCCACATCGCCGATCGTGTCGTGGTGATGTATCTTGGACGCGTTGTGGAGGAAGGTCCGACGAAGACGCTTTTCGACGACCCGAACCACCCCTACACACAGGCATTGATGAGTGAAGTGCCACGCCTCGACAACCGGCATGTCGACTTCAACCCGATCTCCGGCGAGATCCCGTCGCCCCTCGATCCGCCCAGCGGGTGCCATTTCCATCCGCGCTGCCCGCATGCCCATGAACGCTGTCGCGCGGAAGTCCCAGCACTAAAGCGCCTATCCGATGGCCGTCTCTCGGCTTGTCATTTGAACGACGCATGACCGGGCGTGAGTGTCGGTCGGTTGCCATGCAGTCAGGGAGGCTGATCAAGTATCTTCTTCCCGGCCACGTTGTTCATGGAGCGGGCCCCTTGGGCCGAACAGGATCAGGCGGCGTCTTTGACCGGCAGCCAAGCGTGTAGCTCCTCATATGGATTTGGGTTAAAATAGCCAAGCGCTGAGTGGAGGCGCCGGGCGTTGTACGTCTCGATAAAACTCGGCAGGCGCTCAGCAACATCCTCGGCGGTTTCGAATGCCATCGGATAGACGCCTTCGACCTTCAGCGTCTTCATCAGGCTTTCCATCTTGGCATTGTCGTAGGGATTTCCGCGGCGGCTCATCGAGTCGACTAGTCCGGCGTCCCGCAGCCGGTCGCTGTAGCCTTGAGCGGCATATTGCGGGCCGCTCCTCCCCCATCGAACTGGTCCAGCCTGATGTTTAGGAACGAGGAGGACCAGCGATGTCGAGGAAGCGGTACAAGCCTGAGGAAATCGTCGCGAAGCTGCGGCAGGTGGACGTTCTGCACAGCCAGGGTCTGTCGATGGCCGAGGCCATTCGTCGGATCGGGGTGAGCGAGGTCAGTTTCTACCGCTGGCGCAACGAGTACGGTGGCATGAGCGGCGACCAGCTCCGTCGGCTCAAGGCGCTCGAGAAGGAGAACGAACGCCTGCGCCGCGCGGTGTCGGACCTGACCCTGGATGCCCAGATTTTGAAGGAGGCGGCACGGGGAAACTTCTGAACCCCTCGCGCCGTCGCCGCTGCATCGACCATGTCCGCTCGCGCCTTGGCGTGTCCGAACGGCGGGCTTGCCAGGTTCTGGGCCAGTATCGGTCTACCCAACGCCGCGAACCGCGGGGCCGATCAGATGAAGAGGCTCTGGTCTCGGACATGATTGCCTTGGCCCGGCAGTATGGCCGCTACGGCTACCGCCGCATTGCGACCCTGCTCCGCAATGCGGGCTGGCAGGTGAACGACAAGCAGGTCGAAAGGCTCTGGCGGCAACAGGGGCTGAAGGTTCCAGCCAGGCAACCAAAGAAGGGGCGTCTCTGGTTGAATGACAGTTCGTGCATCCGTCTCCGGCCGGAGCGACGCAACCATGTCTGGTCCTACGACTTCGTGCATCATCGCACCCACGACGGCCAGGCCTTCCGGACGCTCAACGTCCTGGACGAGTTCACCCGGGAGAGCCTGGCGATCCGGGTCAGGCGCAAGCTCTCTTCGATCGACGTCATCGACGTGCTGACAGACCTGTTCATCCTACGCGGCGCGCCGGCATTCGTGCGGTCGGACAACGGCCCCGAGTTCGTCGCTGAAGCGGTCCGCAAATGGATCGCCGCGGTCGGTGCCAGGACGGCCTATATCGAGCCGGGATCGCCCTGGGAAAACGGGTTCATCGAGAGCTTCAATGCCCGCTTTCGAGACGAACTGCTCGACGGCGAAATCTTCTATAGCGTGAAGGAGGCCGCGGTGGTCATCGAACAATGGCGCAGGCACTACAACGCCGTCCGGCCGCACAGCGCGCTAGGCTACCGACCGCCGGCTCCCGAAACGATCGTGCTGCCAAGCCGGCCGCTCGGCTCCGCTCTGCTACACCGACCGCCCAGCTTGGCCGAGAAGCCGTTCATGAACTAAACTTCAACCTGGACCACTTGGTGGGGGCCGGTCACCCACATCGACTAAGGACAGTTCAGGGAGCAGGTCAGGACGACTCTTATTGTGAGCCAACCACCGTTTACATCGTGTCCACCTGGAGTCTTTCACGAAGTTGATCTTGTCACCCGGTAGGAAAAGAGGGCTAATGACGAAGATTCCACAAGTACAAACGCATTAGGTGTATTCGACATCCGCTGGTCAAACAAGTCTGACCAATTGTATTTCTTGGGAAGAGGGGCATGCAGATCGTTGAACTCGCAAAATCCCTCGCAAGTGTTCACGTCGGTTGCTGCGGGGACGGCGGATGCATCGTCGATGACGCTTTCGCACCAGGATACGAGCGCTCGCAGTTTATTCCGGCAGTCCGCGAAGATGTTCATCTTTCGAGAAAGTGTCGAAGCTTTGTCAAACCGGTGCGCAGGTCGTTGTCGGAACACGTAAAGGCGACGCGCACGAATCGTCTGGTCTCCTCACCAAAGGTTTCGCCCGGAACCGTCGCAACATTCTCCTCGACCAGGAACCGCTTGGCGAATTCCAGGCCGGTCGCCGCGTCCGGTGGAATGCGCACCAGCCCATAGAAGGCGCCGTTGGGGCGCACCGGCAGTGCGGGGCTGTCCACGAAGACCTCGACCAGAATATCGCGCCGTCGCTGAAAGATCCGCCGGCCGTCTTCAACGATGTTCTGCGGCCCGGACAGCGCCGCTTCCGCGGCCTTCTGGGAAATCGCGGAGGCGCATGAGACGATCGGCTCCTGAAGCTTGATCGGCAGGCCCACAAGGTCGGGCGGGCAGATCAGATGGCCGAGGCGCCAGCCCGTCATGGCATAGCTCTTCGACACGCCCGAGACGATCAGCACGCGGTCGGGCGGGACGGTCTCGAAGGCCGAGACATGCGCCAGCCCGTCGAACAGGATGTCCTCGTAGATCTCGTCGCTGATGACATAGAGTCCGGTCCGGTTGGCCAGGTTTCCGAGCTCGTTCATCACCTCACGCGGGAACACGGCGCCTGTCGGGTTGCCGGGAGAATTGATCAATATCGCCTTGGTGCGCGGCGTGACTGCGCGGCTGATCTCCTCGACATCAGGCAGGAAACCATTGTCCGGGTTCAGGCGGTATCGCACCGGCACGCCATCGCCAAGCCGGACGATCGCCTCGTAGTTCGGCCACCCGGGATCGGGCAACAGGATCTCGTCACCGGCATCCATCACGGACATCAGCGCCGTGTACAGCGCGCCGACCGCGCCGACCGTGACCACGACCTGGTCCGCCGTGCAGGCGAGTCCGGTGCGCGCCTGCTGACGCCGGGCGATCAGTTCACGCAGGCCGGGCAGCCCGTTATTCGCAGTGTAGCGCGTATAGCCGTCGCGGGCCGCCTGGAAGGCGGCCTCGATGATATGGTCAGGTGTGCCGTGGTCCGGCTCTCCGACCTCGAGATGGATGACCTCGGGACGGCCGGCCGCCAGGGCCATGATCTCGCGGATCGCGGATCGCGGCATGCCGGCGGCCCGTCGGGCCGGGGCGCGGACATCGGCCGCAGTGTCGCTCATGTCATGATCCCTGTCATTGCTGTCGGCTTGAAAGGAGACGGCCGAGGGGTCGGTCGGCCGGCGGCTGTTCCAGCGTCCGGAGGCACTTCCACAGGATCGCCTGGTTGCAGGTCACAACGGGCCGCGAAAGCAGGTCCTCCAGGCGCTCGATGGCGTCGAAGGTGGGCAGGTCGGTTGCCAGCAGGACGATGCCCTCGGCACCGTCGACCGCCACTTGTCGGGCGAGGTCGATAACCTGTTCGGCGGTCACCTTGGGCACGTCGCGCACGCCCAGGATATCGAGCGTGTCATCGGCGCGGACGTCGAACCCGACCTTTCGGAAATACGCCACCGCCTGGTCATGGATGGCGCGTGGATACGGACTGGCCAGCCCGATGCTGCGAAGCCCAAGTTCGCTGGCTGCGTCCATCATGGCGCTCCACGCTGAAACGCAGGGGATGCCCGTTGTCTCGGCGATCCGCGCGGCGGCGGCCGCGTTCCACCCCTCCTCCATGATGAAGGTCGTCACCATGTCGGCATAGACGATCAGGTCGACGCCGGTGGCCATCAGTTCCCGGACCCCGCGATCGACCTGCGCCTCCATCTTGTGGATCGCGTCGGGTGTCAGGTCGCCCTCGACCAGCAGCCGCGTCGGATGCAGCGAGACGCCGGGCGGCAGCGCAGACCAGATCTCCGGTTCGAGAACGCTGTTGTTGGCGGGCAGCAGGATGCCGATGCGGCCGTTTTCTCCGAGCATGTCGCCTCTAGGCCTGGTGGTCGCGGGCGACGAAGCGCCCCCCGGGCTGGCCATCCGTCAGCGCGCCCGCCTCCGCGATCGGCTGGCCCCGCAGCACGGTCAGCAGCGGCCAGCCGGACAGTTCGTGGCCCTCGAACGGGGATCGGCCGGCCTTGGACAGCACGAGGTCCTGGCTCACCACCCGCCTTGCCGTCATGTCGACGAGGACGAGATCGCCATCCATGCCGACCTCAAGGGCGCCCTTGCGGCCGGCGATGCCGAAGATTCGCGCGGGCGCCCAGCACAGCAGATCGGCCACGCGCGTTGCCTCGATCAGGCCCCGCGCGTGGAGGTCCAGAACGGCGGGAACGATGGTGTCGAGGCCGGGCGTGCCGCCCGGCGTCTTCCAGGGCGTGTCGCTTGCGGTCTTCTCCTCCACGGCATGCGGCGCGTGGTCTGAGCCCACGAAATCGACGGTGCCGTCGACCACGCCGTCGACCAGCGCGCGGACGTCGTCGGGATCGCGCAGCGGCGGCAGCATCTGGGCGAACGGCCCAAGCCGGCCGAGCGCAGTCCGGTCGAGATGAAGGTGGTGCGGCGTCGCCTCGACGAAGAGATGTGTCAGGCCTTCGCGCTTGGCCGTGCGGGCGAGCGCGCAGCCGCGCACGGTGCTGACCTGGCGCAGGACGGTCGCCGCGCCGGTGGCGCGGACGAGTTCGATCAGGCCGGCGATGGTGACCGCCTCTGCGGCCACGGGGCGGGCCACGGCGAAGGCTTCGAAGTCGGTCCTTCCGGTTGCCTTGAGGCGGTCGATCTCAGCGTCGATCAGAGACCGGTCCGAGGCGTAGATCCCGACGGTGGCGCCGATCCGGGCCATGCGATCGAGGAGGAGACGCTGTTCCTCGGGGTTGCCGAAGGTGTCGTCCGGGGCGGTTTCCGCGGTCAGAGTCTCGAACGAGGTGAGACCCAGCGCCCACAGCTCCGACGCGCTGTCCAGATTGCGCGGGAAGATCGCCCCCTGCAGCGTGAAGTCGACATGGGCCTGCCCCTCAGCCGCCTTCCGCGCGGCGCGAAACCCGGCGGGCGTGTCGAGCACCGGCTTGGTGTTGGGCATGCACATGACTGTGGTGATGCCGCCGACAGCGGCCGAGCGCGTACCGCTCGCGAAGCTCTCCTTGTGCGGGGCACCGGGGTCGCGCATGTGCACATGCGCGTCGATGAAGCCGGGAAACAGAAGTCTTTCCTCGGCATCGATGGTGATGTCGGCACGCGGCCGGTCGCCGGGCGGCAGGACTGCCGCGATACGTCCGTCGTCGTCGACCAGGATGCCGCCGGGATGCACGCCACCGGATCGCACAAGTCGCGCATTGTGTGCCAGCAGCGACATTATCGAGCCTTGCTCCTCTTGACCTGATTCTTATGATACATGTATCCACTTTGTGCCGGAAGGCTCAAGACCGTTGTTGGATTGGCCTTCGTCAGGTAGCGATTGATCGCTAACATGAAGCGTGCGGGGATGGCTTGACCGGGACCTCAAACCCCGCAATGGGGGAGAGACGTCAGATGGTTTCCGACCGGCCGGCATCAGCGCAGCAGCAGGCATACCTTCATCTCAGAAAGCAGATCCTGGAAGGCCAGTTGCCAGCGGGCAGCTTGCTCAAGCCTGAGCAGGTCGCTCAGCAGATCGGCGTGAGTCGCATGCCGGTCCGCGAGGCCATTCGGCAGCTCGATGCCGAGGGACTGGTGGTCTTCCGACCGAACCGAAGGGCAGTCGTGCAGAGCCTGAGCTGGAAGGAGGTGCACGAGATTTTCGAGATCCGGGCGGTGCTCGAGGGTCTCGCGGCCCGGCATGCGGCGATCAACGCGTCGGTGGACGACATCGCCGATCTGCATCACTTCTGGGACCGGATGGAGCGGGCCAAGACAAAGCCCGAGAAGTGGATTGCGCATCATGACGAGTTCCACCAGTTCGTGGTCCGCCTCGCGGCGCGCCCCCGCCTTGCCGCACAGATCAACCTGCTGCGCGATACCTGCCGCCCCTATTTCCGTCTGCACATCTCCGTCTATGGCAGGCCGGAAGCGCCTGGCTTCTCTGAGAAGCTGATCATCGACGCCCTGGAGGAGAAGGATCCGGCGGTGGCCGAGCAGGTGATGCAGGAGCACGTCATGGCGCATTCGCAATGGCTGGAGGACTATCTGCGCCGCGAGGCTTCCGTCGAAAGTCGCGATGCGTCGGCCGAGCTGAACAGGGAAGCGGTGGGCTGATGCCGGAGGATCCGTCGACGCCCATCCCCACCGAGAGACTTGTCGGCCTGGCGCGCGAATTCGTGCGGTTCGAAAGCCCCCAGACCGACCGGTTCGAGGCCGAGCCGAAAGTCCAGGCGTTTCTCTCGCAATGCGTCCGGCCCGCCCTGGAGGCAATCGGACCGGCGGTGACACGCGACGCCATGGGCACCTGCCTGGTCGACATCGGCGACACGTCCCGCCCGCCGGATCTGATGCTGCTCGGCTACGCGATGACGCACCCGGCCGCTGAAATGGTGAATCCGTTTGCCGGCGAACTGGTCGAACGTGACGGCGAGACGCTGGTGCGCGGACGCGGCGTTGCCGAGCAGAAGGCAGCCCTGGCGGCGATGATCGTTGCCGCTGAAGCGGCGGCGGACCGCGTCGCCGGTCGGCGCATCGTCATCGCGGTGACACCTGCCGGGGAGACCGGTCGACACGATGCCGCGCGGCTCGTTCTGGAAAAGACCGGCGTCCCGCGCATGTGTGTCGTCGGGATCGGCACGGGCAATCGCATTGCGCTGGGCAACAAGGGGCGTATCGACATCACCGTTGATGTTCACGGTCGGGCCGCGCACAGCAGCACGCCCGAGGCCGGCATCGATGCCATCGAGGGAGGCCGGCGCATTCTCGAATTGGTCAGGGAACTGGCGCCGGTCGACGAGGTGCACGCGGATCTCGGGCCCGCGACCCTGGTCGCGACGTCGATCGACAGCTGGCCCGACGCGACGCACACGATCCAGTCCAGGGTGCGCATCGTCCTCGACCGCCGGCTGCTTCCGGGACAGGATCCGCAGGCCACCTACGACAATCTGGCGAACGCCCTTTCTCTCCCGGCCCCCTGGCGCGTCACAACGGAACTGGGACCGGTGATGTATCCCTGCCTTCTCGATCCAGACGGTCCGATGATGAACGCGGCGCGCGAGGCGGTGCGGCGGGCCGGATGGCCATTGCTCGAGACATTCTGGATGAAGGGCGCGCTCGACGCCGGACTGATCCACCATCTCGGCGGCGAGGCGGCGATGTGGGGCCCCGGCGATCCGGCTCAATGGCACAGCGACGACGAGACCGTTTCGGTCAGCGAGCTCAAGGCCGCGGCGGAGGCCTACAGGCGGCTGATCGAGCTGGCCGATTGACGGTCATCGGGATCGTCCGCGCCATCCGGACTGCAGAAGGCGCGCCGTCGCGGCGCAAAGAACCTCGACTCCCGTGACCAGGTCCGCCTCCGCGGTGTCTTCCTCGAAGCTGTGGCTGATACCCCGGATCGAGGGCACGAACAGCATGCCCACTGGCATGTGGGCGGCCATGTTCGAGGCATCGTGCACCGCGCCCGACGGCATGCGCCGCCAGCGGCCCGGGCTGACCTGCTCGGCCGCCTCCGACAAGGCGCCGATCAGGCCGGCATCCATCGGCGTCGGCTTCAACTGGTCGACCGGCGCGAAGCCGTGCCTCAGCCCCCGCGCCTCGGAGACCGAACGGATCGCCGCCTGGGCTGCCTCCATCATGCGGTCGAGCCGGTCGGCGTCCGGGTCGCGCATCTGCACCGTGAAGCGCACCTCGCCCGGGATGATGGAAGGGGCGTTCGGCTTTACCTCGACGCGCCCGATCGTCCACACCGTCACCGGTCCCAGCAGCGGGCCGACCGCGTCCCCGACGGCCTGCGCGGCGGCGATGAAGCCGGCCACCGCGTCCTTGCGCAACGCCATCGGCGTGGTGCCGGCATGGTTCTGCTCGCCCGTCAGGGTGACTAGGCATTGCCGGAAGGCGACGATCGCCTCGACGACGCCGATCGCCTCGCCGGCGGTGTCGAGCACCGGTCCCTGCTCGATATGCGATTCGATGAAGCCGTGGAACCGGTCGAGCGACACCGGCGTCGCCTCGAGTACCTCGGGCATGGCCTTGCGGGCCTCGCCCAGGCTTTGGCCGTCCGCGTTCTTGAGATCCAGGGCCTGATCGAGATCGAGCAGGCCGGCGGCGACCTGGCTGCCGGTCAGCGGTCCGAAATGGCTTTCCTCGTCCTGGAACGAGACCAGCGCGACCGGGCCGGAAGCGGCCTCGTTGAGCGCCCGGACCACCTCGAGCGACGCGATCACGCCATAGGCGCCGTCAAGCCACCCGCCCTCCTTCTGGCTGTCGCTGTGGGAGCCGAGGAGGAGAAACGTCCCGTCACCCGGCGGCAGTCCGAAGAGGTTGCCGACCGGGTCGAAGACCGGAGTCAGGCCTGCCTCGGAAAACCGCCCGGCGAGCCAGCGTCGGGCCTCGATGTCGGGCTCGGAAAAGGCTGGACGCACGACGCCGGTCCCGTGCTTGCCGAACTGGCGCAGCGCGTGCTGGTCGGCGAGATACCGCTTAGCGTCGATGGCGGGCGAGGGCGCTGACATCGCGTTCTCCATTGGTAGGGGCCAGGGGACGAGTCTGTTTCCCCGGTGTCAGTCGTGATCGCCGCCGATGTCGATGAGCGTGCCCATGTCCCGGGCATTGGCGTTCGCCTCGATACGCTGGGCCGTCACGAGGTCCTGGATCGGCACGCCGATCGACTTGAAGATGGTGATCTCCTCCGCGTTGTCGCGCCCCGGCCGGTTGCCGCTGACCAGCTCGGCGATCTCCGCGACGTCCGCCGCGTCCAGTATCCCCTCGGCGATGGGGATCTGGAAATCGCCGGCATCCGGCAGGCAGTCCCGGCGGCTGTCGATGACGAACTTCGAGGCGCGTCTGACCGTTTCGCTGTCGATCTCGCGCATCGTCGCTTCGTGGGATCCGGTCGAGGCGACGAAAGTTCCCGGGCGTAGCCGGGCACCGTCGATGACCGGCGTTCGGGAGGTCGTGGCGCAGATGACGACGTCGGACTGGCCGACGGCTGCGTCGCGATCGTCGACGAGCTGGATGTCGCGCGGGACTCGGCCACCGGCCCGTGACATTTGGGCGACGAAGGCCTCACCCCGGTCGCGCGATCGCGTGGACACGAACACCCGCTCCAGGTCCACGACCTCGGCCATGGCCTCCAGCTGGTTGCGCGCGACGCGGCCGGCACCGATGATGGTCATCACCCGGCTGTCCGGTCGCGCCAGATGACGCGCCGCCAGCGCCGTCACCGCACCGGTGCGCAGATCGGTCAGGTAGCCGCCTTCCATGACCGTGCGGGGCTGGCCGGTCTCGCCATCGAACAGCGCCACAAGAGCGTTCATGCGTGGCACCCCGAGCTCGGTATTGCCGTAGAAGTCGGAGACCACCTTCACGCCATAGCCCCGGCCGCCTTTCAGAAAGCTGGGGTTGAAGATCGCGATACCGGGCGGATCCTCGGAAACGGCGTGGCTCCGCAATCCCTCGATCGTCGCTCCGCTCGCCGCGATCTGGAAGGCCTCCGCCTGGACGTCGATGGCCTCCCGCATCGAGATCACTTCGCGGACATCAGACTCGGCGAGTATTCGGATGTGCATTGACGGCTCCAGGGGGTCAGCGATGGCGTTGCGGGGGCGGCGGGCTGGGGTTCATCCGATCCGGCCCAGCGCGCGCAGGACGCGCTCGGGCGTGGCGGGCAGGGTGTCGAGAGTGTGGTCGAAGGGGGAGATCGCGTCGTTGATGGCGTTCAGGACGGCGGCGGCCGACCCGGCGGTACCGGCCTCGCCGACACCGCGGGAGCCCAGTTCGGTCGACGGCTCGGGCGTCTCGACATGGGCAATGCGGATGTCCGGCATTTCTCCGGCCATCGGCACCAGGTAGTCGGCCATCGTCGCGTTGGTCAGCTGTCCTTCCGCGTCGTAGATCAGTTCTTCGAACAACGCGGCGCCGAGCCCCTGGACCACGCCGCCGCGGATCTGCTCGTCCGCCAGCATCGGATTGAGCAGACGCCCGGCGTCGTGCACCACCGCGTGATCCAGGAGACGGACGAAGCCGGTTTCGGTGTCGACCTCGACATGCGAGAAGTGGATGCCGTTGGTGATGATGAAGGGATCGAGCCGGGGTACGAAGTGCTCGGTCACGAAGAGATTGGGCTGCAGGTCGGCGGGCAGCAGCTCCTGGCGGAAATAGCCGATGGTGGCGAGCTCGCCCAGGTCCATGCGCGTCGCGCCCGTTTCGTCGACGATCCCGGCGCCACGGATGTCGAGCCGGTCCCTGGTCGTCTGCAGCAGCGCCGCGGCGATATCGAGGATATTGCCCTTGAGCTTGCGTGACGCGCGCAGCGCCGCTTCCGAGCCGACCGGCGCGCCGCGCGAGGCCCAGGCGCCGCCGCCATAAGGCGTGGTGGCGCTATCCCCGCTGTCGACCGTGACCGCGTCCATGGCCACGCCGATGCCGTGGGCGACGACCTGCTGAATGCCGGTGTCGATGCCCTGGCCCTGATCGGTGAGGCTGGTCCAGCACCGCACCGTCCCGTCCGGCTCCAGCTTCAGCGAGACACCGTCCTGGGCGCTGACCCGGGCGTTGTCGGCGCCGTAATACCCGGGACCTGTACCGGTGAGCTCGACGAAGGTGGCGAGGCCGAGCCCCCGGAAGACGCCGCGATCCCGCAGCGTCCGCTGCTCGCGGCGCAGGTCGTCGTAGCCCACGAGATCGACGAGGCGTTCCAGACAGGCATCGAGCGACAGGTAGCGGAAGCTGAAGCCGCCAGGGGACTGGTAGGGAAAATACGCGTCCTTGAGCTGGTTGCGGCGGCGAATCTCGACCGGGTCGATGCCGAGCCGCGCGGCGACGCGGTCGACCATCGCTTCGGTCACCGCGCAGGCGATCGGGTGGCCAACGGAGCGGTAATGCCCGACAAGCGGCTTGTTCTGATAGATCATGCGCAGCCGGCAGGAATAGTCGCGCAGGCGGTAGGGCGCGCCGCTCATCCGCAGGACGTGACTGCCCTCGCCGACCGAGGAGCGCGGGTACTGGCTGTAGGCGCCGATGGGGAAGCGGTCGTCGAGGTCGAGGCCGACCAGCGTGCCGTCGGCCTTGGCGCCGATGCGCGCATGGACCACGTGCTCGCGGGCATGGGTGTCGGAGGCGAAGGATTCCAGCCTATCGGCGACGAACTTGACCGGCCGTTGCAGGATCAGGCTCGCCGCGCACACGGCCAGCTCGTCGGTATAGAGCTGCTGCTTCAGGCCGAAGGCGCCGCCCACATCCCCACAAACGACCCTGACCTTGTGTTCGGGCAGTCCGAGAAGGCGCGCGTAGATATCCTGCTGCTGGTGCGGGCACTGATGGGACTGGAAGACGTCCAGGCGCCGCTCGGCGCTCCGGTAGTCGGCGATGATCACCCGCGGCTCGAGGGTGACGCCGGTATGGCGCCCGAAGCGGAACACCGCCGACATCTCGACCGCCGCATCCGCGAAGGGCTGATCGGGCTGCCGGTTGCCGACATGCATGTCGAGGCCGACATTGCTGCCGATCGCGTCATGCAGCACCGGCGCGTCATCGGCCAAGGCGGCCTCGACGGAGGCGACCACGGGCAGCGGGTCGAGGTCCGCCATGATGAGTTCGGCCGCGTCTTCCGCGATCGCCCGACTTTCGGCGATCACCATCGCCAGCGGCTCGCCCTGCCAGAGCGTCCGCTCGACCGGCATTGCCGATTGCTCGGGCGCCTGGAGGTCGGGAAACAGCGGATGGCGGCCGGCGAAGCGCGCGACCCGTTCGGCCAAGTCGGCGCCGGTGAGCACGGCCACAACGCCCGGATGGGCGCGGGCGTCGTCCGCGTCGATCCCGTTGATCGTGGCATGGGCGTATGGGCTGCGCAGGAAGGCCGCGTGCACCATCCGTGGCAGCGAGAGGTCGTCGGTGAAGCGACCTTGGCCGGCGACGGTGCGTTGCGCCCGGCTGCGTGGCAGCGACTGCCCGAGCGGGGACGGCGTCTCGGTGTCGAGCCTATCGCTCATCGTCGCCTCTCCCGGCCGATGCCGCCTGGATGGCGTCGACGATCGCCTCATACCCCGTGCAGCGGCAGTAGTTGCCGGAGATGTGCTCCCTGATGGCGGGGCGGCTTGGGTTATCCACCTCGCGCAGGAGTTCGGCCGCGGTCAGCAGCATCCCCGGAGTACAGAACCCGCACTGCAGCGCATTGCGCGCGACGAAGGATTCCTGCAAGGCGGCGATCTCGCCCGACGCCGTGACGCCCTCGATCGTCTCCACGCGGCAGCCGTCGATCTGGACCGCCAGCATCAGGCAGCCCCGCACGACCACATCGTCCACCCGCAGGGTACAGGCGCCGCAAACGCCGTGTTCGCAGCCGACATGGCTGCCGGTGAGTCCGAGATCGTGACGCAGGAAGTCGACGAGATTGATTCGCGGGTCGACCGTGCGCTCGATCCGCTCCCCGTTGACAGTGGCATGAAGGGTCTTGCGAATGGTCATTGCAGCAGATCACCAGCTTGTCGTGACGCATCGCCATCACCGCGGACGACCGCCGCCACGGCCCGCGTCACCAGCACGCGGGCCAGATGAAGCCGTGCGGCCGCACTGGTCGTCGGGTCGCTCAGCGGCTCCCAGCCTTGACAGCTGGCTTCGGCCAGGTCCCGGGAAAGGGCCGCGTCCGGCGAGCGGCCGCGGCAGATTTCGGCGGCATCCGGCACCATGACAGGGCGGTCGGCCACGCCGAACAGCACCAGTGTCGCGTCGGCGACGCGGTCGCCGTCCAGGCGCATCCGCAGCGCCACCCCGGCGAGGGCGTAGTCGCCGCAACGCCGCGACAATTCGCCGAAGGCGATACGCTCGCCGGGGGGAACCGGCGGCACCTCGATGGCGGCGAGATATTCGTCGGGCCGGCGTTCGTTGCCGTAGAGGCCGGTGTAGAAGTCGCGGATCGGCAGGCGCCGCGTTTCCTGCCTGGAACGCAGCACGATGCGTGCGTCATACGCGGTCAGCACGGCCGGCAGCTCGGCCGCCGGATCGCCGAGCGCGAGGCTGCCGCCCACCGTTCCGCGATTGCGGATCGCGACATGGGCCACATGCGGCATGGCCCTGGCGACGAGCGGCAGACCGGCGGCGATCCGGGCATCACGCTCCAGCTGCCGGTGCCGTGTCAGGGGCAAAAGCCTTAGCCATCCGTCGTCCAATTCCTCGATGCCGCCGGCATCGGGCAGTCGGTTGATGTCGACAAGGATCGAGGGCCGACTCAGCCTCAGGTTCAGGCTCGGAACCAGACTCTGGCCGCCGGCCAGGATCGCCGCGTCGTCACCCAGCTCGCCCAGGAGTTCGAGCAATTCCTCGACGCTCTCGGCGACACGGTAGTCAACGGGAGCCAGCTTCACCTGTCAGCCCCGCCCCTCGGCCACGTAGCGGTTCAGCCCGACATCGTCCTGCCAGGTGCGGCGGTGCGCTTCCTGAAGATACTTCAGCATCTTGTTGTTGCGGGCGGTGACCTGGGCGACGTCCTTTTGGAGATTGCCAATAAGGCCTTCGATCTCTTCTCGCAGCGCCCGCTCGTCCACCGTCGTCAGGGAACGATCGCGCAGCACGACGCGGCCGTTGACGATCACCGTCTCGACGCTGCGGCTGCTCTCGGTGAACACGGTCTGCCGGGCGGCGCTGTTGAACGGGATGTAGGACGGATCGGCGAGATCGAGGATCGACAGGTCGGCGGCATGGCCGACTTCCAGAGCCCCAACCTTGCCGGACATCCCCGCCGTCCTTGCTCCGCTCAGTGTCGCGGCCTCCAGCGCCTGGGCCGCCGTCGGCGGTCCCATCTCGGGATCGGAAATCGCCGAAAGCAGGGCGAACATCTTCATCGCCTGAAACATGTTCTGGGCATCGGAACAGCTGCAGTTGTCGCAGCCCAGCGCGATGTTCACGCCCGCGTCGTAGTAGCCCCTGATCGGCGCTACCCCGCTCTTTGTCTTCATGTTGCCGACGGGGTTGAGCACGACATTCGTGCCGGTGCTGCCCAGTGTCTCGATCTCCTCGGGCAGCATCCAAACGCTATGGGCCAGCGACAGTCGTGGCCCCAGGAGCCCAACCCGTCCCAGATAGTTGATCAGCGACCCGTTGTCCTGAGGGAAGTGCTGCCGGGCGATGAGGGTCATCGCCTTGGATTCATAGATGTGGGTGTAGACGGGAAGGTCGGCGCTTTCCGACAGGCCCGCAAGGTTTCGCAGGAACGGTTCGGTGCAACGCTCGGGTGATGACGGTCCCAGCGCCCAGCTGATCATCTCGTGCCGGTCGCGATAGGTGTCGGTCACCTCGCGCACGACCGAAATCAGATCGCGGCCCTTGAAGGGCTCCACCGCGCCGGTCAAGGCGGCGCGCATCTCCTGGGGGACGCACTCCTTCCAGTAGGGGATGGAATCGACGCCCGCAACGTCGGCAACCTGGAGCGCGAAGACGACGCGAATGCCGATCTCCGCATAGGCGTCGAGTATGACCTCGAGATCTTCCTCATTGAACGGGTAGACCGTCGCCAGGTCCTGCACCGTGGTGATGCCGCTGCGCAGGCATTCATAGGCGCCGAGCAACGTCCGTGCGCGCAGCTCGTCCTTGCTGCGGCGCGGATAGGATGGTGGCAGCGCGTTGAGAACCCAGAGCTCCAGTGGAATCGTTTCGAACGCGCCTTTGAGCAGTACGTCGTGCGAATGGTAGTGCGAGTTGACAAAGCCGGGCAGGACGAGACGGTCGTGGGCGTTGATCTGTTGCGCGCCCGCGGCCGCCTCGGTGCCCGCGATATCGGGTCCGACCGCGGTGATCTTTCCGTCCTCGATCAGGATATCCGCGATTTCCGGCTGGTTGGTGTTGCCGCCATGGCGATAGACACGGCCGCCGGAAACAATCAGTCGTGGAGAGTTGTCGGTCATCGAATGTCCAGAAATGTCGAGTGGCTCAGGCGTTCACGACGTGCAGTTCACGCGGCATGTCGGTCAGCACCTCGTGCCCGTCGTCGGTGATCAGCACGGTCTCGGACAGGCCGACCCCGTATTCGCCGTACTCGAAGACCGCCGGCAAGAAGTGGAACACCATGCCGGGCTCGAGCAGCCGCTTCTCGCCGCCCCGGAGCATCATGGTGCGCGCCTCCGACCAGTCCGGCGGATGGGCGATGCCGATGGAGTAGCCGGCCTTGTGGCGGAACTTGTCGCCATAGCCGGCATCGTCGATCACCTTGCGGGAGGCGAGGTCGACCTGCTCCGCTGGCACGCCCGGGCGCAGATACTCGAACCCGGCGTCGAGCGAGCGGCGGCACATATCGGTGAGATCGTGAAACAGCTTTGGCGGCTGGCCGACATAGCCGATACGCAGGTTCGCCGCGTGGTAGCGCCGGATCGCCGCGCCAATCTCGAAGTAGACGGCGTCCCCCTTCTTCACTGGATTCCCCTCGGCCATGCCGTGCGCCATAGTGTGGCGGATGCCGCTGTTGATGAGGGGCGGAAGCGCAGGATACTCGCTGCCCATGCTGAACAGGCCCTGATAGGCGGCCGCCATGAGGTCGTCCTCGGTGGCGCCCGCGCGCAGCGCGTCGAAGGCGTGTCGCATGCCCGTCGAGGCGGCCTTTCCCGCCTTGCGGCTGTAGGCCTGCTCCGCCGGCGATTTCACCAGGCGCATGGTGTCGATGAGGCCGGTGGAATCAACCCAGGTCACCTGGGGCAGCCGCTCGCGCAGTGCATCGAAATCCGCGATGGTGATATACCAGGCACTGCGATCAACGCCGATCCGCTTGTCGCTCCAGCCGCGCTCCTTGATGACCCGGACCGTGGCATCGAGATAGTGCTCGGTGTCCGGATAGGTCTCGATGTCGGGAATCCATGACGTGCCCTGGAGAACCGACTTCTCGATGAAGCGGGTCAGATGAACCGGATCGCCACCCGCAGGGACGAACAGCGCCATGAACGAGTAATAACCGATCGTGCGATAGCCACTGACGTAGAAATTATTTTCCGGCGTGTTGATCATCAGGATATCGATGCCCTTCGAGGCCATCGCATCCTGGATTTTCTTTACCCGTCCTTTGTATTCGGAAACATCGAACGGCATGTTGTAGGGCGTTGACATGGTTCGTACTCTCACTCCTCTTTGATTAATATCCGAATAGACGTGGCAGGCCGAGGCTTACGATCGGCACATATGTGATGAGCAGCAGGACCGCGACGTAGATCAGAAGGAAGGGCCAGATGCGGGCTACCAGGGCCTCGATACGGACCTTGCCGGTGTCCGAACCCAGGAACAGGGCGACGCCGACCGGTGGTGTCGCAAGCCCGATCACGAGGTTGAACGACATCATCACGCCGAAAAGCAGGGGATCGACGCCGATTTCGATGGCCACCGGCAACAGGACCGGTACCAGGATCAGGATGGCCGCGGTCGTGTCCATCATGCAGCCGACGAAAAGCAGCAAGATGTTGATCAGCAGGAGAAGGAGGACAGGCTCGTCCGAGATGGAGAGGATCAGGCTGGCGATCTCCTGGGGCACCGCCTCTCCGGTCATCAGGTCCGAGAAGACCCGCGCCGCGCCGACGATGAGGAAGATGAACGACGTCACCACGCCGCTGTTCAGCAGGATCGGTCCGAGGTCCCTCAGCTTGAGTTCGCGAAACACCACCAGCCCGACGATGAGGGCGTAGACGACCGCGACAGCAGCCGATTCGGTCGGGGTCATAACGCCGCCGAAGATCCCGCCGAGGATGATGACAGGCATCATCAATGAGATGGCGGCGTCCTTCGCTGTCACCGCCACGCGGCGGATCGAGAAGCGGTCGTGAACCGGGTAGTTCCGCTTGCGTGCGTGACGCCAGATGACCACCATCATGCCGATTGCGACGATTATTCCGGGCACGATGCCGGCCAGGAACATGGCGCCGACAGAGGTACCTGCGGTGATCGCGTAGATCACCATCGTGATGCTTGGCGGAATGATTGGGCCTAGCAACGAGGCAGCTACGGTGATCGCCGTGGCGAAGTCGCGCTTGTAGCCTTCCTTCTCCATCGGCTCGATCAGCACGCGGCCGACGGCGGCGATGTTTGCGAGAGCCGAGCCCGACATCGACGCCATCATCGCGTTCGAGACGACGTTGGCGTGGCCGAGGCCGCCGCTGATATGACCCACGACCGCCGAGGCGAAAGCGACCAGGCGCGTGGAGATGCCGCCCCGGTTCATCAGTTCACCGGCGAGAATGAAGAACGGAATGGCCATCAGCGGGAACGAGTCCATGCCGTTGAACATGCCGATCGGCACAATGATCAAGGGCGCGGCGGCGCCGATATGCAGGGCACCAATCAGTCCGGCCAGGCCGATCGCGAAGAAGATCGGCACACCCAGCATCATCAGGCCGAGCATGGATCCGAAAAGGATGAGGGCGAGCATCGACCGGTGTGTCCTCAGCGCTGGTATTTCGAGGCCGACGGCGAAACCAGCCGCGGAGCGATCATGATCGCGATCAGATGGTAGACCATCAGCGCCGCGCCGATCGGGACCGCCGAATAGGCCCAGGCGATCGAGATGCGCAGGGCGGCGGTACGCTGTCCGGACACCTGCTGCGTCACGTCAATGCCGTACCAGACGACGACGGCGAGGAAGACGAGCATGCCCAGCTGGCCCGCGAAGATGATCGCCCTGCGGGCGCCAGGCGGCAAGGCGTTGACCATGAAGTCGACCGCGACGTGGGCGCCAAGCCGGAAGGCGATGCCACCGCCCAGCATGGACACCCAGATCATCGCATAGCGCGCTACTTCCTCGCTCCAGACCAGGGCGTCACGCAGGAAGTAGCGGAAGATCACGCCCAGCACGACCGAGCCGACCGTGATAGACATCCCGATGATGACCAGCAACGCGGTGACCCGCGTGATCTGGTTGTCGATCGCCTTGATCACAGCCTGCAAAGCAATGCCCCCCGGCCGTCCGCGCCCACGCGCCTGCCGCACTTGAGGTCAAGCGAGAGACGCGCCCGGTGACTCGCCGTTCATTGGTTCTCCGGGCGCGTTCGATCCGTTCAGCTTGTTCGGATCACGGATTGGCGTAGGACGCCTGGGTGGCATCGATCGCACCGAGGATGGAATCGACCCACTCGTCGCCGATCTGCTCGCGGACCAGAGCCTCACCGGCCGGGCGCGCGAGATCCCTGAACTCTGCGTATTCCTCTGCCGTTGGGAAATACACCTCGATGCCCGCCTCGCGTAGATCTTCAAGCGCGCGCCGCTCGGCCAGGAAGGCGACGGAGCGACCGACCGTATCGGCCAGCGCCGACGCTTCGGTGACGATGGCCTGATAGTTTTCGGGGAGCGACTGGTAGAAGTCGTCATTGATCATGGCGAAGTGGAACGAATACAGGTGCCGATCAACGGTGAGGTAGTCCTGATGCTCAAAGAAGCGCATCGAGTAGAAGAGACCGGGAGGATTCTCCATGCCGTCGACGACGCCCTGCTGCAGCGAGGTATACACTTCCGCCCAGGCGATCGGTGTCGGGCTGGCACCCAGGGCTTCGACCATCGCCATATGTACCGGGTTCTCGCCCGTCCTGATGCGGAGGCCGGCCAGGTCCTCCGGCGAATGCACGGGCCGCTCGCTGTTGAAAAAGCTCCGGAAACCGCTCTCGATACCACCGATAATGCGGATGCCCGTCGCCTCGCGCCAGGCCTCGCCGAACTGCTCACCGAATTCGCCGTCCATCACGTCCCAGGCGACGACGGATGATGGGAACAGGTATGGGATGCCGAACACCTGCGCAGGCTCGAAAAAGGACGGCATCGTGATCTCAGACACCAACAACATCTGATTGATACCGGTTTGCACCCGCTCCAACTGCTGGCGCTCACTGCCAGCCGAATTGGCGCCGAGGATGCGGACCTCGATGTCGCCGCCGGTCGCGGACTCGACGAACTCCTTGAAGACCGTCGCCCAGGCATGCTGACCGTCCTGCATGGTCTCGGGAACGCCGTGCGACAGCCTGATGACGTAGTCCTGGGCGCTAGCCGAGGTGGTCGCGATGAGCGCGCCGAGGATGGTCGCGGAAAGTGTCAGGTGCTTCATTGTCGATAACCTTCCTGTTCAACGGAGGGGAAAGGGGCACGCCGGGTTGAGCGGGATGAGCGCCTCAAGTGACGCGTGTTTACTAGTCACGCTGTTTTGAATAAGTGTATCCAGTTATTCAGAAGGCCGCAAGCGCGATTGCGACCACTCATCTCGTGCAAGGAAGGGAACTTCGATGAACAGGCCGCGCAATCCCGCCCAAATCAAGGCGCCGCTGGGCGCCTACCATCATGCCGTGGAGGCGCCCACCGGCGCGCGAACGCTATACATTTCAGGCCAGGTGGGTGTGGATGCGGACGGGAACATTCCAGCCGATGCGCGCGGACAGCTTGAGATCGCCTGGGCGAACATCCGCGCCATCCTCGCCGAGGCCAACATGGGGATCCCCGACATCGTCAAGGTGACGACGTTCATCACGCGGCAGGAGGATTTCGCGGTACACCCGGCGGTGCGCAACGAGATGCTCGGCGACCATCGGGCGGCGGCCACCGCCGTGGCGGTCAGCGCGCTGGCGACGCCGGAGCTTCTCGTCGAGGTCGATGTCATCGCAGCGGCCTCGCCATGAAGGCGGCGGTCATCGAACGGCAGGGCGGGCTTGAGCAACTCGTCGTTCGGGCGTGGCCGGACCCGGAGATCCGTCCCGGCGATGTCCTGTTGCGGGTTCGTGCCTGCGGTCTCAATCACCTCGACATTTTCGTGCGGCGGGGCATGCCGGGCTTTCCTGTCCCCATGCCCTTCATCTCCGGCGGTGACATCGCCGGAGAAGTCGAGGCGGTCGGTGCCGATGTGACGGGGGTCGAAGTCGGCGATCGGGTGGCGGTAAATCCCGTGACCAGCGACGGTATGATGGGGGAGGAGATCCCCGGCGGGATGGCCGAGTATGTGCGTGTGCCCGCTGAGAACCTCATTCCCATCGCGCGCGCGATCTCATTCGCGACCGCGGCAGCAGTGCCCATAGCCTACGGCACGGCGATGCGGATGCTCACCACGATCGGCTCGCTTCAGGCGGGAGAGACCGTCCTTATCCTCGGCGCGTCGGGAGGCGTGGGAATTGCCTCGGTGCAGATTGCCAAGATGATCGGGGCTACCGTCTACGCAGCCGCGGGAGGCGCGGAGAAATGCAAGCGGCTCGAGGAGATCGGCGCCGATCACGCGATCGACTACCAGAGCGAGGATTTTAGCCGCACGGCCTGGGGGCTGAGCGGCAAGCGCGGGGTCGACGTTGCCGTCAACTTCACGGGCGGCGATACCTGGATACCGACCTTGCGCGCTCTGCGGCCTCGCGGACGGCTGCTGACCTGTGGCGCGACTGCCGGCCATCATCCGGACGAAGACCTGCGCTTCATCTGGGTGCGTGAGTTGCAGGTGCTCGGGTCGAACAGCTACAGCCAGGAAGACATCGCGCGGTCGCTTGCACTTGTCGCCGAAGGTAAGCTGTCGCCTGTGATTAGCCACCGCCTTCCGCTGAGCGAGGCGCGGGAAGCCGAGCGGCTGTTGGAAGATCGTCAGGTGTTTGGCAAGATCGTGCTCGAGCCCTAGGCACTAGGGGCATCGAAATGGCGGCGCACCGCGCCCCGATCGGGTTTGCCCGCGCTGTTGAGCGGCAACTCGCCAACGATGGCGATCTTCCGGGGATGCGCGAAGGCTGGTCCGATCGACAGGGCGAAACGGCGCAGCTCGTCCTCGCTGGTCTGATGCCCCGTTTTCAGCAGCACCATCGCGGCGGGCACGTAGGTCTTGACCGCGTGCGGGATCGGCACGACGACGGCATCGCGCACGGCCGGATGCTGCAGCAGGACCGACTCGACCTCTCTGGGATAGATGTTCTCGCCGCCACAGGAGAACATGTCGTCGACTCGACCGACGAAGAACAGATGACCGTCGTCGTCGCGCCTGAAGATGTCGCCGGTGCGCAGCCAGCCATCGACCAGTCTCTCGGCGTCAAGATCGGGCCGGTTGTGATAGCCACGCAGCACGGCCGGGCTGCGGACCCAGAGCTCGCCCTGGCGCGCGTCGTCCTTCCCGTCCGCGCCCACCAGCCTGACGCCGGTTTCGGGCGCGGCAACGCCGCAGCTTCCCCGCTTCATCGGACTGCCATCGACGGGGGATCGGATCGGGCCGCCACCTTCGGTGAGGCCATAGGCCTCGACCACCTTGGTGTGCGGCCATCGGCGGTCGAGTTCCGCCAGCAGCGCGTCGGAGACCATCGCCGATCCGACATAGATCCGCTCCAGGGCGCTGAAGTCGAGACTGTCGAGCAGGTTCTCCTGCTGCAGCGCCAGAATGAAGATCGCCGGCACGCCGGAAACGAAGGTGCAGCGATACTCGGCCAGCGCCTGGAGGAAGCGGCGCGGCTCGAAATCCTGCTGGAGGACGAACGACCCGCCCACGTTGAGCATGGGCTTGACGATGCCGCGCATGGCGTTCTTGTGCACCATTGGCACCGCGACCAATGCCCGCTCCTCGGGGCGGGCCGGCCAGTAGCGCTGGTTCTGGGCGATCGACCAGAGCATGCCCTCATGCGTCAGAAGAACGCCCTTGGGGCGACCGGTCGACCCGGCCGTATAGGGCTGGAAGGCGATCGCCCCTGGCTCGGGTTCGACGGGTTCGGCCGCCGCCGGTGCCGCGGCGAGCAGGGCCTCGTAGTCCTGCCAGCCCTCGACGCCGGCACCGAGCGCAATGCGCCGGTCGCCGCCGAAGACGTTCATCCAGGGCGAGACTCCCGGGCGCTCGGCCGCGTCGACGATCAACGCCACCGCGCCGGAATCCTCCGCGATGAAGCGGCGCACCTCATCCGACAGGCGCGGATTGATCAGGACCGGGATCGCGCCGCTCCTCATGGTGCCGAAGAAGGCCTCGAGGTATTCGGTGCGGTTGCCGATCTGCAGAGCGATACGGTCGCCCGGACGCAGGCCAATCTGCTGCAGCGCCGCCGCCAGACGCTCCGTGCGCGCTTCCAGTGTCGCGTAGTCGACCGACCGTCCGTCGACGGCGAGATCGATCAGCGCGACCCGCTCCGGCGTGCGCTTTGCCTGGTCGCTGAAGAATCTTCCAAGGTTTCTGCTGGTCATGATCCAACTGTCCGGGCCGTCATTGTTTGAATTGTTGGATAATTGTATCCAGACTGGCTATGGATGTCTGCCTATTCCGCGCGGAACCGTCCAACTGGCTGGCACGATGTGGTTTCACCAGCGATCAAGGGAGCTTCGCGCCACACGCTCACAACGCCAGAGGGTCATGCGGTGACTCAATCCCTTCCAGACCGGCTGAACGAAGCGGTCGCCGTGCTCGATCGGTTGGTTGGATTCCCGACCATCTCCACGGACTCCAATCTCGCCCTGGTCGACTATGTGGTGGACTATCTCGGTAGGCAGGACGTGGCCTGTCACATCACCCGCGATGCGGGCGGCGGAAAGGCCAACATCCTGGCAATGATCGGCCCGGCACAGACCGGTGGCCTGGTGCTATCCGGGCATACTGACGTCGTGCCGGTCGCAGACCAGCCCTGGACCACCAATCCCTTCGTGCTGCACGAGGTGGACGGGCGTCTGTACGGCCGTGGAAGCGCCGACATGAAGGGCTTTATCGCCTGCGCCTTGGCGAGTGTTCCGGCGATGCGCGCACACCGCCTCGAGCGCCCGATCATGCTGTCCTTCTCGTATGACGAAGAGATCGGCTGCAATGGTGTGCACCAGGTGATCGACACGCTGGGAAAGGCGGTCCCGAAGCCGGACCTGTGCATCGTGGGCGAGCCCTCGGGCATGCGCATCATCAACGCCCACAAGGGGGTGCGCCTGTTCTCGACGGTGTTCAGGGGGGCCGACTGCCATTCCAGCGATCCTCGCGCCGGCGCCAGCGCTGTGCACGCCGCGGTCGCGGTGCTGGCCGAACTGCTGGCGATGGAGGATGAGCTTCGCCAGCGTGGGGATAGCGTGCTGTCGCTACCCGTCGGTTTCGATCCGCCCTACAGCACCTTGAACATCGGTCGCGTGGTCGGCGGTACGACAACAAACATTCTTGCGCGGGAGTGCCGAGTAGACTGGGAGCTGCGACTTCTGCCGGGGCAGGACGTGGATGAGGTGCCCAAACGAATCGAACGCTTGGTGAATGAGAAGATCCGGCCACAGCTTCAGGCCGTGGATCCAGGATGCACGGTGGAGACGGAGATGCTTTGCGATGTGCCGCCACTTGCACCGGAACGCGATCCCCGCGCGGAACAGTTGAGCAAGCGACTGACAAGGAGCAATGCGACCGAGACCGTTTCGTTCGGATCGGAAGCCGGACTCTTTCAGCGTGCGGGTCTTTCGACAGTGATCTGTGGCCCAGGAGAGATCTCGGTGGCTCATAAACCCGATGAGTACGTCACCCGTGACCAGATTGCGCTGTGTCTTAGATTCCTTGATCGCCTTGTTCAGTCCTCATAAATGCGTGCATCGACGATCTCCCATCCGACCGATCTTCTGCGCCTCGGAGGAGAGCGAGGGTCATTTATTGTTGGTCAAGCATAGCGAGGGCAGCTTTGCCCGCCATCTCGACATGATGGCGGCTGAGGCTCTCTGACTTGGCCGCGTCGCCGGCAAGGATAGCGTCGACGAGCGTGCGGATCTCCTGGAGCGAGCGCTGCGCCCGGTTCGGATTGGACAGCGAGGTGACTCGCAGCTGGGAGACGCGGATATGGATGCTCCTGAGCATCTGCTCCGCGACCTCGCTGTCCGCGCCCTCCATCAGCACCTCGTAGAAGCGGGTCTTGGCGGAAAGCATCTCACGCGGGACGCCCGTCTCGTAGGCTCGTGCGAGCGCACCCAGCGCCGCCTTCAGGGCGCTCATCTGCTCCTTGGAGGCCCGCTCGCAGAACTGCCGGCAAATCAGTCCCTCCAGAACGGACCTGGCCTCGAAGATCGCCGCCGCCTGCTTGCGGTCGGGCTTGGCGATGATGAGCCCGCGATGCGGCACGTTGGTCACCAGGCCTTCGTGCTCGAGCTGGCGCAGCGCCTCGCGCAGCGATGTCCGCGACACGCCGATGCGCTCGCACAGGACGCGCTCCACGAGACGCGCCCCGGGCTCGAACTCGCCGAGCGCGATCGCCTGGCGCAGCTTCTCCGCCACCTGCTCGCGGACACTGGGGGCGCTCGTCACCCTGAGCCTGTCGGCCTCTTGCAGCATCGCTTCCTCCGGTTTGCCCACTCTATATGGTTGATCTAGAGCGGATTCCGATCATACTGGTTCGTAGCCGGTAGCTGTAAAGAAGCCTCGGCAATCGGTTGGGGTGACGCTGTCTATGGCATCGCGGATGGCATCCCAGAGTGCTGGAAGCGTTCTGGCGGCGGCCTTCTTCAGT
>JAVKFF010000016.1:0-14804 GCA_040226215.1 Azospirillaceae bacterium
CTTCGACCGCGGCATCTTCGTCGCCGCCGCCGGTCCGGAACTGGCGTGAGAGAGACCGCCGCCACCCTGCTGCTTCTCGTCGTCATCGTCGCCGAGCCCGCCGCCCGCATCCTCGGCGCCGACTGGCCGCTCGTCCCCGGCGCCATCGCCCTCGTCGGCTTTACCGTCCTCACCTGGCCGCTGCTGCCGCGGAGCGCGCGCATCGTCAGCGGCCTCGCCGTCATCGGCGCCGCCATCTTCATCGTCGACGGCGCGCCCTGGGCCGTCTGGGCCGGGGCGCTGCACCTGCCGCTCTTCCTCGCCACCTTCATCACCGTGGTCGGGCTGCTGCGCCAGGTCGGACTGCGCTCGGCGATGATGCACCGGGCCGGCCGGGCGCTGATCGGCTGGCGCGGGGCCAAGCGCTACGTGGCGATCTCGCTGGGCTCGCTGACCTTGAGCCTGGTGCTGCTGATCGGCGTGATCGGCCTGGTCGGCAGCATGATCATGGCGCGCGGCGGCCCCATCGACGGCAACCGCGCCGAGGCGCTGCGCGGACTCGCCCGAGGCTATGGCCTGATGGTCATGCTCTCGCCGCTCAGCATGCCCTTCGCCATCGTCGCGACGACGGTCGAGGCCGCCCACTGGCCGGCCATGCTGATCTATCTCGTGCCTGTCGCCATCGCCGCCTGGGCCGCCGGCTGGGCGACGACCAGGAGCCGCCGGCAGCCGGCCACCGAGCCGCCACCGGCCGAGCCCGGCGACCTCGCCCAGCTGTTCCGGGTGCTCGGCATCGTCGTGCTGATCGTCTGCTCGGTGGTGCTGCTCGACCGCTATCTGCTGCCCCGCCTGGTCGACGCGGTGGTGCTCACCGTCTTCATCGTCTCGCTCGTCTGGCTCGCCGTCATGGCGCTTGGCGGCCGGCTCCGGTCGGGCGAGCGCTGGCAGGCCTGGTTCGCCGGCGGCGAGGTGGAGATGGTTCTGCTCGCCGCCTCCATCTTCTTCGGCGAGGCGATCGTCACCATCCTGCCCTTCGACGCGGTGGCGGCGGCGATCGGCGCGCTGGACCCGCCCGCCTTCGTCTACCCGCCGGTGATCGCCGCCGTCTTCATCGGTCTCGGCCTGGTGGCCATTCCGCCGGTCTTCTCGATGATCATCCTGGCCAGCGCCCTGCCCTATGCCACGCTCGGCCTGTCGCCCGCCTTCTTCGCCGCCGCCTGCCTGGTCTCCTGGTCGCTGACCGCGCTGTCCTCGCCCTTCAACGCCGCCACGCTGACGCTGGCGCGGGTCTCCGGCGTGTCGAGCTTCCACGTCGCCTTCGTCTGGAACGGCCGCTGGATCGCGCTGTGCGTCCTCGCCCTCACCCTCTGGCTCGGCCTGGCTGGGCTGGTGACCGGATAGCGGCCGCCCCTTTCAGCCTACCGCGCCAGGTGGTCCAGCACCCAGGCGGCGGTCATGTTGGCCATCAGGTCCACCGTGTCGGGGCCGCTGAAGGCGTCGAAGACGTGGTCGGTGTCCAGCACCACGATGCCCTCCTCGCCCTCGTGGTGGTTGAGATAGACCCAGCCCGCCTGGGGCTGCGGCCAGACGATGTCGTCGCGGGTGCCGACGATGACCAGCAGCGGTCCCCCGAAACCGGCCATGAAGGCGACCGGATCGGTGGTCCAGACCTCGTTGAAGAAACTGGCGTTCAGGGTCATCTCGGCCCATGGCAGCTCGAAGTCGATCGGCGTGTCGGGCTCGGCGGACAGCGCGGTTTCGAAGGCCTCCATGCCGATGAGCCGGGGGTAGGAGGCGGCGGGCGCAGCCACCGGCGCCCACAGCGTGGTGCTGACGATGTCGCTGGCGCCCGCGGAGACCGCCGAGGCGACCAGGCCGCCCTGGCTCCAGCCGAGAATATTCACGTTGTTGGGATCGATCCGCCCCAGCCCGCGCACGAAGTTCACCGCCGCCAGGCCGTCGGCGATCTGCGAGGAGAAGGTGGTATCCGCCCACGCCCCGTCGCTCTCCCCGGAGCCGCGGAAGTCGATGCGCAGGCTGGCCAGGCCGTTCTCGGCGAGGATGCGCGCCGTGCGCGAGAACACGCCCTCCTCGGTGCCGGCCACCGGCAGCTCGTCGCGGCTGCCGCCGAAACCGTGGAACATCACCACGACCGGTACCGCGCCCTCCACCTCGGGCCTGGCCAGCGTCGCCATCACCGTCCCGCCCTCGACCGTGAAGCTGATGTCGTTCTCCGACCACCCGCCCGCCTCGGCCGAGGCCAGGCGCTCCGCCGCTGCGGTCAGGGACGCCGTCATGTCCTCCGCTCCGGCCGGACCGCCGAGGGTCAGGCCCAGCGCCGCGGCCGTGGCGAGAGTGACGAGGGCGCGGCGGATCGGCGGGGCGGCGGCGTCATGGGACATCGGTCGGTTCCTTATCCGGGGGTGGCTGGATGCGGTGATGCCATTATGTGGCGCCTGCCGGCACTCCCGCCAGTGGGCAAATGGCGACGCCCGGGCGGTGGTGGCGGGAACCATCGGCCCAGCCCCTCGTTGATCGGTCGTTCGGGAACTCCCCGCTCACCGGAAAAAGGAATCCAGATGCGTCTCACGACACTCGCGGGCGCGGCGGCCGCCATGCTCCTCGCCAGCACCGCCGCGCCGGCGCCCGCCCAGGATCAGGGCCAGGACCCGAGCTCGGTCGCCGAGCAGTGCCGGGCCGACATCGACGCCTTCGGCCAGGCGGCGATGGGCGAGGCCGAGCGGCCGCTCCTCACCCTGCGCACCGACCGGGCCCTGCGCACGCTGCGCAGTGCGGCCCTGGTCCTCGCCGAGTACGGGCGCGAGGATGCCTGCCAGGCGATGCTGGCCGAGATGCGGGACCTGATGGTGAACCAGTCCGACACCGCTGGCGGCCGCCTGGAGGCCGGGGCCGGGAACCGCGCCATGGAGAATGCGGGCCTGCTCTACGAGAACCGGGGCGTGCTGCAGGTCGACGAGCTGGTCGGCGCCAATGTCTACGGCACGGACAACGCGCTGCTGGGCGAGATCGAGAGCGTCGCCGTCAATCCCGTTCCCGGCGGCGCCAGTTTCGCGCTGCTGACAGCCGGCGGCTTCCTCGGCCTCGGCGAGACGGTGATCCCGGTTCCCTGGAGCCAGTTCTACGTGACCGAGGAGACCGGGCTCTTCTTCCTCGACCTCGACGCCGAAGCGTTCGCCGGCGCGCCGACGCTCAACAGCGAGGAATACAGCCTCGCCGACGGCTCGCTCTGGGTCGACCAGATCGACCTCTGGTGGCAGGAGAATGCCGGCGAGTGACCGCGCGGTGCGACCGCCACAAATCACACGAAGCGGCTCTGCCGCTGCTCGGTGAAATGCAGATAGCCGGAATCGAAGCCCGCCACCCGCTCCAGCCCCTTCATGTCGAGGATGCGCAGATGATGGTCCTCCAGCTTGATCAGCTGTTCCGCGCGCAGCTGGCGCAGCGTGCGGTTCACGTGCACCGCGCTCAGGCCCAGCGTGTCCGCCAGATCCTCCTGGGTCACGGGCAGGCGCAGGCCGTTCTCGTTGGTCAGGCCGAGCAGTTCGACGCGGCGGTAGAGCTCGCAGAAGAGATGGGCCATGCGCTGGCGCGCCGTGCGCCGGCCAAGCGAGGCGATCCGCTCCGCCAGGACCGCCTCCTCATGCGCGTTGGCCCAACTCAGCGCCAGCGCCAGTTCCGGATGCAGTGACAGCATCTTCGCGAAGGGCACCAGCGGCAAGACGAACAGGCGCAGCTCGGTCAGCGCGCCGATATAGTAGTCCGACTGCCGGAACAAGGTGGCGTTGAAGCACAGGAAATCGCCGGGCAGCGCAAAGTTCACGATCTGGCGAGCGCCGGATTCCAGGAGTTTGTAGCGCACCGCCCAGCCGTGATTGACCAGGAAGACGTTGGCGTAGTCGTCGCCCGAGGCGATGATCTCGTCCTGCCGCGCGTAGTGTGCCTCGTCCTGCGCCAGCACGCGGATGGCCTCGTCGACCTCCTCGGAGACCGCGAGGATCGGCGACAGCTTTCGGATCAGATAGCTGGTCATGTGCGCCAGTTCCTCGGCAAATGTATCCGGTCCCATCGGCATCGTGTCCGCCTTCTGTTCGGCGCGATCAGTGACGGGCGATCATAGATGGTTCGAGCGCGGCGGGGGTAGGGTCAAAGCCGGGAACTTCCCCGGATGCCGTTGGACCGGTGCAGGATCATTCTGAGAATGTTCGCCGCACGCCGGTGGTCCGCGACGCTGTAGGTGCCGGGCGAGGCATTGGCGTGCGAGTCCCGCGCCGTCTCGAGGATCTCCTCGAACTCGTGCGGCTTCAAAACGCCCTTGTCGATGAGGGAGACCATCAGCGACTCGCAAAGCGCCAGCGCGGCAAGCGCCAGGCCGATATCGGGCTCGTCGGGTCGGTCCATGACTGTCCAGTTTCCCGCCGCTCAGGACCGGCAGGCGCGGTCGTGGGGTCTCAACCGGGTGGCACGGGCCGGCCGCGACGGCTTGATTCGCGACTCCGGCCCGACCACGCCGGCCGGCGGCCGCCGGGACACGCCACCAGGTAGCCCCCGAGCTTTGATGGCGACGCCCCGTTTGGCGCGACCGCTGTTTCTCTCCATGCTCAGCGCTCGACGGCCGGGTCCTCGCCATGACTGCGCCGGCGGCCTTGCTCCTCGGCCTTGCGCAGGGCATCGCCCTGCGCGCCCTCGCGCGCCTTGCGGGCCTGTTTGCCCAGCTTTTCGGTGTCGTGCGACTGCGCGAACTCGGTCGTCTTCTTGGTGTAGCGTCGGGCGGCGGTGCGGTTTCCCTCGCCCTCGTTTTGCTGACTCTTGGTCATCGGATGATCCTTCCGGCAGTTGATCGCCCGTCCGGGAGGCGGCCGCCTAGAGCGGCGGCCGGCGACCCCGCGCGAAGTGGAAGATCAGGGCGATCACGAAGATCGCCAGGAAGATGAAGAACAGGATCTGCGCGATCCCCGCCGAGGCCGAGGCGATACCGCCGAATCCGAAGGCGCCCGCGATGACCGCGACGATGAGAAAGACGAGTGCCCACCAAAGCATGAGGGGTCTCCTTGGTTGGTTTTCGCGATGTGCGTTGGCGTGACGGGCCGGCCGGCTCGCCTCAACTGCGCCAGCTGTCGACCTGGCGCTCGGCCTCCTCGCGGGCGATGCCGTACTGCTTCTGGATGCGGCCGACCAGCTCGTCGCGGTCGCCGGCGATCTTCTCCACGTCGTCATCGGTCAGATCGCCCCATTTCTGGCGCACCTTGCCCTTGAGGATGTTCCAGTTGCCCTTCAGTTCGTCGGAATTCATATCTGCCTCCAGTCGCAGCCGGCCGCCGGATCGCCACGGACCCGGCCCGGCCTCGTTGTCTCGGTTTCGATGCACGATTAACGCGGCGCCGGGACGAATGGTTCCAGCGCCCCCGGCCCTCAGGCCGCGGCCTGGCTGTCGGTATCCATCATCGCCGACAACCGCGTTCGTGCCCGCGACAGGCGCGAGCGGATGGTGCCGACCGCTACGTCGAGTTCGCCCGCGGCCTCCTCGTAGCTGAGGCCGCTGCCGCCGACGAGGATGAGGACCCGGCGGTCGCGATCGGACAGCCGGTCGAACGCCCGTTCCATCTCCGCCAATTCCATGTGCGCGTCCTGGTTCCCCTTCATCGGGAACAGGTGTTCGCACTCGCTGGCGTCCAGGCAGCCGTTCCAGCGCTGGGCGCGGCGGATCTCGTTGATATGCGTGTTCTTCAGGATCGTGAACAGCCAGGCCCGCAGATTGGTGCCGGGCTGGAACTGGTGCAGGCGGCGCAGCGCCCGCTCGAGGCAGCTCTGGACCAGGTCCTCTGCGCTGTCTGCGTTTCGCGTGATGCGGCGGGCCTGGGCATTCAGTTGCGGAATGAGATCTTCAATCTGCATGTGCAATTGAGCGCGAGCCATCGTTGAGCACTCCTTGTTCGTTCGTGGAGCCGCTCAAGTACGTGGGGAATATTCATCGCCCGTCCACGAAAAACGTGGAGGCAACAACTGGATTTCCATGAAATTGAGCCAAGTGTGGCAGAGGTGTGTCTTAAATATAATCCCTATCTGCCGAAAACAACATATGTTGTCTATTGTATCGAATATACGTTACTTACATATGTTGTCCTGCTGACGTAACAACCATCACTGGCCGGAGCGTCCTAACATAGGTGTGCGCGGGGCGGCGACTGGTGGTGGTAGACAATCGTTCCAAACCGGATGACCCGGAAATTCCGATCGATGGAGAGTTCAAATGGTTAGCCCCCGAGCCAAGCGGACCGAGAAGCTTCAGCTCATGTTGAACGAGGAGGAGCTTCAGATCATCGAGGACTGGCGTTTCGACAACCGCATGCCGTCCCGCGCCGAGGCGATCCGCGCGCTGGTGCGCAGGGGCCTGGAGACCGCTGCGGACAGGAACCCCGCGGTCGGCTAGAGCATCCTGCGCCCGAACGGGCGCAGGATGCTCTAGGCTATTGAGAATCGGGCGTTGACCCGACGGATGTGCCGGTGCGCTTCACGCCGACCGGCGACGAGCCGGCGGCGCCCTCACTCCGCCTCGCGCCCCAACGACTTGGCCGCCATGCGCGCCATCTCGATGAAGGGCTCGATGCCGGGCGCCGGATTGTCGGCCTTCCAGCCGATGCAGAGATGGATGGCGATGTCGAGATCCTCGACATGGCGGATGACGATGTCGTGGGTGACGAGGTCGGTGATCCATTCCGGCAGGAAGGAGATGCCCACGCCGGCCGAGATCAGCGCCAGCGCCCCCATGGTGTTGGAGACGACCATGTCCTCGCGGAAGCTGATGCCGGCTTCCAGCAGCGTGTTGTAGAGCGTCTCGAAGCCGGTGATCTCGAAGCGCTTGAGCGGAATCACCGAGGTGCCGACGAAGTCGCGGAGCACCAGCTGGCGCTTCGACGCCAGCGCGTGGCGCGCCGGAATTGCCGCCAGGAACCGCTCCCGCAACAGCGGCGTGAAGCGCAGGATGCCCGGATTGGTCAGCGGCCGGATCAGGCCGAGATGGAATTCGTCCTGCTCCAGCCCGGTGACGATGTCGTGGCTGTCCTTCGATTTCACCGTCAGGCTGGATCCCGGAAAGCGCGCGCAGAAGCGGCGCAGGACCAGCGGCAGGAAGCGGTAGGTCGCCGGCGAGATGGCGGCGATGCTGAGATGGTCGAGCCGCCCGCCGCCGGCCTGCTGGGCGATCAGCACCGCCTCGTCGGTCTTCGCCAGCAGCTCCTTGACGTGCTGCTTCAGCGCCGCCCCCGCTACCGACAGCTCGACCCGCCGCGTCGAGCGCTCGAACAGCTTGACGCCGATCTGGCGCTCGAGCTGGCGGATCTGCTGGCTCAGCGTCGGCTGGGAGATCAGCAGGCGTTCCGCGGCCCGCCCGAAATGCAGCTCTTCCGCCGCGACATAGAAACAGCGCAGCGCGCGCAGCTCGATCGGGTTGCGGATGGCTATCGCCCGCCCCCCGCGCCCGTCATGCGGCCTCGGGCGCGTTCATCGCCGCTCGACCATGGCCGAGGCACCGGAGAGGGCACCGAGCCGGGCGCCGGCCTGGATCTTGGCGTTGCGCTCGGCACCGCGCGACTGCCGGTCGAGCGCCGCCTCGATCACCGCGTCAAGCTCGTCCGGCGGGATCACCAGCAGGCCGTTGTCGTCGGCGAGCACCGCGTCGCCGGGCTGGACGACCGCGCCGCCGCAGGAGACCGGCACGTTCATCGCGCCGCCCAGGTCGCGCAGCCGCGTGGTGACGGGCGAGAGGCCGCGGCACCAGACGTGGAAGTCGAGTTCCTCGAGCTCGCCGATATCCGTGCACGGGCCGTCCACCGCCGCGCCGACTACGCCCGCCGCCTTGGCCGCCACCGCGACGCCGCCGCCCCAGCAGGCGTAGCGGCTGTCGCCGAGCCGGTCGATCACCACGAAGTCGCCCGGCCGCACGCCGGCGATCAGATGATGCAGCAGGGTTGAGTCCTCGCCCGGTATCGCCAGCGTCACCGCCGTGCCGACCACGGGCGGGCCGCGCCGGAGGCGTGCCACCCCGCCAGAAACGAAGCCCCAGTGCCGCCAATGCCCCACCGTCGCCGGTTCCACCTCGCGCAGCCTGTCGAGCTGCGCCGCCGGAACCGGCTCGGGAAAAGCGCCGAGTTTGTAGCGTTCGACCATGCCCACTCCGTCGCTCCGGCTCAGGCCGCCATCTCGACCCGGTGGTCGATCACCGGAATCAGGCCGCGCACGCGGTCGATCTCGGCGCGGCGGATCTCCGCGTGCAGCACGCCGACCCCGTCGGAAGCCTTGGCCACCACGTGGCCCCAGGGATCGGCGACCAGGGAGTGGCCGTAGGTGTGGCGGGTCGAGCCGTCGCCATGGGTGAAGGTTCCCCACTGGCCGCAGGCCACGAAATAGGCGTCGTTCTCGATCGCCCGCGCCCGGCACAGCACTTCCCAGTGGTCCTTGCCGGTCTGCAGGGTGAAGGAGGCGGGCAGCACGATAACCTCCGCCCCGGCATTGCTCAGCGCCTGGAAAAGGTAGGGGAAGCGCAGATCGTAGCAGATGGCGCAGCCGATCCTGAAACCCTCCAGGTCGTAGGTCGCCGTGCCGGAGCCAGGCTTCACCGATTCCGATTCAAGGTATTTCGCCCCGTCCGGCGCCACGATGTCGAACATGTGGATCTTGCGGTAGCGGGCGATCTCGGTGCCCTGCCGGTCGAAGACCACGGTGGTGTTGTGGATGCGGCTCTCGCCCGGGATGGTCTCCAGCATGCTGCCGGCGTGCACGAACACGCCGTGCTTGCGCGCGAATTCCTGCATGCGGGTATAGGCCTCGCCGCCCGGCATGGCGTCGGCGGCGGCCAGCTTCTGCTCCTTCCGGCCGCCGGCCCAGTCGAAATGCTCGGGCAGCACGACGAGGTCGGGGCCGCCCTCCGCGACCGCCCGCTCCATCAGCGCCTCGGCGGCATCAAGATTGGCCGCCCGGTCGCTGACCGAGTTCATCTGCACCAGCGCGACTTTCAGTCTCTCACCCATTGGTCCGTCTCTTTCTCTCGCATCCGGGGACCGCCCGCCCGGGCGATCCCGCGTTCAGGCCCCAAAGACGATCAGGTCGTCGGTCATGAAGACCAGCGCCGCCTTCTCTCCGGCGGTGTAGTCGGGACCGCCCTGGACGTTCAGCACGTCGACCCGGACGCTCCTGCCGCCGGTCAGGCCGACATAGACCTGGATGATCGGCCCCGCCAGGACGACGTCCTCGATGGTGCCCTCGAGCGTGCGGCCCTCCGGTGTCGGCTCGCCCTCCCCGGCGATGGCGATGACCTCCGGCCGGATGCCGAACTCCACCTTCTCGCCCGCGCCGACCGAGGCGGCGTCGGGACAGGCCAGGCGGCCGGCGCCGTCGTCGATCTCGATCACCCGGTCCGCGCCCGTTCCGGCGACCGTGCCGGTGAAGAAGTTCATCTGGCCGACGAAGGCGGCGACGAAGTGGGAGCGCGGCTGGGCGTAGATCTCGGTCGGCGAGCCGATCTGCTCGATACGGCCCTGGTTCATCACCACCACCCGGTCGGACATGGTCAGCGCCTCGTCCTGGTCGTGGGTGACGAAGACGGCGGTGACGCCGAGCTCGCGCTGCAGCGTCTTCAGCTCCCGGCGCATCGACTCGCGCAGCTTCAGGTCGAGATTGGACAGCGGCTCGTCGAGCAGCAGCACCGAGGGCTGCGGCGCGATCGCCCGGGCCAGCGCGATGCGCTGCTGCTGGCCGCCGGAGAGCTGGCGCGGATAGCGCTGGGCGAACTCGCCCATATGGACCAGCTCCAGCGACTCGCGTGCCCGCTTGGCGATCGCCGCATTGTCGGCGCCGCGCATCTTCAGCCCGAAGCCGACATTCTGCTCGACCGTCAGGTGCGGGAACAGGGCGTAGTTCTGGAACACCATGCCGACATGGCGCTTGTTGGGCGGCAGCCGCGTCACGTCCTCGCCGCGGATGCGGATATGGCCGCGGGTCGGCGGGAAGAAGCCGGCGATCATGTTCAGCGTGGTGGTCTTGCCACAGCCCGACGGGCCCAGAAGCGTGACGAACTCGCCGCGGTCGATCTGCAGGGTGCAGTCCTCCACCGCGGTGAAGTCGTCATACATCTTCTTGACGTCGCTGAGCTCGACATCGGGCTCCTGCATGCGCGGTCAGTCCCTCTTGTAGAGCGTGTGGGAGAACTTGCCGATCTTCTCCAGCACGGCCACCAGGACGATGATGATGACCAGGCAGACCACGTTCACCGCCGCCAGCGCCGGGTCGATGCGGTATTCCAGATAGTTGATCACCGCGATCGAGATCGTCGTGGCGCCGGGCTGGGAGAGGAACAGCGAGATCGGGATGTTGTTGAACGACAGAATGAAGGAGAAGGTGATCGCCGCGAACAGGCCGGGCTTCAGCAGCGGCAGGATGACGTAGCGCAGGGTTTGCGCCCGGGTCGCGCCCAGCACCGAGGCGGCGCGCTGCAGCGTGCGGTCGAAGCTGTAGATGTTGTTGGTGATCATCCGCGTGGTGAACGGCACCATCACCAGCGTGTGGCCGAGCAGCAGCGTGACGATGCCGAGCCCGGTGTGCATCGACACCATGGCGAAGGCCTGCAGGAGCGCGATGCCGACCACGATCTGCGGCGCCGACAGGGGCGACAGCAGGAAGGACATCACCACCGAATTGGCCGGGCAGCGGAAATAGGCGACGGCGAAGGCGCCCATCAGCCCCAGGATCGTGGCGCAGATCGAGGTCAGCGCGGCCAGTTCGAGACTGAACTGCAAGGGTCGCAGCCAGCGATCGGTGAACACCTCCCCGAACCACTGCAGCGACAGGCTGTCGGGCACCAGTTCGATCTGGTTGGTCGGTGCCAGCGAGGCGATGACCACCACCAGCATGGGCAGCAGCATGAAGGCGAAGATCGCCACCACCGAGACCCGGAAGAGGATGTTGAGCGCGCGGTCCATGGCGCTAGCCGTGCAGCTTGGCGTTGACGCGGCCTTCGACCCGGGCGCCGAAGAAGGCGATCATGACGACGACGACGAACAGGATATTGGCGAGCGCCGCGGCCATCGGCCAGTTCAGCAGGTAGAGCATCTCGTCGTAGATCAGCGTCGCCAGCACCGCGAAGCCGGAGCCGCCGAGCAGGGCCGGCGTGGCGTAGGCGCTGGCCGAGAGGGTGAAGGCGAGGAAGGCCGAGCTGATGATCCCGGGCAGGGCCAGCGGCAGCAGGACCGAGCGGATGGTGCGCAGCCGGTTGGCGCCGAGCACGGCCGAGGCGCGCTCCAGGTTCGGGTCGATGCCCTGGAAGAGGGTGTAGAGCGACAGGATGCCGAAGGGCAGCAGCACGTGGGTCATGCCGATCACCACGCCCCAGAAGGAATAGAGCAGCTGCAGCGGCTCGGAGATGATGCCGAGGCCCATCAGGAACTGGTTGATCACGCCGTCGCGCTCCAGGATGACCAGCCAGCCATAGGTGCGCAGGACCGCGCCGGCCAGTTCCGGGGCGATGCTGAGCAGGATGAACAGCGTCTTCCAGCGCGACTTGGTGCGCGCCAGGAAGTACGACACCGGCAGCGCCAGGATGGTGACCAGCGCGCCCACCGTCGCCGCCATGGTGAGCGTCAGCGCGAAGGAGCGCAGGTAGAAGCTTTCGGAGAAGAACAGGCCGTAGTTCGCGAGCGTGAAGCCCTCGCCGATCATGCCGTTGTCGTTCGGCCGCAGGCTGATGCCGACCATCAGCGCCATCGGGAACAGGAACAGCAGCAGGATCAGCAGCCCCGGCGGCATGGCGGGAACCAGCGCGAGAAACCGTCCCCGGTTCCCCGCGCCGTCCCGTTCGGCCGGCTTGGGCTCGCCCAGCGAGACCGCGGCCGGGTCGCTCATTGCTGGGCGAGACCGCTGATCTCGCGCATCCAGCGGGCCGACCATTCAGACCGGTTCTCGCCGATCACGATCAGGTCGGGCAGGTGCAGCAGTTCCAGGTCCTCCGCCGAGGTGATCTGGTTGGCCGTGAAGTCGTCGGGCAGGTCCACGTCGTCGCGGATGGTGCCGACATTGTAGGCCTGCGCCCAGATCTCCTGGCGCTCCTTGGAAAGCCAGAAGTTCACGAACTCATAGGCCAGGTCGATGTTCTCCGCCTGTGCGGGGATGTTCACCGTGGCGATCAGCGGGATCGTGCCTTCCTCCGGGATCACGAAGTTGACCGGCAGGCCGCTCTGCTGCAGCAGCGCGGCGCGGGCGCTCCAGTACGGCGTCATCACCGCCGAGCCGTCCTCGATGTAATTGGCCATGATGGACGAGCTCTGGATGAACTCGATGGCGTTCGGGGCGATCTCGGCGAAATAGGCGAAGCCGGGGTCGAGATCCTCCAGCGTGCCGCCCTCCATGACCGAGAACACCTGGGTCAGGAAGACGCCCATGATGGTGTTCATGTTCGGCAGGATGATGCGGTCGTGGTACTGCTCCTCGCCCAGGACGCGCCAGGACGTCGGTGCCTCCTCGATCTCGTCGGTGTTGTACAGCAGCGACATGTACTGGATCTCGTGGATCGCGCCGCACTCGCCGATGCTGTTCTGGATCTCCGGGATGAGGTGCGCCATGTTGGGCACGTTCTCGACGGTCAGCGGCGCCAGCAGGCCCTCCGCGCAGCCGTTGATCGATTCCGGACCGGTCATCACCACCACGTCATAGCCGGGCGCGCCGTTGGTGGCGCGGATGCGGGCATAGTCCTCCGCCGCCGAGCCGGTCACGTCGTAGACCACGTCGACACCGAACTCCTCCTCGAAGGGCTCGATGATGTGCTCCAGGATCAGCTCCTCGTAACGCGCGCCGTAGGAATTGACGATGAGGTCCTGTGCGATCGCCGATTGCGTCGCGACGAGTGCCCCGGTGAGCGCCAGCGCGCTCGTGAGGGCGGTCCGGGATCTTAGTTGCCTAGAATCCATGACGTAGCCTCTCTTTCTGATTGTTGTGATCTCTCGGACGGCGCAGGAAGTCGATCCAGGGACAGGGCATCTGGCTGCCTCCCCGGCATATCCGCTCCGACAGGCTACCATTCAGCCGTTGCCGACCGTCAAGGGCTTATCGCCCCTTATTATTTCTAAATTCCAATTAATCTATTGAAATTCCTATATTTGAACTGCCGTCAGGCGGGGATTTGATCGAAGAAGCCGATGAATTGGCCGACTTTCGAATTTCACCCCGTGACCGGATCCGGGCCAGGCTCAAGGCACCGATGGCGGTGTCGCCTGTGCGCCGCCGCACCAGCCGAGGAGGCGTCAGCATGCCCGATACCCGGACCACCCCCCGCACGCAGGCCGCCCGTTCCCCCGCCGTCGCGCCCACGCCGAAGCGTGCCTTCCACACCATCGAGGTGATCCCCAGCGACGCGCCGATCGGCGCCGACATCGTCGGCTTCGACTTCGCCGGCGCCAGCGACGCGATGCTGGCCGAGATGCGCCAGGCCTGGCTCGACCATTCCGTCGTGCGCTTCCGCGGCACCAGGGTCTCCGACGCCGATCAGGTCGCCTTCGCCGCCCGGCTCGGGGAGTTCGTCAAGCATCCCCGCCAGCTCCGGGGCGAGGAGGGCGCGCATCCGGAATTCGAGGAGATCCTCGTCATCGCCAATGCCGACGACAGCGGCAAGCCCGCCGGCACCATGGGCAACAGCGAATGCCGCTGGCACTCCGACACCTATATCGTCGACCGGCCGCCCTCGGGCGCCATCCTCAAGGCGGTGCGCCTGCCCAAGGCCGGCGGCAACACCTATTTCAGCGACATGTACGCGGTCTATGACGACCTGCCCGCCGGGCTGAAGCGCGACCTCGACGGCCGCATGATCCAGCTCGACACCGTCTATGACGGCGCCATGCGGGTGAGGAAGGGCATGACCGAGCCCGCCACGCGCGACATCCGCCTGTGGCCGTCAATCCGCCACCCGATCGTGCGCACCCATGGCGAGACCGGGCGCAACGCCATCTACCTGGCGGCGGAGACCAGGTCGGCCTGGATCGTCGGCCTGCCGCTCGACGAGAGCGCGGAGATCATCGCCCAGCTCTGGGAGCGGGTGGCCGACCCGACATACCACTGGACCCAGCACTGGCAGACCGACGACATCGTCATCTGGGACAATCGCTGCCTCAAGCACCGCCGCGACGGCTGGGCGGCCGACGAGGTGCGCATCATGCACCGCACGACGATCCGGGGCGAGCGGCCGCACTTCGTGTGCTGAAGCGTCCGTCGCGCTTCAGCCCGTTCCCGCCTGTTCCACGCCCGGCGGCAGCCAGCCCCGGTAAGCCGGATGGTCCCGGCCGATCGGCAGCTCGACCGCCTCTCCCGAGCGCGCCGAGGCATAGATCGCCGTCACCAGTTCCAGCGCGCGCCGGCTGTCGGCCAACGTGACCGCCGGCTTCGCGCCTTCGGTCAGCGTGCGGTGAAAGGCGGCGAACTGCCCGGCAAAGGATTCCAGGTCCCTGGGCGCCTGCCGCAGCGCGGCGTCGACCTCCCGCTGCCGCCCGGCATCCGGCGCGACGAAGGTCCACGGTGCGTCGGTGAAGTCGCGCGCCTTCAGACAGCTCTCGACCGTGACGTTCTCGAAGACGAAGCGCAGGCGGGTGATCTCGGTCGCCGCCCCCAGCGTGGCGGAGAAGGTGGCGAGGCTGCCATCGGCCATTTCCGCCAGGACGGCGCTGCAATCCTCGACCTCGATCGGGTTCACCGCCGTCCTGGTGGCGGCGAACACGCGGGCGACCGGTCCCAGTACATGCTTGACGATGTCATGGGCGTGGATCGCCTGGGTC
>JAVKFF010000017.1:0-49670 GCA_040226215.1 Azospirillaceae bacterium
CCCGAGGCGCTGCGCAACTACCTGCTCCGGCTCGGCTGGGGCCATGGCGATGACGAAATCATCTCCACCGAGCAGGCCGTCGAATGGTTCACGCTGGAGGCCGTCGGCCGGGGTCCGGCACGCATCGACTTCGCCAAGATGCAGAACCTCAACGGCCACTATATCCGGGCAGCCGACGACCGGCGCCTTGCCGACCTCATCCGGCCGGCGGTGGAGGCCGCGGCCGGCCCGCTAGACGGAACGGCGATGGCGCGCCTAGAGGCAGGCATGACCGGGCTCAAGCAGCGCGCCAAGACGGTGAACGAACTGACGGACAATGCGCTCTTCTACGTGCTCCCCCGCCCCCTCGTGCTGACCGACAAGGCTCGCCAGATCCTCGACGAAACCGAGGCCGGCCTGCTCGCCGGTCTGCGCGATCTGCTTCGCGCGCTCGACCCCTGGAGCGAGCCGGCGATCGAGGAGGCGGTTCGCCAGTTCGCCGAGGCGCAGGGCAGCAAGCTGGGCAAGGTCGCACAGCCGCTGCGCGCGGCGCTGACCGGCTCGACGACGTCGCCCGGCGTGTTCGAGGTCGCCGCCATTCTCGGCCGGGAGGAGACCCTGGGTCGACTGGACGACGCCATCAGCCAGCGCGCCTGAGCCGGCGTAGGCGCGTTGATTTCGCGCCTGCAGCAATCTATGTTCCAAGCGACCGTTCCGCGGGCAGGGCTTTGTTGCCCTGAGCGCCCGTGACCCGTTCCGATTCGCAAAGGACTCTCTCGACATGGCCGACACGGTGACACTCGTCGACAACTCTACCGGCAAGTCTTTCGACTATCCGGTCATGGAGGGCAGCACGGGCCCGCGGGTGATCGACATCCGGAAGCTCTACGGCGACACCGGCTATTTCACCTACGATCCAGGCTTCACCTCGACGGCCTCATGCGAGAGCTCGATCACCTATATCGATGGCGACGAAGGCGTCCTGCTTCATCGCGGCTATCCGATCGACGATCTCGCCGAGCAGTGCGATTTTCTGGAGGTGGCCTATCTGCTGCTGCAGGGCGAACTGCCCAATGCCGCGCAGAAGGAGACGTTCGAGCACACCATCACCTATCACACGATGGTGCACGAGCAGATCAACAACTTCTTCCGTGGCTTCCGGCGCGACGCGCACCCCATGGCCATCATGGTTGGCGTCGTCGGAGCGTTGTCGGCCTTCTATCACGACTCCACCGACATCAACGATCCCAAGCAGCGGATGATCGCCTCGCATCGGCTCGTGGCCAAGATGCCGACCCTGGCGGCGATGGCCTACAAGTATTCTGTCGGGCAGCCCTTTATCTATCCGCGCAATGACCTCAACTACGCGGAGAACTTCCTCAACATGACCTTCGCGGTGCCGGCGGAGGAGTACAAGCTGGACCCGGTTCTGGCCCGGGCCATGGACCGCATCCTTATCCTGCACGCCGATCACGAGCAAAACGCCTCGACCTCCACGGTGCGGCTTTCGGGGTCGTCCGGCGCCAATCCGTTCGCCTGCATCGCCGCCGGTATCGCCTCGCTCTGGGGACCGGCCCATGGCGGCGCCAACGAGGCGGTCCTGAAGATGCTGGGCGAGATCGGCTCGGTCGACCACATCAACGAGTACATCAAGCGCGCGAAGGACAAGGACGACCCGTTCCGCCTGATGGGCTTCGGCCACCGGGTCTACAAGAACTACGACCCGCGCGCGAAGGTGATGCGGGCGACCTGCCACGAGGTGCTGGACGCGCTCGGCGTGCGCAACGAGCCGCTTCTGAAACTCGCCATGGAGCTCGAGCGCATCGCCCTGGAGGACGAGTATTTCGTCGAGCGCAAGCTCTATCCCAATGTCGACTTCTATTCCGGCATCATCCTGCGGGCCATGGGCTTCCCGACCAGCATGTTCACCGTGCTGTTCGCGCTCGCCCGCACAGTCGGCTGGGTGGCGCAGTGGAACGAGATGATCGAGGACCCGACCCAGAAGATCGGCCGTCCCCGCCAGCTCTACAGCGGCGCCACGATGAGGAAGTTCGTGCCGCTCGCCGATCGCTGATCGCTCACGCCGCCGCAGACGACGAGGGCTGGAGGCCCGCCTCCGGCCCTTCTCGACGAGCCAGGACCGGCCCGCAACACTCGGCCGATCGCGGTCAGTTGGCCTTGCTCTGCATGATCATGGCAGCATATTTCGCCTCGGCGACCACGATGCCGTCGACCTTCGCCTCTGCGGCGAAACGCCAGACATTGCGGCGGCTCTGCAGCACGGTCACATGGACCATCACCTGGTCCCCCGGCGTGACCGGGCGGCGGAAGCGCGCGTCGTCGATCGACATGAAGTAGACCAGACGACGCGCCGCCTCGTCGCCCAGCGTGCGCACGACCAGGACGGCGGCGGTCTGGGCCATCGATTCGATCAGCAGGACGCCCGGCATCACCGGGCGGCCCGGGAAGTGGCCCTGGAAGAAGCCCTCGTTGATGCTCACATTCTTGATGCCCACGGCGCTCTCGCCGTTGACGATCTCCACCACGCGGTCGACCAGCAGGAACGGGAAGCGGTGCGGCAGCATCGACATGATGTCGAGGATTTCCGCCGTGCTGGCCGTCGTTCCGATGGTTCGCGTGTCGTCCATCAACGCTTTCCCTTGTCCGTCAACAGGCGCTTGAGCATGGTCTGGGCGCGCCAGAACTGCCGAGAAGGGACGGCCGGCGCACCGACCCACCGCTCTCCGGCAGGCACGTTGTCCATCACCCCTGCTCGCGCCGAGATCATCGCACCGTCGCCGACCTCAACATGATCGGCAACGCCGGCGCCGGCGCCGATCAGCGCGTAGGCGCCAATCTTGACCGATCCGGCGAGGCCGACCGTGCCGGCCAGGATTGCGCCCTCCCCGATGGTCACGTTGTGCCCAATCTGCACCAAATTATCAATGAGCACACCATTGCCGATCACGGTATCCGGCCCCGCCCCGCGGTCGATGGTGGTGTTGGCGCCGATATAGACGTCGTTGCCGATGATCACCCGGCCGAGTTGGGGCACCCATTTGTGCCCGTCCCGCGACATCGCCCAACCGAAGCCGCTCTCGCCGATGCAGGCCCCGGAATCGATGCGCACCCGCTCGCCGAGCAGGGCGCAGGAAATCGAACAGCCATTGCCGATCGCCGTGTCGCGGCCGATCACCACGCCGTGGCCGATCACGCTGGAGGGACCGACCTGCACCCGGTCGCCGAGTTCCGCATTGGCGCCGACCGTGACATGGGCGCCGATCGAGACCCCCTCGCCCAGGACCGCGCCATCCTCGATCACCGCAGTGGGATGAATGCCTTGCAGGACGCGCCGCGGATAGAACCGCTGGGCGATCTCGGCGAAGGCCAGCTTGGGCTGCTGGCAGCGGATCAGCAAGGCACGGCTGTCGTTGGGGAGTTCCAGCGCGGGCGGAACGAGGATCGCCGTGGCCGCGCTCCCGGCGATCCGGTCGGCGAACCGGCGCCCCTCGACATAGCTCAGGCAGCCCGCCACGGCGCTCTCGATCGAAGCGACGTCATGGATCGGTATCTCGGGGTCGGCCTCGGCGTCGCCTGCCAACCGACCGCCGGACCAGGCGAGGATTTCCTTCAGCGCGAACGGGCCATGGCGCTCGAAGAATCGGGGATCTGCCAATGTCTCGACTTACCGAATGGGCTGGTTCCGGTCAGAAGCTGGTGCCGAACGAGAAGCGGAACACCTCCTCCTCGTCGAAGATCTCGGACGCCAGCGGCCAGGCGAAGTCGAAGCGCACCGGACCCAGCGGAGAATCCCAGGAGATGCCGAGGCCGGCCGAGGCCCGGACCGAGTCGACGTCGAGAACGTTGGCGCCGCTCTCGTCCACATCGGTCAGCCAGCCGACATCGCTGAACACGCGGCCACGTACGCCGAGTTCCTCGGGAAGGCCCACCGGGAACGACAGTTCCGCCGTGCCAGTGGCATACTGATTGCCGCCGATCGCGTCGCCGGTGTCCACGCGCCTGGGTCCGATGCCGCCGGTGTCGAAGCCGCGCAGATTGCCGCCGCCCACGAAGAAGCGGTCCTGGATGCGCACGCTCTGCCCGTTCAGCCCATCGATGATGCCGGCCTCCGCGGAGAGGTTGAGGATCCAGTCCTCTGTCTCCCAGACGGGCGTGTAGTAGCTCGCCGATCCGGTGGCGCGGACATAGTCGACGTCGCCGCCGATGCCGGCATAGGTCACGCTGCCGCGCAGCAGGTAGCCCTCGCGGGGCCGGATGCGGCTGTCGAGCTGATCATAGGTGAAGATCGTGGTGGCGGACGAGATCAGCGAATCGCCAACGGGAATCAGGTCGTTGTTGGACGCGGTGATGTTCTCGCGCTCCAGATTGTAGGAGACGGTCTGCCGCAGATCCGGCGCCAGGTCCCAGCTGAAGCGGATACCGAAGCCATAGGTCTCCTCCTCGAAATCGCCGGTGTCCTCGCGCTCGCGCGTCGTGTTGAAAACGTCGAACCCGGCGGAGACGTTGGTATCGAGGAAATAGGGCTCGGTGAAGGACAGGTCGACCTGGCTGCTCTGACCCGAAATCGTGCCGGAGAGCCGCAGGTCCTGTCCCTGGCCCAGCAGGTTGCGCTCGCGCAGCGAAACGTCGACCAGCGCCCCGTCCACCGTGGAGTAGCCGCCGCCGATGGTCAGCGAGCCCGTCGAGCGTTCCTGCACCCGGACCTGGATCGCGACCTGGTTGGACGTCGAGCCCTGGACCACCTCGATATCGACTTCCTCGAAGAATCCCAGATTGCGGATCGCCCGCTCGGACTGGCCGAGCAGGGTCTGGCTGAACGGGTCGCCTTCGATCAGCAGCAGCTCGCGCCGGATCACCCGGTCGACGGTCCGCGTGTTGCCGACGATGTCGATGCGCTCGACAAAGACCCGGTCGCCCTCGGTGATCAGGTAGACGATGTTGATCACCCGCTCCTCGCGGTTGCGCGTGACCTGCGGCTCGATGTCCGCGAAGGGCTGCAACTGGCGGGTCATCTCCTCGGTGAGGTTGTTCAGCGTCTCCTCGACGTCGAGATTGCTGTAGGTGTCGCCGGGACCGTGTTCGAGCAGGCTGTAGAGCGGCTCGGCCTCGACGCCGGGCACCTCGGAGACGATCTGCACCTCGCCGAACGCGTAGCGCTCGCCCTCCTCCACCGTGATCGTCACGATGAAGCCCGTCCGATCGGGCGTGAGTTCCGCCACCGAGGAGATCACGCGGAAGTCCGCATAGCCCTCCGAGAGGTAGAAGCGACGCAGCAACTCCTCGTCGAAGCTCAGCCGGTCCGGATCGAAGGTATCGAGATTGGTTCCGAAGAGGTCGAAGATGCTGCTCTCCTCCGTGGCGATCTGCTCGCGCAGCGTGGCGTCGGAGTAGGTCCGGTTGCCCACGAAGGTGATCGAGGTGATGCCGGTGCGTTCGCCCTCGTTGATCTCGAAGGCGAGGTTCACGCGGTTCTGGTCGAGGCGGATGATGACCGGGTTGACGGTCGCCGCGAAATAGCCGCGCGCCCGATAGATGTCGAGGATGCGCTCCACATCGGCCTGTACGCGCGTACGGTTGTAGACCACGCGTGGCCGGAGCTCGACCTCCGCGGCCAGGGTCTCGTCGTCGATCTCGCGATTGCCCTCGAAGGCGATCTCGCTGATGATCGGATTCTCCAGCACGATGATGGTGACGATGCCCGCCTGCTCGCCCAATTCGACATTCTCGAACAGGCCGGTGCGGAAGAGTTCCGTCAGGGACTGGTCGAGATCGGTCTGGGTGACCACGTCGCCGATGCCGAAGGTCAGGTAGGCCTCGATCGTCGACTGCTCGACGCGTTCACTTCCCTGCACGACAATGTCGGAAACCGGCTGGCCGCTCTGCGCCTGGGCTGGCCTGTCGCCGGCGATGGCCAGGACGGTCATGGCCATGACGACGGCAAGCAAGCCTCTGAGCGTTGATATGATCACGGCGAGCCCCCGGAGCTGGCTTGTGGTGAAACGCGAATACTACTCGAATCAGTTACTTCAGAGCCGGCGCGACTATATACCGTCGAACTAGCCGATTGAAGCTTGCATCTACCGCGTCACGTCGTTGACCGTCGCGAAGACGAGCAGGGCAAGGATCATCGCCAGTCCGATACGGTAACCCATCTCCTGACTTTTCTCGCTCAGGCGCCGACGCCGAACCGCTTCGATGCCATAGAACAGAAGATGGCCGCCGTCCAGCATCGGAATGGGAAGAAGGTTAAAGAATCCAAGGGCAATCGACAAAAAGGCAATGTGGGTTAGGAACTCCACCGAGCCGCGCTGCGCCGCCTCGCCGCTCATCTCGACGATCCCCACGGGCCCGGCGAGCCCGCTGGCGTCGGACGATCCGTCGAACAATCCGAGGATGAAGTCGATCGTCATGACGGTCAGCAGATAGGGCGCGGCGATGCCGCGCTCGATGGCCTCGCCGAGCGGCAGCGGCGCGTTCGACGGCGTGACGCCGATGATCCGCCGCGGCTCCGCGGTACCGCTGGACACCGGCACGGGCTCGATCCGTGCGTCGATTTCCGCGCCATCGCGAACGATCAGCACGTCGAGCGGCCCCGGTTCGGATGCCTGGATGACGGCGCTGATCTCCGCGAAACGCTCGATGCGGGTGCCGTTGATGGCGACGATCTCGTCCCCGCTCTGCAGTCCAGCCTGCTCCGCCGGGTAGCCGGGTGAGACCGCCCCGACGACGGGTGCGTCCGACACCCCGCCGGAAAGCGCGAGCGCGATGATGAACAGCGGCACCGCCAGAATGTAGTTGGCCGCCGGCCCCGCCACGGCGATCAGCGCGCGTTTGCCGACGGGCTGCGCCTCGTAGGTTCGGGCCTTGTCCGCCTCGCTCAGCCCGGTCGTGTCGCTGCGACCCGACGCGACGTCGGCGTCGCCCAGGAAGCGCACATAGCCCCCCAGCGGCACGGCGCTGACCCGCCATCGCGTGCCCCTGGCGTCGCTCCAGCCGACCAGTTCCGGCCCGAAGCCGATGGAAAAGGTCAGCACGCGGACGCCGCAGCGCCTGGCGACCCAGAAATGCCCGAGTTCGTGGACGAAGACGACGATGCTGATCGCCACCAGGAATCCGAGGATGAAGATCAGCGTCTCAGCCACTGCTTCGAACAACGTCCGCGCCCTTTCCGTGAATTGATCGGCCCTTGGGTTGATCTGCGCATCTGGTCCCGTTTCGGTGTCATGCAAGCGATTTGCAGCGTTCCGTGGCCAGCCGCCGCGCCTCGCTATCGGCGGCGAGCACGTCCTCGACGCTACCCGGCCGCGATGTCGGCGCCCGCGCCATGACGGCCGCGGCCACGTCCGTGATTTCCGTGAAGCGCAAACGGCCGGCAAGGAAGGCGGCGACCGCGACCTCGTTCGCGGCGTTCAGCACCGCCGGGGTCAGCCCGCCCGCCGCCAGTGCCTGGCGCGCCAGGGCGAGGGCGGGAAAGCGGTCCTCGTCCGGCGGCTCGAAATCGAGCCGGGCGATGCGTGCCAGGTCGAGACGGGCCGCCGGCGTGGCGATCCGCTCGGGAAAGGCGAGCGCGAAGGCGATGGGAATGCGCATGTCGGGGCTGCCAAGCTGGGCCAGCACCGAGCCGTCCGCGTACTCGACCATCGAATGGATGACGCTCTGCCTGTGCACCAGGACCTCGATGCGTTCGCCCGGCAGGCCGAAGAGGTGGTGCGCCTCGATGATCTCCAGGCCCTTGTTCATCATGGTCGCGCTGTCGACGGAAATCTTCGCGCCCATGGACCAGACCGGGTGGCTTACCGCCTCCGCCGGCGTCTTGTCCGCCATCTCCGCCCGGCTCAGCGTGCGGAATGGTCCGCCCGAGGCGGTCAGGATGATGCGTTCCACCGGATGGCTGTCATGCCAGACCTGGAAGATGGCGTTGTGCTCGCTGTCGACCGGGACAAGCGTGGTGCCGTGTCGGCGCACCTCGGCAAGCAGCAGGTCGCCGGCGGAGACCAGGCATTCCTTGTTGGCGAAGGCGAGGATGCCGCCCTGGGCGGCGGCGGCGAGCGTCGGCCTCAGCCCCTCCGCCCCGACGATGCCCGCCATCGTCCAGTCGCAGTCGTGTCGTGCCGCCTCGTCCAGGCCTTCCGGCCCGGCAAGGACCTCGATCGACCGGCCTGCCAGCGCTGTCCTCAGCTCGGCATGGCGCGCCGCATCGGCGATGGCGACCACGCGCGCCCGGTGCCGGATGGCAAGTTCCGCCAGCTCGGACACGCGGTTCCTGGCGGTCAGCGCCACGACTTCGAAACGGTCCGGATTGCGGGCGACGAGATCGAGGGTCTGGCGGCCGACCGAGCCGGTCGCGCCGAGGATGGATACGCGGCGGCGGGTCAAGGCCACCACATCCCGGACCCGGCCAGGCCGAGATGAACGAGTGCGAAGGCGGGCGCGGCGGCGATCAGGCCATCGATACGATCCAGCACGCCGCCATGGCCGGGGATCAGCGTGCCGCTGTCCTTGGCGCCGACCCGCCGCTTCAGCCAGGATTCGAAGAGGTCGCCGGCCTGCGCCACCAGGGCCGAGAACGCCCCGACGACAACGGCGAGGGCGATCGCCGCGCCCCCCTGAATGCCGGCCACCAGCGCCAGGACGGCGGCGGCGGCCAGTATGCCACCGGCAAGTCCGCTCCAGGTCTTCGACGGCGACAGCCGGGGCCACAATTTCGGCCCGCCCAGGGAACGCCCCGCCATGTAGGCGCCGGTATCGGTCGCCCACACGGCCAGCACCACGGCCAGCACCAGGGTCAGGCCCTCATCGGTCGCCCTCAGGCCGACCAGCGCGATCCCCGGCGCGGCGAGATAGACGATGCCGCCGCCGGCCAGCAGTGTGGCGCCGGTCGCGCCGCGGGTGGCGATCGCGACCGCCCCCAGCGCCACCGTCAGCACGGCCAACAAGGCCGGCCAGCCACCAGCCGCGAAGGCCAGGATGACGACGATGACACCCGCCGCGCCGAGCTCGGCCACGCTCCTCGCGCGACCTTCGCCGGTCAGCCGGTGATACTCCAGCGCGCCGGCCGCCAGCAGCAGCGCGAGCAGCAGGGCGAAGACCGCGCCGCCGAGGAAGATCGCCGCCAGCGCGACCGGAATCATGACCGCAGCGCTGACCAGCCGCTGCGCCAGATTGCCGGATCTACGCCTCGGCGACGACGGCGCCGTATCGTCTCTCGCGCCGGCCATAGTCACTGATCGCCGCCTCCAGATCAGGGCGCCCGAAGTCAGGCCACAAAGTATCGGTAAAGTAGAACTCGGCATAGGCGCACTGCCAGAGAAGAAAATTGCTGATGCGCCGCTCGCCGCTGGTCCGGATCAGGAGGTCGGGATCGGGCGTGCCGGCGGTCAGCAGCGCGTCGCCGATGGTTTCCTCGCCGATCGCTGCCGGCTCGAGCGTGCCCTGGCGCACCCGTTCGGCGATGCGCCGCGTCGCCTCGACGATCTCGTCCCGGCCGCCATAGTTCCAGGCCACGGTCAGATGCAGGCGCGTCTCCCGCGGCTCCAGGGACTCCGCGTGCTCGATCAATTCGACCGTCTGGCCACTCAGCCGGGATCGATCGCCGATGAAGCGCAGCCGGATGCCATTGGCGTGCATCTCCGCCATCTTGCTCCGAAGATAGCCGCGCAGCAGGCGCATCAGATAGCTGATCTCCGCCTCGGACCGCTTCCAGTTCTCCGACGAGAAGCCGAACACGGTAAGGTAGTCGACACCGAGGTCCGCCGCCGCCTCGATGGTCCGCCGAACCGCCTCGACGCCCTGCTTGTGGCCGGCAATGCGCGGCATGCCCCGCCTGGTCGCCCAGCGGCCATTGCCGTCCATGATGATGGCGACGTGACGCGGAATGCCGTCCCGGCCGCCGTCATGCTCGCGGTCGGGATCGATGGGGCCGAGATGGCTCATGAGGGGGAAAGCTCCGGCGATTTGGATGCAGGCGCCGCTGATTCGTCGCCTAGACCTGCATGATCTCGGCTTCTTTGGCCGAAAGCAGGGCATCGATCTCCTTGATTGTGTCGTCGGTCAGGCGCTGCACCTCATCGGACTGGCGCTTGTGCTCGTCCTGGCTGATGTCGCCATCCTTCTCCAGCTTCTTCAGCTGGTCCATGCCGTCGCGCCGCACATTGCGCACCGCCACCCGTGTCTGCTCGGCGTATTTGCCGGCGATGCGGCTCAGTTCCCGGCGCCGCTCCTCGTTGAGCTCGGGGATCGGCACGCGGACCGAGCCGCCGTCCGTCATCGGATTGAGCCCCAGTCCGGAGTCACGGATCGCCTTTTCGACCGCCTTCACCAGGCTGCCATCCCAGACCTGGACGCTCAGCATGCGCGGCTCCGGCACGCCGACCGTGCCGACCTGGTTCAGCGGCATCTGTGTGCCGTAGGCGTCGACCATCACCGGCTCCAGCAGGTTCGGGCTCGCCCGGCCCGTACGCAGGCCCCCGAACTCGCTCTTCAACGTCTCCACCGCCCCGTGCATGCGGCGGTTCAGGTCCTTCAGGCTGAATCCCGCCATGATCTCCCTCACCTCTTCTGGTTCTTGTCGCCGGTCTCCGCCGCCACCGGTTCTCGCGCCGGACTTTTCTCTGGAACCGGGCGACGCCGTCCGGGACGGAATCGCGTCCGGCGCGCCATTCTAGTCCCGAATGATCGTGAAATCGCCATCGCCGCACACCACGTCGGCCAGCGCACGCTCCCGGTGCAGGGAGAAGACAACGATCGGAATATGGTTTTCTCTGGCCAGCGAGATCGCCGAGTGGTCCATCACCCGCAGGTCGCGGGCCAGCACGTCGAGATAGGTCAGGCTGTCATAGCGCTTGGCGTCAGGGTTCTTGCGCGGATCGCTGTCGTACACGCCATCCACCTGGGTGCCCTTCAGGAGGGCGTCGCAGGCCATTTCCGAGGCGCGCAGCGCCGCCGCGGTGTCGGTGGTGAAGAAGGGATTGCCGGTGCCGGCGGCGAAGATCACCACGCGCCCCTTCTCCATGTGCCGCATCGCCCGGCGACGGATATAGGGTTCGCAGATGGTCGACATGGGGATCGCCGAGAGCACGCGGGTCGGCACATCGATCTTTTCCATGGCGCTCTGCATGGCCAGCGAGTTTATCACCGTCGCCAGCATGCCCATGTAGTCGGCGCTCGCCCGCTCCATGCCGCTGGCGGCACCACTGACACCACGGAAGATGTTGCCGCCGCCGACCACGATGCAGATCTCCGTGCCGGCGCCGTGAACCGCCTTCACCTCGCTGGCGAGACGGTCCGCCGTGCCCGGGTCGATGCCATAGTCCTGCCGCCCCATCAGCGCCTCCCCCGAAAGCTTGAGGAGAACCCTGCGAAAGCGCGGCTGGCTGGACATCTAGTCGTTCCCGTCTGGTTGCGCCGGTCCTGCGGCCGGTGAGCTCTGGTCCGTGGTCTTCGGCACCTCAGTGCTTGAGGGTGGCGGCGACCTCCGCGGCGAAGTCGCTTTCTTCCTTCTCGATCCCCTCGCCCAGATTGATGCGCGCGAAGCCGGTCAGCTTGACCGGCGCGCCCAGCTCCTTGCCCTTGGCCTCCACAGCCTTGGCCACCTTGCTTTCGCCGTCGATCACAAAGACCTGCTCCAGCAGGACCACCTCCTCGTAATACTTGCGCAGCCGACCCTCAACCATCTTCTCGATGATGTTCTCGGGCTTGCCGGAGGCGCGCGCCTGCTCGCTCAGCACCTCGCGCTCGCGGTTCAGCGACTCGGCGTCGACATCCTCGATCGACAACGCCTCCGGCCGGGCCGCGGCGATATGCATGGCGATCTGACGGCCGAAGGCCTCCAGCGCGTCCTTGTCGGCGGTCGATTCCAGGCCGACCAGCACGCCGATCTTGCCCAGCCCGTCGCTGACTGCGGCGTGGACATAGCCGGCCACGACACCGTTCTGGACCGTGAGCGCCGCCGAGCGTCGCAGACTCATATTCTCGCCGATGGTGGCGATCAGGTTGGTCAACTCGCCTTCGACGGTGCGGCCGGTGCCGGGATAATCGGCGGCCTTCAACGTCTCGACATCGCCATCGGCAGCGATCGACAAGGACGCCAGCGTGCGCACGAAGTTCTGGAAGGCGTCGTTGCGGGCGACGAAATCGGTCTCGGAATTGACCTCGACCACCGCACCCCGTGGGCCGTCGATGGCGATGCCCACCAGGCCTTCGGTCGCGGCGCGACCGGCCTTCTTGGCAGCGGCCGCCAGGCCCTTGGTGCGCAGCCAGTCGACCGCGGCCTCGATGTCGCCGGCGGTTTCGCTCAACGCCTTCTTGCAGTCCATCATGCCGGCGCCGGTTTTCTCACGCAGCTCCTTCACGAGCGCGGCCGTGATCTCCGCCATGGTCTTCCCGTCCTTCGTTTCGATCGTGTCGTCACATGCCCGTCAGGTCAGACAGGCTCCATAAGAACCGGGCGGCTCGTGGCCGCCCGGTCGAAGTCGAACCGCGTGCCGGCTCAGGCCGCCTCGCCCGCGTTCTTCTTGCCCGTACCGTCCTCGCCGCCGGCTTCCTCGGCATCCGGCGTGCCGGTCGCGGTCTCCTCGGACGGCGCTTCCTCAGCGGGCGCCGCTTCGGCTGACGCGTTCTCGGCAGCGGTGTTCTCGGCGGGCGCTTCCTCGACAGGGAGTTCCTCGGCGACGCTCTCCTCCGGCACCTGCTCGGCCGGCTGCTCCAGTCCGCCGATATCGGTGCCCGAGGCGACCAGCTCTGCCTCGATGCCGGACAGCACGGCCTGGCTCATCAGCTCGCAGTACAGGTCGATGGCCCGCAGCGCGTCGTCATTGCCCGGCACCGGAAAATCGATGCCGTCGGGGTTGGAGTTGCTGTCGACGACCGCGACCACCGGAATGCCCAGCTTGTTGGCCTCCTGGACGGCGATCGACTCCTTGTTGGTGTCGATCACGAAGATCAGGTCGGGCAGGCCGCCCATCTCCCGGATCCCGCCCAGCGCCAGCTCCAGCTTGTCGCGTTCGCGCTGCCGGTCGAGCAGTTCGCGCTTGGTCAAGCCTTGGACGCCGGCGGACAGCAGCTCGTCCAGCTCCTTCAGGCGCTTGATCGACTGGGAGATGGTCTTCCAGTTGGTCAGCATGCCGCCGAGCCAGCGGTGGTTGACGAAGTACTGGCCACAGCGCCGCGCGGCATCGGCGATGCGCTCCTGTGCCTGGCGCTTGGTGCCGACGAACAGCACGCGGCCGTTGTTCGAGACGACCTCGCGCACGGCCTCCAGCGCCCGGCCCAGCATCGGCACCGTCTGCTCGAGGTTGATGATGTGCACGCCGTTGCGCACGCCGAAGATGAAGGGCGCCATCTTCGGATTCCAGCGACGGGTGTGGTGGCCAAAGTGAACGCCCGCTTCCAGGAGCTGGCGCATGGTGAATGTCGGCGTCATCATGATGCTTGGTCTTTCTCCGGTTGTTCCGCCGCGCGCTGAGGTCCTCGAGGGCCGCATCGACCCTTCTCGGACACCGGATCGGCCGGACCGGGATGTCTCCCCGGCGCGGCCACGCCCGCGTGTGGATTTAGTCATCTGCGTCGTCATGGACGACGGGCGGCTACTTAGACGTCGAGCGCCCCGAATGCAAGCCCACCATCGGGCATGGCCGCCATCCGTCGGTGGCGCATGGCCGGTGTCGACGACAACGGGCCGATCCCGGGTCTGCGGCGCAACACTTCCTGCTGCACCGCGCACGGGATGACGAAGAAATCAAGGGAACTCCCGGAACCGCAGGCGAAGCCGAGGATATCCGGGACCGGCCGGTCGTCTTCACCACCCGCCCGCGTTCTCCGCCGCCCGCTAGATCACGCGCACATCGTCGATGCCCGGCAGGCTCTTGATGGCCTTGAGGATACCGGGCCCGATCGCGAAGCGCTCCTTGGGCTCGATCTCGACCTCGCTGTCGGGACCGTGGCGGACGATGAAGCTGACGCGCCCCCGGCCCTTGCCCTCGCGGTCGAGGACCGAGCGCACATGCTCGATCTCCGCGGCGTCGCCGATGAAGACCTGCAGCGCCATGCCCGCCTGCTTCACCGCCTCGTCGAGCGGCGAGATCTCCTGCACCGTCAGCCGCCATTCTTCATCGCGCGCCTGCACGTCGACGGTCGCCATGACCGGGGTGCCGGTCTCCAGGAATGCCCGGGCCATCACCAGCGTCTCGGCGAACAGGGTGACCTCGAACAAACCCGCGGCGTCGGAAAGCTGGACGAAGGCCATGCGGTTGCCGGTCTTGGTCACCATCTCGCGCTTGCCGACGACAATGCCGGCGAGGCGGATCGAGGTACGCCCGGCGCGGAACTGGGCACCGATCTGGTCCGAGGCAACGATGCCGACGCGCCTCGTCGGGTAGTTGTCGATGGGATGGGCGGAGAGGTAGAAGCCGACCGCCTCGAACTCCTGGCGCAGCTTCTCCATGGGCTCCCATTCATCGACCACCGGCAGGCGCGGCCGGTCCGCCTGGCTCAGGTCGCCGCCGCCGAACAGGCTCGACTGGCCGCTCTCCCGCTCCGCCGCCTGGGTCTGGCCGTGACGCACGAGGGTGTCCATCCCCTGGGCGAGCTGCGCCCGATTGTCCCAGAGACTGTCGAAGGCGCCGGCCTTCACCAGGTTCTCCATCTGCCGCTTGTTGAGGACTCCCGCCGGCAGGCGCGATACCATGTCGAAGACGTCCTTGAACGACCCGCCTTCCCGGCGGATGCGCACCAGCGCGTTCATCGCCTCCACGCCGACGCCTTTCAGCGCCCCCAGCGCGTAGCGGATTGCGCGGGTCGGAATACCGTCGATCTCGATCGTCTCCACCGAGAACACGGCATCGGACGCATTCACGTCCGGCGGCAGCAGCCTGATCTTCAGCCGGTCGAGCTCCTGTTTGAAGATCGACAGCTTGTCGGTGTTGTGCATGTCCAGCGTCATCGACGCGGCCATGAACTCGACCGGGTAGTTCGCCTTCAGATAACCGGTCTGGTAGGCGACCATGGCGTAGGCGGCGGCGTGCGCCTTGTTGAAGCCGTAGCCGGCGAACTTCTCGATCTGGTCGAAGATCTGCTCGCCCTGCGACCTGTCGACACCGTTCTCCGCCGCGCCCCTGGCGAAGATCGCCTTCTGGGCATCCATTTCCGCCTTGATCTTCTTGCCCATCGCCCGGCGCAGCAGGTCCGCGCCACCAAGCGTGTAGCCGGCCAGCAGCTGGGCGGCCTGCATCACCTGTTCCTGGTAGACCATGATCCCATAGGTCTCCTTCAGGATCGGCTCCAGCTTGGGATGCATGTAGTCGGGCCGGGAGCGGCCGTGCTTGTTCTCGATGAAGGTCGGGATGTTGTCCATCGGCCCCGGGCGGTAGAGCGCCACCAGTGCGATGATGTCCTCGAACAGCGTCGGTCGCATGTTGCGCAGCACGTCGCGCATGCCGCTCGATTCCAGCTGGAAGACGCCGGTGGTCGCCGCGCTCGACAGCATGTCGAAGGTGCCCGCGTCGTCGAGTGGGATCTGCTCGAGCACCAGCGGCGGCTCCGGCCGCCCCTGGTCGCGTCCGTTGATCAGGTCGACCGCCTGCCGCAGCACGGTCAGGGTCTTCAGGCCCAGGAAGTCGAACTTCACCAGCCCCGCCTGCTCGACATACTTCATGTTGAACTGGGTCACCGGCATGGGCGAGCGCGGATCGCGGTAGAGCGGCACCAGCTGATCGAGGCGCCGGTCGCCGATCACCACGCCTGCCGCATGGGTCGAGGCGTGGCGATAAAGCCCCTCAAGCTTCAGCGCGATGTCGATCAGGTGGCGCACCGTCTCGTCCTCGTCGCGCATCTGCCGCAGCTGGGGCTCGCCCTCGATCGCCTGGCTCAGCGTTACCGGATTGGCCGGATTGTTGGGCACCAGCTTGCAGATGCGGTCGACCTGGCCATAGGGCATCTGCAGGACCCGTCCGACATCGCGCAACACAGCGCGGGCCTGCAGCTTTCCGAAGGTGATGATCTGGGCCACCTTGTCGCTGCCGTACTTGCCCTGCACATAGGCGATCACCTCGTCGCGGCGGTCCTGGCAGAAGTCGATGTCGAAATCCGGCATCGACACGCGCTCGGGGTTGAGGAAGCGCTCGAAAACGAGGCCGAACCGGATCGGGTCGAGGTCCGTGATTGTCAGCGACCAGGCGACGACCGAGGCGGCGCCCGAGCCACGGCCGGGGCCCACCGGGATGCCCTCGCCCTTCGCCCACTGGATGAAGTCGGCGACGATCAGGAAATAGCCGGGAAAGCCCATCTCGGTGATGACGCCAAGCTCGTAGTCGAGCTGGTCGAAATACCGCTTCTCCTTCGCCGCCCGTTCCGCCTCGGACATCGTGTCGGTCACCACGTGGTCGGCCAACCGCTTGCGCAATCCCGCCTCCGACTGGGCGCGCAGTTCCTCCGCCTCCGTCCGTCCGGCGACAGTCGGGAAGGCCGGCAGGATGGGCTTGCGCTTCTCCGGCATTACCGCGCAGCGCCGGGCGATGACCATGGTGTTGGCGATGGCCTCGGGCAGGTCGCGGAACAGCGCCGTCATCTCGTCGGGCGATTTGAAGCGGTGATGCGGGGTCACCCGCCGCCGGTCGTTCTGAGCGACGTAGCTGCCTTCCGCGATGCACAGCAGCGCGTCGTGCGCCTCGTACATGTCGGCATCGGCGAAGAAGCAGTCATTGGTGGCGACCAGCGGCACGCGGTGCGTGTAGGCGAGATCCAGCATGGCGGTCTCCGTCTGCCGCTCCTCCGCCATGCCGTGACGCATGATCTCCATGTAGAGCCGGTCGCCGAAGATCGCCTTCAAGTCCAGCAGCGCGGCCTCCGCCGCTTCGGGCTGCTGGTCGATCAGGCAGCGTCCCACCGGCCCGCCCGGACCGCCAGTCAGGCAGATCAGTCCCGCCCCCCGCGACTCGAGGTCGGCCAGGTCCACCCGAGGCTCCTCGCCCACCGGCGTCTCCAGGAAGGCCTTGCTCACCAGCGCCATCAGGTTCTCGTAACCGGTATCGTCCTTGGCCAGCAGGACGACGCGGTCGGGCGGCAGTGGCCGGCCGTTGCGTGCCTGGCCCGCGCGCACCAGGCCCAGAACCGTTCCGGTGATCGGCTGGATGCCGGCCTCCGACGCCGCCAGGGCGAATTCCAGGCTGCCGAACAGGTTGCCGGTGTCGGTCACCGCCACCGCCGGCATGGCGTGCCTCTGGCAGAGCGCGATCAGTTCCTTCAGCCGGAGCGCGCCTTCGGACAGTGAATAGGCGCTGTGCACGCGCAGATGGACGAAGTCGGCATGGGGCATGGGCGAGGCGCGTCCCGGTGCGACGGGGATTGGAATCGGTGAGCCGCTACCCTGACAGGATTCGCTCCCGACCATAACCGCCGAGGCCGGTCATCGGCTGTGGAAAACGGGGACGGTCAGGCGATGCGGCCGTCGCGGATCTCCACCGTGCGGTCCATGCGCGCGGCAAGCGCCAGGTTGTGCGTGGCCAGCAGCGCGCCCGTCCCGCTGTCGTGCACCAGCGCCTGCAGGATGGCGAACACCTCGTCGGCGGTATGCTCGTCCAGGTTCCCCGTCGGCTCGTCGGCCAGCAACAGGCGGGGTGAATTGGCCAGCGCCCGGGCAATGGCGACGCGTTGCTGCTCGCCGCCCGACAGCTTGGCCGGCCGATGGGACAGCCGGTGCGACAGGCCGACCTGGTCGAGCAGGCTCTCCGCCCGTTCCCGCGCTGCGCGCTTGGTCGTGCCGGCGATGATCTGCGGCACCATCACGTTCTCCCGCGCGGTGAACTCGGAGAGCAGGTGGTGGAACTGGTAGATGAAGCCGATCTCGCTGCGTCTGAGCCGCGTGCGCTCCCGGTCCTTGAGCCCGCTCACGTCCCGGCCGCCGATGATCACCCGGCCGTCGGTCGGCGCATCGAGCAGGCCGGCGATCTGCAGAAGTGTCGACTTGCCCGACCCGCTGGGACCGACCAGCGCCACCATCTCGCCCGGCTCGATCGCCAGGTCCACGCCCTTCAGGACCTCGAGAGGCGCGCCCGGCTGTGGGTAGCTGCGCCGGAGTCCGGCGAGGCGCAGGATACTCACCTTCTCTCTCGCGGCAGCCTCATTCATTGCGCAGCGCCTCGACCGGATGGATCCGCGCCGCCGCCCAGGACGGGTAGAGCGTGGCGAGGAAGGACAGGAAGACGGCGAGCGCACAGGTCACGGCGATCTGCACGGGGTCGAGCTCGGCGTTCAGCGAGGAGACCAGGAAGGCCCGGTTGTCCAGCAGGTTGACGCCGGTCACCGACTGGATGAAGGCGCGCACGGCCTCCAGATTGGTCGCCACGACGACGCCCAGCACCAGCCCCGCCAGCGTGCCCACCAGGCCGATCGTGGTACCGACGGTCAGGAAGATGCGCTGGATCGAGGCGCGGCTCGCCCCCATCGTCCGCATGATGGCGATCGCCTTGCTCTTGGAGCGCACCAGCATCACCAGACCGGAGATGATGTTGAACACGGCGACGATGATGATCAGCGACAGCACTATGAACATCACGTCGCGCTGGATCAGGATGATGTCGGCCATCCCCTGATTGGCCTCCTCCCAGTCGACGATGCCGGCGCGCGCCGCCAGGTCCGGATAACCGGCGAGCGCGTCCCGCACGGCCTCGCGTACCGTGTCGATGGCCTGCGGGTTCTCCACGAAGATCTCGATGGCGGAGACCCGGTCGCGCTGCTGGAAGAAGACCTGGGCCATCTCCAGCGGCATGTAGGCGACCGAGTTGTCGAACTCGAAATAGCCGACATTGAAGCGGTCGACCACCTGGAAGGAAGCCTGGCGGATCTGCTGGCCGAAGGCGGTGTTGCTGGTTGAGGGTGAGATCAACCTGATCTCCTCGCCGCCCATCAGGGCCAGGCGCTCGGCCATGCGGTTGCCGATCACCAGCACGCGGTCCCGATAGGTCGCCGGGTCGAGGTCCAGGCTTTCCTGCAGAACCGCGCGTTCCATCAGGTAGTCGGCGGTGACGCCGCGCACCTGGATGCCGAAATTGGCGTTGTTGTGGGAGACCAGCGCCTGGCTCTGGATCACCGGATAGGCGGCCGTCACGCCGTCGAGCGCGGCGATCTCCGCGGTCACGCCCTCATAGTCGCCGATGCCCGCCGGTCCGGCGAACACGGTCATATGACCGTTCAGGCGCAGGATCTGGTTGATGAACTCCGTGCGCGCGCCGTTGAAGACGCCCATCACCACGATCAGCGTCGCCACGCCGATGGCGATGCCGGCCAGCGAGAACCAGGCGATCACCGAGATGAAGCCCTCGCGACGCCGCGACACCAGATAGCGTCCGGCGACCATGCGTTCGAAGGCGTTTATCATGGCGTTCCCTGGCAGGCTCTGACGGGGCGGTCGGCGAGCAGGGGCGGCACGCTCGCCGGACAATGGGGCGAAAGCATGGACCGCATGACCGCTTTTCGGCCCCTCAGAGGGCGTGCTCGCGGCCGAGTCTGGCGATCGCCCGGTCGACCGGCAGTTCCACCTTCTCACCCGTCTGGCGCCGCTTCAGCTCGACCGTCCCGGCCTTCACGCCGCGCGGGCCGACGACCAGCTGCCAGGGCAGGCCGATCAGGTCCATAGCGGCGAACTTGGCGCCCGGCCGCTCGTCGGTGTCGTCGTAGAGCGTCTCTATCCCGGCCTCGTTGAGGGCGCGGTAGACGTCGTCGCAGGCCCGGGTGCAGGCGTCGTCATCGCGCTTCAGATTGATCAGGCCGACATGGTAGGGCGCCACCGCGTCAGGCCAGATGATGCCGGCCTCGTCATGGCTCGCCTCGATGATGGCGCCGACCAGCCGCGACACGCCGATGCCGTAGGAGCCCATGTGGACATCCACCTCGCTGCCGTCCGCCCGGGCGACGCGGGCGCCCAGCGGTGCGGAGTACTTGGTGCCGAAATAGAAGATGTGCCCGACCTCGATGCCGCGCCCGGTGCGCCGGCGCTCGGCCGGCACCTGGGCATGGTAGGCCGCCTCGTCGAAGATCTCGTCGGTCGCCGCGTAGATCCCGGTGAAGTCGTCCACCAGCTTCTGCAGGCCGGCCTTGTCGTCGTAGTCGATGCTCTGCTGGCGCCAGTCGATCGCCTCGAAGGCGCTGTCGAAGAACACCTCGCTCTCGCCGGTGTCTGCCAGGATGATGAACTCGTGGGAGAGATCACCGCCGATCGGCCCGGTGTCGGCGCGCATCGGCACCGCGGTCAGTCCCAGTCGCTTGAAGGTGCGCAGATAGGCGATGAACATCTTGTTGTAGGCATGCCGCGCCCCGGCCTCGTCGAGGTCGAAGGAATAGCTGTCCTTCATCAGGAATTCGCGGCCTCGCATCACGCCGAAGCGCGGGCGCACCTCGTCGCGGAACTTCCACTGGATGTGGTAGAGCAGCTTCGGCATTTCGCGATAGCTGCGCACATTGGCCTTGAAGATGTCGGTGATCATCTCCTCATTGGTCGGCCCGTAGAGCATCTCCCGGTCGTGCCGGTCGCGGATGCGCAGCATCTCCTTGCCGTAGTCGTCGTAGCGGCCGCTCTCGCGCCACAGGTCGGCGGGCTGGATGGTCGGCATCAGCAGCTCCACGCAACCGGCCCGGTCCTGCTCCTCGCGCACGATCCGCTCGATCCGGCGCAAGACCCGGTAGCCGAGCGGCAGCCAGGCGTAGATGCCGGCGGAGGTCTGCCGGACCATGCCCGCGCGCAGCATCAGCCGGTGCGAGACGATCTGCGCCTCGGCCGGGTTCTCCTTCAGCGTGGACAACAGGAAATTGGTGAGGCGCATGATATGGGCGGGTCCGGATGACGGTTGCGGTGCGCCGGGGTTGCCGATCCCGGCAGGGCCTGAAACCGCCGGACATTAGGTAAATCGGGACGCCAAGTCCACGGGCCAACGCGGCTGGCAGGCCGGCGCGGCGGTCATGCTGCAGCGCGAAATCAATGATGGCAATTTCGTGACGATCGGATACTTTCGACGGCGCTTGAGTCGAGCTTCTTCTACCCAGACTGCAGGAGCGCGTCCCCACCATGCTCGAGACCTACTTCAAACTGTCGGAACACGGCACGACGGTCAGGCGGGAGATCCTCGCCGGCGTCACCACCTTCCTGACCATGGCTTACATCATCTTCGTCAACCCGGCGATCCTGTCGGAAACGGGGATGGATTTCGGCGCCGTCTTCGTCGCCACCTGTCTCGCCGCGGCGATCGGCACGGCGATCATGGGGCTCTACGCCAACTATCCCATCGCGCTGGCGCCGGGCATGGGCCTGAATGCCTACTTCACCTACGGCGTCGTGCTCGGCATGGGCTACACGTGGCAGGTCGCCCTGGGCGCGGTCTTCCTCTCGGGCATCATCTTCCTCTTCCTCTCGGTCCTGCCGGTCCGGGAATGGATCATCAACGCCATCCCGAAATCGCTGAAGATGGCGATCGCCGCCGGCATCGGCTTCTTTCTCGCCATCATCGGCATGGCCAATGCGGGCTTCATCGCCGACCACCCGGCCACGCTGTTGACCATCGGCGATCTCACGGCGTGGCCGGTCATCCTCGCCGCCGCCGGCTTCATCGTCATGGTGGCGCTGTCGGCGCTGCGGGTGCCGGGTGCCATCATCATCGCCATCCTGCTGGTCACGGTCGCCGGCATGATCGTCGGCGCCAACCAGTGGGGCGGCATCGTCGACCTGCCGCCGGACCCGACGCCGACCCTGCTGCAGCTCGACATCGTCGGGGCGCTGGATATCGGCCTCGTCACCGTGGTGTTCGCCTTCCTCTTCGTCGACCTGTTCGACACCGCCGGCACCCTGGTCGGGGTCGCCCAGCAGGGCGACCTGCTGGACAGCCGCGGCCGCCTGCCCCGTCTCGACCGGGCGCTGGTCGCCGATTCGACCGCTTCCGTCGCCGGTTCCCTGCTCGGTACCTCGACGACGACGAGCTATATCGAGAGTGCGGCCGGCATCCAGGCCGGCGGGCGCACCGGCCTCACCGCCGTCACCGTCGCGGTGCTTTTCGTCCTGGCTCTGTTCCTGGCCCCGCTGGCCGGCACAGTGCCGGGCTTCGCCACCGCGCCGGCGCTGATCTTCGTCGCCTGCCTGATGGCCCGCAACATCATCCATGTCGACTGGGACGACGTGACCGAGTATGCGCCCGCGGTGCTGGCGGCGATTGCCATGCCGCTCACCTACTCCATCGCCCACGGCATCGCCTTCGGCTTCATCGCCTACGCGGCGATCAAGATCCTGACCGGCCGCTTCGCCGACCTGCATCCGGCGGTCTTCATTCTGGCGGTGCTGTTCGTGGTGAAGTTCGCGGTGATCTGAGGGAAAGTCTTTTTCGCGGTTGCGAAAGAAGGCGTCGTGACGAGAGGCTCGGGAGGCCTCTCGTTACGACAAATAAACCAGTGACTCCGCCCCCGATCTTGGCTATGGTCCCGCTCGCAGTCAGCTGCATACGCGGTCCAAGTTTGGGGAGGGAGGCCAGCCACGACGCTGGCCTTTCCGGTCTAGAGACGACAAGCCCGAAGCGGCGCATCTCGCGATATCGCGACAGGAAAGAGGCGAAACCCAACAGGCTTCGCCTCTTTTCTTTTGTGCCACCCTTGGAACGCGGCCTGGTGCAAATGGGCGCGCGGGTCCGCTTCTCCGCGCGCGCTGCGCGCCGAATGACGGTGAACTATTTCACAATCCCAACTCCGTCGTTCCGGCCAAGCGGAGCGCGAGCCGGAACCTCGCGCGAATGGGTTGCGGCGTCGAGAAGACGGGCTCGAGGTTCCGCATCTCCGCTCGCGCATCGTGCGGAACGACGGTGGATTTTTTACACAATTTCCCCCGTCGTTCCGGCCGACCGCAGGGAGAGCCGGGACCTCGCGCGACTGGCCGCGGCGTCGAGAAGACGGGCTCGAGGTTCCGCATCTTCGCTTCGCTTCGTGCGGAACGACTATGACTCGTTTTCCAACCCGCCCCGACGGCCCTACTCCTCGAACTCTCCCGCCACCCAGTCGCGGAAAGAGAAGATCTCGGCGTCCACCACCAGGTAGACGACCGCGAAGATCACCGCCGAGATCAGCGTGGTGATGATGAACTTGCGTACGAGCATCGGCCGTTCGGGGGCCGAGGGCGCGTGTCCGGGCTGAGGATTCTCCGATGGCCGGACACCCCAGGGCAGCACCATGAACAGCACCGTCCACCAGGTGATCAGGTAGACGACGATGGCGGAGACGATCCCCATCGCCGGCCTAGACCCGGATCAGGTGCACGGTGGTTATCGGCTTCTTGCCGGTCAGCTTGCGCAAGGCCCGGCGGACCCCGACGCGTACCTCCTCGCGCACCATCTCGTCGTCGCGCCGGTCGCGGGCGGACAGGGCCTCCACGGCGTCGAGCGCGTATTCGGCGAGATCTTCCTCGAGAGCCGCCGCCTCCTCGTCGTTCTCGATGCCAAGCAGCGTCACCGACGGCTCGCCCACCACATGGCCCTTGCCGTTGAGCGCGAGGGCGACGGTGGCGGCGCCGGCAAAGCTCAGCCTGGCCCGGGTCTGCATGGCACCGCCATGCAGCCTGAGCAGCCGTCCGCCATCGAAGGCGATGCGGTCCACCTCGAAGCGCTCCAGCACTTCCAGCGGACCGGGCAGCAGGCGGATCAGCGCGCCGTCTTCGGGGATCAGCGTCGCCTTGACCTGGGCCGAGCGCGCCAGCGCCTCATGCGCCTTCATGTGCCGCATCTCGCCATGGGTCGGCACGGCCGCCTTCGGACGCAGCCACTGGTACATCTGCAGCAATTCGTCCCGCTTCGGATGGCCCGAGGCATGGATCGGCTGGTCCGCCGGAACATCGTCGGCGGTGATCACCTCGACGCCGCGCGCCGCCAGCGCGTTCTGCACGCGCAGGATCGCCTTCTCGTTTCCCGGGATGTCGCGCGCCGAATAGACCACGGCATCGCCGGGGCCGAGGCTGACCTCCGGATGGTCGTCATGGGCGATGCGCGTCAGGGCGGAGCGTGGCTCGCCCTGGCTGCCGGCAACGATCAGCACGACCTTGTCCTCCGGCAGGTAGCCGGCGTCGTGCTCGGTGATCAACGGCTCCGGCGTGTCGATGTAGCCGGTGCTGGAGGCCGCCGCATGGATGCGCCAGAGCGAGCGGCCGACCAGTGCGCAGTTCCGTCCCGCCGCATGCGCCGCATGGGCGATGGCGTTGATGCGCGCGACGTTTGAGGAAAAGCAGGTAATCGCGATGCGGCCGCTCTTGCGCCGCTTGAACAGTGCCGTCAGGCCATCGCGCACTTCCCCCTCGGAGCGGGAGTGCCCGTCCTCCATGGCGTTGGTGCTGTCGCAGATCAGGACGTCGACGCCCTCGTCGCCAAGCCGGCGCAGCTTCGCCTCGTCGGAGGTTTCTCCGATCAGCGGCTGCGGATCGAGCTTCCAGTCGCCGCTGTGCACGACCGTGCCAAGGCGCGTGCGGATTGCCAGCGCGTTGGGTTCCGGGATCGAATGCGTCACGGTCACGAACTCGATGTCGAACGGCCCCAATGTCCGGCGTCCGCCAAGCTCGATCTCGACGATCTTCACCTGATCGGCGAAGTCGGTCTCCTGCAGTTTCAGGCGCAGGAAGGCGGCGGTGAAGGGCGTGGCGTAGATCGGGCAGCGCAGGCGCGGCCAGAGATAGGGAATGGCGCCCACATGGTCCTCGTGCGCGTGGGTCAGCACGATGCCCAGCAGGTTCTCGCGCTCCTCGGCGATCAGCGTCGGATCGGCCATCACCACGTCGATGCCCGGCATGCGGTCGTCGCCGAAGCTGATGCCGCAGTCGACGGCGATCCATTTGCCGTCGAGGCCGAGGAGATTGAAATTCATGCCGATCTCGCCCGATCCGCCGAGCGGCAGGAAGACGAGGTTGTCGGCGGTATGGTCGGAAATGGTCATTTTCTCGTGTTTCTGTCATGGATGTAGACGAGCCCGCGCAGCGTGATCTCGTCATCGATCTGGTCGATCACGGTGGTGGCGCGGGCGAAAACCTTGCTCAGACCGCCCGTGGCAATCACCTTGAGCGGCTGGCCGTACTCGTCGCACATGCGGGCGACAATGCCCTCGATCAAGGCGACATAGCCCCAGAACATGCCCGATTTCATGGTCTCGATGGTGTTGGTGCCGATCACCTTTGGCGGACGCTCGATCTCGATCTTCGGCAGCTTGGCGGCTGCCCGGTGCAGCGCCTCCAGCGACAGGTTTGGACCCGGCGCGATCACGCCGCCGGCGAAATTGCCGTCCGCGTCGACCAGGTCGAAGGTCGTCGCCGTGCCGATATCCAGCACGATCAGCGGCGGTGCCATGACCAGGCGGGCGCCGATGGCGTCCAGCAGGCGGTCGGCGCCGACCTCCAGCGGGTTGTCCACCTTCGCCTCGACGCCGAGGTCGACGTTCGGGGCGCCGACGATCAGCGGCTCGCAGCCGAAATGGTGCCGGCACAGGCCGACCAGGTTGAAGGTCGCCGCGGGCACCACGCTGCCCAGGATGGCGCCGGTGATGTCCACCGGGCGCAGCTTGACCAGCGACATCAGCTGGGTCAGCCAGACGGCGTACTCGTCCGCCGTGCGTCTCGGGTCGGTCGAGATGCGCCAGGCGCCGAGTTTTCGTCGTCTCTCGTCATAGATGGCGAAGACAACATTGGTGTTGCCGGCATCGATGGCAAGCAGCATCGTCTCAGCCTCCCCTGGTGCCGGCGTCGGGCGGAAAGAAGATCTCGCCGGCGGCGACGGAACGCCGACCGCCATCCTCGACACGGATCACGGCGATCCCCCGTGCGTCGACATCCTCCAATACGCCGGCAAAGCGCTCCCGCGACAGGTTTACCGTGACCGGCCGGCCCAGGCCGATCGCGCTGGCGATCCAGAGTGGCCGAAGCGCGGCGAATCCCTCCGCCTCCCAGCGGTCCAGGAGCGGCGCCAGGTCCGCCAGCAGCGCCTCGGCCATCGCCTCGGGGACGATCGCGGCATGCCCCAGCGCCGCCAGCGACGTCGCCGGCCGCTCGCCATCCTCGGGATGATGGGCGAGATTGACCCCGAAGCCGACCACCAGCCCCGCGGGCCCGGCACCGACCGTCTCAGGCAGGATGCCGGCCAGCTTTGCCGGCCCCGCCAGCACGTCGTTCGGCCATTTCACGCAGATGTCCCTCCGCCCTGCCAGCCGCCGCAGCGCCGTGGTCGCGGCGAGGCCGCAAACCAGCGCCAGGCTGCCCCACTCCGCCAGAGGCCGCGCGGGCTGGACCAGAAGCGACAGGTGCAGATTGCCGTCCTCGGACACCCACGGCCGGCCGCGCCGGCCCCGACCAGCGGTCTGGCGCCTGGCGATCAGCACGCTGCCCGCGGGTGCCCCGTCAGCCGCCATCGCGGCCAGCGCGTCGTTGCTGCTGCCAACGCTGTCGATCCGGTGAACGGTCCAGCGTGGCGCCGCCGTCACGCGAGGTGCGGCCTGTCGGTCCACGTCAGGGGTAGAGCGATCCGGCGGCCGCCGAGGCGAGGTCGGTCACCCAGGCCGGAACCAGGATGAACAGCACGGTCACGGCGCCCGCCGCCGTCATCACGGTGGCCAGTTCCCGACCCACGGGGCGGTCGATCTGCTCGATCGTCTCGTCGAAATACATCAGCTTGACGATCCGCAGATAGTAGAAGGCGCCCACCACGCTGGCCAATACGCCGATCACCGCCAGGGCGTAGAGTTCGGCATTGATCGCCGCCATGAAGACGTAGAGCTTGCCGAAAAAGCCGGCGAGCGGCGGGATGCCGGCCATGGAGAACATGAAGATCGCCAGCGCCAGCGCCATCAGCGGGTTCGAGCGGCTGAGCCCGGCCAGGTCGTTGATGCCCTCCACCGCGCGTCCGTTGACCCGCATGGCGAGGATGATGGCGAAGGTGCCGAGGTTCATCGCCAGGTAGATGGCCAGATAGATGGCGACGCCGCGCACGCCCTCCTCGGTGCCGGCGGCGAGGCCGACCAGGGCATACCCGACATGGCCGATCGAGGAATAGGCCATCAGGCGCTTGCTGTTGGTTTGCGCCACCGCCGCGAAGGCACCGAGCACCATCGACAGGATGGCGACCACCACGATGATCTGCTGCCACTGGTCCACCAGACTGCCGAAGGGGCCGACCAGGACGCGGGTGAACAGCGCCAGGGCGGCGATCTTCGGGGCGACCGCGAAGAAGGCGGTGACCGGCGTCGGCGCGCCCTCGTAGACGTCGGGCGTCCACATGTGGAAGGGCACGGCGGAGACCTTGAAGCAGAGCGCCGCGGCGATGAAAACGAGACCCAACAGCAGGCCGATGGAGACGCCGCCCTCGCCGCCCAGGATCCCGGCCATCACCGCGAAGTCGGTGGTCCCGGTGAAGCCGTAGACCAGGGAGGCGCCATAGAGCAGCAGGCCCGAGGACAACGCCCCGAGGACGAAATATTTCAGGCCGGCCTCGGTGGAGCGCACGGTGTCGCGCCGGAAGGCCGCCACCACGTAGAGACACAGGCTCTGCAGTTCGAGGCCGAGATAGAGCGCGATCAGGTCGTTGGCGCTGATCATCATCAGCATGCCGAGCGTCGCCAGCACCAGCAGCACCGGAAACTCGAACCGGGCGATCTGCTCGCGCTCCAGGAAATCGATGGAGACGACGATGCCGATCGCCGCGGCCGCCAGCACCAGCACCTTCATGAAGACAGCGAAGCCGTCGACGATGAACAGGCCGGCAAAGGCGGTGTCGCCTTCGCTGCCGGTCAGCACCAGCAGGCCGGCAACCACAAGCGCCAGTGCCGACAGGTAGCTGACGAGCCGGGTGGACCGGTCGCCCATGAAGACGCCCAGCATCAGCAGCGCCATGGCGGCAACCGCGAGGAAGAGCTCCGGCAAGGCCGGGAGAAGATCGCTGAGATCGGTCATCGCAGTCTCCTCCTCAGCGGTTCGCCAGCATCGCGGCGGGTTCGTCCGCCCGCAGCAACGCCAGTTGGTAGTTGGCGATCAGGTTGTCGACGGAGGCCTGCATGACGTTGGTGAAGCTCGAGGGGTAGACGCCCATCCAGAAGACCAGGATCAGGAGCGGCGCGAAGATCGCCACCTCCCGCAGCGAGAGATCCGGCAGCAGCTTCAGATCCTCCTTCACCAGCTTGCCGAAGATCACCCGCCGGTAGAGGTAGAGCATGTAGGCCGCGCCCAGAACCACACCCGTCGTCGCCAGCGCCGCCACCCAGGTATTCACCTGGAAGACGCCGACCAGCACCAGGAACTCGCCGATGAAGCCCGAGGTGCCCGGCAGGCCGACCGACGCCATGGTGAACACCATGAAGACGAAGGCGTAGACCGGCATGTTGTGCACCAGGCCGCCATAGCGCGCGATCTCGCGTGTGTGCAGCCGGTCGTAGACCACGCCGACGCACAGGAACAGGGCGGCCGAGACGATCCCGTGCGACAGCATCTGGAAGATCGAGCCGACGACGCCCTGGCTGGTCATCGTGAACATGCCGATCGTCACCACGCCCATATGGGCGATGGAGGAGTAGGCGATCAGCTTCTTCATGTCCTTTTGCGCCAGCGCCACCAGCGAGGTGTAGATGATGGCGATCACCGACAGGGCGTAGATCAGCGGCGTCAGCGTCTCCGTGGCCTGCGGCAGCATCGGGATGGAAAAGCGCAGGAAGCCGTAGCCGCCCATCTTCAGCAGCACGCCGGCCAGGATCACCGAACCTGCCGTCGGCGCCTCGACATGCGAGTCGGGCAGCCAGGTGTGCACCGGCCACATCGGCACCTTGACCGCGAAGGAGGCGAACATGGCGAGCCACAGCCAGATCTGCATGTCGTAGCCGAAATCCGTCGCCATCAGGGTCGGGATGTCGGTCGTGCCCGCCTGCAGATACATCGCCAGCAGCGCCAGCAGCATCAGCACCGAGCCTGCCAGGGTGAACAGGAAGAACTTGAACGCGGCATAGATGCGCCGCTGTCCCGATCCCCAGACGCCGATGATGATGAACATCGGAATCAGCACGCCCTCGAAGAAGACGTAGAACAGCACGTAATCGAGCGCGCAGAACATGCCGATCATCAGCGTCTCGAGGATCAGGAAGGAGATCATGTACTCCTTCACCCGCTTGGTGATGGCGGTCCAGCTGGCCAGCACGCAGATCGGCGTGAGGATGGTCGAGAGCAGGACGAACAGCATCGAGATGCCGTCCACGCCCATGTGATAGGCGATGCCGAAGGCCGGGAACCACTCGGTGTGCTCGACGAACTGGAATTCCGGCGTCGTCGTGTCGAAGGCGAACCACAGAAACAGGCTGAGCACGAATGTGGCGACCGTGGCGAACAGGGCGGTCAGTCGGGCGTTGCGCGCCACCATCTCCTCCGTGCCGCGGGCCAGCACGAAGATGAAGGCTGCGCCCGCGAGCGGCAGGAACGTGATCAGCGATAAGATTGGCCAATCGACCATGTGTCCAAACGCCTTAGCTCGCCCGTCAGAGCGCGTAGAGATACCAGGAGACGAACGCCACCAGCCCGATCAGCATGGCGAACGCATAATGATAGACATAGCCCGACTGCATCCGGCTGAAGCGGCGGGCGATGTCCTTGGTGGCGCGGGCGAGACCGTCCGGCCCCACGCCGTCGATGACCGCCTGGTCGCCCGCCGTCCACAGGCCGTGACCCAGGTAGAAGGCGGGCCTGACCGCGATGCGGTCGTAGAGTTCGTCGAAGTACCACTTGCGGAAGAACAGGCGATGGATCGGCCGGAATACCAGCGCGGTGACGCCGGGCAGCGCCGGCCGGGCGATGTAGTAGAGCCAGGCGAAGCCCAGGCCGGCGAGCGCCACCACCAGGGGCAGCAGCTTCACCCACAAGGCCACGTGGTGCGCCGCCTCAACGGTGTCGTTCTCCGCCAGCACCAGCAGGCTGTCGCCCCAGAAATGCGCCATGTCGTGGCCGACGAACCATTCGTAGGCGACGAAGCCGGCGATCACGGCGCCGATGGCCAGCGGGATCAGCGGCCCGATCATCACCCAGGGCGATTCGTGCACATGCGCCATCACCTTCTCATCCGCCCGCGGCCGGCCGTGGAAGGTCAGGAACAGCAGACGGCCAGAGTAGAAGGCGGTCATGAAGGCGGCGAGGATGCCAAGCCAGTAGGCGAGATTGCCGAACCAGCTGTGATCGGCGAAGGCGGCCTCCAGGATGATGTCCTTGGAGTAGAAGCCGGCGAAGCCGAAGAGGCCCGGAATGCCGATACCGGCCAGCGCCAGGCTGCCGATCCACATCAGCGTGTAGGTGCGCGGGATGGCCCGCCAGATGCCGCCCATCTTGCGCATGTCCTGCTCGTCCGACATGGCGTGGATCACCGAGCCGGCGCCCAGGAACAGCAGCGCCTTGAAGAAGGCGTGGGTCATCAGGTGGAAGATCGCCGCCGAATAGGCCGACACGCCGATGGCGAAGAACATGTAGCCGAGCTGGCTCATCGTCGAATAGGCGATGACCCGCTTGATGTCCCACTGCGTCAGGCCGATCGTCGCCGCCACGAAGGCGGTCGCCGCGCCTACGACCGCGACCACCGCCAGCGCGTCGGGCGCATATTCGAAGACCGGGCTCATCCGCGCCAGCATGAAGACGCCGGCGGTCACCATGGTGGCGGCATGGATCAGGGCGGAGACCGGCGTCGGACCCTCCATGGCGTCCGGCAGCCAGGTGTGCAGGCCGAGCTGGGCCGACTTGCCCATGGCGCCGATGAACAGCAGCAGACAGGCGCAGGTCAGCGCGTCCACCTCCCAGGACAGGAAGGTGAAGGTCGTTCCGACCATGTCCGGCGTGGCGGCGAAGATCGGGTCGAGCTCGACCGTGCCGTACATCAGGAAGATCGCGAAGATGCCCAGCGAGAAGCCGAAATCGCCGATGCGGTTGACCACGAAGGCCTTGATCGACGCCTTGTTGGCGCTTTCCCGGTCGTACCAGAAGCCGATCAGCAGGTAGGAGGCGAGGCCGACGCCTTCCCAGCCGAAGAACATCTGCACCAGGTTGTCCGCCGTCACCAGCATCAGCATCATGAAGGTGAACAGGCTGAGATAGGCGAAGAACCGCGCCTTGGAGCGGTCGTGGCTCATATAGCCGATGGAGTAGATGTGCACCATCGACGAGACGCCGTTGACGACGACCAGCATGACCGCGGTCAGCGTGTCGACCCGGAGCGCCCAGGCGATGTCCAGGCCACCCACGTCCATCCAGGTGAACAGCTCCACCGTGCGCGGCGCGGCGCCGAGGGCCACGTCGATGAACAGGACGACCGACAGGATGCCCGCCAGGCAGACGGCACCGACGGTGACCGCCATGGCGCCCTTCTCGCCGATCACCCGGCCGAACAGGCCGGCGATCGCCGCGGCGACCAGGGGCAGGAATACGGCTGCGACTTCCATTATGACGAGTCCCCTGCCCTCAGCCCTTCATCTGGTTGATCTCGGCGACCTCGATGGTGCCGCGATTGCGGAAGTAGACGACCAGGATGGCGAGCCCGATGGCCGCCTCCGCCGCGGCGACGGTGAGCACGAACAGCGCGAAGACCTGGCCAACCAGGTCGCCCAGATATGTCGAGAACGCCACCAGGTTGATGTTGACCGCGAGCAGCATGAGCTCGATCGACATCAGGATGATGATGACGTTCTTGCGGTTCAGGAAGATGCCGAAGATGCCGAGCGTGAAGAGGATCGCGGCGACGGTGAGGAAGTGGCCAAGCCCGATTTCCATGATCTCAGATGCCCCCGCCGGTTTCGACCTTGCGCACCACGACCGCGTCCGACGGCTTGCGGGCGAGCTGGTCGGCGATCTTCTGCCGGCGCACGCCGGTGCGCTGGCGCAAGGTGAGCACGATGGCGCCGATCATCGCCACCAGCAGGATCATGCCGGCCGCCTGGAAGAGGTAGAAGTAGTCGGTATAGATTAGCCGGCCCAGCGCCTCGGTGTTGGTCGCCCCGCCGGGGTCGGCCATCGGCGCGCGGATCGCCGTCTCCGCCTCCGGCGCGATCACCCAGGCCGCGCCGACGAAGATCAGTTCCACCAGCAGGATCAGGCCGATCAGGCCGCCGATCGGCAGGTAGTTGAGCACACCCTCGCGCAGCCGCGCGAAATTGACGTCCAGCATCATGACGACGAACAGGAACAGCACCGCCACCGCGCCGACATAGACCACCACCAGGATCAGCGCCAGGAACTCCGCCCCCATGATGATGAACAGGGCGGCGGCGTTGAAGAAGGCAAGGATCAGGAACAGCACCGAGTGCACGGGGTTGCGCGCCGTGACCACCATCACCGCCGAGGCGATGGTGATGAAGGCGAACAGGTAGAAGGCGAGTGTGATGACGATCATGCTGGCCCGGCGGTCGGCGCCTCGTTCAGGGGTGGTCGGACGGGTGTGGCGCGCGGCGCCCCGCCCCGGAAGTCTGGCGGTCAGGAAGTCGGCGGTGTTTTAGCGGTAAGGGGCATCCGCCGCAATGTTTGCCTGGAGCTGCGCCTCCCAGCGGTCGCCGTTCAGCAACAGCTTATCCTTGTCGTAGAAAAGCTCCTCCCGGGTCTCGGTGGAGAACTCGAAGTTCGGCCCCTCGACGATCGCGTCCACCGGGCAGGCTTCCTGGCAGAACCCGCAATAGATGCACTTCGTCATGTCGATGTCGTAGCGCGTGGTGCGGCGGCTGCCGTCCTCGCGCGGCTCGGCCTCGATGGTGATGGCCTGGGCCGGGCAGATCGCCTCGCACAGCTTGCAGGCGATGCATCGCTCCTCCCCGTTGGGGTAGCGCCTGAGGGCGTGCTCGCCGCGGAAGCGCGGGCTCAGCGGACCCTTCTCGTAGGGATAGTTCAGCGTGACCTTGGGCCTGAAGAAGTATTTCAGGGTCAGCCACAGGCCACCGACAATCTCGCCGAGCAGGATCGTGCGGGCCGTGCGGTCGATGAAGGCCATGGTTGTCGCCTCTCTCTTTCTCTCGCTCAGGCCGGAACCCAGTCGAAGGCCACCAGCACGCCCGCGGTGGCGACGACCCAGAACAGGCTGAAGGGCAGGTACACCTTCCAGCCCAGCCGCATCAACTGGTCGTAGCGGTAACGTGGCATCGTGGCGCGCACCCAGATGAAGATGAACAGGCAGAAGCAGATCTTCAGGACGAACCAGACGACGCCCGGAATCCAGGTGAAGGGCGCGAAGCCGAAGGGCGCCAGCCAGCCGCCGAGGAACAGGATGGTGGTCATCCCGCTCATCAGGATCATGTTGGCGTACTCGCCGAGGAAGAACAGGGCGTAGGTCATGGACGAGTACTCGACCATGAAGCCGCCGGTGATTTCCGATTCACCTTCCGGCAGGTCGAAGGGCGCGCGGTTGGTCTCCGCCAGCGCCGAGACGAAGAAGACCACGAACATCGGGAACAGCGGGACGGCGAACCACACCGTTTCCTGTGCCCGGACGATGTCCGACAGGTTCAGCGAGCCGACGCACAGCAGCACGGAGATGATGACGAAGCCGATCGAGACCTCGTAGGAGACCATTTGCGCCGCCGAGCGCAGCCCGCCAAGGAAGGCATAGCGCGAGTTCGAGGCCCAGCCGGCCATGATGATGCCGTAGACGCCCAGCGAGGATATGGCGAAGAGGTAGAGCACGCCGACATTGATGTCGGCCAGCACCCAGCCCTCGTCGAACGGGATCACCGCCCAGGCGACCAGGCTCAGCAACAGGGTGACCATTGGCGCGATCAGGAAGACCGCGCGATTGGCGCCGGAGGGGATGATGGTTTCCTTGACCAGCATCTTCAGGCCGTCGGCGAAGGGCTGCAGCAGGCCGAACGGGCCGACGGTCATCGGTCCCTGGCGCAATTGCATGGCGCCCAGCACCTTGCGCTCGGCATAGGTCAGATAGGCGACCGCGACCAGCAGCGGCACGATGATCGCCACGATCTGCAGGATGATGATCGCGGTCGGCCAGGCGTATCCGCTCCAGAAACCCATCTCCGCCGCCCCCTATTCCGCCGCCTCGCGACCGACGATCTCGTCGATGCACGCGGCCATCGTGGCCGAGGCGCGGCTGATCGGATCGGTCATGTAGAACGTCTCCACCGGCGAGACGAAGGCCGCGCCGCTCATCTCCCCCGGTTCGCCGAACGCGCCCCATTCAGGCTCGAACAGCACGTCGATCTCTGCCAGCAACGGATGCGTCTCGGCCATTCTGGCGCGCAGTTGCGCCAATGTGTCGAAAGGCAGCGTGTGACCCAGCCTGGCCGAAAGCGCGCGCAGGATCTTCCAGTCCTCGCGCGCTTCACCGGGCGGAAACACCGCCATCCGGCCGCGCTGCACCCGGCCCTCGGTGTTCACATAGGTGGCGTTCTTCTCGGTGAAGGCGGCTCCGGGCAGGATCACGTCGGCGCGGTGCGCGCCGCGGTCGCCGTGATGGCCCTGGTAGACCACGAAGGCGTCGCCCAGCCTGGACGTGTCGATCTCGTCGGCCGCCTGCAGCCAGACCAGCTTGACCGCGCCCTTCCCCGCGCCGTCCAGGATGCCGTCCACGTCCCGGCCGCCCTTGCCCGGCACGAAGCCGAGGTCGAGGGCACCGACCCGGCCGGCGGCGGTGTGCAGCACGTTGAAGCCGTTCCAGCCATCCTTGACCATGCCGGTCGCCTCGGCCAGCGCGCGGGCGGCCGCCAGCACGGCCGCGCCGTCGGCGCGGGCCAGCGCCCCCTGCCCCATGATCAGCATGGGCTTCTCGGCCGCCTTCAGCACCTTCAGGAAGTCGTTCTTGCCGTCCGCCAGCGCTGACAGGCTCTCCGGACCGGCGCCCAGATGGTCGTAGGCATAGGTCAGGTCGACCCGCGGGCCGATCACGCCGACCTTCAGCCCACCCTTGAGGTAGCGCTTGCGGATGCGGGCGTTCAGCATCGCCGCCTCGGCGCGCGGATTGGCGCCGACGATCAGGATGGCGTCCGCCTCCTCGATGCCGGCGATGCCCGTGTTGAAGACGTAGGACGCCCGCACCGCCGGGTCGAGCTTCGCCCCATCCTGCCGGCAGTCGAGATTGGTGACGCCCAGCTTCGTCATCAAGGACTTCAGGGCGAACACGGCCTCGACATCCACCTGGTCGCCGGCGATGGCGGCTATCTGCTCCGCCTTCAGGCCGCCCAGCTTCGCCGCCACCAGGTCGAGGGCTTCGTCCCAGTCGGCCTGGCGCAGCTTGCCGTTCTCGCGGATATAGGGCCGGTCGAGGCGCTGACGCGCCAGTCCGTCGCAGGCGAAGCGGGTCTTGTCGGAAATCCACTCCTCGTTGATGCCCTCGTGCAGGCGGGGCAGCACGCGCAGCACCTGACCGCCGCGCGCGTCGACGCGGATGTTCGAGCCGACCGCGTCCATCACGTCGATCGTCTCGGTCTTGCGCAGCTCCCAGGGCCGGGCGGTGAAGGCGTAGGGCTTCGAGGTCAGGGCGCCGACCGGACAGATGTCGATCATGTTGCCCGACAGCTCGGAGGTGATCGCCTTCTCCACATAGGTGCCGATCTCGAGGTGCTCGCCGCGCCCGGTGGCGCCCATCTCCGGCACGCCGGCAATCTCGTCGGCGAAGCGGATGCAGCGCGTGCAGTGGATGCAGCGCGTCATGTAGGTGCGGATCAGCGGCCCGAGATACTTCTCCTTGACCGAGCGCTTGGCCTCCTCATAGCGGCTCTTGTCGAAGCCGTAGGCCATGGCCTGGTCCTGCAGGTCGCACTCGCCGCCCTGGTCGCAGATCGGGCAGTCGAGCGGGTGGTTGATCAGCAGGAACTCCATCACCCCGCGCCGGGCGTTGCGCACGAGGTCCGACTGCGTGCGGATCACCATGCCGTCGCTGGCCGGCATGGCGCAGGACGCGATCGGCTTGGGCGAGCGCTCCATCTCCACCAGGCACATGCGGCAGTTGGCCGGAACCGACAGCCGGTCGTGGAAGCAGAAGCGCGGGATCTCGATCCCGAGCTGCTCGCAGGCCTGCAGCACCGAGGTGCCGGCCTCGACCTCGATCTCGATGCCGTCAATGGTCAGTTTTGGCATGAGATATCCCCACCAACCTTCTGGGATCCATTGCTGATCGTCATTCCGCCGCCACCGAATGCAGAGGCGTGCCGCCGCGCTTGTGGACGCGGTCGCGATAGTCGCGGATGCGTTGCTCCATCTCCGGCCGGAAGTGCCGGATCAGGCCCTGGATCGGCCAGGCGGAGGCGTCGCCATGGGCGCAGATCGTGTGGCCCTCGATCTCCTTGGAGACCTCCAGCAGCATGTCGATCTCCTCGACCTCCGCCTTGCCCTCGACCATGCGCAGCATCACCCGGTAGAGCCAGCCCGTGCCCTCGCGGCACGGCGTGCACTGGCCGCAGCTCTCGTGCATGTAGAAATGCGCCAGCCGGGCGATGGCGTAGACGACGTCCGTCGAGCTGTCCATGACGATGACGCCGGCGGTGCCCAGGCCCGACTTCACCTCCTTCAGGCTGTCGAAGTCCATCAGCACCGTGTCGCAGATATCCTTGGGCAGGATGGGCGTGGATGAGCCGCCGGGGATCACCGCCTTGAGGTTGTCCCAGCCGCCACGCACGCCGCCGGCGTGACGGTCCAGCAGTTCCTTCAGCGGAATGCCGAGTTCCTCTTCCACGTTGCAGGGCTGCATGACGTGGCCGGAAATGCAGAACAGCTTGGTGCCCTCGTTGCGCGGCCTGCCGAGGCCGGCGAACCAGGCGCCGCCGCGGCGCAGGATCTCCGGCACCACGGCGATGGTCTCGACATTGTTCACCGTCGTCGGACGGCCCCACAGGCCCGCACCCGCCGGGAAGGGCGGCTTGTTGCGCGGCATGCCCTTCTTGCCTTCCAGGCTCTCCATCAGGGCGGTTTCCTCGCCGCAGATATAGGCGCCGGCACCGCGATGCAGGTAGAGGTCGAAATCCCAGCCCGAGCCGGCGGCGTTCTTGCCCAGCAGGCCCGCCTCGTAGGCCTCGTCGATGGCCTGCTGGATGTTCGAGGCCTCGTGGTAGAACTCGCCGCGGATGTAGATGTAGCAGGCATGCGCCGCCAGCGCGAAGGACGAGACCAGAGCGCCCTCGATCAGCCGGTGCGGGTCGAAGCGCATGATGTCCCGGTCCTTGCAGGTGCCGGGCTCGGACTCGTCGGCGTTGATCACCAGATAGGCCGGCCGCTCCTTGTTCTCCTCGGCCGGCATGAAGGACCACTTGATGCCCGTCGGGAAACCCGCGCCGCCACGCCCGCGCAGGCCCGAGGCCTTCACCTCCTCGCGGATCTTCTCGCGGCCGAGCGCGATCAGCGCCTTGGTGTCGGACCAGATGCCGCGCTTGCGGGCACCTTCCAGGCGCCAGTCTTCCCAGCCGTAGAGATTGGTGAAGATGCGATCTTCATCCTTCAGCATGGGACTTCCCTTTCCTGGCGCCCGACTTGGCGTCTTTCTTCGCGGCCGCCTTCACGTCCTTCGGCGCGCGGTCGAGCAGGCTGGTCGGGCCGGCCTGGGCTTGCGCGCCGCGTCTGCCGGTCTGCGAGCCTGCCTCGACCGTCCTGCCGGCCTTCAAGTCGTCGATGATCCGGCACATGCGGTCGTAGTCGAGGTCTTCGTAGTAGTCGTCGTTGATCTGCACCATGGGCGCGTTCACGCAGGCGCCGAGGCACTCGACCTCGACCACCGAGAAGGCCCCGTCGGCGCCATCCTGGCCCGGCTTCAGGCCGGTGGTGTCCGCGATCGCCTTGAGGATATCGCTGGAACCGCAGAGCCAGCACGGCGTCGTCGTGCAGACCTGGATCAGGTGCCTGCCGACCGGCGCCTTGTTGAACATGGTGTAGAAGGATGCGACCTCGTAGGCGCGGATGCGCGGCACTTCGAGGAAATCCGCCACATACTCCATGGCGGCGCGCGGCAGCCAGTTGTCGTGCTGCCGTTGCGCCAGGTCGAGCAGAGGCAGCAGAGCGGATTGCTGCTTGCCGGCCGGGTAGCGGGCGATGATGGTCCGCGCGCGCTTCAGGTTCTCTTCCGTGAAGGCGAATTCCACGGGCTGCTCGGAGTCGGGGGCGGGATGTCCGAAGCTCATCGGTCGATCTCCCCGAAGACGATGTCCATGGCGCCGATGATGGCGACGCTATCGGCAAGCATGTGGCCCTTCGACATGAAGTCCATGGCCTGCAGATGGGCGAAGCCCGGCGCCCGGATGCGGCAGCGATAGGGCTTGTTCGTGCCGTCGGAGACCAGGAACACGCCAAACTCGCCCTTCGGCGCCTCGACAGCGGCGTAAACCTCGCCTTCCGGCACGTGATAGCCCTCGGTGTAGAGCTTGAAGTGGTGGATCAGCGCCTCCATCGAGCGCTTCATCTCGGCCCGCTTCGGCGGTGCGATCTTGTTGTTCTGCACCTTGACCGGCCCCTCGGGCATGTCGGTCAGGCATTGCCGGATGATGCGGATCGACTGCACCATCTCCTCCATGCGGATGAGGTAGCGGGCGTAGCAGTCGCCGGTCACGCCGACGGGAATGTCGAAATCCATCTTGTCGTAGGCGTCGTAGGGCTGCGCCTTGCGCAGATCCCAGGCGACGTTCGAGGCACGGATCATCGGTCCGGTGAAGCCCCAGGCGATCGCGTCCTCGGTGGAGACGACGCCGATGTCGACCGTGCGCTGCTTGAACACGCGGTTGTTGTTCAGCAGGTTCTGAAGGTCCTCGTAGAAGCGCGGGAAGCGCTCGGTGTACTCCCAGATATCGTCGATCAGGCCCGGCGGCAGGTCCTGGTGCACGCCGCCCGGGCGGAAATAGGCGGCGTGCAGCCGTGCGCCACAGACACGCTCGTAGAACTCCATCAAGAGCTCACGCTCCTCGAACCCCCAGAGCGACGGGGTGATGGCACCGACGTCGAGCGCGAAGGTGGTGACGTTGAGCAGATGGTTCAGCAGACGGCCGATCTCGCAGTACAGCACGCGGATATACTGGCCGCGCGCCGGCACCTCCACACCCATCAGCCGCTCGACCGCCAGCGCGTAGGCGTGCTCCTGGTTCACCGGCGCGACATAATCCAGCCGGTCGAAATAGGGCACCGCCTGCAGATAGGTTCGGTACTCGATCAGCTTTTCGGTGCCGCGATGCAGAAGGCCGATATGCGGATCGGCCCGCTCCACCACCTCGCCGTCCATCTCCAGCACCAGGCGCAACACGCCGTGGGCCGCCGGGTGCTGCGGCCCGAAATTCATGGTGACGGGCTTGATCTGGGTTTCGACGGTGCTCATGGCCTCATGCCCCCTTGGCGGACCCGTCGTCCGCGCCCTCGGCCTTCTCGTCGCCAGGCAGCTTCGGTGTCATACCCTCCCAGGGAGAGAGGAAGTCGAAGGTCCGGAAATCCTGGCTCAGCTTCACCGGCTCGTAGACCACGCGCTTCAGCTCCTCGTCGTAGCGCACCTCGACATAGCCGGTCATCGGGAACTCCTTGCGCAACGGGTGCCCCTCGAAGCCGTAATCGGTGAGGATGCGGCGCAAATCCGGGCAGTTCTCGAAGAACACGCCGAACATGTCCCAGACCTCGCGCTCGAACCAGGTGGCGCAGGGAAACAGATCGGCAACGGACGGCACCGGCGAATCCTCGTCGGTCGTGACCTTTACCCGAATGCGGTCGTTGCGCTTCATCGACAGCAGGTTGTAGACCACCTCGAAACGCTCCTCGCGCTCCGGGTAGTCGACGGCAGTGATGTCGATCAGCTGGCTGTAGGTGCAGTTGGAATCGTCGCGAAGGAAGGTCAGCACTTTGCCGATCGCGCCGCGCCTCGCGTGCACGACGAGCTGGTCGCGGATGATCTCGTAGCCGGCGACGTCCGGATCCAGCGCCGCAACCACCATCTCGCCAATCTCGGCTAGCGCCTCGTTGGCCATGCCTCTCTCCTACACCATCAACCGATTGCCCGCGGCCGCCCCGCTTCAGCGCTGGATCCGATTGCCGCGACGGATCTTCTTTTGCAGCTGGAGAATGCCGTAGACCAGAGCCTCGGCAGTTGGCGGGCAGCCAGGGACGTAGATGTCGACCGGCACGACGCGGTCGCAGCCGCGCACCACCGAGTACGAATAGTGATAGTAGCCGCCGCCATTGGCGCACGAGCCCATGGAAATCACCCAGCGCGGCTCCGGCATCTGGTCGTAGACCCGGCGCAGAGCCGGCGCCATCTTGTTGGTCAGCGTGCCGGCGACGATCATGACGTCCGACTGTCGCGGGCTCGGCCGCGGGATCACGCCGAAGCGGTCCAGGTCGTAGCGCGACATGTAGGCATGGATCATCTCCACCGCGCAGCAGGCCAGCCCGAAGGTCATCGGCCACATCGAGCCGGTGCGCGCCCAGTCGACCAGGGCGCCCAGCTTGGTGGTCAGGAACCCCTTGTCCTGCAGATCGGTGGCCGCACGCGCCAGCACCGCGTCCTGGTCGCTGCCGGGCGGGATTGGCGTGCCGACACGATAAGGATCGATCGTCCTCTCGGTTTCGGTCACTCCCATTCCAGCGCTCCCTTCTTCCACTCGTAGACGAACCCGACGGTCAGGATGCCGAGGAAGATGATCATCGACCAGAAGCCGAACATGCCGATATCGCCCAGCGCCACGGCCCAGGGGAACAGGAAGGCGACCTCGAGGTCGAAGATGATGAAGAGAATGGCGACCAGGTAGAAGCGCACGTCAAACTTGCCGCGCGCGTCGTCGAAGGCATCGAAGCCGCATTCATAGGCGGCAAGCTTCTCCGAATCGGGCTTCTGGCGCGCCGCGAGCAGCGAGGCGCCGACGGCGGCCACGGAGATTCCGGCGGCCACGCCCAGAAACAGAAGGATCGGGAGGTATTCCGCGACGATCGAATTCGTCATCTCACTTGCCCGCACTCTCGGCCCATCGATTTCGGGCCGCTCTCCGTTGGCATCCCTGCACCGAAAGATCGGCCGCCATGTCGCCGCGTCAATGGACGCGCGGCCAATTCCAATGCGTTGCGGCTCGTATATAAGCCGGCGCCAATTGGGCATAAAGGAAAAACCGACGCATTGCACAATAGCGTCGATAAAGCGCGGTCAGGTCGTTGACAGCGGCTGCTCGACGCGCCTTCAAGCCACCTGTTGGGCCATCAGACGCTCTTGATGCGCTTGGGCAGCTTGGCCGCCACCGCCGTGTCGTCGATCGCCGACGCGATGTCCGCTTCAGGGCCGCTCTCCGAGAGTTTTCGCCGGATCTCGGCGGCGATCTTCGGGGCCAAGCGCGCCGCCATGGCATCGGCCAGCCGATCGAGGAACTGCTCGACATCGACGCCGGCGAGATCCGGACCGTTCGATGGAGTATCCTGGTTTCGCTGTTCTGTCACACCGTGCCTCCGGCGGGGCTCATCGATCCCTCATGGTGGCGTCCGGCGCGGCCGGCGAAAGATCGACATTAGCAGACAGCCGCGAGCAGACAGCGACGGCGGAGCACCTTGGAGGCAGATCCCGCCCCGGGGCGGTCACCGGAACTCGCCACCCTCGATGCGGCCCAACGCGTCGAGATAGACGAAGAAGCGCCGGTAGTCGACGCGGTAGTCGGCCGTGACGATGTCGTCCGGCATGACCAGCTGGATTTCCGGATAGACCTGTCTGAATTCCGCTGGCGTGGGCCGCGTCTCGAGGAAATTGGTGAAGGCGCGCACGTTGAAGCCTAGTGGCGGTGAGGCCGCCCCGCTGCCGTCCAGCGAAGGCGGGACGATCACGGTTTCCGGGGAGCCGATATTCGGCGTGGTCTGCTGACCGTCGACTGGCGGCGCCTCGTCCTCGGCGAACGGGTTGAGGCTGCTGTCGCAGGCAGCCAGCGTGAACGCCGTCAACAAGGCCAGAGCCAAACGGACCGCTTTCCGGGCTGCCGGCATACTCGTCGTCGCGTGCATCGCTCCCCCTCGATGGTCTCGTCGCTGCCCGCAATGAACCCCAGCACGCGGCTCGCGGCAAGGGAAAATGCCGCGCACCGCGGGCTCCGGGCGGCAGCGAACTAGCCAAGCTCGAACTGGCCAAACTCGAACTGGCCAAGCCGATGTCATGGGATATGAAGCGAGAGGAATGGCGCGAGTGACGGGACTTGAACCCGCGGCCTCCGGCGTGACAGGCCGGCGCTCTAACCAACTGAGCTACACCCGCAAAGCTCTCGACGCCGTTTGGTGGCGCCATGAGAGGGCGCTTGCTTAGGACCCGGCGTGGATCGTGTCAAGCGCCGAATGCCGTCACGATCCTCGAATGTCGCCGGGGCGTCTGGTGGGCGGTGAGAGGGTCGAACTCCCGACCTCCTGGGTGTAAACCAGGCGCTCTAGCCAGCTGAGCTAACCGCCCCCGAAACCGGCGACCCATGCAGATCTCCGTTGCCCCTCGCTGTGGCGTTGACGGTTCAGCAACCGTTCGCAAGGCAACCGACCGTGCTGTCACCGCCATCCATGTGACCGGCGTTCGTTGCGACCGGCAGTCAATCCGCCGTCGGAACGAACAAGCCGCCGTCTGAACGAACAAGGCAGCCGACCATTGCGATGGCCGGCTGCCCTGAATTCGCTGCCCCGCGCAAGACGGGTGCGGCGCCGTCCTAGTTGACAGCGTCCTTCAGCGCCTTGCCAGCCTTGAACTTCGGCTGCTTGGAGGCCGGAATTCTGATCTTTTCGCCGGTACGCGGATTGCGGCCCTCGGTCGCGGCGCGCGCCGCCACGGCGAAGGTGCCGAAACCAACCAGGCGAACCTCGTCGCCCTTCTTCAAGGCATCGGTGATGCCGTCCACGACCGCGTCGACCGCCTTGGCCGCATCGGCCTTGGAGATATCAACCGCCTCGGCGACGTGGGCTACTAGATCATTCTTGTTCACGTTGGACCCCCTTCTTCGTGGACCACAAGGAGTTATTTGAGCGACCCGGACAGTTCACACACGCCGCCGTCGAGGGCAGTCAAGGTCCAGATCGTTGGGGCTTCAATTTGGCCGTCAGACTGTATGCGGAAGCCGCTCCGGCGGTCAATCGACCAAACGAATCTAGGCCAAGATTATTGCGGGTTTTGGCCGCCTTTCTCAATGGCGAATGACGTTGTCGTGCTCGTCGGTCGGCGTCGCCACCGGGGTCATTGCGGCGGCCTCGTCCTCGTCGGTCCACTCGATCGGCTCGAGCGGCCGAATCAACGCACGGTTGAGCACCTCCTCCACCGAGTTTACCGGCACGATTTCCAGCAGCTTCTTGACGTTGTCCGGGATGTCGGCGAGGTCCTTCTCGTTCTCCTTTGGAATCAGGACCGTTTTCAGACCGCCCCGCAGGGCCGCCAGCAGCTTCTCCTTGAGACCGCCGATGGGCAGGACTCGCCCGCGAAGCGAAATCTCTCCTGTCATCGCCATGTCCTTGCGCACCGGTATCCCGGTCAGCACGGACACCATGGAGGTGATCATGGCGACACCGGCGGACGGCCCGTCCTTGGGCGTGGCGCCCTCGGGCACGTGCACATGGATGTCCTTGCGCGCGAACACCGTCGGCTTGATGCCGAACTGGATCGCCCGCGATTTCACGTACGATTCGGCCGCCTGGATCGATTCGCGCATCACCTCGCCCAGCTTGCCGGTGGTCACCACCCGGCCCTTGCCGTGCACCGTGACCGCCTCGATCGACAGCAACTCGCCGCCGACCTCGGTCCAGGCGAGGCCGGTGGTCACGCCGATCAGGTCGTCCTCCTCCACCTGCCCGAAGCGGAAGCGCCTGACCCCGGCATAATCGCCGAGATTGTCCTGCGTGACGTCGATCTTGTCGGACACCTTCATCAGGATGTCCTTGACCGCCTTGCGGGTGAGGTTGGCGATCTCGCGCTCGAGATTCCGGACCCCGGCCTCCCGCGTGTAGTAGCGGATCAGGTCGCGCAGCGCCGTGTCGGCGATCGACCACTCGCCCTTCTTCAGGCCGGCAGCCTTCACCTGCTTGGGGATCAGGTGACGGCGCGCGATCTCCACCTTCTCATCCTCGGTATAGCCGGGGATGCGGATGATCTCCATGCGGTCGAGCAGCGGCTGCGGCATGTTCAGGCTGTTGGCCGTGCAGATGAACATGACCTCCGACAGATCGTAGTCGACCTCGAGATAGTGGTCGTTGAAGGTCGAGTTCTGCTCCGGATCCAGGACTTCCAGCAGCGCCGAGGAGGGGTCGCCGCGATAGTCCGCGCCGAGCTTGTCCACCTCGTCGAGCAGGTAGAGCGGGTTCGAGGACTTGGCCTTCTTCATGCCCTGGATCACCTTGCCCGGCATCGAGCCGATATAGGTGCGCCGGTGGCCGCGGATCTCGGCCTCGTCGCGCACGCCGCCCAGCGACATGCGGATGAAGTTCCGGCCGGTCGCCCGCGCGATCGAGCGTCCGAGCGAGGTCTTGCCGACGCCCGGCGGTCCGACGAGGCAGAGGATGGGGCCGCGGATCTTGTTGATGCGCTGCTGCACGGCGAGATATTCGAGGATCCGGTCCTTGACCTTGTCGAGCCCGTAGTGATCGTCGTCCAGCACCGTCTGGGCCAGCGCCAGGTCCTTCTTCACCCGGGTGCGCTTCTTCCACGGAATGCCCAGCATCCAGTCGAGATAGTTGCGCACCACCGTCGCCTCGGCCGACATCGGGCTCATGTTGCGCAGCTTCTTCAGCTCCGTCGTCGCCTTCTCGCGCGCCTCGGCGGACAGCCTGGTCTTCTCGATGCGCTCCTCGAGTTCGGCAAGTTCGTCCTTGCCGTCCTCGTTGTCGCCGAGTTCCCGCTGGATCGCCTTGAGCTGCTCGTTGAGGTAATACTCGCGCTGGGTCTTCTCCATCTGGCGCTTGACGCGGCTGCGGATTCGCTTTTCGACCTGCAGCACGCCGATCTCGCCCTCCATGAAGGCGTAAATGCGTTCGAGCCGGCGGGTCACCGAGGCCGTCTCCAGCAGTTCCTGCTTCTCGGAGATCTTGAGAGACAGGTGCGAGGCGACCGTGTCGGCCAGCTTCGAATGGTCGTCGATCTGGTTGATCGAGACCAGTACCTCCGGCGGGATCTTCTTGTTGAGCTTGATGTATTCCTCGAACTGGCCGACGGCGGCGCGACCCAGGGCCTCCGTATCGGGAGAGGTATCCGCCTCCTCGGGAATCGGCTGCGCCGCGGCACGGAAGAAGTCGGCTTCCTCGTCGAAGCGCTCGACCCGGGCACGGCTGCCGCCCTCGACCAGCACCTTGACCGTGCCATCGGGCAGCTTGAGCAACTGCAGCACGGTGCCCACCGTGCCGACATGGTAGAGGTCGTCGGCGCCGGGATCGTCCTGTGCCGCGTTCTTCTGGGTGACCAGCAGGATCTGCTTGTCATCCTTCATGACGTCTTCGAGGGCCCGGACCGATTTCTCGCGCCCCACGAAAAGCGGCACGATCATGTGCGGGAAGACCACGATGTCCCTCAGCGGCAACACCGGGTAGACGGTTCCGTGCTCGAGTTCGAGATTATCCACTCTCTTCGCTCCTAGGTGTCGGCTCCGACTTTCCCTTGATGGGCGACCGGTCCGCATCGCTGTCGGCCGGCCCCCGGGCGCGCCGGAGCAGGTAAGAGAAAGGGTGGCGCTTGCGCGCATCCCTTTCAAGAGCAGCCTGTCAGCTTTGCCGCTCGCGGGAGGCACACGATGTTGTCACCATTCAGTGACGCGCCACAAGATGTTCGTGTGCCAAGGGCCCGCCGAACCGGCAGCCGATCCGCCCCCGGCCCGGCCGGCAGGACCGGTCTGCACCTCGTCGCCGCCAAGCCGCCCCGTCAGGCGCCGGGGGCGACATCCTCCCGCTTCTCGGCGTAGATCATCAGCGGCTTCGAGCGCCCTTCGACGACCTCGCGGTTCACCACGATCTCCTCGACGCCGTCCATGCCCGGCAGGTCGAACATCGACTCCAGCAGGATGCCCTCCATGATGGACCGCAGGCCCCGCGCGCCGGTGCGGCGGCGTATCGCCTTCTGGGCGATCGCGATCAGCGCGTCGTCGGAGAAGCTCAGCTTCACCTGTTCCATCTCGAACAACCGCTGGTACTGCTTGACCAGCGCGTTCTTCGGCCGGGTCAGGATCTCCACCAGTGCCTTCTCGTCGAGATCCTCCAGCGTCGCCACCACCGGCAGGCGGCCGACGAATTCCGGGATCAGACCGAACTTCAGCAGGTCCTCGGGCTCCAGCGCGCGCAGCACCTCGCCCGTGCGCCGGTCCTCTGCCGACTTCACATCGGCGCCGAAACCGATGCTCGTGCCCTTGCCACGCTCGGAGATGATGCGGTCGAGCCCGGCAAAGGCGCCGCCGCAGATGAACAGGATGTTGGTGGTATCGACCTGCAGGAACTCCTGCTGGGGATGCTTGCGCCCGCCCTGGGGCGGCACCGAGGCGACGGTGCCCTCCATGATCTTCAGGAGCGCCTGCTGCACGCCCTCGCCCGACACGTCGCGCGTTATGGACGGATTGTCCGACTTGCGGCTGATCTTGTCGACCTCGTCGATGTAGACGATGCCGCGCTGCGCCCGCTCGACATTGTAGTCGGCCGACTGCAGCAGCTTCAGGATGATGTTCTCGACATCCTCGCCGACATAGCCCGCCTCGGTCAGCGTGGTGGCGTCGGCCATGGTGAAGGGCACGTCGATGATGCGCGCCAGCGTCTGGGCCAGCAGCGTCTTGCCGCAGCCGGTCGGTCCGATCAGCAGGATGTTGGACTTCGCGAGTTCGACGTCGCTCGACTTCTGGCCGTGCGCCAGGCGTTTGTAGTGATTGTGCACGGCGACCGCGAGGACACGCTTGGCATGCTGCTGGCCGATAACGTAGTCGTCCAGCACATCATGGATGTCGCGCGGCGTCGGCACGCCGTCGCGGTTCTTCACCAGGGAGGTCTTGTTCTCCTCCCGGATGATGTCCATGCACAACTCAACGCATTCATCGCAGATGAATACCGTCGGGCCGGCGATCAGCTTGCGCACCTCGTGCTGACTCTTCCCGCAGAAAGAGCAGTAGAGCGTGTTCTTGCTGTCGCCGCCTGATGTCTTGCTCATCAATCTTCCAACGTCGCACCGTAATCGACCCGGCCACACCTCCGGCTACCCCGCAGGGTCTTGCCATCGGTCCTCGCCGGACCTCCCTCCCCCAAGCGCACCGCGCGATGAATCGCCGAGGGGACCCTCATTATCTAGGCGATTGCCGTTCCGATCAAAGTGTCATCTGACCGCAACGCCTTCCGATGTATCGGGTGACCGCCTAAGTCCTTCATTGAACACGGCAAGGACACGCCGATCAATGAAAAGCTAGGCCGCCGGTCCGGCCGCGGCCATGGCGCAGCGGGCTAGCTGCCGCCCTGCGCCGCCAGTGCCGTCGCCTCGCGCGATTCCACCACATGGTCGACGATGCCGAACGACTTGGCCTCCTCGGCGGTCATGAAGCGGTCGCGCTCGACCGCCTCGGTGATGGAGTCGAGGGATTGACCGGTATGCTCGACATAAATGTCGTTCATGCGCTGGCGGATGCGCACGATCTCGCGGGCGTGGATCTCGATGTCCGCCGCCTGGCCCTGGAAGGCGCCGGACGGCTGGTGGACCATGATGCGGCTGTTGGGCAGCGCGTAGCGCTTGCCGGGCGATCCTGCCGCGAGCAGGAGCGAGCCCATCGATGCCGCCTGGCCGACGCACACCGTGGTGATCTCCGGACGGATGTACTGCATCGTGTCATAGATCGCCAGGCCACCGGTGACCACGCCGCCCGGCGAGTTGATGTAGAAGGCGATCTCCTTGGTGGGATTTTCCGACTCCAGATAGAGCAGCTGGGCGCAGATCAGGCTGGCGACCTCGTCATAGACCGGACCTGTCAGGAAGATGATTCGGTCCTTCAGGAGCCGAGAATAGATGTCGAAGGCGCGCTCGCCGCGGCTCGTCTGTTCCACCACCATCGGCACGAGCGCGTTCATCTGCGGGCGATCGTCGTGGCCGTCAAAGGCGTTCATCGGGTACTTCCTTGGTCACGGAAAACTGGGATCTCGGAAAACGGGGGGCACGGGCAACATAGGGTCGGAGGTACTCGGGGACGCGGACTCACCAGGAAAGGCGGCGTGCCTGAGCGCCGTCGCTCGGAGATGCCCGCAGGATCGATGCCCCGCCGGACGGCATGGGTCCGGTCGCGGGCAAATCACCCGTGAGCTAAGATAAGGACGGCGCCGCAACCTTCCAAACAAGAAGTTTGGGTTGCGGCGCCGCGCCATGTCATCGCCCGGGAGCGGCGCCAGGACCGGCGCCGGGGAGGCCCTAGTCCTTTTCGCCGTCCTTGTCGCCGTCCTTGGCCGCGGACTTCGTCTTGGTGGCCGGCTTCTTCGCGGCACCGCTGCCCTTCGCCGCGTCATCCGTCGAGGCGCTGGCCTTCTTCGCAGCGGGCTTCTTCGCGGCCGTCTTTGCCGGCTTCTCTGCCGTGCCGGCGTCGCTGGCCTCGGCCTTTGTGGAACCGGCCTTCTTGGCTTGGCCGCCGGACTTCTTCGCCGCCGGCTTGCTCTCCTGCGGTGCCGGCTCCTCGTCCGGATCGCGCAGCAGCTCCTCGGCGGAGACCGGCTTCTCGGTCACCTTGGCGGTCTCGATGACGTAGTCGACCACCTTGTCCTCGAAGAGCGGCGCCCGGATGCTGTCGATCGCCTGCGGATTGTTGCGGAAGAACTCGATCACCTGCTGTTCCTGGCCCGGATACCGGCGCGCCTCCATCGACAGGGCCCGGTTCAGCTCATCCTGGGTGACCTGCACGTTGCTGCGCTGGCCGACATCGGCAAGCAGCAGGCCCAGGCGTACCCGGCGCTCGGCGATGGCGCGGTAGTCGGCGCGCAGCTCCTCCTCCGGCTTGTCGAGCTCGGGGTCGTGCGGGTGGTGGTGCTGGTGCTCGGGATCGTCCTTGGTTTCGCGGTGGTGCTTGAGCGCCTCCTCGACCTGGCGCCAGATCTGGTCGAACTCCATCTCGACCATGCCCGGCGGCACCGCGAAATCGAAGCGCTCGGCCAGCTTGTCGAGAAGCTGGCGCTTCATGCGGTTGCGCGAAGCCTGGGCGTACTGCGCCTCGGTCTGCTGCCGCACCGCGCCTTTCAAGGCCTCCAGGTCGTCGAAGCCGAGACCCTTGGCGAATTCGTCGTCGATGCTGGCATCCCTGGGCGCGCGCACCTCCTTGACGAGGACGTCGAAGCGGGCCCGCTTGCCCGCATGCTCAGCGCTCGGATAGTCCGCCGGGAAGGTCAGCTCGACCGTCTTCTCCTCGCCGTCCTTGGCGCCGACGAGCTGCTCCTCGAAGCCGGGGATGAACTGGTTGGAGCCGAGCACGATCTCGCGGTCCTCGCCGCTCATTTCCGCCCGCTGCTCGCCGTCGAGATGGCCGGTGAAGGTGACCAGAAGCTGGTCGCCCTCCTTGGCGGCACGCGCCTTGGCTGGCTTCTCATAGCTCTTGCGGCCCTCGGCGATGCGATTAACGGCGTCCATCACCACGTCGTCGGTGACCTCGGCCTTCAGACGCTCGAGCTCGATGCCCGACAGATCGACCTAGCCGATCTCCGGCAGCACATCGACATGCATCTCGAAATCGAGGTCGCTGCCCTCCTCGAAGGACTTGATATCGTTCTTGGGCTGGGTGGCCGGGCGCAGGCCGCGCTC
>JAVKFF010000018.1:0-19909 GCA_040226215.1 Azospirillaceae bacterium
CCGGGTCTGCGACGCGGCACTTCGCGCCGCATCGCGCACGGGACGACGCGGTTATCTGGGGGGCTGAGAAGCGGCACTTCGCGCCGCATCGCGCCTGGGACGATGCGGTTATCTGGGGGGCTGCGAAGCGGCACTGCACGCCGCATCGCGCACGGGACGACGCGGTTGTTGTCGTCCAACCGCTTCCCCGTCACTCCGGCAGCGGCATCACGATCACCCGGTCCTCGGTGAGCAGGGGGATGGCGAGCAGGCTGGACGCGCTGTCCGCGCCGATCTCGGCATCGATATCGGCGGGTGAGGCGAGGCCGTCGGCCAGCGTCACGACCTGACCGTCGGCGGTGACGCGGAAGATGGCGCCGGCTTCCCAGCTCGACACCAGCAGGCTGCCGTCGGCGAGCGCCACCAGCCCGTCGAGCCGGCCGGCCGGCAGGTTCGCCACCACCGAGATGGTGCCGTCCTCGGCGATGGCGAGAATGCGGGCGGCGTCCAGCGTGGCCACCAGCAGCCGGCCCGCGCCGTCGACGGCGACGCCGTTCGGGCGGGCGAGATCCGCCCCCTCGGCGACGATCGCGACACCGCCATCGGCGTCGACCGCCAGCACCCGGCCGGGCCGGTCGACGCCGCCACTGTCGCTGACATAGAGCGTGCCGTCCTGGAACCACAGATCGTTGAGGAAGGTGGCGTCGGCCATCTCGAGCATGGCGGCCGGCTCCCCGGTCTCGATCCGGAAGGCGCGCAGGCGGTCGATGTCGCTGACCAGGAGGAAGCCGTCCGGCGTCAGCGCCATGCCCTTGGGCGCGTCCAGGCGAACATCGTCGTCGGCGCCGTCGATCCAGTGGGTCTCGACGCTCAGGTCGTCGAGGCTGATGCGGCTGATGAAGCCGTTGTCGTCGGCCTCGCCCGGCGCGCCGTTGATGTTGGCGACGTAGATCACGCCGCGCGGGCGATCGATCAGCACGCTCTCGGGTGCCGCGAAGCCGGCGATCGAGACCATGCCCTCGGGCGCCGGGGCGGCCGGCTGCTGGGCGGCGGCCGGCGGCGAGGCGAGCGCCAGGCAGGCGGCGGCCAGGGCGCTGGCGGCGGCAGGCCTCTGGCGGCGCCATGGTCTCAGGGGGCCTCGTTCGCCCTTCAGCATCGGATCAATCCACGGTAGCGTTGCGCTTGTGCTGATTCTTACGTCGAACCGGGTTGCGAGGTCCATGCCGATGCCCGTCCGCCACCGGCCGGAAGGTGCCTTCCCGCCGCCGCGTCCCGCACCTCTTTCAGCGCTGCTCGCCGCCCTGCTGCTGATTTTGGCGGCGGCCCTGGCGCCTGCCCCGCCGGCCGCCGCCGACGAGATCGAGGAGATGACCGAGGCGGCGCTGATCGACCATCTCGGCCTCGGCGAGGCGCGGGTCGGCTATGTGGTGTTCGACCTGGAGACGGGGGAGCGGCTGGCCGAGCGGGACGCCGACGGCCTGTTCATCCCGGCCTCGGTGATCAAGCTGCCGACGGCGATCGCCGCGCTCGACATCCTCGGCCCCGACTACCGCTTCCGCACCAGCCTGCACACCACCGGCCAGGTCAACGACGGCGTTCTCGACGGCGACGTCATCCTGCGCGGCGGCGGCGACCCGTTCCTGTTCAGCGACCATCTGCAGCTGCTCGCCCAGCGCCTGTCGGGCGGCGGCATCCGCTCGATCACCGGCGATTTCGTCTACGACTCGACCCTGCTGACGGAGACGCCGCAGATCGACCCGACGCAGCCGGTGGCCGTCGCCTACAACACCGCCGTGGCGGCCCTGTCGGTGAACTTCAACCAGGTGCGCCTGCGCTGGCAGGGCATCGGCGCGGCGCTGGATGGCGAGATCGTCGCGGTGACCGACAATCTGCAGATACCGGTGCCGGCCATTGCGGTCTCCAGCGCCCCAGCCGGCACGCCGGCCGGTACGCCCTTCCTGCGCCAGAGCAATCTCACGCCCGATGGCTGGATGCTGTCGCCCGAGCTGCCGGCGGAAGGAGAGGACTGGCTGCCGGTGGCCCATCCACCGGCCCTGGCCGCCACCCTGTTTCGCATCCTCGCCGCGGAGGAGGGAGTCGTCCTGCCGGACCCGGTGCGCGGTGTGGTGCCCGCCGGCGCGCGCGAGGTCGCCGTGCACGAGAGCGCCCGTCTGTGGGTGATCCTGCGCGAGGTGCTGCGCTACTCGAACAACATGTCGGCCGAACTGGTCGGCCAGGTGACGAGCCGCGCGCTCACCGGCGCCGCCCTGCCGATGACGCAGTCGGCGGCCACCCTGCAGCACTGGTTCCAGCGGCGCCTCGGCGACGTCGACTGGTCGGGTGCGCGGCTGATGAACCATTCCGGCCTGTCCTCCGACAGCCGCATGTCGCCCAACCAGATGGCCGCCATCCTGGCCGACGCCCATTCGCGCAATGTTGGCGGCGACTTCCCTGGTCTGCTGCGCCAGCTCACCTGGGCCGACGCCTTCAACGAGGATGCGCCGGAGGGCGCGTCGGAGATCGTGGTGCGCGGCAAGACGGGCACCATGCACTACGGCATGGGGCTGGCCGGGCTGATCGACACCGCCGGCGGCCGGCATCTGGGCTTCGTCTTCTTCGTCTCCGATATCGAGCGGCGCAACGCGCTCGACCGCGCCATGAACCCGCTGACCCGCTGGCCGGACCCTGACGGGCGGCGCTGGGTCGACCGGGCGCGGGTGCTGGAGCAGGAGCTGGTGCGCCGCTGGGCGACCGGCTATTGAGGGTTGGCGCCGCTGATCGCCTCCGACCGGCAGGTCTGCAGCGCCATGTCGAACAGCACGCGCCGGTCGGCGTCGAGTGCGGCGTAGTTGGCTACGCCCAGCACGCCGATCGCCTGTGCCTCGTCCCCCAGGCACTGGCAGAAGGCGGGGCAGGCATCGCCGAAATCGGCGGGCGAGCAGCTCGCCTCGCACTGGGCGACGAAACGGTCTCGTTCGCTTGGGCCGAGGCCGAAGACCGCGACGAGCAGCCACAGACCGCCGAACAGCACCGGCTGGTGCACCAGGTAGATGAGCAGGCTGTTGCGCCCCGACCAGCGCAGCGCGCGGCCGGCGGGTCCCGTGGCGGGCCAGGTGCGCAGCAGTTCCGGCAGGCCCAGCTTGGCGAAGGCCATGCCCATCAGCACCGGGGCGAACCAGGGGAAGACCGGCTCGAAGTCCACCGTGTCGGGCGGCGGCCAGCCCAGGCCGATCCACGACAGGCCGGGCCAGGCCATGAATTCCAGCGCGACGACGGCGTCGACGACGAAGATCAGCACCGCCACGGCGAGGCAGAACCACCAGCGCAGGCGCAGGAAGGCGAGCCCGAAGACGCTGTAGACGGCGATGGCGTGCAGGATGCCGAAAAAGACGAAACTCTGCGGGATGACGATGGCCGTCGCCAGGCTGACCGCCAGCGCCCCCATGGCGATGAAGGCGAGGCGCCGCCAGAAGACCTCGCGCCGGAAGCCGGCGTGATGCGCCAGCACCAGGCCGACGCCGACCAGGAACAGGAAGCTGCCGGCGATAAGGACCCGGAAGACCTTCCAGCCGGTGCCGTCGTCGATGTTCCAGGCGACCAGGCCGAAGAAGTCGATGTCCCAGCAGAAATGGTAGATCACCATCGCCACGATCGCCAGGCCGCGGGCCGCATCGAGGGCGGCGATGCGGGTCTTCGGCGGCTCAGCGGCGGTCGGGGCGAAGAGGGTCATCGGGGAGGAGGCGGGAGAAGCGCGAATCGGCGGGAACACATGGACCAAGCATACCCCAATGCTGCCGCTTCGTGTCAGCCCGTGGGCAGGCGGCGGCGGAAGATTCCGTCCATCTCGATCAGCCGGGCGGTACGCCGGTTGAAGTAGCCGGGGATGAAAAGCACGGGCTCGAAATCCCGCGCCGCCAGCCGGTCGACGATGCGGCGATAGTCGGCCGCGCCCTGGTAGACCGGGACGATGGACAGCTCGAGCTGGATCAGCACCAGTCGGTTGAGCACGTCCCGGGCGCCGTCGAGGATGCGCTCCTCCGCGCCCTGGGCATCGACCTTCAGCATCACCGAGACGGCGTCGCCGGCGAGCTCGGCGAAGACCGCGTCGAGCGGCCGGGTCTCGACGGTCACCCGCTCGACCGGCCGGGCGCTGTCCAGCAGCTCGGCCATCTCCGGCCGGAATTCCAGCAGCGAACTCATCGGCCCGTTGGCGGAGACGTGGAAGACGGCCTCGCCCGTCCGGTCGGCGAGCGCGAAGGGCGGCGCCAGGTCCCACAACGGGTCGCCGGCGACCGCGCGCGCCAGCACCGCGCGCGCCGCCGGCAGGGGCTCCACCGAGACGATGCGCCCGCCATAGCCGGCCTCGCGCAGGCGTCGGCCGTACTGCCCCTCGAAGGCGCCGACATCGATGACGAGGTCGATCTCGTTGGCCTCGATCACCCGGGCGAGGTTGCGGCTGTTCTTCGAAACCGGGGGACCGCCGCCGCTCATCGGCGGCCGAGATGCTTGAGGAAGTGGAACTCGATGGTGTCCGACTTGTCCTCCAGCGCCCGCGTGTCCGCCAGGCGCAGATAGCCCAGCTTCTCGTAGGTCGCGTGCGCGTCGACGAAGCGGCTGTCGCTCCACAGGTCGATGTAGCGGGCACCGCGCTGGCGCGCGAAGGCCTCGACCAGGGCGATCAGCCGGCGGGCGAGGCCGCGGCGTCGGTAGTCGGCGCGGACATAGAGCTTGATCAGTTCCACGCCGGCGCCGTCGCCGCGCGGCACCGCGCCGATGGAGGCGGCGATGCCGCCCGTGTCGTCCTCGACCACCCAGAAACGGCCGTCCCTCGCCGCGACGTGGCTGGCGATGGCGTTGAGCTCGGGGATCTCGCCGTCGACGTCGAGCACGCAGCCCGGATACTCGGCGAAGCAACCGCCGATCAGCGCGATCAGGCCGAGGGCGTCGCTGTCGCGGGCGGGGCGGGGCTCGGCCGCGGCGGTGGCGACCGGGCCCATGTCAGACGCGGTGCGAGCGGGCATAGTCCCAGTAGAGTGCGCGCGCCCGCGCATAGATCGGGCCCGGCTGCAGGTCGCGGTCGCCGACCCTCGTATAGGCCTGGACCTTGGCATAGTTGCCCGTGGAGAACACCTCGTCGGCCTGGGCCACCTCGTCGGGCGACACCCGGCGTTCCTCCACCGTCACCCCGTCGGCGCGCAGCAGTTCGATCACCCGGCGGCGGGTGACGCCGTTGAGGAAGGTGCCGTTGGGCACCGGCGTGGCGACCACGCCGTCGCGGGCGAGGAAAATGTTGGCGGTGGCGAACTCCGACACAGCGCCCAGCGGGTCCAGCATGATGGCGTTGGCGAAGCCCCTGGTCTTCGCCTCGCGCATGGCGACCGCCGACTGCGGGTAGAGACACGCCGCCTTGGCCAGGGTCGGCGCCACCTCCGGTCCGGGCCGGCGCTTGGACACCAGACAGGCACTGCCATGGGTGTCCGGCATCGGGCTCTCGTAGACCGTCATGCAGAAGCGCGCGCTGTCAGGATCGGGGTCGACGAAGCCCGTTTCCGCCCAGATCATCGGCCGGACATAGAGCGCCGTGCCGGCGTCGAACCGGGCGATGCCCTCGCGGGCGAGGCCAAGCAGGGTGTCGGCGTCGGTCGGCGGATTCAGGCCCAGCGCCCGGGCGGAGTCGATGATGCGCCGGCAGTGCATGTCGAGATCGGGCGCGCAGCCGTCGAAGGCGCGGGCGCCGTCGAAGACGACGGAGGCAAGCCAGGACGCATGGGTCATCGGCCCCATGATCATCGGGTTGCCGTCGCGCCATTCGCCGTCGACATGGGTCCAGCTTCGTCCTGCCATGGTCATCCTCTTGCGCGGGCGGGAACGCCGTGGCGCCGACCCGTCGAGGGCCGGGCGCAGCGTCACCTTAGACGCCGCTCTGGCCGCAGCCAAGGCATGCCAGCCCTTCGGATCGCGACATTTTTGTCTTGGGACAAAAGGCGCCGGCCGGTGCGCCCGACCGCCTACTGGCTGGCCCAGAGGATGCGGGCGATCCACTCCACCTCGGCGCGCGGGACGACGCGGTCCTGATGCGCCGGGTTGGCGGATTTCAAGACCAGTTCGCTGTCGCTCAGCTGCGCCAGTTCCTTGGCCATGACCTCGCCGGAGGTGGTCCTGAGCACCACCCGGTCGCCGCGCCGGACCTCGGCATCGGGGGAGACGATGATGATGTCGCCGGCGCGGTAGAGCGGCTCCATGCTGTCGCCGCTGATCTCCAGCGCATAGGCGTGCGGGTCGCCGATATCGGGGAAGCTGACCTCGTCCCAGCCGGTGCCGACGGGGTAGCCGGCATCGTCGAAATAGCCCTCCGCCCCCGCCTGGGCATAGCCGATCACCGGCACGCGCATCAGCGGGCCACCGCCCGGCTGGTCGCTGGTCAGGCCGGCGAACTCCGCGAAGGTGGCGCCGGTGGCCTTGAGGATCTTCGCCACGCTCTCGGTCGAGGGCCAGCGCTGCTTGCCCTGCGGCGTCTTGCGCTTCGACGGGTTGAAGGTGGTCGGGTCGAGCTCCGCCCGCCGCGCCAGCCCGGACGGGGAGAGCCCGTGCTTGGCCGCCAGGCGATCGATCGCGGTCCAGATGTCCTTGTGTCGAAGCATGGGAAAATTATCTCATATGCTGGTCTCGCCGTCGATAGGAATATCATCATATTCCGCTTGACATAGGAATCATCACCTATAATCTGATGCCATCTTCCGGCGAATTGCGGCCGGACCGACACACCTTTCCGACCCGGAGAAACGATGGCGCACGATCATTCAGCGCCGCGGCCGCCCGCCGCGGTGGACGGGGAGCCCTTCGCCGATGCCAGCCAGGCCTGGTTCTGGTGCATGCAGGCCTACCAGGCGCGCTTCGACGGCGCCCGCATCAAGGCCGGCCTGGCCGAGACCGCGCGGCCCTGCGAGCCGACAGACGTGATGCGCGTGGTCGATCGCCTGTATCGCCAGCGCCGGCTGATCCCGGACCATCTGGCCGTGCTCGGCCATTACGGTCGGCGCCTCAGCCCGCCCGAGCCCGAGCGCCCGCGGGAAGGCCGCGCGGCCCTGCTGTGGCAGGAGGCGATGGGCCGGCTCGGCCGCGCCCTGCGGGCCAAGGGCATCGTGCGATGAGCGGCGGCAGCGACCGGGCGGCCGGCGGTGCGGCCGGTATCCGCGCCTTCGTCGCCTTCGCCGGCACCGGCAAGCGGCCCTGGTCGTGGTTCCTGAAGCCGGGCTTCCGCCACTGCTTCGTCATGCTCGACGATGGCCGGGGCTGGATCACCGTGGAGCCGCTGTCGAGCCGCATCGACGTCGCCCGCCAGGAGCTGGCGCCGGGCGAGGACCTGCCGGCGCGCTACCTGCGCCAGGGCCATATCGTGCTGCCGGCACCGCTCGCCCGGCCGGAAACCGCCGACTGGCCGCAGCCCTTCACCTGCGTGGCCGTGGTCAAGCGGGTGCTGGGCCTGCGCGCAGCCCTGGTGCTGACGCCGTGGCAGCTCTACCGGCACCTGCTGCGCCGGCAGTCCGGGGAGCGGCTATCATGACCCGGACCATCGCCCCGCTCGACCCGTCGGCGCTGGCCGGGCTGCTGGCCCGCGCCCGGCGCCGGCGGGAGCCCTGGGTGGCGTTGTGGCGGGATGCCTACGACCACGCCCTGCCGCTGCGCGGCGGCTTCTCCGGCCAGCCCATGGCGGGCCGCGACTTCGCCCGCGACCTCTATGACGGCACCGCGCCCGACGCGGTCGACCAACTCGCCGCCGCCCTGCTGGCGACGGTGACGCCGCCCTGGACCTCCTGGATCGGCCTGGCGCCCGGACCGGAAACAGCGGAGGCGGACCGGCCGGCGCTGGCCCGGGCGCTGGACACGGTGGCCGGCGTCGTGCAGGGCCATCTCGACCGCTCCAACTTCGCCGTGGAGGCCCACCAGTGCTTCCTCGACCTGGTGGTCGGCGGTACCGCCTGCCTGCTGGTGGAGGAGGCGCCGCCGGGCGCGCTGTCCGCCTTCCGCTTCAGCGCCGTGGCGTTGGCCGATCTGATGGTGGAGGAGGGGCCGTCCGGGCGGCTGGAGACGGTGGTGCGTCGGCGCGCCCTGCCGGCCGCGATGCTGGCCGCCCGCTATCCCGCCGCCGCCGGTCTGGCCGGTCGGGCAGGCGAGGGGAGCGGCGACCCTGAACGGCCAGTCGAAATCCACGAGCTGCAATTCGCCGACAGCCAGGGGCACCGCTACGCCGCCCTGCTCACGGATGGAACGGCCACGCCGGCCATCCTCGCCGAGGGGCGCTTCGAGGAGCCGGCCTATCTCGCCTTCCGCTGGGTCAAGGCGCCGGGCGAGGTCTACGGCCGCTCGCCGGTCATGAAGGCGCTGCCGGACATCAAGACCGCGAACAAGGTGGTGGAGCTGATCCTGAAGAACGCCAGCCTGGCGGTCACCGGCATCTGGCAGGCCGACGACGACGGCGTGATCAACCCGAGCCTGATCAAGCTGGTGCCGGGCACCATCATCCCCAAGGCGGTCGGTTCGGCCGGCCTGAAGCCGCTGGAGCCGGCGGCCGATTTCGATATCGGCCAGCTCGTCCTCGACGATCTGCGCCGGCGCATCCGCTCCGCCCTGCTGGCCGATCAGCTGGCGCCGGTGGAAAGCCCGCGGCTGACCGCGACCGAGGTGCTGGAACGCGCCGACCAGATGGCGCGGGCGCTGGGTGCGGTGCATGGCCGGCTGCTCTCGGAATTCCTGGTGCCGCTCATGCGGCGCACGCTGGCAATTCTGCGGCGGCGCGGCGAGGTGCCCGACCTCGCGCTCGACGGCCGCCAGGTGGTGCCCGATTTCCGCTCGCCCCTGGCGCGCGCCCAGGGCGGGCGCGAACTGCGCTCGACCCTGCTCTGGCTCGACCGGGTGGCGGCCTACGGGCCGCTGGCCGAAGGCGCGGTCGACATGCCGCGCGCCATCGCCTGGCTGGGTGAGCGCCTGGGCGTGCCGGCGGCCCTGCTGCGAGGGCCGGAGGCGGGACCGTGAGCCCGCCGCCCGACGCGGCCGCCGCGTCCCGCGCCGCCGCCCGCCTGTTCGCCACGCCGGACGGCCTGCTGCTGCTCGCCCATCTGCGCCGGCTTACGGTCGAGCGCGTGCTCGGCCCCGATGCCGGCGACGCGGCACTGCGCTTCCTGGAAGGCCAGCGCGCGCTGGTGCGCCGGCTGGAAACCCTGATCGCCACCGGCCGGGAGCCGCCGGTCGGCAACCAACCGGACACAAACGAGAAGGAGACAGTGAACCATGGATAGCCCGATGCCCGTCACCGTTCCGGGGGCGCCTACCGCCCCGCCGGCCACCCCGCCCGCTATGCCGCCCGCCCTGGCGCCCGCCACCCAGCGCCCGCCCGAGGTGCCGGAGAAGTTCTGGGACCCGGAGACCGGCCGGATCAGGGTCGAGGCGCTGCTGAAATCCTATCTGGCGCTGGAGAAGCGGCTGTCGCAGATGGTCGCCCTGCCGACGGCCGAGAGCGGGCCGGAGGAGCGCCTGCGCCTGCTGACCGCGCTCGGCCGGCCGCAGAGCCCGGAGGAATACGCCATCGCCTGCCCGCATGGCCTGTTCGAGGCGGATCCGGAGATCAACGCCCGCCTGTTCGAGGCCGGCATGAACCAGGAGCAGGCGCAGGCGGTCTACGACCTGGCGGCGGAGAAGATGGTGCCGCTGATGCAGTCGCTGGTCGCCGACCTGGAAGCCGAGCGCGAGATCGAGCGCCTGATGGCGGAGTTCGGCGGGCCGGAGCGCTGGGCGGAGATCTCCCGCCAGATGCTGGCCTGGGCCGAGCGCAACCTGCCGGCCGATGCCCTGCCGGGCCTCACCACCTCCTTCGACGGCGTGATGGCCCTCTACGAGATGATGAAGAACCGCGAGCCGGCCAGCGTCGCGGAGGGCGAGACTGCCGTCGACGCGTCGGGCGAGCGCGACCTGCAGGCGATGCTGCGCGACCCGCGCTACTGGCGCGACCGCGATCCCGCCTTCATCGCCAAGGTGACGGAGGGCTTCCGCCGGCTCTACCCGGAGCGCGGCTGAGCCCCGGTAGCGGCGAGCGGCAGGGTGACGGTGACCCGGAGCCCGCCCTCGTCCCGGTTGGCGAGTTCCAGGCGGCCGTTGTGGCTGGCCACGATCGACTTGACGATCGCCAGGCCCAGCCCGCTGCCGCCGGTCTCCCGGCTGCGCGAGGTTTCCAGCCGGACGAAGGGGTCGAGCACGCGCGTCCGGTCCGCCTCTGGGATGCCGGGTCCGTCATCCTCGACCGTGACCACGGCCTGGCCGCCCTCGGCGCGCCAGGTAACGCGGGCCCGGCCGCCATAGCGCACGGCGTTGTCGATCAGGTTGCCGATGGTGCGCCTCAGCGCCTCCGGCCGGCCGGCCACGGTGACGGGACCGGCATCCGGATCGCCCGCCAAGGCGACATCCTGGCCGAGATCGCGATAGCCCGCGACCGCCGAGGGGATCAGCCGGGCCAGGTCGACGGGCACGAAGTCCTCCTCCGACAACTCCTCGCGAACCAGCGCGATGGTGCCGTCGATCACCGCTTCCATATCCTTCAGGTCGGCCATGATCTTGCCCTGCAGGGCCGCGTCCTCGATGAACTCGGCGCGCAGGCGCAGCCGGGTGATCGGCGTGCGCAGGTCGTGGCCGGCGGCGGCGATCATGTGCATGCGCTCGCGCACGAAGCGCTGCAGGCGCTGCTGCATGGCATTGAAGGTGGCCGCCGCCGTGCGGATCTCCGCCGGACCGGCGCCATCGTCCATGGGTGGAGCGTTGAGATTTTCGCCCAGCCGCTCGGCCGCGCCGGCCAGATCCTTCAGCGGCCGGGTCGCCCGCCTGGCCGCCCAGGTCGCCAGCAGCAGCGTGCCGCCGCCGATGCCGGCAATGAGCGCGACGAGGCTGAGCGCGCCGCGCACGAAGGGTTCCTCGCCGGCATAGTTCAGCATCAGCCAGGGGCCGTCGGAAAGCTCGATGGCGGCGATGATGCCGGGCGGTCCCTCGCCGGGACGGGCGCGGCCGATCAGCACCCCGCGGCCGGCGGCGAAGATGTCGCGCAGGGCCTCCTCGATGCGCTCGTCGATGTGGTGGTCTGAGTGGACGAGCCAGGGCGGCGGGCGATCGACGACCGTGCCGCGCAGGTCGATCCGCTCCAGGCTGCGCAGCACGCGCTCGCGCTCCTCGGGCGAAACGGCCTCCACCGCGTCGACCACCACGGCGACCTGCCGCGCGAGGGGGCGGGAGAAGCGGCCGCCGGTATCGCCGAACAGGATCACCGTGGACAGCACGACGCTGACCGCCAGCACGCCCGCCAGGCCGGCGATCAGGGTGAGCGTCAGCCGACCACGCAGGGTTCTGGGGACGAGGCGCATGACAGCCGTCAGCGGCGTTCCACCGGCACGGCCCATTGATAGCCGCCGGTGCGCACCGTCTTGATCAGCCGCGGATTGGCCGGGTCGTCGTCGAGCTTGCGCCGCAGCCGGCTGACCATGACGTCGATCGAGCGGTCGAAGGGACCGGCCACCCGGCCACGGGTGAGGTCGAGAAGCTGGTCGCGGGAGAGCGTGCGCTGCGGCCGCTCCACCAGGACGCGCAGCAGGTCGAACTCGCCGCTGGTCAGCGGGATCTCCGCGCCGCCGATCACCGTCAGCGTACGCGCGCCGATGTCGAGCTGCCAACGCTCGAAGACCAGGACAGCGGCCTCCTCCGGATCGCCGGCAGGGGCGCCGCTGCGGCGCAGCACCGCCTTGATGCGGGCCAGCAGTTCGCGCGGGTTGAAGGGCTTGCCGAGATAGTCGTCGGCGCCGACCTCCAGCCCGACGATGCGGTCGATGTCCTCGCGCATGGCCGTCAGCATGATCACCGGCACCGCCGACTGGCCGCGCAGCCGCTTGCACAGGCTGAGCCCGTCCTCGCCCGGCATCATCAGGTCGAGCACGACGAGGTCGATGCGCGCGCCCTCCAGCGCCTGCATCATCTCCTGGCCGTCCTTGGCGACGCTGGCGCGCAGGCCGTGCTGCGACAGGTAGCGCGAGACGAGGTCGCGGATCTCGCGGTCGTCGTCGACGATCAGGATGTGCGGCTGGTGGCTTTCCATGAGCCGGACAATAGCCCGGCCGGGGCGCGCGCAAACAGACGGATTGTAACGGATGGTGGCCCGCGCCGGCGCGGTTACACGGCGTTACGAACAGGCCCCGGCGGTTCACCCTTTCTCACCATCCCCGCATTGGCCGGTTACCGCCGGCTGCCAATCTCCGGTCTGTCGGACGGGCGAGGCGTGACGCGCCGCGCCGGTCCCGCCAGAGACCTCGACTGTTCGTTCAAACTGGAGATGAACCATGAAGCGCATGTCCCGTATCGCCGTGATCAGCGGCGTCCTGATCGCCGGCGGCGCCGGCGCCCTTGTCGCCAGCGATATCGTCGTCGCCCAGAATGCAGGCCCAAACGCGGGTGAGAACGCGCCGCTGCGCGTGCTGCCGGCCGGCGGTTTCGGCGAGCGCGGCGGTCCCGGATCGGGACACGGCCACTGGGGCGACGGCGACCGCGGCCACGGCCCGGCCCATTGGGGCGACAACGACCGCGACGGCCGGGGCTTCGGCCCGTTCGGCGGCGGCATGTTCCGCTCGCCGGAGATGATGGCCAATCTCGGCATCGCCTTCGTCGAGACCGCGCTCGACATCGACGAGGCGGAGAACCCGGCCTGGAACGACCTGGCCGAGGCGGTGCGGGGCGCGGCGGCGACGATGACGGAACTGCGCGGCGAGTTCCAGGCGGAGATGACGCCGCCGGAACGGGTCGCCTTCATGGAGACCGTGCTGACGGAGGCGCTTGCCGACGTGCAGGCGATCAACGCCGCCTTCGGTCCGTTCTACGAGAACCTGGACGACGGCCAGCGCGAGATGGTCGACGGGCTTTTCGCCATGCTGCGGCACCATCGCGGACACGGGTCCTTCGGTCCCGGGCCGGACGCGTCCGATGGCGACAACTGAGTCGACGGTGATCAAGGGGGCTTGACAGCCACTGAATATATTCCTATAACTCTTCTCATCGACGCCACAACCGCGTCCTCCGGCCCGTCACCTCCCCCGGGTCGGTCGGCGCGGCGGCGACGACCGCAAGAGCCAGAGCGCGAAGCCGTCTTCCGGGCGACCGGGGGGCGGCTTCGTCGCGTTCGGGGCAACCCCCTGTCGGCCGTTCCGGCCTCCGGGGTCCCGGCCACGCCGCGGCATTCCGGCCCGCCTCCCTCGGAATTGGCGGCAACCGGGGACCGCGCCATCCGAAAATCCCGAACGACGAGGAACCCCGATGGCGACATCCATCACCAATGCCTTCGTGAAGCAGTTCGAACGCGAGGTTCACGAGGCCTATCAGCGCATGGGCTCGAAGCTGCGACCGACCGTGCGCTCCAAGTCCAGCGTCGTCGGCGCCAGCACCACCTTCCAGAAGGTCGGCAAGGGCTCGGCGACGACGAAGACGCGGCATTCCGCGGTGACGCCGATGAACATCGACCACACCCCGGTCGAATGCATGCTGGCGGACTATTACGCCGGCGACTGGGTCGACAAGCTGGACGAGCTGAAGATCAACATCGACGAGCGCCAGGTGATCGCCAATGCCGGCGCCTACGCGCTGGGACGCAAGACCGACGAGCTGATCATCGACGCCCTGGCCACCGCCAGCCAGACGGCGGGCGCCGGCGGCGACGGCCTGACCAAGGCCAAGGTGCTGGAGGCGTTCGAGACGCTGGGCGCCGGCGACGTGCCGGATGACGGCGAGCGCTATGCCGTGGTCGGCTGGAAGCAGTGGTCCGACCTGCTGGCGATCGACGAGTTCGCGTCGTCCGACTATGTCGGCGGCGACGATCTGCCCTGGCGCGGCACCCAGGCCAAGCGCTGGCTGGGCACGCTGTGGATCCCGCATTCCGGCCTGCCGCTCGCAACCTCGGTCCGGACCTGCTTCTGGTACCACAAGACGGCCATCGGCCACGCCTCGGGCGCGGATGTGGAGACCGACATCTCCTGGCATGGCGACCGGGCGGCGCATTTCGTGAACTCGATGATGAGCCAGGGCGCCTGCCTGATCGACGATGGCGGCGTCGTCGCGCTGCCGTGCCTGGAAGGCTGAGGGAGGCGGCGATGGCGTTCGACACCCATGGCCTCAGCGTGCTGGCGCACGCCAACGGCTTCACCCTGTGGCACTACCGCACCCCTGACGCGGGTCAGAAGCTGACCCAGGCGGGCTATTTCGACGAGGGCGCGGCGCTGCTGCGCGAGGGCGACCTCGTCCTCGTCCACGCCAATGCCGAGGGCGACCGAGCGGCGGGGCAGATCCTGATGGTGGGTCCGGTTGCGGGCGACGCCATCAAGGTCGCATCGCTGCTGTCGGCCCGCGCCTAGACAGGATCACGGCATGACGGAGCCGGCCTCGGCCCCGACACGGCATGATCCGCTCTAGCGCGCGCCCGATCATCGTCGGACGGGGCCGGTGGCGACGCCGGCCCCTTTTTCATTCCAGAAGGCGGAGTTCGTTGCATCATGAGCACCACCGATGTCGGCCTGGTCAACGCCGCGCTGGCCCGGATCGGCGCGGCCCCCATCGCCGCGCTCGACGATCCGGGGCACGAGGCCACGACGGCCGGCCTGCTGTTCGGGCCGACCTACGAGGCGGTGCTGGCCGCCTATCCCTGGCGCCACGCCACGCGCCACGCCGCCATGGCGCCGCCCTCCGGTCCGGGCGAGGGTGGCTTCGCCCACGCCTTCGCCCTGCCGGCGGACTGCCTGCGCGTGCTGGCGCTGACCCCCGTGGGCAGCGATCTTGCCCTGCGCTACCGGCTGGCTGGCGGGTCGGCCCATTGCGACCTGGCCGAGCCGGAGCTGCGCTACGTCGCGCGGGTCGCGGTGGAGACCACGCCGGCGCATGTGGCCGACGCCCTGGTCGCCCGGCTGGCGGCGGAGTTCGCCATCCCCATCACCGAGAGCACCAGCCGGGCGGAGAGCCTGGCGAGGCGCGCCGACGACCTCCTGGCCCGGGCCCGGCTGATCGACGGCCAGCAGGACACGCCGGGCGGCATCGCCCACTTCCCGCTGATCGAGGTACGTGGCCGATGACCCGCCTGCGCGTCACCCAGACCAGCTTCGCCGCCGGCGAGATCGACGCCACCCTGGCCGGCCGCGGCGATCTCGGCGCCTACCAGGCCGGCGCCCGGCGGCTGACCAACATGGTCATCGACCCGCGCGGCGGCGTCTACCGGCGGCCGGGCCTCGCCTTCGTCGCCGACCTGCCGGACCGGCCGCGGCTGTTCGGCGCGGCGCTTGGCGGCACCACCGACGTGCTTCTGGCGATCCGCGCCGGCGCCGTCGACATCTTCGAGGCGGGCGTGAAGACGGCCGAGGTCGCCGCCCCCTGGTCCGCCGCCCAGGTGCCGGGCCTGTCGCTGGCCCAGACCGCCGACGCGGTGATCGTCACCCATGGTGCGGTCGCACCACACCTGCTGACCCGCGATGCCGGCGCCTGGTCGCTCGCCCCCTGGACGCCGGCGGCGACAGGGGAGGCCAGGCACCTGCCCTTCCACCGCTTCGTGGCGGACGGCGTGCAGATCACGCTCTCGGGCACGCATCCGGCGATCCGCCTGTCCGCGTCGCAGCCGGTCTTCGAGCCGGGCCATGCGGGCGTGCACCTCTTCTTCGCCGAGCAGCAGGTGCGCATCGAGACGGTGGTCAGCCCGACGCAGGTCGACGTCACCGTCCTGGGATCGCCCTATCCGATCAGCAAGACGAAGATCTGGTTCGAGGAGGCCTGGTCGGCGGTGCGCGGCTGGCCGGAGATCGTCACCTTCCACCAGAACCGCATGGTCATCGGCGGCTCGGCCGCGCTGCCCAACCGGCTGTGGATGTCGAGGATCGGCGACCACTTCAACTTCGACCTGGGCGCGGGGCTGGACGACGAGGCGATCGAGTTCCCGGTGCTGGCCGACCGGGCGGACCGCATCCGCGGTCTCGTCTCCGGCCCCGACCTGCAGGTCTTCACCAGCGGTGCTGAATGGGTGGTCACCGGCACGCCCATGACGCCGGCCACGGTGCAGCTGTTCCGCCAGACCCAGGTGGGCAGCCCGGCCGACCGGCTGGTGCCGCCCGTCGCGGTCGACGGCGCCACCCTGTTCGCCGCCGCCTCGGGCGACCAGCTGCGCGACTTCACCTTCGACCAGGCGGCCCAGGCCTACCAGGCGCGCGACCTGTCGCTGCTGGCGCCGCACCTGATCGCCACGCCGGTCGACATGGCCTATGACCGCCGCCGCCGGCTGCTGATCGTCGCCATGGCGGACGGACCGGCGGCGCTGCTCACGCTCTACCGTTCGGAGGGTGTGGCGGGCTGGAGCCGGCTGACGGCTCCAGCGCCACTGGGCGCGGTGGCGGCGGCCGGCGACGACGTCTTCGCCGCCTATCCCTGGAACGGCGGCTGGCGCCTGGCGCGCTTCGATCCGGACATCGCGCTCGACGCCGCCGTCACGGTCTCCGCCGGCGAGCCGGCGACGGTCCATGCCGGCTTCGACGCCCATTCCGGGACCACGGTGCGCGTCGTCGCCGGCGGGCAGGACCAGGGCGATCGACCCGTCGACGCTGGCGGCGCGGTCACGCTCGATGCCCCGGCGGCGACGGTGACCGCCGGCCACGCCTTCACCCACGAGGTGGAACCGCTGGCGCCGCTCGCCGTCGGCCAGGGCTGGAGCCAGGGGGTGGCGCTGCGGCCGGTGGAGACGGTGCTGCGCCTCTACCGCACGGGCGCCATCCGCGTCGATACCGGGGCTGGCCTCCAGGCACTGCCGCTACCCGGCGCCGATCCGCTGTTCGACGGCGACGTGCGCTTCCGCCATGGCGGCTGGCGCCGCTCGGCCACCACGCCGCTGTGGCGCGTGGCGCAGGACGATCCCGCGCCCTTCATGCTGCTTCTCGCAACCACGGAAATGAAAGTGAACGACTGATGGGCGGACTGAATCCAGCAGCCTTCCTGGGATCGCTAGGAAGCCTCACACCTCTCCTCGGCCTCGCCGGCGATATCTATGCCACCGAGCAGCAGGCCCGCCAGCAGCGCCGGGAGATCGACCAGTCCCAGGCGGCGGCCGATGCCGATGCCGCGGGCCGGATCGAGGCGGTTCGCGCGGCGGAGGCCGACGCCAATGCCGAGCGGCAGGCGGCCCTGCGCCGGGCCATGGCGCGGCAACGCGCCCGGCTCGGCGCCTCGGGCATCGACCTCGCCTCGGGTTCGGGCGAGGCGATCCTGCTCGGCCTGGTCGACGAGACCGAGCTGGAGCGCGACCGCGCCCGCGGCCGGGCGAACCGGGACATCGATGCCATCCGGCGGCGACTTTCCGCCACCAGGCGCAGCAACCTGCTGGCGCGGGACCGCCTGCGGACCGGGCGATTCCTGGGTCATTTCGGCAATCTCCAGGGCTTTCTCGCCAGCCTTCCGGCGCCGCAGCCGGACATCATCGACACAGCCGACGACGAGTGAGGATGGACGCCTCCGACAAGCGACACGGCACGACGCAATCCGGCCTCGACACCGCGCGGCGCGAGATCGCCCAGCTGCTCTCCCCGGCGATCACCCGGGTGGCGGCGAGCTATGGCGATTTCGCCCGCCAGCTGGCCGAGGCGACGGCCAAGCCCGACGCCTTCGCCCGGCACCACCGCGCGGCCCGCACCGCGCTGGCCCATCTCGAGGCCCTGGTGAAGCTGGGCCGCTGGGCGGTTGCCCTGCCGGGCGGCGAGGACGATCTGGCGGACGAGGCGGCGCTGGCCGCGCTGATCAGCGAGGCGCGGGCAGCCCTGGCGGGGATGCCGCCTGACGAGCCTGACGATGGCACGCCCGACGGCGCGCCCGACGACGCGCCCGACGACGCCGAAAGGACCGGCGGGCGGTGAGCACCGGGCTGATCGGCGGCGCGGGCTTCGATCTGTTCACCGCCGTATGGAACCGGGTGCAGGGTCAGCCCACGCCGCGTCACCACGTCGCCATGGCGCGCTGGCTGGAGCGGGTGTGGACGGGCGAGGGCCGGCGGGCCCTGCTGCAGGCCTTTCGCGGCAGCGGCAAGAGCACGCTGACCGGCCTGTTCGCCGCCTGGGTGCTGGCCCGCGAACCCGATCTGCGGATCCTGGTCCTGGCCGCCAACCAGGCACTGGCCGAGGCGATGGTCGCCAACACCAGGCGTATCATCGAACGCCACCCGTTGACCCGCCATCTCAGGGCACGGCGGCCCGAGCAGTGGGCGGCGGACCGCTTCACCGTTACCCGGCGGGCGATCCTGCGCGAGCCCTCGATGCTGGCGGCGGGCGTGGAGTCCAACATCACAGGCGCCCGGGCGGAGGTGGTGATCTCGGACGACGTGGAGGTGCCCAACACCGCCGACACGGCGCTGAAGCGCATCAATCTTCGCGCCCGGCTGATGGAGATCGACTTCATCCTGGTGCCCGGCGGCTTCGTGCTCTATCTCGGCACGCCGCATGCGGAGGACACCATCTACCGGGTCGCCGGCAGCGACGGCCGGGCCGCCTTCCTCGCCGGGTTCGAGGCCAAAGTGCTGCCGGTGCTGGATGCCAGGGGCGAGAGCGCCTGGCCCGAGCGCTTTCCGCGCCGGCGCATCGACGCGATCGCCCGGCGCACCGGCCCGCGCCGTTTCAAGAGCCAGATGATGCTGGAGCCGGCATCGCCGGAGGACGGCCATCTCGATCCCGGCCGCCTGGGCCGCTATGGCGAGGAGGTGCGCCTGGTCGAGGCGCAGGGCCAGGTCGAACTGCTGCTGGGCCAGCGCCGCCTGGTCACCGCCAGCGCCTGGTGGGACCCCTCCTTCGGCGCGGCGGATGGCGACGGCAGTGTGCTGGCCGTGGTCTTCGCCGATGGCGAGGGCCGGCTCTACCTGCACGACCTGGTCTGGCTGAACCGGCGCGAGGGCACGGAGACGGCGTCGGAGGACGAGGCCGGCCGCCAGTGCCGCGCGGTAATCGACATCGCCCGGCGCTACCACCTGCCGGCGGTGAGCGTGGAGATCAACGGCATCGGCCGCTTCCTGCCGGGCCTGCTGCGCCGGGCGGCGGCCGAGGCCAGGGCCGGCTTCGCCGTCATCGAGGCGCTGGCCCGCCGCTCGAAACATCTGCGCATCCTGGAGGCCTGGGAGGTGCCGCTGGCGGCCGGCGCCATCGCCGCGCACGAGCGGGTCTGGCGCACCCCGCTGGCCGACGAGATGCGGGCCTTCCAGCCGCGCGGCGGCGGCCATGACGACGGCCTCGACGCGGTCGCCGGCGCGCTGACCCAGAAGCCGGTGCGCTTCGGCGCCGTGGTCAATCACGGCGCCCGGCCGCGCTGGCAGACCGGCGTGGCACCGGTGCGCGTCGACAGCGATTTCACCCCCTGAGGACACGGGGTCCGCCGGTGAGATGATCAGAAATGATCAGTTTTGCTAAGGAATGTTAAGGATTGAGGAGACGAGGCCATGGGCGACGAGAACGGGCTGACGGTGGACCTGATGTGGTGGATCAGCGCGGTGGAGCTGCCGGCCCTGGCCGGCCTGTTCTGGCTGCTCTGGCGCACCCGGCACGACATGGACGAGGCGCTGGACGATACCCGCCACCGGCTGGAGATGAACGCCGCCCAGCTGCGCAACGAGCTGGCGAGCTACAAGCTGGAGGTCGCCAAGACCTACGCCTCCATCGCCTATCTGAAGGATGTCGAGCAGCGCCTGATCGACCACCTGCTGCGCATCGAGGGCAAGCTGGACAGCGCCGACCGCCGCCGCGCGGCGGCCGAGTGACGTCGCCGCCGGCAGTCCGGGAAGGTCGGTGCGCGTGGACCACTGTTCAGTCGGTGACCGGCGGATCGTCATGGGAATTCGGGATCGGGGAATAACATT
>JAVKFF010000019.1:0-15748 GCA_040226215.1 Azospirillaceae bacterium
GAAGCTGCTTCCCGCCGGGATTTCCGCCAGCGCATCCAACGTGGCGCCGACCGCGGTCAGCGTGATCGGCGCGCTGGCCAGCGCACGGCCGGACTGCTGCACCACGTAGCGGATCTCGTAACTGCCGATGGCGTCCGGCAGGGTGATCTCGGCCGGGCTGCCATTTCGGGTCCGGGCGTAGTCGGTGTAGGTGCCTTCCGGCGCGCCCGCCTCGACCACCGTGATATAGTCGTTGGGGCCGTCCGGGCCCTCCCAGCCCACCTGGATGGTGTCGCCCGCCGCGGCTTCCGCCGGCGCGTCCAGAGAGGCACTGACAGCCGTCAGCGTCACCGGCAGGCTGGCAAGCGTGCGGCCGGACTGCTGCACCACGTAGCGGATCTCGTAGTTGCCGATGGCGTCCGGCACGGTGATCTCGGCCGGGCTGCCGTTGCGGGTCCGCGCGTAGTCGGTGTAGGTCCCCTCCGCCGCCCCCGCCTCGACGATGGTGATGTAGTCGTTCGGCGCGTCCGGGCCCTCCCAGCCGACCCGCACCACGCTGCCGGCCGCAATCTCCGCCGGCGCGTCGAGACTGGCCGAGATCGGCGCCAGCGTCACCGCCTGGCTGCCCAGCGTTTCGCGGCTCTCCTCGTCGATATAGCGCACCTCGAAGGCGCCCAGCGCATCGGGTGCGACGATCTCCAGCGGATTGCCCTCGCGCACGCGGGCATAGTCGTTGTAGGTGCCTTCGGGCGCACCGGCCTCCACGATGGTCACGTAGTCCTGGTCGGCGGCGTCGGGGTTCTCCCATGTCACCTGGAACAGGCTGGCGGCGGGAATCTCGGCCGGTGCCGCCACGCTGGCGGTCTCCGTCGGGAAGCTGATCGGCACCTCGTGCGATGCGGCGACGCCGGGCTCCACGGTGATTGTGCTGCTGCCCACGGCCTCGCCGGCATCGGCGACGACGATGTACTCGCCGCCTTCCAGCGTCAGCGTGTAGGTGTCCTGATCGCTGTCGGAGACGAACTCCTCGGTGCCGGACACGAGGATGCGCCAGGAGACGCCGGAGACAGGATCGCGGCTCTCCGCGTCGACCGCGCTCAGCGTGATTTCGGCGTCGACCGGCTCGGGCTCGGGCGGCGGGGCGACGGCGACGGTCTGCATGGCCTCGCCCAACTGCTGGGCGTTGTCGGCCGGCAGGAACATGCCGCCGGTGTTCTCCGCGATGCAGGAAAGCTGCGGCCGATCGGCCTCGGCCACGTCGAAGCCGATGACATGGGCGGTAAAGTTGACGCCGCCGGCCTCCAGCTCCGTCGCCAGGGCGCAGGGATCGGCGTTGCAGGTCTCCAGCCCGTCGGTCAGCAGGATCACCGTCGCCGGCTCATCCTGGTAGCGCAATTGCTCGGCGGCAAGGCGTACGGCATCTGTCAGCGGCGTGCGGCCGCGCGGCATGACGCTGTTGATGGTGTTGATCGCGGTGTTCGGATCGACCGGGCCGACATCGATGATCTGCTGGATGTCCGCGCAGTCGCCCTCGCGGCGGTGACCATAGGCCATGACGCCGAGGTTGCGGGTGGTGTCCCAGTCCGACAAAAGGTCGGCGAAGACCTCCCGAGCGATGACGATCTTGGGAACGCCGTCCACCTGTCCCCACATGCTGCCCGATGCGTCGAGAACGATGATGACGTTTTCCTGCTGTGCGAGCGCGATGCCGCCCGTGAGTGTCGCAAGCGCGGCGGTGCAGCCGAGGAGGGCACGGCGGACGTTCATGGCTCTGTCTCCGGAGGTTCCAGCTTTTGACGACAATTTGCGTGGATCAGTTTCACATGAAGGCTTCCAAAGGTTCAATGACGCCGGTCACAGCGATCAAGAAGGTTTGATGCCATGTCGACTCCCATTCTACCCCGGCTGCTGCTAGCGGCCTCGGTCACCTGGGTCGGCATCGCCGGTGGGCAGGCGGCGGCGCAGGTCGCCGTCGCCGGATCCGAGTTGCTGATCGACAGGGTCGACTTGCGGGTCGAACGCCTGGAACTGGCGCGCGGCGGCGGGAGTGGCGAGATCGGCATGCTGACGGCCCTGATCGATCCGGCGGCGGCGAGCCTTGGCGTGGCCGACCGGCCGCTCTCCGCCGAAATGCCACCCGCCGATCGCTGGGAGGTGCGCATCGACGCCTCCTTCTTCGACGAGTTCGACCGGCCGATCCGGCTGATCCGCGATCGCGCCGTGTCGCTCGGCAGCTATCGAAGCGATTCCAGCGCCGTCTTCTGGTGCGTCGCCGGAAGCTGCCGGATCACGCCGTCGCGTCAATGGGATCCGGCCACGGACGCCGATCTCGCGGTGCAGGCGACGCCGCGGCTGATCGCGGACGGTGCGGCGACGCAGGGTGTGCGCAATCCGGATCGGCTGGCGGCCAGGGCCGGGATCGCCGTCCTCACCGACGGTCGCGTCCTGCTCTTCGCCACCGACCGCGGCCGCGACAGTGCCCTGTCCTTCAACGAGGTGCGGGCCTGGCTGCAGGCCGGCTACCCGGTCAGCGATGCCGTGATGCTGGACGGTGGCTCCTCGGCCATCCTCTCGGTCGCCTTCGGTCCGTTCTGGTTCGAGAACCAGGGCTTCCGGGCCGACGTGCCGCTGTTCCTGTCGTTCGGCGGGACTCTCTAGTCCCGCACCACCAGCACCGACTGGCTGGCGTGCCGCATGACGCGGGCGGCGTTGGGGCCCAGCAGGTAGTCCTTCAGCTCCGGCCGGTGCGAGGCCATGACGATCAGGTCGGCCTCGAGTTCGTCGGCCACCCGCAGGATCTCGCTGTAGACGCTGCCATGGCCGACGATGTGCTGGACCCGGATGTCGTCCGGCACGCGCTCCTTGACGAAGGCGTGCAGCCGCTCGTTGGTCTCGTCGAGCATCCGTTTCTCGTGGTCCTTCGGGAAGTACTGGCCGACGATGCTCATGCCGTAATCGGGCACCACGGTCATCACGTGCAGGCGGGTGCCGAAGGCGCGGGCATGCTCGACGGCGATCGGCAGCGCCTTCTTCCACGAACTCTCGTCTGTGAGGTCGATTGCCAGGAGGATGTCCTTGTACACGGTCGTTGCTCCTGCCTACTGCGCCGGCTGCGAGGCGGTCTCACTCGTTGGCTCCAATGCCTGCCGGCGACGCTGCAACACGATGATGCCGCCAAGCACCAACAGGGTCGGAATCCACATCAGTTCCTTGGGCGGCGTGTCGAGGGGGACGACGATACGCTCGATCGTCGTCCAGGTGACGCCTGACGGCAGGTCGAGACCGGCGCGCTCGGCCGGGCTGTCGAATCCGATGAACAGGAACTCGATGGTCCCTTCGCCGATCGACAGATCCTCGAAACCCATGGCGAACAGGCGATCCTCCGCCGTCTCGCCTTCCGGCAGGGTCAGTTCGACCGTCCGCGTCACGAAGCCTTCCGGACTGTCGCCGCCGCTGACGATGCGCAGATCCGTGCCCGGCTCCAGTTCGGCGATATAGTCGACGGCTGCCTGACCTTCCGCCGTCTCGGTGGGTGGATAGATCATGTCCATCCAATAGCCCGGCCGGAACAAGGTGAACGCCACCAGCAGCAGGGCGAGGCTCTCCCAGATCCGCGAGCGGGCGAAGAAGTAGCCTTGCGTCGCCGCGGCGAACACCAGCATGGCAATGACGGCCGAAACCACCGTCAGTGCGATATCGAAGGGGCCGGACAGGTCGTAGAGGATGAGCTGGGTGTTGAAGATGAACATGAAGGGCAGGGCGATGGTCCTGAGCGAATAGTAGAACGCCGTGAAACCGGTGCGGATCGGGTCGCCGCCGGAGACGGCGGCCGCCGCGAAGCTCGCCAGTCCCACAGGGGGCGTGACGTCCGCCATGATGCCGAAATAGAAGACGAAGAGGTGGACGGCGATCAGCGGCACCACCAGGCCGTTCGACGCGCCGACCTCGACGATCACCGGCGCCATCAGGGCCGAGACGACGATGTAGTTCGCGGTCGTCGGCAGGCCCATGCCCAGGATCAGGCTGAGGATGGCGACGAGCACCAGCATGATGATCAGGCTGCCGCCCGATACCTGCTCCACGAAGATGGCCAGCACGTTGCCGATGCCGGTCAGAGTGACCGTGCCGACGATGATGCCGGCGGCCGCCGTGGCGATGCCGATGCCGATCATGTTGCGGGCGCCGGCGATCATGGCCTCGAACAGGTCAGTCACCCCTTCCTTGCCGGCGTCATGGAACATCGGCTCGCTGCGGCGGTACCCCAGGAGACCCAGCCTGAAGCGCTCCCGCAGGAGGAAGATCAGGAAGGCACCGACGCAGACTGCGATCTGCAGGCCCACACGGATGACCGGATCGAGGGCGCCAAGGTCCGCCAGCTGCAGAAAGGCGATGGCGGCGATCGCGGCGGCGACCACGATCAGGTTGTTGACAACAAGGGAGACGAAGTTCGCCAACGCCTCGACGCCGAATAGCATCAGTTCCGGCGTCGACCTGCCATTGTCCCGGAACAGGATTTTCAGTGGCTTCTGGGTCACCAGGATGAAGATCATGAAGACACTGGCCCAGAAGGCCGAGAGACCGGGGGACAGCCGCTCGATCATCAGGTTCCAGATCAGCACGACGATGGGCAGCAGGTAGTAGAGTCCGGTCTTCACGGTCGGGCCGACCTCCGGCAACGCGATAACGGGCGCGTTGGGATCGTCGAGCTCCAGTTCGGGAAAGCGGCAGGCAAAGGCCACCAGCCCGACATAGGCGGCGACCATCGCCGCCGCGCCGATCCAGGCCGCGGCATCGTCGCCGAAGACATCCTTCAGGAATGCCATGCCGAAATAGAGCGCGAAGGCGCCAAGCACCACATTGGCCAGCACCAGCGCACCGACGGAAATGGTGCGGCGGACACGATCGCGCGGCAGGCGCGCGCCGAGCGCCCGGAAGAACACGATCTGACCCGCGCCCATCAGCAGCACGGCGAGCAAGGCGAGGCCGTTCTGCGAGAACAGGGAGGCGAGCTGGAAGACGTAGTAGACGATGCCGCAGAGAATGAGGATCGAGCAGAGCGTGATCCCGAAGGAGATCATCGCCCATTTCGGCTCGATGCGCTCGCCGGGCTTCGGCAGCGCCTGCATGCCTGATTTCAGCGCCTCCAGATGCACGATGTAGACGAGCGCTATGTAGGAGATGATCGCCGGCAGGAAGGCGTGCTGGATGACCTCGACATAGGGAATGCCGACATACTCGACCATCAGGAAGGCGGCGGCGCCCATCACCGGCGGCATGATCTGGCCGTTCACCGATGAGGCGACCTCGACCGCGCCCGCCTTCTCCGAGGAGAAGCCGACCCGCTTCATCAGCGGTACCGTGAACGTGCCGGTGGTCACCACGTTGGCGATCGAGGAGCCGGAGATGAGGCCGGTCATACCGGAGGCGACGACGGCGGCCTTCGCCGGACCGCCGCGCAGATGGCCAAGGAGGGCGAAGGCGACCTTGATGAAGTAGTTGCCGGCCCCGCCCCGGTCGAGGAGGGCGCCGAACAGCACGAAGAGGAAGACGAAGCGCGTCGACACGCCGACGGCGATGCCGAACACACCCTGGTCGGAGAGCCAGAAATGCTCCATCGCCCGATTGAGCGAGGCGCCCTGGTAGCGCAGAACGTCGGGCAGGAAGTCGGCGTCGCCGAAGAAGACGTAGAACAGCGCGACTCCGGCCACGCAGGTCAGCGCCGGACCGAGCGATCGCCTGGTCGCTTCGAGGAGGATGATGATGCCGAGCGTCGAGGCGTAGATGTCGATCAGCAGGGGCCGCCCGGAGCGGTCGACGAGATCGTCGTAGAACCAGAAGCGGTAGGTGGCGCAGAGCACGCCGACCAGGGCGAAGGCCCAGTCGGGCAGGGGGACGTATTTGCGCGCCGTGCCGGTAACGATGAGCCAGCCCATGCCGGCGGTCATGACGATGAAGAAGATGTGCACCAGGACGCCATCGGCGCGACTGGCCATGGCGAAGCCGAGGATGACCGGGATGGCGGCGAAGATGATCGAACCGATGGCCGGTCGGCCGTTCGAGCTCGGGTTGAACGCCGGATAGGCCATGAAGCCGAGGAACAGCGCGAAACCCAGATGCAGGGCTCGCGCCTCGGCGTCGTTGACGATCAGCAGGCCCGTCATGAACGGCAGGGGGGAGGCGTACCAGACCTGGAACAGCGACCAGCCGAAGGCGGTCCAGAGGATCAACTGGGCGACGAACCTGCTGTCCGGCTGCCTGCCACCGGTATCCGTGGACGCGACGAGATCCTGCAACTCCTCGTCGGTGAGGGCGCGGCCCGATGTCTGATCCGTCATCCCCGAGCTCCCGTTATTCTTATCGTTCAAGCATCAGTCGTAAGGGTATTAGGCAAAAGAAAAACGGGCGGGGTCAAGCCCCGCCCGCCTCTTTCGGTCTAGATGCCGGCAAGTAATTCGCCGCCGGCGCCGCGACTACATGCGCAGGCGATCCGGCACCTCGATGCCGACGGAGTCGAAATACATCAGCGCACCGGCATGCAGCGGGGCGGAAAGGCCGCCGTCGACCATGTCGGCCGGCTCGAGATGCGCGAAGGCCGGGTGCAGACGGCGGAAGGTGTCGAAGTCGTCGAAAATGGCGCGGACGACTTCGCACACCGCATAGTCCGGCACATCGGTCGAACTGACGAAGGTGGCGCGCACGCCGAAGGTGTTCACATCGTCCGGGTTGCCGTTGTACATGCCGCCCGGCACCACCGCGGCGGAGTAGTACGGGTTGTCCGCGATCAGCGCCTCGACCTCCGGTCCGTCGACGTTGACGATGACCGTGTCGCAGGTGGTGGTGGCCTCCTGGATCGTGCCCGAGGGGTGGCCGACGACGAAGGGCATGACGTCGAAATTGTTGTCGCACAGCGCCTGGCTCTGCTCGGCGGTGGCCAGTTCGGAGACTTGGCTGAAGTCGTCGACCGACCAGCCCAGCGCCTCCATCAGCACCTCGAAGGTGCCGCGAGCGCCTGAACCGGCATTACCGATGTTCACGCGCGTGCCCGGGATATCCGACAGCTGGGTGACGCCGGAATCCGCACGTGCGACCACCGTCAGGGGCTCCGGGTGCACGGCGAAGACGGCGCGCAGTTCCTCGTTGGCGTCGGGGAAGTTCTCGTGGCTGCCGTTGTAGGAGTGATACTGCCAGTCCGACTGCACCACGCCCATGTCGAGCTCGCCCGACTGGATGGCGTTGAGGTTGAACACGGAGCCGCCGGTGGATTCGACCGAGACGCGCACGCCATGATCCGCGCGGCCGGCATTGACCAGGCGCTGGATGGCGCCGCCGGTTGGATAGTAGACGCCCGTCACGCCGCCGGTGCCGATGGTCAGGAATCGCTCCTCCGGGTTCTCTGGCGTGTTGCAGGGGTTGTCCTGGGCATAGGCGGCGGTGGCGCCCAGGCCGAGCGACACGCTGATCGCCAGCGTCGAAACTGCAAATCTCTTCATTTTTCTGCCTCCGTATTCCTCAACCATTAGGGTCGCCTGACAAGCTGGCCCGGCGTACCGGTCCGGCTTGTCGCCGCTGACGGCCGCCCTCAGGCGCAACCGAGCACGCGGCGAGCTGTATCGACCCCGGCCAGGGCGCGGCCCGTGACCGGGAGGGTTTTGACGAGCTGGGCGACAAGTGCCGCGTTGTCCGGCGCGATGTCTCCGGACGCCAGCAGAAGGTTGTTCTCAAAACCGAGCCGACTATGCCCGCCCAAAGCGGCGGACGTCAACGCACACGCCCCTTCCAGCGCCCCGAAGGCGCAGACCATCCAGTGGATTCCGGTCAGTTGCGGGTGGAGAAACGACAGGAGATCGGAAGGGGTCGAGCGTTGTCCGCGCGTGTAGCGGCCGAGAACGAAGAGCAGGCTGGAGAAGCGTTCGGGGATCATGCCCCGGTCCCTGAGCGCCAGAAACCAGTCGACATCGCCCCGGTCGTAGCAGATGAACTGGATTCCGGTGCCGCGCGTATCGTGGCGCCGGAGGAAGGCCTCCACCTCGCCTTCCGCCGCCGGCTCGGAAAACAGCTCGCGCACGGCGATGGAGATGGCCGTCAGCTCGGTGCCGAGCGCATCGACGCAGGCCATCTGTTCCATGGGCGTGTAGCGTCCGACCGCCTCGGTCGTCACCTGGACGACCATCCGCTCGCCGACCTTTCGCCGCAGCACGCCCAGCGCTTCCCGGTAGAGGTCGACGTCCAGGGAGTGGGCCTCGTTGGCGTCGCGCACATGCAGATGGATCGCCGCCGCGCCGACTTCGTGGCAGGCAAGCGCCGTTTCAGCCAGTTCGGCCGGGCCGATCGGTATGGAAGGGTGGTCGGCCTTGGTCTTGCGCGCGCCGTTGGGGGCGACCATCACCACATGCGGCGTCGCATGCGGCGTCTCTGAAGCGTTGTCGGTGTCGATCATCGGGTCAGGCCGCCCTCGTTGCCGTGATCGCCGCGTCAACCGCGTCGCCGAGCTTTTCGGTGATCTCCGCGACATGCGTGTCGTCGATGATGAAGGGCGGTGCCAGGAGGACGTGGTCGCCGCGTCGCCCGTCGATCGTGCCGCCCATCGGATAGCACATCAGCCCGCGATCCATGGCCTCCGCCTTGATGCGGGCGTGCAGCCTGTGGTCCGGGTCGAAAGGGGTCTTCGTCGATCTGTCCTCGACCAGTTCCAGGCCGAGGAACAGGCCGCGACCGCGGATATCGCCGACATGGTGATGGTTGCCGAAGCGCGCTTCCAGTGCGCCGCGCAGCGCCGCACCCATCTCCTGAACACGCGCCAGCAGACCCTCGCGCGCGATGCTCTCCAGCACCGCCAGCGCTCCGGCACAGGCGGCGGCATGGCCCATATAGGTGTGGCCGTGCTGGAAGAAGCCGGAACCGTCGCGGATCGCCCGGTAGATCCGGTCGGAAACCAGCATCGCGCCGATCGGCTGGTAACCCGCGCCCAGCCCCTTGGCGATGGTCAGGATGTCCGGCGACACCCCGTCCTGCTCGCAGGCGAACAGGGTGCCCGTGCGGCCCATGCCGCACATCACTTCGTCGAGCACGAGCAGCACGCCGTAGCGGTCGCAGATCTCGCGGATCCGCTTCAGATATCCGGCAACCGCGGGGACCGCGCCGGCGGTGGCGCCGACCACGGGCTCCGCCACGAAGGCCATGACCGTCTCGGGGCCCAGGCGCTCGATCGCCGCGGCCAACTCGTCGGCGACGCGCTGGCCATAGGCCTCGTCGTCCTCGTCGGGACGCCGGTCGCGGTAGGCGTAGCAGGGCGCGATGTGCGTGACGTCGACGAGCAGCGGCTGGAACTGCCGGCGCCGCCACTCGTTGCCGCCGACCGCCAGCGCTCCCAGCGTGTTGCCGTGATAGCTCTGACGCCGGGCGATCACCCGGTGCCGCCCCGGTTCGCCGATCTCCAGAAAGTACTGCCGGGCGAGCTTGATCGCCGCCTCGGTCGCCTCCGAGCCGCCGGAGACGAAATAGACCCGGTCGAGATCGCCGCCCGGCAGCGCGTCCGCCTGCGCCACGAGGGTATCCGCAAGCCTTTCCATCGGCTCGTTGGTGAAGAAGCCGGTATGGGCGAAGGGCAACAGGTCGAGCTGTCGCTTGATCGCCTCGATGACCGCCGGGTGGCTATGGCCGAGGCAGGAAACCGCCGCACCGCCGGAGGCATCAAGGTAGCGGCGGCCCGCGGAATCGGTCAGATAGACACCATCGCCGCTCAGCGCGGCTGGCGGAATCGCTCGCGAATTGCGATGGAAAACGTGACTCATTGAATGGCGGCCCGCTTCGAAATGCCGCCTGCAGGGTAGCGGAGCAACGGCCGGCGCCGCAACGCATGGGATGCCGATCAAAAACTCTGAATTAATTCAGAGTAATAGACGACCATCGCTTGCTTTTGGAGTCATTCGCGAAGAAGTCTTTGCATCGGACTCCGGCCGGACGCGACAATGCGGTGGCCCACATCCTTTCCACTGAAAACTGCAGACCGCTGCGGACACGACACATGGCATTTCGCGTTCTTCTTCTTCGAATGCTGCGTGGCGAGCGTGGGGCGTCGGCCATTGAATACGCCATAATCGCGGCCCTGATCGCCGCCGTGATCATTGGGGCGCTGTTCGCGCTGGGTGGGGTGGTGACGGACCAGTACGACTCCGTGTCGGAGGCGTTTGAAAACCGGACCATCAACCAGCAATAGGGGCACAGCGCGACCGTTCAGGCCGGAACCTGCCCGCGGCGATCAATGTCCTCAAGGGCGGAAAAGTATTCGAAACCGCGGTTATTTCATTTCTTCTTTGAATATTTCGACTTTCTTGAATGGGATTGACGGGCGCCGATATCAGCCTGGTCTGCTGATATCGAAAACGAATGGAGTTCGAACATGTGCGGCATCACCGGCGAGGTGCGCTTCGATGGCGCGCGGGCCTCGGCTGGCGCGATCACTGCTGCCAACGACGTCATGGCGCCGCGCGGCCCCGATGGCGAGGGCCTCTGGCTGCAAGGCCGTGTCGGCTTCGGTCATCGACGGCTGAAGATCATCGACCTTTCCGACAAGTCCGCGCAGCCCATGGTCGACAGCGATCTCGGACTGACCATCGTCTTCAACGGCATTCTCTACAACTACCCGGAACTCAAGCAGGAGCTTGCCGGCAAGGGTTATCAGTTCTTCTCGACCGGCGACACGGAGGTCATTCTCAAGGCTTTCCATGCCTGGGGGCTCGATGCGCTGCAGCGGCTGAACGGCATGTTCGCCTTCGCCATTCACGAGCGCGAGAGCGGCCGGGTGACGCTGGTGCGCGACCGCATCGGCATCAAGCCGCTCTACCTCGCAGAGGGGCCGGGCTTCCTGCGTTTCGCTTCCTCGCTGCCGGCGCTGGTCGCGGCCGGACGGGCGGAGGGCGGCATCGATACCGCGATCGATCCGGTGGCGCTCAACCACTACATGACCTTCCACGCCGTGGTCCCGGCGCCGCACACCATCCTGAAGGGCGTTCGCAAGCTGCCGCCGGGCACGGCGCTGCAGATCGACGCCGACGGCACCAGGCGCGAGACCCGCTACTGGCGCGCCGCCTACACCCGCGATGCCGCCGACGCGGCGTTGAGCAAGCAGGAGTGGGAGGAGCGCGTTCTCGACACCTTGACCAAGGCGGTGAAACGCCGCCTCGTCGCCGACGTGCCGGTCGGCGTGCTGCTGTCGGGCGGTGTCGACTCAAGCCTGCTGGTCGGTCTCCTCGCCGGCCTGGGCCAGCGGGATCTGAAAACCTTCTCCATTGGTTTCGAGACGGTGGGTGACGAAGTCGGTGACGAGTTCAAGTACTCCGACATCATCGCCGAGCGGTTCGAGACCGACCATCACCGCATCTTCATCGATTCCAGCCGCGCCCTGCCGTCGCTGCCCAAATGCATCCGCGCGATGTCCGAGCCCATGGTGAGCCACGACGCCATTGGCTTCTTCCTGCTGTCCGAGGAGGTTTCCAGGCACGTCAAGGTGGTGCAGTCCGGACAGGGCGCGGACGAGATCTTCGGCGGCTACCACTGGTACCCGCCGATGCTGGGCTCCAACGACCCGGTGGCCGACTATTCGCGGGTGTTCTTCGACCGCGGGCATGAGGAGTACCGCCAGACGGTCGACCCGCGTTTCCTGAACGGCGACGCGGCGCACGAATTCGTGGCCGGACATTTCGCCGAGGCGGGCGCGGAGACGCCGGCCGACAAGGCGCTCAGGATCGATACCGAGATCATGCTGGTCGACGACCCGGTCAAGCGGGTCGACAATATGACCATGGCCTGGGGGCTGGAGGCCCGCGTACCGTTTCTCGACCACGAGCTGGTGGAACTGGCTGCGCGCATACCGCCCGAGGTGAAGATCGAGGGCGGCGGCAAGACGGTGCTGAAGGAGGCCTCGCGCAAGGTGATCCCCGCGGCAGTGATCGACCGGCCGAAGGGCTATTTCCCGGTGCCGGCGCTGAAGTATCTTCAAGGAGACTATCTGGAGATGGTCCGCGACGCCGTCGGCTCGCCCCGGGCCCGGGCTCGGGAGATCTTCAACCCGGCCTATGTCGACCAGCTGCTCGACGATCCGGAGGCGCACATCACGCCGCTGCGCGGATCGAAGCTTTGGCAGTGCGCGCTCCTGCAGATGTGGCTCGACCAGCACAATCTTTGACGGATGACGACAATGGGTGAATTCCACGACAGCGCGCATACCAGACGGCGGTGGGATCCAAGGTTCGCCGCCCAGGAGCATCTGAAGAAGCACGAGGACGCGCGCGGCGATGCCAAGGTCGATCTGGGCTGGGGGCGGCTGCTCTTCGCCCATACCTTCGAGTCCGCGGAACGGCTCGTGGAGGAGCTGCGCCACGAGGGCGAGGAACGGCGTGACATCGCCATGTATATCGCCGACCCCCATGTCGTGCTCTCGCTGGCGCCGCAGGAGTTGTTCCTCGACCCCTCGCATACCTTCCGGCTGTGGCTGGCGCAGTACCGGCCGGCCCGGATGCGGCCGACCGGCTTCGTGATCCGCCGGCTGCGCACCAGGGGCGACGCCGAGGAGGTCAACCGGATCTACAGCCAGCACGGCATGAAGCAGGTGCCGCCCGACTTCATGTGGCGCACCCGCAAATCCCGCGCGATCAGCTACGTGATCGCCGAGGACGAGAAGTCGGGCGAGGTCATCGGCACGGCGACCGGCATCGACCATGTACACGTCTTCGACGATCCCGAACTGGGGTCCAGCCTGTGGTGCCTCGCCGTCGATCCGACGGCCGCCCATCCCGGGGTGGGAGAGGCGCTGGTGCGACAGCTGGCCGAGCACTACGCGGCGCGCGGGCGCGCCTTCATGGACCTGTCGGTCATGCACGACAACGAGCAGGCCATCGCCCTCTACGAGAAACTTGGCTTCACCCGCCTGCAGACTTTCGCCATCAAGACCAAGAACCCGTTCAACGAGACGCTGTTCTCCGGCCCGCCGGTCGATGCCAAGATGAACCCCTATGCCGAGATCATCGTCAATGAAGCCCGGCGGCGCGGCATCCAGGTGGATATAGAGGACGAGGAGGGCGGCTTCTTCCGCCTGACCTCCGGCGGCCGGTCCGTCGCCTGCCGCGAGGCGCTTTCCCAACTGACCGACGCGGTGGCGCTCAGCCGCTGCGACGACAAGGCGGTGACCAGACGGCTGCTCGACCGGGCCGGCCTGAGCGTGCCCGACCAGATCGTCGCCGACGATGGCGAGCGGCAGCGGGCGTTCCTGGAGACCCACGGCGCCATCGTGGTCAAGCCGGCGCGCGGCGAGCAGGGGCGCGGCATCAGCGTCGACGTGCGCAGCGAGGACGTCATGCTGGAGGCGATCGAGCGCGCCCGATCGCACTGCGACGTCGTGCTCCTCGAGCAGTACGTGTCCGGCGAGGATCTGCGGATCATCGTGATCGGCGACGAGGTGGTGGCCGCGGCGGTGCGGCGGCCGCCGCAGGTGGTCGGCACCGGCCGGCATTCCGAGAAGAACCTGATCGAACGTCAGAGCCGTCGTCGCAGCGCCGCGACCGACGGTGAAAGCACCATCCCGCTCGACGACGAGACGATCCGCGCCGTGGAGGCGGCGGGGTTCGCGCTCGACAGCGTGCCGGAGAAGGGCGTGGCGATCACGGTGCGCAAGACGGCCAACCTGCACACCGGCGGCACCATTCACGACGTCACCCCGGAACTGCATCCGGTCCTCAGGGAAGCGGCGCGCACGGCGGCAAAAATCCTCGATATCCCGGTTGTGGGATTCGATTTCCTGGTGGAGGATCATACCCAGCCTGATTACGTGATCATCGAGGCGAACGAGCGACCGGGCCTGGCCAATCACGAGCCGCAGCCGACGGCTGAGCGGTTCATCGATCTGCTCTTCCCCAAATCGGTCACGCCGCACAGGAGAACGCGCCGCAAAGAGGACGCCGCAAAAAGGACTGGGTCTTGACCGCCATCAAACATCTTCCCATCGACCGCGACTATCTCGTCAACACGCTGCGCAGCCTGATCGAGATACCGAGCCCGACCGGCTATACCGACCGCGCCGTCATCCAGACCTGTCGGGCACTGGAAGAGCTGAAGATCCCCTACGAGCTGACCCGTCGCGGCGCCATCCGGGGCAATCTTGTCGGCCTGCGCAACACCGCCGACCGCGCGCTTATCGCCCATATCGACACCCTGGGGGCGATGGTGCGAAGCCTGAAGCCGAACGGCCGCCTGGCGTTGACCTCGATCGGCCACTGGTCGGCCCGCTTCGCCGAGGGCGCGCGCGCCACAATCTTCACCGACAATGGCGAGTTTCGCGGCACGATCCTGCCGCTCAAGGCCTCGGGCCACACCTTCAACGAGGAGGTCGACACCCAGCCGGTGGGCTGGGACTATATCGAGCTGCGCGTCGATGCCGAGGTCGGCGGTCCGGAAGACCTCGAGCGGCTGGGCATGAATGTCGGCGACTTCGTCGCCATCGATCCGAATTTCGAGATGGATCCGACGGGCTATATCAACTCGCGCCATCTCGACGACAAGGCGGGCGTGGCGGTCATCCTCGCCGCGGCGCAGGCGGTGCGCGAGGCCGGTATCACATTGCCGATCGATTGCCACCTGCTGTTCACCATTTCCGAGGAGACGGGGTCCGGCGCGTCGGCGGTACTGCATGGCGATGTCTGCGAGATGGTGACGGTGGACAACGGCACGGTGGCACCGGGCCAGAACTCCCGCGAGAAGGGCGTCACCTTCGCCATGAAGGACCAGGAAGGGCCTTTCGACTACCACCTGACCCACTACCTGATCGATCTCGCCCGGCGGCACGGCATCCCGCATCAGCGAGACGTCTTCCGCTACTACCGCTGCGACAGCGCCTCGGCGCTTGAGGCCGGCAACGACATCCGCACGGCGCTGGTGACCTTCGGCATCGACGCCTCGCATGGCTATGAGCGGGTTCACATCGACGCGCTCGTACGACTGACGGAACTGCTGGTGCTCTATATGCAGACCAGCCTGGTCTCCGAACGCGACAGGGAAGAGCTGGGGCCGGTGCAGGGTTTCCCGGAGGCGCAGGGCGCCTTCGACGACGGACCGATCGGCCCGATAAAGACGAAAGCCCGCAAGCGAACCTGAAACTACACCGCGGTCAGGCGGCGGCGAGGTAGGCGTCGAGCTCCTCGGCCAACTCCCGTTTGCGCTCGGCCGGCGCGAAGCTGACCGCGATGGCATTGCGGGCGAGCGTGGCGATGTCGTCCGGCCCGAGATGAAGCGCGTCCACGACCGCCTGGTAGTTTGCGTTCATGTACCCGCCGAAATAGGCCGGATCGTCGGAGTTCACCGTTGCCTTGAGGCCGGCGTCGAGCATGCGCTTGAGCGGATGCTCCGCCATGCCGCTCACGCCGCGCAGCCGCAGGTTCGACAGCGGACAGACCGTCAGGCCGATGCCGAGGTCGACCAGGCGCCGGGTCACGGCCGCGTCCTCCAGCGCCCGGTTGCCGTGGTCGATGCGGTCGACCTGCAGCAGGTCCAGCGCCTCGGCCACGTAGGCGGGCGGTCCTTCCTCGCCGGCATGGGCCATGATGGCAAAGCCCTCCTCCCGGCAGCGTTCGAACAGGCGCGTGAACTTCGAGGGCGGGAAGCCCTTCTCGGAGGAGTCGAGGCCGACGCCGAAGATGCGGTCGCGATGCGGCAGGGCCTGCTCCAGCGTGGCGAAGCCGTCCGCCTCACTCAGATGTCTCAGGAAGCACATGATCAGGCG
>JAVKFF010000020.1:0-4403 GCA_040226215.1 Azospirillaceae bacterium
GGCGTCTACCGGCACCGCAACCTCAACCCTGCCTCTCCCTATCTCACGGGATTTTCGGACGATTTCCAGGTTTCGGTGTCTCGCTGGACGGAGGTCCGTCGCGAGGACCTTACGCCGGATTTCGAGATCCTGATGGAAAGCCAGCAGACGGGCCTGTGCCTGTTGCACGAGGCTTTCGCCAACCGGCTCTACATCTTCAATCATATCGAATATGATTCCGGCACGCTGGCCGAGGAATATTTCCGCGACGTGAAGTCGGGGACACCGATCAAGCCGCCGGCAAACTACTTTCCGGATGACAACCCGGACAACAAGCCGCAAAACCGCTGGCGCAGCCATGCCTTCCTGCTGTTCGGAAACTGGATCAACCAGGTCTACCAAACCACGCCCTTTGACATCCAAGAGATCGGGGAAGACCGTTTGCCGGCCGGAAAAGAGGGAGTGAATGCATGAGCGGGAGTGTTGAAATACGGCCGATAACGCTTGCTGACGAGCCCGAATGGCGGCGGTTGTGGACGCTTTATCTGGAATTCTACGAATCAAGTGTGCCGGAGGAGGTCTACCGGACCACGCTGGCACGCATCGCCGCTCCCCATGCCGCAGGTGAGGCCTCGTTCTACGAGCCGCGCGGGATGCTGGCGCTGGTGGACGGCAAGCCTGCCGGGCTGGTGCACTACATGTACCACCGCCACGGCTGGAAGGTGGAGCCGGTCTGCTATCTCCAGGACCTGTATGCCGCGCCGGACGTGCGCGGTACCGGTCTTGGCCGGGCGCTGATCGAGGCGGTCTACGCGCAGGCCGACGCCGATGGCTGCCCGAGCGTCTACTGGATGACGCAGGAATTCAACGCCACCGCGCGAAAGCTCTATGACCGCATCGCCACGCTGACGCCGTTTATCAAGTACAGCCGGTAGACCTCACCGGGAACGAAGTGGCGGATTGCGATTCCGGATAAAGCCGCCGGATCAGCCTCAAGCTGGATCCGTTCCGTGACATGTGAGAACATGATCGCTGATCAGACCCATACCGGCGAAGCGATCGGGGCGTGGCGGACATGGCCGTGCGGGAAGACAGGACATTCGAGAAAGTCATCGCAGCAATCGTTGGCCTCGCCTGCCTGCTGCTGGCGGTTGGATGGGCAACGCGCGAGGATCCGGCGGAAAAGCCATATCTGGAAATTGCGGGCGGCGGCTTTGTCTACAACTACCGCGAAGCGCAGGTTTATTACGGGTTTGTCGCCAATGTGCTCAAACCGCTACCGGTCGGGACCTGGCTGATTGCCGAGTTCGAGGACCCGGCGGGCGGACCGCCGCTCGCCGTCGAGACCAGGCTGCACGCGCGCAGCGTCCGTTACGGCGTTCATTCTCCACAGGTGCGCGGCGTCAAGGCTGGCAAGCCCTATCATGTCGCGCTCCGGCTTTACGACCACACCCGCAGCCGGCTGATCTGGTCCGGGGAGAAGAGTTTCACCAGCCAGATCGATGACACCGTCGTTCCCGTCAAGCCGCTGACCATCGGGCCAGGCTATTTTCCCAATCCGGAACTCAAGGGCGGCTGAAGACGATCGGCACTAAACCGGTTGGCAAGGGCTTGGCATTGCGGCTATGGTCGCGCCCATGTTTCTTCCGTTTTTCCTAGAGCTCAAAGCCGCCAAAGTCCCGGTCTCGCTGCGCGAATATCTCACCCTGATGGAGGGGCTTGAGGCCGGGCTGTCGCGCTATGATGTCGAGGGTTTCTATTACCTGGCGCGGTCGGCGCTGGTGAAGGACGAGCGCCATATTGACCGTTTCGACCAGGTGTTCTCGCACTATTTCCGCGGTGTCGAGGCGATCGGCGGCGAAGGCGGTGTCGATGCGCGCAACCTGCCCGAGGAATGGCTTCGGCGGATGGCGGAGAAGCATCTGAGCGAAGACGAGAAGAAGCTGATCGAGAGCCTTGGCGGTTTCGACAAGCTGATGGAAACCCTCAAGCAGCGGCTCGAGGAGCAGCAGAAGCGGCACCAGGGCGGGTCGAAATGGATCGGTACCGCCGGCACGTCACCCTTCGGGGCCTATGGCTACAATCCCGAGGGCGTGCGGATCGGCCAGGACGAAAGCCGTCATCGGCGGGCGGTGAAGGTCTGGGACAAGCGGGAGTACAGGAATCTCGACGATTCCGTCGAGCTGGGCACCCGCAACATCAAGATGGCACTGCGCCGGCTGCGGCAGTTCGCGCGGTCAGGCGCCGACATGGAGCTGGACCTGCCGAACACCATCAAGGCGACCGCCAACAATGCCGGCTATCTGGACCTGAAGATGGTGCCGGAGCGGCACAATGCGGTGAAGGTGCTGATCCTGTTCGATATCGGCGGGTCGATGGACGACCATGTCCGCACCTGCGAGGAGCTGTTCTCCGCCGTCCGCACGGAGTTCAAGCACCTGGAATATTACTACTTCCACAACTGCGTCTACGAGAAGCTGTGGAAGGACAACCGCCGCCGGCATTCGGAGTTCGTGCCGACCTGGGACGTGCTGCACACCTACGCCGCCGACTACAAGGTGATCTTCGTCGGCGATGCCTCGATGAGCCCCTACGAGATCGTCTATCCCGGCGGCAGCGTGGAGCACTGGAACGAGGAGGCCGGGCAGGCCTGGATGGAGCGCATGCTGGGGATCTATTCCAAGGCCGCCTGGATCAATCCGGTGCAGGAGAAGTACTGGGAATACACGCCCTCGATCCAGATCATGCGCCAGCTGATGAACGACCGCATGTACCCGCTGACCCTGGAGGGGCTGGACAATGCGATGCGGGAGCTGACCCGCTAGCCCCAAGGCTGGAGCCCGAGCGATGCCATATCCGTTCCTGCGTGCCGCCCCGGTCCTGCGCGCCGCCCTGCTGGGTGGCCTGCTGCTGGCCGCGACGGGCCCTGCCGGCGCCGCCGGCGACGATGCCGGCCCCAGCTTCGGGCCGGACTGCTCCGACCTGCAGGGCGACTACAAGGTCACCGAGGGCAAAATCGCCTACGACTTCGTCACCCCGCGCAGCGGCGACCCGAAGGTCGATGCCGCCCTGGCGGCCTTCGTGACCGCGCTGCGCGACGAGGCGGTGACGGAAGGCAGCGCCAACCCGCCGCCGCCCGACAGCGCGGTGCAGGAATATACCTACATGCTGTCCTGCTGGGTGGCGCGGAACGGGCCGGAGATCGCCTCCTACATCTTCGTCGACTACCAGTATACCGGCGGCGCGCACGGCATCTCCGCCTTCCACACGAAGAGCTATGCCAAGGACGACAATCGCGAGATCGCCCTGGCGGACCTGTTCGCCGACATGGACAAGGCCCTGCCGCGCCTGTCGGCCGGCGCGGTCGCCGCCCTGACGGCCAAGCTGGGCGAGGCCGCCGATGCCGACTGGATCGCCAAGGGCGCCGGGCCGCAGGCGGAGAACTTCCGCAATTTCGCGATCGGCGAGGATGCCCTGATCCTGCTGTTCGACCAGTACCAGGTCGGCGCCGGCTCTATCGGCCTGCAGGAGGTCCGGCTGCCCTTCCAGAGCCTGGACGGGCTCTGGTCCGACACGGCGAAAGCGCTGCTGGCCGGCAACTAGGCGGCCCAGGCTCCGGCAATGCGGCTCATATCGCGCTGGCAGAATTCCGCCGGCGAGCGGGTCCGGATCGCCCTGGGACTGAAGGGCCTTGCCTTCGACTACCTGCCGGTCGGCGCCCTGTCGCCTGCCGTCTGGCGCAGGGTCAACCCGCAGGGGCTGCTGCCCGCGCTGCAGGTCGGCGACCGGGTGATCGCACAGTCCGCGGCGATCCTGGAATATCTCGAGGAACGATATCCGCAGCGGGCGCTGCTGCCCGCCGACCCGCTGGACCGGGCGGAGGCACGGGCCTTCGCCCAGCTGATCGCCAGCGACCTGCACCCGCTGAACAACAACCGGGTGCGGCGCTATCTGGCAGAGCGGATGGCGCAGCCGGAACCGGCCATCCGCGACTGGTATCGCCACTGGATGCGGACGGGGCTTGCGGCGCTGGAAGCCGGACTGGCGGCCCGGCGGCGGCGGAGCCGGTTCTGCTTCGGCGAGACGCCCGGCTGGGCGGAACTGCACCTGGTGCCGCAGCTGGCCAATGCGCGCCGCTTCGAGGTCGACCTGTCCGAATATCCCGGGCTGCTGGACGTGGAGGGGCTCTGCGTGCCGCTGAAGGCGTTCCGCGACGCCCGGCCGGAGGCGCAGCCCGATTATCCCGGGACGGCCGGTTCCCGCGGTGCCGAGGCTCCCCCTGCCCGATAGTGCCGCTCAGGCGGCGGCCCGCTTCCAGGCCGCCGTCGCCACCCCGGCGGCGACCAGCAGGCTGCCGCCGACCCGGTTCACCGCGCGCTGCACCGCCGGCCGGCGGATCGCGCGGCGCGCGCCCGATGCCAGCA
>JAVKFF010000021.1:0-3875 GCA_040226215.1 Azospirillaceae bacterium
TTGGGCGCTGCGGCAGAATGGCGGCCCTCAGGCCGATGGCCGGTTGGCAGACTATTTGCCGTGGCTGGGTCTGGACGAGGATGGCCGGACGCTGCGTCTGGACCGGGGCGGCCTGGCTCAGGTGCTCGAACTGGAGGGCACCGTCTATCTGGGCCGTTCCAGTGATGCCGTTGAGGGCTTGATCGCCCAGCGCAGCGATTGGGTGCGATCGCTGGAGCGTCAGGGCGTGACCATCAGAAGCCTCTCGCGGCAGAGGCCGCTGGCGTTCGGGGCGGTCGACGAAGGGGAAGGTTATCTGGGGGCGGTCAATGCCGCCTGGAGTGACTATCTCGCCGGATCCTTCGAACGCAGCCACCACCTTATCGTGACATCGCCGGCGGGTGAGAAGGCCGCTCTGGAAAAGGCGGTGGCCGGCATTGTCGCGCTGCTCAGCCCCTACGGGCCAAGAGTGCTGGACAGAGGGAAGGGCGGGGAGCGGTCGGAGCTGCTGTCGTTCCTGGCCGAGCTGGTGGGCGGGTTCGATGCCGACATTCCCGCCGACGCGCCGTTCCCTGCGGCAATGGCAGGAGTCTCGCTGGAGTACCGGCCGGACGGTGTGTGCATTGCCCGGGACGGCTCCCGGGAGCGGTGGACATCCGTCCTGGGTGTGCAGGGTTGGCCGGAGTTCACCAGTGGTGACCTGGTCCGTGGAGTGATGCGCCGGCGACTGGACGTGTGCCTGGTGGTTCGCGGGCACCCGGTGCCGCACGGACAAGCGGTGACATGGTCGCTGTACCGGGCGCGCCAGGCGAAGATCTTCAGGACCAATCGGCTGACGACGGAGGAATGGGCGGAGACCAGCGACGAACTCGGGGCCGGGAAGACCGCTCTTGTCAGAGCCGAAGTGCAGCTCTTCGTAACCGGCGGGAGCGAGGAGGAGATGCGCGCCTCTGTGCGCGAGGTGCGTGAAGAGCTGGGCCGCGCGAGGGTCGCCGTGGTCCCGGAAGGTCAGTTCGGGGAGCGGGGCAGCTGGGCCAGGCTCCCGGGCTACGACTATCCGGTGCGACCCTACGAGCTGACGGCCCACAATGTCGCTGACCTCCTGGTGTGGGAAGCGGAACCGAAAGGTTCGGCGAGCTGCGACTTCGGGCCGAGGCCGGCTCGGGTGATCCCGACCGCCTACGGCCGGTCCCCCTACAGCTTCGTCTTCCAGGCCAGTCCGGCCGATCTGGCGCCGCCGCATTGGATGCTGTTCGGCGGAACGGGCGGTGGCAAGACCGTCGCCGGCGGATTCCTGTTGTCCGGCGCGCTGGGCGCCTATCCGGACCTGCGCATCTATGCGTTCGATCGGGACGCAGGCCTTGAGGTCCTCTCCCATGCGCTGGGCGGCCGCTATCTCATGAAGCGCGACGGGCTTGAATTGAACCCCTTCGACGTGGCGGACACCGCGGAGCACCGCGCCAGCCTGGAGCGCTTCCTGGCGCTGCTGGCGGAGGTCGAGGACGACAAGAGCCTGCGTGATCTCCAAGACGCGGTCCGCGACATCATGGAGACGACGAGGGGACCGAAACGGCGGCTCAGCGAGGTCTTCGATCAGGCGTTTCCGGCGGGATCGAGCGTTGCCAAAGGGCTGCGGAAATGGGCGCGGGGCGAACGCTATGGGCATGTCTTCAACGGGCAGCGGGATGCGTTCGACCCCGATGCCGGGCGCTGGACGTGCATTGCCCTGGATGGGGTAGCGAATGATCCACGGCTCGCCGGGGCGCTGACCTACTACCTGTTCGAGCGGATCCAGGTGGCCGTGGCGAATGCAGGCCAGCCGCATGTGATTTTCGTCGATGAGTCGGCGACCCTGCTGCAGGAGCCGAACTTCCGGTCCCGGATCGAGGCGTTGTTGCGCACCGCGAGAAAGAACCGCGGAAGCGTCGGCCTGGCCTTTCAGGAGGTCTCGGGGCTGCCCGAGGAGATCGCGCCCACGATCCGGGGGAATGTCTCCACCATCCTGTTTCTGCCCGGCTCGGCGAAGTACGCCGAGGAGCTCCGGCCGTACGGGCTTTCCGATGCCGAAATGGAGTTCGTGCTCGGACGGGTCGAGGGGGCAATCCCAAAGGATATCGCGCGGTACCCGGTCCTGCTGAAGCGGGCCGGCGAGACCGTGTTCCTGGATTTCGATCTTCAGTCTTTGGGGCCGTTGCTGCGGCCGTTTCAGGGCGGGCCGCCAGCGGCGGCGCGCATGGTGAAGCTGATTGACGAACTGGGAGACGACAGGTGGCTGGATGCATTCATTCACGGCTGATCTGTGCCGCTGTTCTGGCTGCGATCGGGATCGGGGCGCCCTGGAATGCGGCCCGGGCAACGATGGAAGTCCACGACTCGCAGAACATCATCGAGAGCGCCAAGGCGGCCGCGGAAGCGGTCAAGCAGACCAAGGAGCTGGTCGCGATCAAGGGCTTCATCACCGATGCCAGGGAGACGCTCGGGCCGGCGGTGTCGCTGGCCATGTCGATCCCCGGCTGGGTGCGGGAGAGCCGGACGATCCTGCAATGCATCGTACCGGATCCGGGGACCTGGCTGCCGAAAGGCGATGGGGGCCTGGGAAGCCTGTGCGACGCGCAGGACGCTGTGCGGGAGCATCTCGGACTGCCGACGTCCGGGCAGCTGCAGGGCGTGATCGACAGCGCCTCCGGAGAGGTGAGGGGGGTCTTCACTGTCGGGGGCGCCAACAAGGGCATGTGGTCCGACGAGGCTGACGCGCCGATCGACCGGACGAAGGTGGCGGTTATCGAAGGCCGTCGAAGAGTGGCCTACGAGGACGCGGTGTTCTCGGCTGCGGCGACAGCCCTGGCCCTGCAGAACTCCGTCGGGAGCGTGTCCGGCGAGGTCCAGGCGATCGTCAGCGATACCGCCGGCGTGGACAACATAAACGCCCGGATCGCGCAGACGAACAGGGCGCTTGCGTCGATCCTGCAGGAGCTCGCAGCGACCCGCGCGATCATGGCGAAGATGCTGGAACTGCAGGCCCTCGAACAGCTGAACCGGTTGCCGGTGGTCTATCGCGGCATGCCGGCCTTCGTGAGGGCAGACCAGTGATCGGGCGATGGGCCCTGGCCATGGCCCTGGCAGTGGCGGCCGCGGGCTGCTCCGACACGCAGGGGGTCGTCCGGCCTGGCTCCGGTACGGACGACTACAAGCAGAGCCCCTGCGCCTGCGGGCCGGCAGTTCCGCAGCCCGGCCTCGAAAAGTATCGGCGGGAAACCGATGCGCTCCGGGCATGACGATCTGGTGCCCGCCGCGCTGCCGCCGGCGAAGGGGCGCGTGCGCGGAAACCGGGTTCGCACCCAGGACGAGGCCTATGTGCGGCGGCTGGAACGCCTGGTGAAGGCGAGCTGGGCCCTGGCCGGCCTGGGCGTCGGCCTGGCCGGGGCGATGGGCTCGCTGGTGCTGGGGCTCTACCCGCTCAAGAGCGTGGAGCATGTGCTCGTGCAGTTCGCGGAGCCAGAGGCGCAGCTGGTGCGGCTGATACCGGACCGGATCGATCGGCGGACCGAGGAGCTGCTGATCGAAGACGTGCTGCGTCGATATGTGGACGTCAGGGAGACGATCAACCTGGTGGACGAGGAGGTGCGCTACGGCTGGATCCAGGCGCATTCGACGGACCGGGTCTACCAGGAATTCCGGGACCGGATGACCACCTCCAATGCCGGGAGCCCGCTGAACGAGTTCGCGGAAAAGAAGCTGGTTCGAGAGATCCACATCCTTTCGGCGGGTCCGGTGCCCGGCTCGTCGGGCACCTGGCAGGTCGAGTTCACGACGATCGATCGCCGGGACAAGAGGGCGGTGCAGCGGGGTGAATGGGTGGCGACGATCCGGGTGTATCGGACGGCGATCGAGGGAAT
>JAVKFF010000022.1:0-3739 GCA_040226215.1 Azospirillaceae bacterium
CTCGGCTGATAGAGGACGGTGCCGGCAATGTCGATCACCATGCCTTCCGTCGACAAGGCCTTCATCTTGAAGGGCATCTGCTGGATGCGGACCTCGTAGCGGTAGATCCGGTCCCAGGGCAGCTTCATCGCATAGCCCTCCGGCAGCACCTCGTCGGCAACGGTGCCGCCGCCAAGCAGGCTGTACCGCACGCCCGCCTCGCCCGGCTCGATCGCCACGAAAACGAAACGCCAGAGCAGCAGCGCCACTGCCGAGAAAATGATCGTCAGGACGATCAGCCAGGCGACGACCCGCTCGCCCCGGGAGAACAGCCGGGTGCCGCCCGGGCCCGTCGCGGCGGCGCTCACCGGCCCATCCTGCCGGCGATGGCAGCGATGCAGCCGTCGTCATGGCTGACCAGGGTCAAGGGGCCTCCTTCCCGTTTCAGTCGGTGCAGCCGCTGCCCGCGGAACAGGCCGCGTAACGCGCGGTCCCGGACGGCAGCACCGGCGTGGAGTATCGGGACCGGCCGCTCCGCCAGCAAGGCCGCAGCGAAGGCGGTGCGCCTGCCCGATCCGGTCCACGCGGCGGCGGTCACGGTTCGGCCCGGTCGGTGATTGCGGCGATACCGCCGTCGCGGAAGCGCACCACCCGGTCTGCGACATCCTCGTAGCGGTCGTCATGGCTGACCACGACCAGGGTGCGCCCTTCCCGTTTCAGCCGGGGCAGCCACTGCCTGTAGAACTGGTCGCGGAACTCGGGGTCCTGGTCGGCAGCAACCTCGTCGAGGACCAGGATCGGTCGCTCCTCCAGCAGGGCCACGGCGAAGGCGATGCGCTTGCGCTGGCCGGTCGACAGGTCCGTCGTGGAGAACCTGCCGTCGGCGCTGCGCAGCTTGTTGCCGATGCCAAGTTCGTCCAGCAGGCCGTTGACCTGCTCCGGCGTCCTGTCCTCCAGGCCGTAGAGCCGGTCGAACAGATGGAAATCGGCGAACACCGCCGAGAACAGGGCGCGATAGGACGGCGCCGCGGCGGGCTCCAGCACCCGGCCGTCCACCGAGATGGTGCCGTTGTCGGGCACATAGAGGCGGGTCAGCACCTTGAGGAAGGTGGATTTCCCGCTGCCATAGCCGCCAACGATGAACAGCGTCTCGCCCCGCGCGATCGACAACGAGAGCGGGCCGATGGAAAAGACCGGCGTACCGTCGGGATCGCGATAGTTGAAGGAGATCCGCTCCAGATCGATGCGGGCGAAATCCGGCGGCGGCGCGTCATCGTCGCCGGCAACGCCATGAGCGGCAAGGGCGTCCTGTACCTTGTCCAGTTCGTCGAGCGCCATGCCCGCGCGCTGCAGCAGCGGCAGCGCCCGCGCCACAAGGTCGACGGCCGACAGCAGGAACAGCGCGACGTAGATCGCCTTGGCGACCACCGTCAGGTCGTCCAGGAAGGGCGGCAGCAGGAACGCGATGACGGTCACGTTCACGTAGAACAGGCTCAGGGAGACGATGATGCTCCCGTTGATCCGGCGCACACCTTCGACGCGGATGTCGCGCATCTCCAGCGACGCAGGCACCAGGCGGTCCCGTTCCAGCGAGTCGCCACGCGGCCGGTGCAGGCGCACTTCCTTGAAGCCGTGCAGCAAATGGGCGAAGAGGCTCAGGAAGCCGGTTTCCGCCGCGCCCGTCCGCACCATTGCCAGCCGGATCCCGCGCTGCACCATCCGGAAGAAGAACATGCCGGCCAGCATCACCGCGAGCATGGTGAAGAACACGAGCGGCGACAGGATCAGGGTGTAGAGGCCACCGAAGACCAGGGACCCGATGGCGGCAAAACAGCCGAACACCAGCATCGACGCTTCCGAGACGATCGCCGAGTTCCGCGTCAGGACGTCGTAGATCCGCGTGCTGCCGATATCCTCGAACTGGTTGTATTCGACCTGGCGCACCCGGGAGGCAAGCTGTCGCCGGATCTGGTCCAGCTGGCTCTCCACGATCGCGGCGGCGGTGCGCTGCCCGAAGGAATGGCCGCCGATCAACCCGACGGCCGCGCCGACGAACAGAACGAGGGTCAGGAGGCCCGGGGTCCCGGTCTCGCTGATTGTCACGATCTCGCTGATGATGACGAGGATGCCCACGGTGCTGATCATGATGACCGCCAGCGTGAGCAGGATGTAGAGCCGCCGGCCGTCCGCGGCATGCCAGACCATGAGTGCGAATTTCAACGGACCGGCCCTCGATGCCGTGCGCTGCGACGCGCCGGGCCTTCCTGTCTGGCCCGCACTATGCGACCGACAATTCGCTCTCGGCCGGCGCCGGCCACCAGCCGGCATCCACCAGGCATTGCCGCGTCGGCCCGTGGGACACCAGGTCGGAGATCTGCAACAGGCTGAGGCTGTGGCGGGCAAAGAGGAATTCGTGCTTCGCCGGCGGCGGGGCATCGCCCCGGTCGACAGCAAAGACCTCGTCCAGTATTCCGGACCCGCGATCCTCGGCGAAGCCCAGGGCGCCGAGAATGCTGACATACTGTTCCCGGATCGACGGGAAGCTGGCCAGGAAGGCATCCAGGAATCCCGGCAGCAACCGGCCGAAGGCGATGCGGCGCTCCTCGTCGATCGCGATCCAGACATGCTGCAGCAGCAGTTCGAAAAAGCGCTGGTGCCGGCCCTCGTCGATCATGTGCTCGCGGGTCGCGACGGTATAGGCGGCATCCCTGGGGGCCGACTTCAGGGTGTCGAACATGCTCTCGGTCACGAAATGCTCGGCGAAGCACAGGGCGACGAGTTCCGCCAGCGGCAGCAGCTCGGCCGGGCATGCCTCCCGCAGGTAGTCCAGGCCGATCTCGATGCCGGACTTGGCCTCGGGCCGGACCTCGCGACCCGGCTCGATCCCCGTGGCCCAGGACAGGTCCTCGATGAACTCCCGTGCGACCAGCGCGTGATAGAACTCGTCCACGCCGACCGCCAGGGCGACCTGACGCGCCGATCTCGGCAAACCGAAGTCGTGCCGGCCATTGGCCAGGCGGCCGCAGAGCAGGGCGACGACATCGACCTCGGCACCGGCGATGCCCGACTGCATCGCGAATGCGCTGCGGACCAGCAGTTCGCGACGTCCATCGGCGCCCAGCGCCGCCACGTCGGGATGCGCTGCGACGGGCTGCAGCGACAGCGGGAAGATCGGGTCGTCGGGCGCCAGTTCCCGGAACCGGGTGCGTTCGGCGTTGCGGACCGTGCAGCGCTGCTCCCATCGCTGAAGGTAGGTCTCGCAAAAGCCGCCGAAATCCTGCATCGCCGTTCCCTGCATGCCGCTGCCGGGACGATATGCCCCGGATGTCGTCATGGCCCTGGATCAAGGCTATCGGAAGCCTGCCCCACGGGCAAAGGCTTACCCCCTGCACCGGCCGTCATCCCCGGACATCGGGCCGACGCCGGGCGGTCATCGATGGCCCGCATCTCTGCTAGGATGCCGCGCCCTGCCGGCCCGCCACCCGCGCGGCCGGCACCTCATCGACGCCCAGCCCCGGAGCCCCGCCATCCCGCCAGACAACTCCCGCCAAGCGAACGAGAGCCGCCCGATGACCGCGTTCCAGACCGATCGGAAGATCGGAGTGAACCCGCACTTCTCCGTCCATGTCCTCAGCGAGCGGCAGGTCCTGCTACTCTCGGAACATCGCAGCTTCCGCCTGAACGGCAAGCTCTATGTCGCCCTGCTGGACCATCAGGACGGAAGCAGGACGCTGTCCCAGGTGCTTGCCGCTTTCGCCGG
>JAVKFF010000023.1:0-14624 GCA_040226215.1 Azospirillaceae bacterium
ACTGAAGAAGGCCGCCGCCAGAACGCTTCCAGCACTCTGGGATGCCATCCGCGATGCCATAGACAGCGTCACCCCAACCGATTGCCGAGGCTTCTTTACAGCTACCGGCTACGAACCAGTATGATCGGAATCCGCTCTAGAATTCATCGTCACCCGCCTCCATCCGGTTCTGCCACTGGCCGGAGGTATCGACCGGCTTCACGCGAATTCCCTGGAGGCCGCGCTGCTTGCGATGGCCCGGGGTCTCGGTGAGCAACTCATATCCAAGGCGCTGAAGCCGCATGCTGAGCTTCTTCGTCGACCCCGGGTGTTCGCCACTGGCTATCGCGAAGTCCGACCAACTCCTGAACAAGTTGGCGGTGGTGTCGGTGAACCTGCTTTCACCTTTTTCGCAGCATGCTTCCAGCCACTCGCCGACGAGGTCCTGTTCGCTGAAGTAGCTCGCGGTGGCCTGGGTCACCACCTGCGGGCGGACAAGCCGGTTCTGATGCCAGTCGAGCGCCCCCTCGATGGCCCAGACGAGGATGGCTGGCCATTCGCTCTTGAGCTTCGCTTCCAGATACGGATCCGGGTTCGTCGGGGTGTGCGTGAACGGCACGATGTTGAAGCGCCGCCTGGCTGCGTCGTCCACGCTGCTGAGGATCGGCTTGTGGTTCCCGACGATCACAAGTTTGAACTGCGGCCGGTACTCGAAGTTGTCCTGGCGCATGCACCGCGCGGTGATCGGATCGCCGCCGGTCAACTGCTTGATCCGGGATTCCGCCCAGGACCTTCCCTCCTCGGTCTCCGATGCGCTGACCAGGCGCGCACCGCGAAGCATCGCCAGATCGGTTGAATGCCGCTCACCGCGCGCTGCGGTGAAGCTGTCCATGGCGGCGGTGGTGGAATAGGCGCCCAAGATGCCGGTGAGGACGTTGACGAAGACCGACTTGCCGTTGCCGCCGGGCCCGTAAAGGAAGAAGAGGCTGTGCTCCGAGACGTCGCCCGTCAGGCAATAGCCGGCGAGTTGCTGCAGGAAGCGCTGCAGCGCCTCGTCCCCGTTCGTCGCCTCAGCGAGAAAGCGCCGCCAGGTCGGGCAATCACCGCCCGCATCAGGAGCCACCGCCGTCACCTTGGTGATGAAGTCGCGACGATGGGCCGAACGCAACCTGCCGGTGCGGAGATCGACCGTACCGCCGGGGGTGCCGAGCAGAAAGGGATCGGTGTCCCAACGATCGGCGGTGACGGCGAACACCGGATCGGCCTTGGCGAACCGCTCCACCGCACCTGCCGTGGTCGCCCGGGCAAGCCTCTGGTCCGGCTTCGGGTTGTGCAGGCGACACAGTTCCCGGGCCCGGTGGAAGGCCTCTTCGGTCCGGTCCTGCTGCCAGTACGCGCCGCTCCAGATGAACCACGAACCGGTCCCGTGGCAGTAGCGCAGGTCGTCGCCATGTGTCTCGGCGAAGGCCCGGGCAAGGCCGTCCTCGGTCGCCTCGACAGGACGATCCAGCACCTTCTGGTACGAGGTTGACATCCTCACCTGGTGGCCGGCCTTGAGGATCGATCGCTTTGGGATTCCTCGGGGCTGCAGGCGTCCCGCCTCCAGCCCGCTGGCGATCGTCCGGTGGACGCTTGCGAGCCCATCATCGTTGACGAGACCGGATGCCTTCGCCGCCTCCACCAGAGCGTTCTTCACCCGACGCTCATCGAGGCAACCACCGCTGATCAACTGTCCCAGACTGAAGGCAGCACTATTCAGCGCGTCATTGCGCTCGCCCTCGGGGGCGGATGCGACCCGCTCGACCTCCTTGCTGAGGGCCGCCTCGACATAGGGATGCGGCACAGCCAGGGGCGAGAGCGCGGTGCAAGGCGTGGACTTCGGCTCCTGCCTCGCCTTCCCGCTCCGCGTGACAAGATCCAGCAGCCAGTCAGGCGCTTGCACTGGCTCGCAGTCCCGCTCCACTCGGTAGCTACCGCCCTTACCGTTGACGCTCGGCGCCAGGATGACGTAGCCACCATCGCCCCGGACATCGAGACCCCTGCCGAGCTTGCCGACACTGGACGGCACCTCATGGCCCGGCCAAGCGAAGATGTGATGCGTTCCACCCCGCGGCGTCCGCTGGGTCCGGGTCGCCGGCAACGGACCGTGTTCGTCCTCCAGGGCTGCCAGCGACGCCTGACCGTCGAGCCCCTTCTCGGGATCGACGTCCACGTCGAGGGCGATGAGGCCGGATGGCTCCCCGGTGGGTATGCCGATCATGGCGTCGGGCCAATCCTTCCACCAGGTGTTGATCATCGCCGGATCGGTCGTCGCGGCCTTGAAGCCCTCCTTCACTCTCGGCCTCTTGTCCGGCCGGCAGGGGAACACCGGCATCCCCTGTGCGGCGTAGGCGAGCGCGGCATCGCGTATCTCACCGCCGCTCATGGGGCGGCTCAGAGAACGGGGCGGTGGCACCGACCGCGGTGCTGTGCCGCAGGTGCATTGCCTCGTACTCCTCGACGTCTTCGAGGCGGTACACGACCCGGCCACCGATCTTGATGTAGCGAGGGCCTTCCCCCGACCACCGCCACCGCTCGAGGGTGCGGTGGCTGATGTTCCAGCGAGCGGCGAGCTCGATCTGGTTCAAATGCCTGACCGTCATCTGTGTCTCCTTCGGTCTTGGTCGAAAATCTGCGGAGAGGATGGCGGCGCGGTGGGGGGGAAAACTGGGGGAGCGTGGGGGGAAACCGAGGGGGAATTGCGTCACCGACAAAAAAGCCGCCCCGAAGGGCGGCGTCGTAAAGATCGGTGGATTCCTTTCAGAGGCGCGCGGGCACTTTCAATCGAACCTGACCATCATGGTTTTCGATGTATTCTCTCCATGCGTTGCGCTTCTCCAGACGCTTGTCCTTGAACACATCCTCGATGCGGTCCGAATCGTACTCCGCCTCGGCCAGGAACCACTCCTCACCCACCCATTCGTCGCCTCGGGCCCACGCCTCATAGAGCAACCGGATGAGTCGCTTCTTCTTCCCCCGGAAGAAATACTGTCGCTCGTGGATGCGGAGCCACGATCCGTCCGGGCTGCAATCGACGGGGCTGAGCTGACGCTCGACCGCGGCGGGCCGCGAGTTGGCCATTGCGGCAAGGCGATGGAGATCCAGCTCCACGTCGCTGGAGCCGCGGGCAAGGACAGTCCCGAAGGGGATGATCCTGCTAACAGCCGGTAGTGTGAGATCATCCGGGACCCAGTGAGCGGACGTCAGCAGAAGGGATGGCTTGGCGCCAAGCCGCAGCTTGAGCTCCGGAAGCAGCGACGCTCGCACATCGGGCGCAACCAAGCGCCGGGCGAACAAGACCGCAATCCCCGTACGTCGACCCAACCGCGGCGAGCCGAGGTCCCAAAGGTGCCCATCGACCAGTGGAGTCGGCTTGCGGGTCGACGGCAGCCTAAGCAGCCGGCAGATCAGTTCCACGAAGGCGGCGGTGTCCAAGCGCCAGGTCCGCAGCTCGTCGGCAGCGACATCGACAAAGCCTACCTCGGGATGGAAGCAGCGGGCGGCGCCAGTAGCATGATCGAATTCGATCGGGGCCCGTGTTTCACCGTCGGCGAGCTCCAGATCGATCGAATCGAGAGGTTTGCCAGGCACGAGGAGCGCTCCCCCGGTCAGCGTCCGCCCCTCGGCGCCGATCTCGTTGTCGAGGACGCGTGCCGTTACAATCGGAGGCTCCTGCTCGGCCAGCTGAATAATGAAACGGAAGGCACGGGTGGATATTGCGGCCTTGGCGATCAAACGATCAGATCCTCGATCACTCGCCAGCGCCGCAAGTACTTCTCGCCGATCAGCCGCTCCTTCTCGGTCTTGTCCTTGAGGTCACAACCATTGGGATGGCGCAGCTTGATGGTGATGATGCGGCCCCGTGGGTTGACCGTATCCGGCTTGAAACGGACGGACAGGACAGCTTCGACGATACGATAGCCGCCAAGAAACGGGTCACGCTCGCCGAACAGTCGGCGTGCCTCTCCGTGCACTGTCTCTCCTTCCGACCTGGCTTCAATCGTAACGAACGCGCGCTCGTCGAAGGTCTCGAACTTGACGAGGCGGAGACGCACGTCGTCGATCCCATCCTCAGGATCGCGCTCGAACTCTCGTTCCGCCCTGAACACGGAAAGGTCGTAGCGCCGCAGGGGGATTCTTTGACCCTCGATCGCATGGCCCAATAGAGTCTTGGCGAACATTCGCGCAAGCTCCGTGCGACGCGCCTTCTTCTGCGCCACCACTTCGATCACGCCGCTCGCCGGCTCGTAAGCGAACGCCAGCTCATAGACCGGCCTGTAGACGAGCGCCTCAAGGTCATCCCCCTGGAAGACGGAGACGCTGTCTGGAAGTCCCTCACGGTAGATCGTGACCTGGACTAGTTCCTTGATCTTGCCGTCCCGATCCGCGCGGCTGCGGTCGAAGACCTCGATTTTGATCTTTTGGCCCTCACGAAAGAACTGCTGCACCTCTGCCGCAAGAGCCTCAAGGTGCGTCGCCTCGCGACCAACCTTAAGACCTGGGGGGGCGACAAAGCCATCCCACAGTCTACCGCGCCGGGAATTCTCGAAGAACGACGCTTCTTCGGCCCGGCGGAAGCGCTTTTCGTCGTTCCGAAGCAGCCACAGGGCACGGGCATGGCGGGTGGCGATGTCCCGGAGAATGTCCCGTTGCTCGGGACTGGCGATGTCCATCAGGGCTGTCTGCCCGACATCGCTCGTCATGCGGTCGGCCCGCTCGAAATCAAGCTGGATACGCTCGCGCTCAATCTCGCTCGACGCACCGATCGCCTTCAGCACGGGCTTGATCAGCGCGCCGTTGGAGCCGGTCCAGTCCACCGGCTCGGGAAACTCCACCGGGCGCTGCGCGAAATAAGCTTGAAGGTCGGATCCCGGCGTGTTCCGAAGCAGGCGCGTGACAACGGGCATGAGAAAACCGCTCCTTCAGGCTCCCGTGTCCCGACTCCTCCCATCCGGGAACCACGGGTTGCATCGACGCGCCGCTTCAGCGGCCGCGACTCCGAGGCCGTCATCATATGTCCGTTAATCGTACTTTCAAGGAAAATTTGACACTATGTGTCCGATGACCCATTGTCATGCGGTCGACAGTCCTTGGCTGCCGACCGATTTGGATTCGCACGCCAAGCAGAGGGATGAGAACGATGATCGATGCGGCACAGCTTGGTCTTCGGCTGCGGGCCGCGCGCGAACGCCGCGGCCTGAGCCAGCAGACCGTGGCGGATGCTCTCGGCCTTCCGCGAACGGCCGTCACCAACATGGAATCTGGAAACCGGACGGTGTCGACCCTGGAGCTTACGAAGCTCGCGGCGCTTTACGGCCAGTCTACGGCGCTCTTCCTATCCCCCAACGAGGAAGCGGAGGACCTGTCGATCGTCCTCCATCGCGCGCTGCCAGAGATGGCTGGCTCGCCCGAGATCGATCACGAGGTACGCCGTATCCTTGACCTTTATCGGGAAGGCGCCGGGCTCCGGAGCCTGCTTGGCCAAGCCATCGAGCTCACCGTACCCAACTATGCCGCCCGCCTGTCCTCTGTTGGCGATGCCATACGGCAGGGCGAAGCCGTTGCGCAGGAAGAGCGACGGCGACTCGGCCTCGGCATCGCTCCGATCGTCAACATGGCCGAGACGATCAGCGAGCAGGGCATATGGACGGCCGCGACCGATCTGCCGGACAGCCTTTCCGGACTGTTCGTGAACCATCCGTCGATCGGCCATGCGATCCTGGTAAACGTTCAGCACTGGCCTGTTCGGCGGCGCTTCTCGTACGCTCACGAGTACGCCCACGCCGTCTTCGATCGTGAGGAGACGGTCACGACCACGCGACGCGAGAATGCCTCGGAGCTGGTCGAGAAGCGCGCGAATGCCTTTGCCGCTGCGTTTCTCATGCCGGCTGAAGGGGTGCTCGACGAGCTGCGTCAGCTGGACAAAGGACAGCCGAGCCGGCTGGCGCAGATCATCTTCGACGTCGCCGGAAACAAGGGGATCGAGGCTGAAATCCGCCCTCGTCCCGGATCGCAGGCGATCACCTATCAGGACGTGGCCTCGCTCGCACGCCATTTTGGCGTCAGCTATGAGGCGGCCGTCTGGCGCTTGAAGAGCCTGAACCACATCAGCGCGGCCGAGACCGCAGCGCTGATCGATCAAAAGGAGATGGGCAAGCGGTACATTCGGCTGTTCGGGTTCTTCGACCTGCTCGACGAAGGGGAGACGCCGCCGCCGGCGGAGCAGGAGCTGCGCAGCCAGCTGATGCGGCTCGCAATCGAGGCGTATCGTCAGGATGAGATCTCGCGCGGTCGCCTCCTGGAACTCGCCAGGAAACTCGAGGTCGATGGCGCCGAGCTCCTTGAGCTAGCGGACGCGACGCGAACGGACTGATGGCGAGAACGGCACATGGGATCGGCGATCGTCGTTGCGGACACCTCCGTCATCATCAACTTTCTGCGGATCGACCGCATGGATCTGATCGGCGCTCATCCGAGCCCGTTTATCGTCACGGACCATGTGGCGGACGAAATCCCCGACTCTTATCCCGAGCAGCAGGCGCGCTTTCACACGGCTCTCGGGATGAGCCATCTCACGCAGCACCGCATCGACAATCCCGCCGAGGTCGAGATCTTCCTACGCCTTTCCGCGCGGGGACGGCTGGGCACGGGCGAGCGCTCTGCCATCGCAGTAGCACTCAACAGGGGGTGCGCGCTGGTAATCGACGATTCACGCGCGATTCAACGGGCCATCGAGGAAGCAGGCATTACCGGCAACCCGCTGACAATTCTCCGCACACAAGACGTGATCGTGCATCTGATAAAGGCCAAGTTGCTGGAGATCGAGGCAGCCGACGCGATCAAGGAAAACTGGCATCTCAATCACCGATTCACGATTCGGATCGGGTCGTTTGTCGAGTTGCTGTAGTCTACTTTTGTGATCGGGGCGGTTTCATCCGTGCACCGGTCTTAAGAATGGGGGGCACCCATGCAGATCGTCTTCGGATGGAGGCTTGATGGCCCTTGCCACCCGCTGACGGCAACGGGGGCCGCAGCGGCAATAGGGCAACCCGTTGTCGGCCCGCTCGGCCTTCTTGACCTTCTTGAGGCGCCTCTCGGACTCACCGGGCCGAGCACGCCCGCGGCTGTTCGCATTGCGCGATACCAGGGACGGCTCCGCGCGCTCGATGATGGAGCCCGCTTTTATTCCCGCTCCTTCGCGCGTGACGCATGGTCGACAGCCAAGCAGTTGCTCATTTGGCGTGATGATCTCTATGCCGCCGGTTGGCGGGGCCAGCCAATCGAGGGTGGGGGAGCCCGCCTCGACACGATGGCATCCTTGGAGGCCGCGGATGGCCTCCCTCTGGGTATCAGCCTAGGTGAGAGGCTGCAGGCCGTCTTGGATGGCCTGCGCGATGGAGCTGATCTGTCGATCGAACGGGTCGATGTCGTGTCGGCGGAGGAACGCTTTCCTCCGCTTTGGCGACGTCTGTTGACTGAGCTGCGGGGCCATGGCGTCAACATTCAGGCGTTGGAAGCGCCAAAGCCCATGGGGGACTCCGACCTCGCGGCCATCCAGAGATCGCTGAACGGCGGCAAGGCGTCCAATTTCGCAGGGGATGGAAGTCTCGTCATCGTTGATGCCGAGGATGAGTGGCAAGCCGCTGATGCAGTGGCAGCCTGGCTTGCCTCAGGAAACAACGGCGAAACAGCCATCATCCGCGGAACAGGGTGTCCAGGCTTTGATGCTGCATGCCAAAGGCAAGGGTTACCGCGTCCGGGGTGGACCGAGTCTTCGGCACAGCGCAGCGCCCTCCAAGTCCTGCCTCTCGCATTGGAAATCTTATGGGATCCCATTGAGCCAGCGAGGATTCTCGAATTCCTGAGCCTACCGCGATGCCCACTTCCCCGGTTCGTGTCCCGCCGATTTGCGCAAGCTCTGATGAACGAGCCAGGCATCGGGGGAGAACTGTGGACCGATGCCTGGCAGACATGCCTGAACGAGTTGACGGGGTGGAAGCGAGACGACGGATTGGACGATCCGGCGGTCAGGAAGGAAGTTGAAAAAGCTCAAGCGGGATGGCGGTTTTGGCTTGAACCCCAGCGCTTTCGCCGCACCGATGGAATTCCTGTGCAGGTGGTCCAGGACGTGTGCCGTCGCATTGCGCAATGGTCAGCCGGCATTGCCCAAAGCGACGACGACCCTCTATTTTTGACGGCGGCATCGCATGCGGTCGCCCTCAGCGAGGCGATCGCGGCCCTAGGATCGCCTCGTATTGCCCCGGTCCAGCTTGGCCGCATAATCGATGCTGTAACCGCCGAAGGTGCGGCTGCGCCAGTAGCAACCGAGGAGGCGGCCCCTTGGTCTGTCGTTGATCAGCCTGGACTGCTCTGGGGCACGACCGACTCCCTCGTGTGGTGGGGGTTTGCCGGCGATGTTACACCGCCTCCGCGACTGCCATGGTCAGAAGTCGAGCTTGCAGCACTCGCCACCGCCGATATCCGCATTGAACCAGTCGAGGACATGATTCTGCGTGAGGCCGCCAGCTGGCGACAAGCGCTCTTCAATGTCCGATCGCGGGCGATCCTCGTAATGCCCCGTCAACTCCGTGGTGAAGCTGCCGAGGCACACCCTTTGTGGCATGAAATCTTTGCGCAATTAGAGCCCTTAAGAGCCGTTGGGAAGGCAAGGTTTCCCGCTCGATCGATCTCCGTGGCTGGCACAGCGCAGCTGGCCGATCGCGTGATCAAGCGGCAAGCCGTTGGCCCGCTGTCCCTACCCTCTCCCATGCGAACGTGGACGCTGCCCGCGTCCGCGCTCTCGCCCAGATCGATGGAATCGATCACCAGCATCAAAACCTTGATCGAGTGCCCGCTTGCGTGGGCGCTGCAGTACGGAGCACGAATTCGCCCGGGCGTACTCAGTGTGCTGCCTGACGACGAGCAGCTCGTTGGTGTTCTCGCTCATGCTGTCGTGGAGCGCCTCTTTGCCCAGAGAAAAAACTGGCTGCCGGATGACGCCGCAAACGAGGCCGCACGGCTATTCGATAGCCTTGCCCTCACAATCGCCGCCCCGTTGCTGAGGCCGGGCTTTGCCGTCGAGTATGAACGAGCCAAAGCGCGCGTGTCCTCATCAATCCGCCAGTTGGTCCAGATGATTTCCGATGCCCGCTTGACTGTTAGGGGGTGTGAGGAAGAGGTCGTCGTGAGCCTAGCGCCGGGCCAGGATTTCGGCGGTTACCTCGATCTCGTTCTTGAGGATGCAAACGGCAGATCCGTTGTTCTCGATCTCAAATGGTCGAGGCGGGACAAATATCGCCGAGAGGAGATCCAGGAGGGCCGCGCTCTTCAGTTGGCCGCGTACACTTGGCTTGAAGAGCAGGCCGGTCGCACTCCGATCGGCGCGGGATACTTCATGCTGCGGCAGCAAACCCTGCTCTTCACCAGCCCGCATCCATTCCCGGTTGCTCACCATGTGCCCGGCTCCAATCTCAAGCAGACGTGGGACGTGCTCCAACACGCTTACGAGCATCGAATGGCGCAGCTGGAGCAAGGTGAAATCCTTGTCCGAGGTGTCGAGCCAAGTCCCGACGATCCCGACATTGATCCGATGCCTCAGGTCGAACCCGGCTGCCGATTCTGTGACTACCGCCCCTTGTGCGGCGCCTCGATCAAGGGAGGTCGAGCATGAATGGTATGGGGCCGATCTCCGTTGTGAGCGCTGGCGCAGGCACCGGCAAAACCTGGCGATTGAGTACGGAGTACGTTGCGGCTGCCCAAACCGGGATGTCGACCGCCCGCATCATCGCGACGACTTTCACAGTCAAGGCGGCGTCCGAGCTGTTGGAGCGAGTGCGCGCTCGTCTCATTCAAGAAGGGCACGCTGATGCCGCTCAAGCCGCCTTGGCGGGCTTGGTTGGCACAGTGAATAGCGTGTGCGGGCGCCTCGTCGCAGATTTCGCGATCGATGGAGGCCTATCGCCGGTCGCTGAGGTGATCGCCCCCGAAATGGCTGACTCCTTGTTTCGCCTGGCGACCGAGGAGGCCATACAGAAGTTCTCTGATCGCATTGATCCGATCGCAGAACGACTGCGCCAGGATGACTGGCCCAAGACCGTACTTGAGATCGTTCGCTCGGCTCGCGGTAGCGGCCTGGACGCAAGGCAGTTCGCCGATTTTTCCGCCAAGTCCTGGCAGGGGATGGAACCACTTCTCATGCCCGCCGCGAACTCCGAGACGGCCGATGAGCTGGATCGTGCTTTGTTAACAGCCGTTCGGAAATGCATCGCTGACATCGAAGCCGGCGGTGATTCAACGAGCACGACAGCAAAATCGCTGATCGTGCTGCGTACGGCGGCCTCACAGATGGCGAGCGGCAGACCCCTGGCATGGGACGCGTGGGCTCGGCTGTCGAAGCTCAAGGCCGCGAAGGCGTCGGAGCCCTTCCTCCAGGAGGTGCGAGACATAGCCGCGCGTCATCCAGGCCACCCGCGCCTTCACACCGATATCCGGACGTTGATCGAACTCACATTCGCCTGCGCGGCCGAGGCACTGGACCATTTCTCAGAGTTTAAGCGGGAGCGCGGTCTGCTCGACTTCACCGATCAGGAAGCGCTTGCACTTGATCTGCTGCGCCAACCTGACATTCGCGCCCGCATGCGCGAACGCTTCGACCTCCTAATGGTGGATGAGTTCCAGGACACCAGCCCCATCCAGCTGGCGGTTTTTCTGGAGATGGCCAAAGCGGTCAAGCGATCTCTCTGGGTAGGCGACCAGAAGCAGGCCATCTTCGGTTTCCGGCAGACTGATCCGGCACTTGTAAATGCTGTTATCGAGAAGATCAGACCAGCCACTGGAGGTGGAGAGGAGATGCTCGACACCTCCCGGCGTTCACGGCCTGACCTCCTGCGGTTCACGAACTCCGTGTTTGCCTTAGCCTTTCCGCCAAAGGGCGTACCGGCGGACAAAGTGGTGATCCCAAAGATTCATCGAGACGAACCGGCGGGCTTTGGTCCAGCCCTTCATCACTGGATGCTGGAGGGTAAGAGCTGGTTGACCGCACTGGAAGCTTTGGCTAGGCGCATCCACACGCTGCTGGCAGCACCCGAAGCCACTCCGGTTGTCAATCGCGCCGACGGCACCACGCGAGCACTGAAGCCAAGCGATATCGCGGTTCTTTGTCGCCAGAACGAACGGTGCAAAACCGTAGCCGATGCCCTTGGCGCACGCGGCATTCTCGCGGCCATGCCGAGAGATGGTCTGCTCGACACACCGGAAGCGGTCTTGGCGATTGCCGCCTTGCGCTACTTGGTTGACGCAGCGGACACGCTCGCGATCGCCGAGCTTGCGCATTTCAATGAAGGAAACGACGACTGGCTGGACGTGTGGCTGACCGAAGGCGCCGATACGCTAAAGGTCCGGTGCGAAGCAGTCACCGCCCTTGATGAACAACGCGGCAACCTAGCTCACTTAACACCTGCCGAAGCACTCGACACGGCCATCGCGGCAGCCCGAATCGATCAGCTCGTTCGGCGGTGGGACCGCGCAGGCGAACGCTTAGCGAATCTGGACGCCCTGCGGAAAGTAGCGCTCTTGTACGAGGATGCATGCCGCGCCACGCGGGGCGCGGCGACTGCCGCGGGGCTCATCGCACACTTCGCAACAGGCCTGGAAAACGGCGGTGAGCGCCCAGCCTTTGAAGGTGACGATGCCGTCCGGGTCCTCACCTACCATCGCGCAAAGGGCCTAGAATGGCCCGTCGTTATCCTGCTTGACCTTCAGGATGGAGCAAAGCGGTCACCTTTCGGCGTCTATTCAGAAGCCCCCGAAGACGGGCTGGATGCCTGGAATCCGCTGGCGGGACGATGGATTCGGTTTTGGCCTTGGCCATACGGCGATCAGGCCAAGGACGTCCACCTCGATGCGACGGCGGCGGCAAGCCCGCAGGCCCAGGCCCGAACGGCGGCCGAGATCGCAGAACTTGTCAGGCTGCTCTACGTGGGTATGACCCGAGCGCGCGATTACTTGGTCTTTGCCACCCGACCGTCAACGCCTTCAGCCTGGATTGACCTGCTGACCCGGGATGACGGAACGTCGGTGCTCACATTGCCGCAGGCAAACGGTGAGGCCAAACTGAAAGTGGACGGCCAGGCCTTCACAATGGTTGTTGAGTCGGTGACCGCCGCTGCACCGGCGATCCCGCAAGTCGGAGATGAGGGGATCGCCTGGTATGCGCCTCCCCCTCTCATGGGTGATCCACCCAAGTACCCGCCAGCACGGCTGTTACCAAGCGCGCTCCTGGTTGAGGGTGAAATCCGCAATTCGGACGTAGCGGAGGCACCGCTCGAAATCGGTTCGCGCCTCCCCATAACCGGAAGTCCGGACATGCGCCTTTTGGGCGAAGCGGTTCACGGATTTCTGGCAGCCGATCGCGCCAGCCGACCGCGAGCGGAGCGCGAGGTGATGGCGAGCAACATCCTCGATCGATGGGGTATGAGCGGCACCATTCAGCCTGCGTCATTGATCGAGGCCAGTGATCGCCTCGAGCGTTTCGTTGCTGCCCGTTGGCCACAAGCCCGGCGACACAAAGAGGTGCCTGTCTTCAGCCGGATCGGCGATCAGCGCGCCAGCGGCCGCATCGACCTATTATTGGAGACCGACGATGGCTTCGTAATCTTCGATCACAAGACCTTCCCCGGCGCACCAGATTCGTGGATGGAGAAGGCTCAGGAGTTCACACCTCAGCTCAGACTTTACGGCCGAGTGGTTACCCAGGCGACTAGCAAATCCGTGCAAGCCGCATTCATCCACATGCCGGTCGTGGGTGTTGTAATCGAGGTCAATCTGGCTTGATCCGGTTTGAAGCAGTTAATTGCAACGGATTGGAACCAAGTTGGAGCGACGATGGTCGGCAGAGCTACACACTTCATCATGACGAGTGTCAGTGCGAGCTGTCGTCCGAAGTCGAGACAGAAAGGTGCCGACCCATGCGACTCATAATGGGCGGCATCAACGGCCACTACCTCCGAAACATCACCGAAAACTGCGCTCACGATACCGAGGAGGTTCTGGCCGCCGTGGCATATGCTACCGACGCCTCTCTGCTCTTTGACTGGTGCTGGGACAATAAGATTCCGCTCAAATTCTATGGCCGGCTGGATGATAGCGTCGCAGTTAGCGTACCGATACTCACCAGCTTCCTAAGCAAGAAATCGCCAAACTTCGTATGCCGTCTCGTCCAACATCACCATGCCAAGGTCATCTGGTGGCGCGGAGTGGGCACGTACATTGGCTCTGCCAATCTGACCGGCAGCGCGTGGTACAAGAATGTCGAAGCCGGATGTTTCTTTTCTGAGGAAGAAATCACCGACGAAATGGGTGGCGATCTTCTTGATCTGTTTGCCACGCTCGACGCGCACTCAACCCCGCTGACTGAGGAATTACTTCATGAGTTGACCCAACGGTCGAAAGCCTTGACCGCAGCGGTGCCGGATCCCAAGAGCTTCTGGGCCAGTCCAAGCTTTACGATATGGTCAGGCCTAGTACAAACCGCCCCGAAAAGTGCCAGTGATAGGAGACGCCAAGCCTTCCTCGAAGAGTGGCACTCAACGCTTCAGGACCTTCGAGACATTGGGGCGATAATCAGCCTTCCTGAGAACCGGCCGGCATGGATTAATGAATCTGCTCCTGCCGGCACTCAGACAGATCAGTTTCTGCACGCGCACTACTACCAACGCACCTTCGACGGGCGAAAAGCCAACTACGCTGTATTCTACGAACTCAACAAAGATCGTCGGGAACAGGCTCTCGCTGAGACTATAGCATGGTGGTGGGGGTTGCCGACGGCACCTTCGAACGAAGATGAGATGCTGAACATCACGGCGCCCTTGCTTCGTTCCTCGCTGACTGTGGAACGTCTTGGATCAATGACGCATGCAGAGTTCCAGGACATCTGCATGGGCGTACACGCGATCAAGGACTATGCACGACGGGTTCCGAACAAGGCGGTGGGGCTCGCAGATGATGGCACCCGGTACACGATACCGGAGAAAGTCGCCGCACTTTCAAGGCGCATTTGGAATGCCCGTTCGTCTGGCGGTGTTCCTGTCAGCGATCTGCTCCGACACGTACTGTATGGCGGTTCAAACGAGCAGTTACCTGAACGCCTCTGGCAGGCGGTGACCGACCCAAAATGGAAAATCGATGGACTTGGAATAAGCGCCCTCGGGGAACTCGTGGGTTGGGCGCTGCCTGATCGGTTTCCACCGAGAAACGGACGTACATCGAAAGCGCTCCGCTCGCTGGGCTATGACGTCACCGTCCACGTCGAATGAGCGAGCGAGTGGCTGCGATGAGTTCACTCAGTCGCGTTGTCCGACGGACAACGCGACTACGCAATGATCATCAGATATTCGCGCCCTCTTGCTTCCACAGTGCTTCCACGAGTGGGATGGAAAACATAAGCGCAGAATCAAAACGCCCGCTAAGCCTTTGACTTAGCGGGCGGAACTGGTTGCGGGGAGAGGATTTGAACCTCTGACCTTCAGGTTATGAGCCTGACGAGCTACCGGACTGCTCCACCCCGCGTTGAGGGTGTTGGTTGGGTGTTGAACGAAGGGGAATTGGAG
>JAVKFF010000024.1:0-31937 GCA_040226215.1 Azospirillaceae bacterium
ACGTAGATGCGGTGGCGTTCCAGCAGCAGGTCGCTCGCCTGCTTGCACAGCCGGGGATCGCCGACGGCGACCGGCACGATGTGGCTGGCCGAAGGCATCACCGGCAGGCCGGCCTCGCGCAGCTTGCGCTTCAGCGTCGCCGCACGCTCCTGGTGGCGTTCACGCAGCTCGTCATGCACCTTCAGATAGCCGATCGAGGCGATCGCGGCGCCGCAGATCGCCGGGGGCAGGGCGGTGGTGAAGATGAAGCCGGGGGCGTAGGACCGCACCACGTCGACCAGATTGCGCGAGGCGGCGATATAGCCGCCCATCACGCCGAAGGCCTTGCCCAGCGTGCCCTCGATCACGGTCAGCCGGTGCGCCACCGCGTCGCGCTCGGAGACGCCGCCGCCGCGCCGCCCGTACATGCCCACGGCGTGCACCTCGTCTAGATAGGTCATCGCGCCATGGCGCTCCGCCACGTCGCAGATCTCCGCGATCGGCGCGATGTCGCCATCCATGGAATAGACGCTCTCGAAGGCGACCAGCTTGGGCTGCTCCTTCGGCAGGCGGGAAAGCAGGCTTTCCAGATGGCGCACGTCGTTGTGCCGGAAGATGTGCTTCTCGCAGCCGGAATTGCGGATGCCGGCGATCATCGAGGCGTGGTTCATCTCGTCCGACAGGATGACGCAGCCCGGCACCAGCTTGCCCAGCGTCGACAGCGTCGCCTCGTTGGAGATGTAGCCCGAGGTGAAGAGGAGCGCCGCCTCCTTGTCGTGAAGGTCGGCCAGTTCCTCCTCGAGGATGCGGTGATAGATGTGGGTGCCCGAGATGTTGCGGGTGCCGCCGGCGCCGGCGCCGCAGCGGTCGATCGCCCGCTTCATGCCGTCGATCACCACCGGATGATGGCCCATCCCGAGATAGTCGTTGGAGCACCAGATGGTGATGTCCGCCGGCTCCGCGCCGCCGGGGCAGAACCGCTCGTCGCCGCGCACGTTGACGCTGCCATGGCCGTGATGGTGGGCTTCCGGGAAGCGGCCGACGCGCCGCTCCAGCTCGGCGAACAGCCGATAGCGGCCCTCGTCCTGCAGCCGGTCGATGGCGTCGCCAAACAGCTTTTCGTAGTCCATCGGTTCTCCCATCCCGTCGTCAGCGGGCCGCACCCCTCGACCGTGCTGTCCGATCCGCGTGATCATCGGCTTGCCCGCCGCGTCCTTGTTTACCATAGGGCGTCCTTATGCACCGAGAAGTCATCGTCTGACACCCCCCAGATATGGGAGAAAGCGTCGCACGGGGCGCAGAACCACGCCCGACACCGGCCGTTATCTAGGACGCCCGCGGCCGGCCGCCATTGATCGACATCAATCGCCCCGACCGACGGCCATCCCCCGGGCATATCCCCGGCCATGTCCCCGGGACTGTCCGGGACCGTCCCGACTGGGGAGATGACACCCGGCCGGACCGGAATATTCACCCGCGATCCGGTGCGCCGTGACTTCGCTTCGGACATCCCTGGCACGCGATAGTACAAGGCCGCGGCGGACAATGCTGCCGGTTCTACCGCGCGAGGCCGTCAAAGTGCCGGTGAAATCCATTGACACATTTGCCCTCGCAGGCTTTGCTCCCCGAAAAGGAATGATCGGCGAACGGCTCACGGCAAGGCAGCTGACGCTCGCGGTTCCTCGTGCTCGGACCCCGCCGGCGTGCTGCCGGCGCGGGGTATCGGGCCGGCTTCTGGCAATGAGAACAGGGGGCAATCGACAATGCGCATCAAGACCGCGCTTCTGACCGGAATCGCAACCGTATTCATGGCGGCCGCGCCACTGCAGGCCGAGACGCTGCGCTTCGCCTTTCAGGGGCCGCTGAATTCGCTGGACCCGCATTCGCTCAACGAGTCCTTCCAGCTCAGCTTCCACGGCAACATCTACGAGGGCCTGACGCGCCGCGCGCCCGATCTCGCGATCGAACCCGCGCTGGCGGAGAGCTGGGAGATCATGGAGCCGACGCGCTGGCGCTTCTACCTGCGCGAGGGCGTGACCTTCCACAACGGCAACCCGTTCACCGCCGACGACGTGGTCTTCTCCTTCCAGCGCGCCCGTTCGCAGGGCTCCGACGTGGGCGGCAAGCTGCCCGGCGTGACCGAGGTCATCGCGATCGACGACTACACGGTGGACTTCATCACCGAGACGCCCAACCCGATCCTCACGGCCGAGTTCGACACCTGGTACATCATGGACCGGGAATGGTCGGAGGAGAATGGCGCCGACGTCGTCACCAATGTCGCCGAGGCGACGGAGCGCGACTTCTACGCCAACCGCAACGCCAACGGCACCGGCCCGTTCATCATGCAGGAGTACAGCACCGATACCGAGTCGGTGCTGGTGCCCAATCCGGACTGGTGGGACGAGGCGACGCACAATCTGACCGAGGTTCGCTTCTCGCCGATCCCGGCCGACGCCACCCGCGTGGCGGCCCTGCTGTCCGGCGAAATGGACATGGTCTATCCGGTGCCGCTGCAGGACCAGGCACGGGTCGAGAGCAGCGAGGGCACCAGCGTCCTGGCCGGCCCCGAACTGCGCACCATCTTCCTCGGCTTCGACCAGGCCCGCGACGAGCTGCTCTATTCGTCGGTCGAGGGCGCAAACCCGTTCCACGACCGCCGCGTGCGGCTCGCCTTCTACCAGGCGGTGGATATCAACGCGATCCAGCAGGTGGTGATGCGTGGCGCCTCGACGCCGGCCTCGACGCTGGTAGCGCCGGGCATCATCGGCTTCCCGGAAGACCTTGAGCGCTATCCCTACGATCCGGAGGCGGCGCGCGCCCTGCTCGAAGAGGCCGGCTATCCGGACGGCTTCGAGGTGCAGATGAACTGCCCGAACGACCGCTACGTCAATGACGAGGCGATCTGCCAGGCGGTGGTCGGCATGCTGGCCCGGGTGGGTGTGACGGTCGACCTGCTGGCCGAGCCGCGCAGCGTCTACTTCGCCCGCGTGCTGCCGCAGGGTGGCTACGATACCTCGTTCTACCTGCTGGGCTGGACCCCGGGCAGCTTCGACAGCTACAACGCGCTCGCCAACCTCGTGCACAGCCGCGACCCGGACAACAATCTGGGCGGCTTCAATCTCGGCGGCTATTCCAACGAGCGCATCGACGAACTGACGGGCGAGATCCTGGTCGAGACGGACCAGGAGGCACGCAACGCGCTGATCCTGGAGGCCTGGCAGATCCTGCACGACGACGTCGGCTACCTGCCGCTGCACCAGCAGGCCCTGTCCTGGGGAGTGAGCGACGAGATCGACCTCGTCCAGCGCGGCGACAACGTCTTCAACTGGCGCCACGTGACGATCAACCGCTGAGGCGAAGCCGATCGGGGGCTGACAATCTCCCGCGTTCCGGAAAGGCGGTGCTTCGGCACCGCCTTTTCTCTTGCCGGCATTTCTCTCGCAGTACCAGGCCGAGCGTGAATCGAACGCAGCGCCCCGGGGAACTCGGCCCCCATGCTACCATTCCTTGCGCAACCGAGGGGGCAAGGGTCATTTTCGGCAAGCGCGTGCCAGGCCGGGCGCAAGCTTCGCACCCGCGAAGAATTGTTCTTGATCCTTTGTTCGGCTTCCATCATGACAATCCACCGGCGCAATTCGACGGCGCCAAAGAACCAGCCCGCGACGCCATTCATGCGATCGTCGGGCGGATGAACAGGATGAACGGCAACGGTTCCGGCGGGCGCAGGAATGCCCCGATGCCGGAACGGAAAGGGAGATCATGACGAAGCGATCGGTACTCTTCGCAACCGTGTGCGCCGCCGCGCTCACCGCTTCCGCGGCACAGGCGCAGACCCTGCGCTGGTCGTCCTCGGGCGACGGCCTGACGCTGGATCCGCACGCGCAGAACCACGGGCCGACCACCACGGTCAACCGCATGTTCTACGACCCGCTGTTGGAGCGCGACGTGGAACTCAACCTGGTGCCGGCGCTGGCCACCTCCTTCGAGGCCATCGACGAGGATACCTGGGAGTTCGTCCTGCGCGAGGGCGTGACCTTCCATGACGGCGCCGCGTTCGACAGCGAGGACGTGGTGTTCTCGATCAACCGCGCCCGCTCCGACACGTCCGACTTCCGCGCCTATCTGTCGACCGTCACCGAGGTCGAGGCGGTCGACCAGTACACCGTGCGCGTGCATACCGACGGCCCGGATCCGATCCTGCCGCAATGGCTGACCTCCATCTTCATGATGGACTCCGGCTGGGCGGAGGCGAACGACGTCCTGCAGCCGCAGAACTATGCCGAGGGCGAGGAGACCCACGCCGTCCGCAACGCCAACGGCACCGGCCCCTATTCGCTGGTCAGCCGCGAGCAGGACGTGCGCACCGTCGCCGCCCGTTTCGACGGCTACTGGGGCGCGGACATGTTCCCCAACGAGATCGAGGAGATCGTCTACACGCCGATCTCGTCGCCCGCCACGCGCGTCGCGGCGCTGCTCTCGGGCGAGGTCGACTTCATCCTCAACCTGCCCCTGCAGGACCAGCAGCGGGTCGACCAGACCGACGGCGTGCGGGTGCTGCCCGGGCTCGAGGTGCGGGCCATCTTCCTCGGCCTGAACCAGTCGAACGAGGACCTGGACAGCGACAATGTCGACGGCGCCAACCCGTTCGCCGACCACCGGGTGCGCGAGGCGATGTACCGCGCCATCAACGCGGAAGCGATTCGCGACGTGGTGATGCGTGGCCAGTCCCTGCCCGCCGGCATGATCACCTCGCCGGGCGTCAACGGCTACAGCGAGGAGCTGGACGCGCGCCTGCCCTTCGACGTCTCGGCCGCCCGGGCCCTGATGGCGGAGGCCGGTTACGCGGACGGCTTCGAGACGACGCTGAACTGCCCGAACGACCGCTACACCAATGACGAGGCGATCTGCCAGGCGGTGGTCGGCATGCTGGCGCAGATCGGCATCACGGTGAACCTGGTGGCGCAGCCCAACAGCGTTCACTTCGCCGAACTGCAGCAGGGCATCCAGGACTTCTACATGCTGGGCTGGGGCGTGCCGACCTTCGACAGCGAGTACGTCTTCCGCTTCCTGTTCGCAACCCGCGAAGGCGACCTCGGCACCTGGAACTTCACCGGCTACTCCAACCCGGATGTCGACCAGCTGATCGCCGACATGCAGGTCGAGGTGAACTTCGACGCCCGCGACGAGATCATCCAGCAGGCCTGGGAAGTCGTGAACGGCGACATCGTCTACCTGCCGCTGCATCACGAACCGCTGAGCTGGGGCGCGGCCGACCATGTCGAGATCGACGTGCGCGGCAACAACGAGCCGCTGTTCAAGTACGTGACCTTCGCCGAGTAGGCACCCGAGGAAAGACCGCCGGACGGAACGGGTCACGCGGCCCGCCGTCCGGCACTCCTTTACGCCAAATCCGGATTCCCCCATCATCCGGGGCGATCTGGACCACCCGGAAAGGCGATTCCGGCCGCCATGGCTGCCTTCATCATCCGACGCCTGCTTCAGTCCATCATCGTCATGCTGGTCGTGGCCTTCGTGGCCTTCAGCCTGTTCCGCTACGTGGGCGATCCGATCAACAACATGGTCGGCCAGGAGACCACGCTGGAGCAGCGCGAGGAGCTGCGCGAGCGGCTCGGCCTGAACGATTCCTTCCCCGTCCAGTTCGCCCGCTTCGTGGGCAACGCGGTGCAGCTCGAGTTTGGCATTTCATACCGCCAGGCCCGGCCGGTGGAGGATCTGTTCGCCGAGCGTCTGCCGGCGACGCTGGAGCTCGCGATCGTCTCCGCCATCTTCGCGCTGGTCTTCGGGTTGGCGCTCGGCGTCTACACGGCGCTCAGGAACAAGAGCTGGAGCGCCCAGACCATCATGGGCCTGTCGCTGGTCGGCGTCTCGCTGCCGACCTTCCTGATCGGCATCCTGCTGATCTGGGTGTTCGCGGTCGAGCTTGGCTGGCTGCCCAGCTTCGGCCGCGGCGCCACGGTCGACATCGGCGGCTGGACCACCGGCCTGTTGACCGCCAGCGGCCTGCAGTCCCTCATCCTTCCGGCGATCACGCTCGGCCTGTTCCAGCTCACCTTGATCATGCGCCTGGTGCGCGCGGAGATGCTGGAGGTGCTGCGTACCGACTACATCAAGTTCGCCCGCGCCCGCGGGCTGAGCGATCGGGCGATCCATTTCGGCCACGCCCTGAAGAACACGCTGGTGCCGGTCATCACCATCACGGGCCTGCAGCTCGGCGCCATCATCGCCTTCGCGATCATCACCGAGACCGTGTTCTCCTGGCCGGGCGTCGGCCAGCTCTTCATCCAGGCGATCCAGTTCGTCGACATCCCGGTCATGGCCGCCTACCTGGTGATGATCTCGCTGTTCTTCGTGGTCATCAACCTGATCGTCGACATCCTCTACTACGTGGTCGACCCGCGCCTGCGCGCGGAACGGCCCGGCGCGGTGCGGTGACGCCATGGCGAGCGAACCACAGCACCTCGAACCCGAACGCGCCAACGCGGCGATGATCGAGGCCGATCTCGCCACCGCCGACGAGGTGCGCGCGCTCTCCCGCTGGCGACGCGCCTGGGACAGCGACGTCGCCTATTCCTTCCGCCGCTCGCCGGTGGCGCTGATCTCCAGCCTGGTGGCGCTGGTGTTCATCCTCGGCGCGGCCTTCGCGCCGCTCATCGCGCCGCAGAACCCGTTCGACCCGGGCTCGCTGAACCTGATGGACGGCTTCACCGCGCCGCTGGAGCCCAACGCCTTCACCGGCAACACCTTCCTCATGGGCACCGACGACCAGGGCCGGGACATCCTCTCGACCATCCTCTACGGCAGCCGGGTGTCGCTGATGGTCGGTTTCGCCGGCGTCATCTTCGCCATGGTGCTGGGCACCGTTCTCGGCCTCACCGCCGGTTATCTCGGCGGCTGGGTCGACGCGGTGATCATGCGCATCGCCGACATCCAGCTCAGCTTCCCCTCGATCCTGATCGCGCTCCTGATCTTCGGCGTCGGCAAGGCGCTGCTGCCGCGCGAGATGCAGGACGAGCTGGCGATCTACGTGCTGGTCCTGGCCATCGGCCTGTCCGGCTGGGTGCAGTTCGCGCGCACCGTGCGCGGCACCACGCTGGTGGAGAAGAACAAGGAATACGTCCAGGCCGCCCGGCTGATCGGCCTGCACCCGATGCTGATCATGCTGCGCCACGTACTGCCCAACACGCTGGGGCCGGTGCTCGTCATCGCCACGATCAGCCTGGCGCTGGCGGTGATCACCGAGGCGACGCTGAGCTTCCTTGGCGTCGGCGTGCCGCCGACCCAGCCGTCCCTGGGCACGCTGATCCGCATCGGCCAGGACTTCCTGTTCTCCGGCGAGTGGTGGATCACCCTGTTCCCGTCCCTGGCGCTCGTCACGCTCGCGCTTTCGGTCAACCTGCTGGGCGACTGGCTGCGCGACGCCCTCAATCCGAAGCTGCGGTGACCCCGATGGCCCAGCCGCTCCTGCAGGTACGCGACCTGCGCATCGAGATCCCGACCCGCAACAAGGTGCTGACCGCCATCGACGGCGTGTCCTTCGACGTCGCGGACGGCGAGATCCTCGGCATGGTCGGCGAGTCGGGGGCCGGAAAGTCGCTGACCGGCGCAGCCATCATCGGCCTGCTCGATCCGCCGCTCAGGATTGCCGGCGGCGAGATCATCCTCGAGGGCCAGCGTATCGACAATCTCAGCTACGCGCGCATGCGCCGGATCCGCGGCAAGAAGATCGGCGCCATCTTCCAGGATCCGCTGACCAGCCTGAACCCGCTGTTCACCGTCGGCCGGCAGCTTGTCGAGACCATCATGACGCATATCGACATCACGCCCACCAAGGCGCGGGCGCGGGCGGTGGAGTTGCTGCGCGAGGTCGGCATCCCGGCGGCGGAGCGGCGGATCGACAGCTATCCGCACCAGTTCTCCGGCGGCATGCGCCAGCGTGTCGTCATCGCGCTGGCCTTGTGCGCCAATCCGCGCCTGATCATCGCCGACGAGCCGACGACGGCGCTCGACGTCTCCATCCAGGCCCAGATCCTGGCCCTGCTGAAGCGGCTGACGCGGGAGCACGGCACGTCCGTCATCCTGGTCACCCACGACATGGGCGTGATCGCCGAGACCGCCAACCGGGTGGCGGTGATGTATGCCGGGCGTATCGCCGAGATCGGCCCGGTGCGCGAGGTCGTGCGCCACCCCAGCCATCCCTACACAAGGGGCCTGATGGGGGCGATCCCGACCATGGGGCACGATATCGAGCAGCTGAACCAGATCGACGGCTCGATGCCGCGTCTTGACGGCATTCCCCCTGGCTGTGCCTTCAACCCGCGCTGCCCGCACGCCTTCGAGCGCTGCTTCAAGGACCAGCCGGTACTGCTCGACGCCGGCCCCACCCGCGCCGCCTGCTGGCTCTACGATACGGCACGCCTGGAGGCCGCCAATGGCTGAGCGCGTCCGCAAGCACACGCCGGTGGCGGCCGCCGCCGACATGCCGCTCGTCCGGGTCACCGACCTGGCGCGCTATTTCGACGTCTCCAAGCCCTGGCTGAACCGGGTGCTGGAACGCGAGCCGCGGCAGACCCTGCGGGCGGTGGACGGCGTGTCCTTCGACATCCCCAAGGGCAAGACCTTCTCGCTGGTGGGCGAGTCGGGCTGCGGCAAGTCGACCGTCGCCCGCACCGTCGTCGGCCTCTACCGCCCGACCAAGGGCCAGGTGTTCTTCGAGGGGCGGGAGATCTCGCGCTTCGACAGCCGCCAGGAAATGCGGCCCTACCGCTCGCGCATCCAGATGATCTTCCAGGACCCCTATGCCAGCCTCAATCCGCGCTGGCGGGTCAAGGACATCGTCGCCGAGCCGATCCGGGCGGAGAACCGGCTTGCCGGCAAGGCGCTCGACGCGCGGGTCGGCGAACTGCTCAAGCAGGTCAAGCTCTCGCCCTCGGACGGCATGAAGTATCCGCATGAGTTCTCCGGCGGTCAGCGCCAGCGCATCTCCATCGCCCGGGCGCTGGCCTCGGAGGCGGAGTTCCTGGTCTGCGACGAGCCGACCTCGGCGCTCGACGTCTCGGTGCAGGCGCAGATCCTCAACCTGATGAAGGAGCTGCAGCGCACCTTCGCGCTGACCTATCTGTTCATCAGCCACAATCTGGCGGTGGTCTACCACGTCTCCGACTGGGTCGGCGTGATGTATCTCGGCCGCCTGGTGGAGTGGGCGGAGAAGCGGACGCTGTTCCGCTATCCGCGCCACCCCTATACGCGCATGCTGCTGGACACCATCCCCGACCTGGACATGAGCGGGCGCGAGCGCGCGCCGGTCGCCGGCGAGGTGCCCAACCCGATCAACCCGCCCTCGGGCTGCCCCTTCCATCCGCGCTGTCCGCACGCCAACGAGCGCTGCAAGGCGGAACTGCCACGGTCCCTGCCGACGCCGGAGGGCGCCTTCGTCGCCTGCCACGCGGTGGAGGAGGGGCGCCTGCCGGTGGAGAAGCGGGACTACGCCCTGCCCAGGACCGACGCTTGATGCAGGTCAAGGACGGCCTCATCTGAACGGCCGAGACTGCGGCCCATTACGCGCGGCACGATCGGCCCGCGCGATCAGCCGGAGGGAAGGTCAATGGCGCTCAGGAACATCATGGTCACCGTGGATGCCGGCAAGGCCTGCGGCAAGCGGCTCGACTACGCCTTCGCCCTCGCCGACGCGCATGGCGCCCACGTCACCGGGATCAATATCACGCCGGTGGCTGACATCCCGGCCTACATCGTCACCCAGCTGAACGCCGAGGCGATCCGCATGCACGACCAGGCGCTGGCGGAGATGCAGGCGAAGGCCAAGGCGGCGTTCGAGGAGTCCGCCGCGCGCAATGGCTATCGCGACCGCTCCGACTATCGCCAGGAGGTGGGCGATCCGACCGAGGTGGCGAGCCGCCTGGCGCGCTGCACCGACCTCGTCGTCGCCGGGCAGCGCGATCCCGACGACCGTCTCGACGGCATGGTCGATGCCGAGGGCCTGGTGATGGTCAGCGGCCGCCCGGTCCTGCTGGTGCCGTTCAGCTTCGCCTTCAAGTCGGTGGGCAGCCACCCGCTGGTCGCCTGGAACGGCAGCCGCGAGGCCGCCCGGGCGGTCGCCGACGCCCTGCCGCTCCTGGAGAAGTCCGAGCGCACCACGGTGCTGGTGGTGAACCCGGGCAGCGAGATGGGCGACACGCCGGGCACGGAGATCACCCTCCACCTGGCGCGCCACGGCATCAAGGCCGAGTCCGACCACATCCTGGCCAAGGGCATCAGCACCGGCGACGTGCTCTTGAACAATATCTCCGACCGTGGCTGCGACCTCTTGGTGATGGGTGCCTACGGCACGCCGCGCATGCGCGAACTCGTGCTGGGCGGCGTCACCCGGAACCTGCTGCACCACATGACCGTGCCGGTGCTGATGAGCCATTAGGAAGCGGAACGGTCACGCAGCCTGTCACGTTCCATCCTGGAACGTGCTCCGCATGGGGACAGGTCTCGAGTTCTGGAGAAGTCGGTCTCGAGGTTCCGCATCTGCGCTACGCTCCGTGCGGAACGACGAAGGATGTTCACTTCTCCAACCCCATCCCCGTCGTTCCGGCCGACCGCAGGGAGAGCCGGAACCTCGCGCGGCCAGGGCGTGACCCCGCGCCGATCAGCGCCGACGTTCCCATTGCCATGGCACCCGAATGACGGCATCAACGACCGGTCTCCGCAGGAAAGGCCGGTCGCCCCATGATCCTCGTCTTCGGCTCGCTCAACATCGATCTCGTCCTTGCCGTGCCGCGCATCCCGCGGCCGGGAGAGACCGTATTGGCGCCGTCCTACGAGAAGAAGCCGGGCGGCAAGGGCGCCAACCAGGCGGTGGCGGCGGCCCGGGCCGGCGGCCGCGTGGCGATGGCCGGCGCGGTCGGCGATGACGGCTTCGGCCGGGAGGTGATCGACAACCTGGCCGCGCAGGGCGTCGATACGACGCTGCTGCGGACCGTCGACCGGCCGACCGGCCTCGCCTGCATCACGGTCGACGCCGACGCGGAGAATGCCATCGCGGTCGCCAGCGGTGCCAATGGCGTCGCCGATTCGGGCACCATCCCCGACACCGCACTCGGCCCCGACACCCTGGTCGTCCTGCAGATGGAAGTACCGCCCGCGGCCAACTGGCGCCTGATCGAGCGCGCCAGGGCCCGCGGCGCCCGGGTGATGCTGTCGCTGGCCCCGGCGGGAGCGATCCCGGAGGACGCCTTTCGCGGCCTCGACGTCTTCCTCGTCAACCGGCTGGAGGCGGAGATGGCGGCCGACGCGCTCGGCCTCGCCAGTGCCGATATCGAGACGACCGCCCGGACCCTCGCCCGGCGGGGCGGCACGCTGGTCATCGTCACCCTCGGCGCCGAGGGCGTGCTGGCGACCGATGGCGAGAGCGTCCTGACCCAGCCCAGCCTCCGCGTCGACCCGGTCGACACCACCGGTGCCGGCGACACCTTCGCCGGCGTGCTGGCGGCAGGTCTCGACGCCGGCCTCGGCCTCGCCGAGGCGCTCGCCCGGGCCAGCACCGCCGCGGCGCTCGCCTGCACCGCGCTGGGTGCGCAGGAGAGCATGCCGACGGCCGCACAGATCGATCAGCGAATGTCGGACCTGCCTGCCGCCAATCTTGCCGGTCCGGGGTTCGGGGACTAAGCTTCCGGCCCTTGTTTCCGGTGCTATCGAACGGTTCGTTTCATGCAGATACTCTACAGCGGCGCCCGCATCTTCCTGCCCGGCGGCACGCTCGAAAGCGGCCTCGCCCTGCTGGTGGAGGGTGGCCGCATCGCGCGCATCGCGCCGGCGGCCGAGTTCGAGGGCTATGGCGGCCGTACCGTGACGCTGGAGGACGCGACCATCCTGCCGGGGCTGATGGACGCCCATGTGCATCTGGTCTATGGCGGCGAGGCCAATCCCTCCGCCGTGGTGCAAAACCTCAGCCCGGCCCAGATCGCCATCAAGGCCTATCTGAACGCCCGCACCGCGCTGGCCGGCGGCATCACCACCCTGCGCGACTGCGGCGGCAAGGACTATATCGAGTTCGCGGTGCGCGACGCCTGCAATCGCGGCGATCTGCTCGGCCCGAACATCCTGGCGGCCGGCCGGATGATCTGCATGACTGGCGGCCACGGCAACAAGCACGGCCGCATCGCCGACGGCTGCGACGAGGTGATCAAGGCGGTGCGCGAGCAGGTGCATGCCGGCTGCGACCTGATCAAGATCATGGCCACGGGCGGGGTGATGACGCCCGGCGTCAACCCGGAGGACGCGCACTACACCGAGGACGAACTCAGGGCCGGCATCGCCGAGGGCCATCGCTTCCACAAGCATTCCGCCAGCCACGCCCAGGGCGGGGAGGGCATCCTGAACGCGGTGCGGGCCGGCGTCGATTCGATCGAGCACGGCATCTTCCTGACCCAGGAGGGGCTGGAAGCCATGCTGGAGCGCGGCACCCGCCTGGTGCCCACGCTGTCGGCGGTGAACAACATCCTGCGCCATGCCGACCAGGGCATTCCGGCCTATGCGGTGGAGAAGTCGCGCCGCGTCGCCGAGCGCCACCGCCAGTCGATCGCCATGTTCTACAAGGCCGGCGGCAAGCTGGTGATGGGCACCGACGCCGGCACGCCCTTCAATTTCCACGGCGCGAATACCCAGGAGCTGGCCGACATGGTCGAAATCGGCATCGCCCCCGCGGACGCGGTGATCGCCGCGACGCAGAACGCAGCCGATCTCTTCGGCATGGCCGATCGCGGCCGCCTTGCCGAGGGCGCCCATGCCGATCTGCTGGTCGTCTCCGGCGATCCGCTGGCCGACATCGCCCGCGTCGCCGACAAGGACAACCACCTGATGGTGGTCAAGAACGGCATCGTCGCCCATGCCCGCCGGCAGGGGACGGGCGAGCTGGTCCAGCCGCTGGCCGCCCTCTGACCGTCCGCTGACCGTATTCCGCATCAACCCATAGACCGGAGCCGCATCCGAATGCCCGTTATCAACTCGATCGCCGCCATGAAGGACGAGATGACCGAATGGCGCCGCGACATCCACATGCATCCTGAGATCGCCTTCGAGGAGTTCCGCACCGCCAACCTGGTGGCCGAAAAGCTGGCCGCCTGGGGCATCGAGGTGCATCGCGGCGTCGGCAAGACCGGCGTCGTCGGCGTGCTGCGCGGCAATGGCGAATCGGACCGCGCGATCGGCCTGCGCGCCGACATGGACGCCCTGCCGATGCAGGAGGAGAACGACTTCGCCCACAAGTCGAAGGTCGACGGCAAGTTCCATGGCTGCGGCCATGACGGCCACACCACGATGCTGCTGGGCGCGGCGAAATACCTGGCCGAGACGCGGAATTTCGACGGCACCGTGCACTTCATCTTCCAGCCGGCGGAGGAGGGCGAGGGTGGCGGCCGCGCCATGGTGGAGGACGGGCTGTTCACGCGCTTCCACTGCGACGAGGTCTACGGCCTGCACAACTGGCCGCCCATGGCTGCGGGCGAAGCCGGCATCAAGGCCGGACCGATCATGGCGGCGGCCGACCGCTTCAAGATCCATGTCGAGGCGACCGGCGGCCACGCCGCCATGCCGCACTCCGCCGTCGATCCGGTCATCGTGCTGACCCAGATCGTCCAGTCCCTGCAGCCGCTGATCAGCCGCTCGAAGGACCCGATGGAGGCGGCGGTGCTGACCGTGACGCAGATCCATGTCGGCAGCGCCTACAACGTGATTGCCGATGGCGGCTGGCTCGGCGGCACGGTCCGCACCTTCAACCCGGCGGTACAGGAGATGATCGAGGCCGGGATGGGGCGCATCGCCGAGGGTGTGGCCGCCATGTACGGCGCCAAGGCCAGGCTCGACTACGAGCACGGCTATCCGGCCACGGTCAACCACGAGGTGCAGACCGAGAAGGCGGCGGCCGCCGCCGCCAAGGTCATGGGTCCGCAGGCGGTACACCGGGACGTCGAGCCGGTGACCGGTGCCGAGGACTTCTCCTTCATGCTGCTGGAGCGGCCGGGCGCCTATCTCTGGCTCGGCCAGGCCGGCGGTGCGTCCGCCTGCATGGTTCACAACCCGCGCTACGACTTCAACGACGAGATCCTGCCGGTGGGGGCGAGCTGGTTCGCCACCATGGTGGAAACCGAACTGGCGCGAAGCTGACCACTACCGGACGCCACGGCCGCTTCCGGTCGGACCGGCCTCGTCAAGGCTTGCCGGCCGGCAGGAAACGGCCGGCGGCGAGCCGGGCCACGGTCATCGCCGCGCAGTAGACGACGGCGAGGGCGGCCAGGATCAGGCACACCGTGGCGACCGTCCCGGTCCAGTCGCCCGGTGCCAGAAAGGCGCGCAGACTGGCGGCCGCCGCCAGCGCGCCGGTCGGGAAGGTGGTCGCCCACCAGGGCGGGCCGAAGGGTGCGCGCGCAAACTGCGCCGCCCTGGTCAGCACGAAGAGCAGCATCAGGACCGCGACCACGAGCAGCGCCTCGGAGACGAGGTCGAGGCCGCCCGTCAGCAGGATATAGGCAGTGGTCGCCAGGGCCGGCGGCGCGACGAGGATGGTCAGCGTCGGCGCCATGGGCGGCGGCAGCGGCCCGCGCCGCGCCAGGTCGAGGATCACCACGGCCGAGATCGCCAGCCACAGCGCCACCGTGTGCAGGAAGAAGAACCAGCCGAGAATCGGCCAGCCGAAATAGGCCGCACCCTGCGGCGCGACGATGCCGCCGACCAGGATCAGCAGCCAGGAGGGAACCGGGCGGGGCTTCTTGTCGGCGGCGGCGAGGCCGAAGAGGAAGGCAAGGGTGAGGGCGAGCTGGCCGGCAGCGCCGATGCTCCAGACGATGTATCCCGGCAGGAGCGCGAACTCCGCCACCCAGGGGCTGAGGATCAGCAGGCTCATCGTCGCCGTCGCCGCGAAGGGCCGCTGCACCGGATCGCGCCAGGCCGCGGCGATACCGGCCGGCCGCGCCAGGTGCAGGGCCGCCACGCCCAGGAAGGCGACGGCGGCGAGCGGGTAGAGCACGTCCGATGCGAGACCGATGCCGCGCCATACCGCATCGCCCCGGAGCGCCGCGGCGGCCAGGCCCGCGAGCCCCAGCGGGATGGAGAACAGCCCGAAGGGGAGGGGGCGGGCTGCTGTCTTCGACGGGGTGGCGGCGGGCGGCATCTGGCCTCTGGGGTCGGTGGTCTCGGTCGGCCCGGGCAGCGTAGAGCAGATGGCGATCGGGTGGAACCGCGCCGGCGGGTCCACCCAAACGTCTGAATCCGCTCTCTTCATCAGGATGGTGCGGCCTGCCATCGCTGCGCAGTCCGAAAGGGACGCAGCATCTTGACGGGGAACGGAACAGGAACTAGAACAAAATAGGAACAAATCGCGACCGCAGGGACGTACCATGAGGTCACCGGGCAACCAGACAGGCGCCGGCCATCCCGGGCAACGGGTCCGCACGCCAAGCGGTGATGGCCACGGCGACGGCCATGGCGACGCCAGGCCCGACCGTGATCGCCTGGCGGTGCTGAAGGCCCGCATCGCCCGGATCGAGCGCGGCGGCGCCCGGCGCTGGCCGGCGGTCTCCCTCGGTCTGGAGGCGGTCGACGGCTGGCTGCCCGATGGCGGCCTGCGCCAGGGCGCCCTGCACGAGGTGATGGGCGCGCCCGACCAGGCGGCCAGCCTCGGCTTCCTCGCCGGCCTCGCCGCGCGCTGCGCCGCCGCCAGGCGGGGCCCGGTGCTGTGGATCGTGCCCCATCTCGCGCTCTATCCGCCCGGTCTCGCCGCCATCGGCCTGGGGCCGGAGCGGCTGATCCTCGCCACCGTCCGGCAGGCCCAGGCCCGCCTCTGGGCGCTGGAGGAGGCGGCCCGCACGCCCGCCCTGGGCGCGGCGGTGGCCGATCTGGCGGATCTCGACCTCACCGCCGGCCGCCGTCTGCAACTGGCGGCGGAGGAGAGCGGCGTGCCCGTTCTTGTCCACCACCTTGTCCACCATCGGCACCGCGCGCCACGCCGCCCGGAAGGCCGGGAGGGGGCGGCCGGGGGGATGGCCGGGGGGATGGCCGGGGAGATGACCGGGGGCGCGGCCATTCCCCCCGGCGCCGCCATCACCCGCTGGCGCGTGGCGGCGCTGCCCGGCCTGGCGCCGGCGGCGGGCGGCGATGCCCCGGTTCCGGATGAGGCCTCCTGGCCCGGCCTGGCCCGGGAAGATGTGCCGGGTGTCGGCGACGCCGTCTGGCGGCTCGAACTGCTGCGCGCCCGGGGTGGCCAGCCGGCCGCCTGGGACCTCACCGTCGACGCCGCGGGGGGCTGGCGCCTGGCCGTCCCGCGCCGCCTGCGGCCGCCATTCCACCGCGACCCCGACCCGGCGGCACCCGCCCTGGCGGGGGATGGGGCAGCCGCGGCCGCGCCCGCTGTCCTTGCCTGGCGGAAGGCGTCATGAGCGCCGGGGCCGCCTTGCCTTCCGGCGAGACCGGGCGAAGCGGGCAAACCGGGCGAAGCGGAACCGGCCGGCGCGTGCTGGCCATCCTGCTGCCCGACTGGCCGATCGAGCGGCTGTTGCGCCACTGGCGGCGGGAGGCGCCGCACCGCGCCCGCGCCGCTGCCGCCATGCCCTTCGCCACCATCGCCGCCGAGCGCGGCCGCCTGGTGCTCGAGGCGGTTGGCCGGCACGCCCGCCTGCTCGGCCTCGCCCCCGGCATGGCGCTGGCCGATGCCCGGGCGGTGGAACCGGGGCTGGTAACCGTGCCGGCCCGGCCGGCGGAGGACCTGGCGGCGCTCGACGGTCTCGCCCGCTGGGCCGAGCGCTACACCCCCTTCGTGGCGCTGGCCGGCCTGCCGCCGCACGAGGCCGGCCTCTATCTGGAGATCGCCGGCTCGGCCCACCTTTTCGGCGGCGAGGCGGCCCTGCTGGCCGATGCCGGCCGCCGGCTCGCCGGCTTCGGCCTCACCGCCCGCCTCGCCATCGCCGACAGCGCCGAGGCGGCCTGGGCCGTCGCCGTCTCGGGCCCGCCCTCCCGGACCGGCAGCCGCGCCAGGCCCCCCGCCGAAGCTGCCGCCGGAGCCATTCCCCGATCTCCCGATGACCCCCGCATCGTGCCGCAGGGGGGCGCGGCGGCGGCGCTGGCCCGGCTGCCGGTCGGCGCGCTGCGCCTCGACGCCGCCACGCTGGAGGGGTTGCGGGCCATGGGCTTGCGCCGTATCGGCGACCTCGCCCGGGTGCCACGGGCCAGCCTGGCCGGCCGCTTCCCCGGCCTGCTGGACCGCCTCGACCGCGCCCATGGCCGCCTCTCTTCCCCGCTCTCGCCGCGCCGTCCGGCGACCGCCTACGTCGCCCGCCGCGCCTTCGCCGAGCCGATCGGCCGCACCGAGGACGTCCTGGCCACGCTCGACCGGCTGCTCGCCCTTGTCGCCGGCCAACTGGAGCGGGACGGCAAGGGCGGCCGGCGCTTCCGGCTCGACTGCCACCGGGTCGACGGCTCCGTCACCGGCGCGGTTGTCGGCACCCATCTGCCGAGCCGGGACACCGCGGCGCTGCGCCGCCTCTTCGACGACCGGCTCGACGGTCTCGACGCCGGCTTCGGGATCGAGCTCATGGTCCTGACGGTGGAGCGGGCCGAACCGCTCGTCCCCCGCCAGGCCGGGCTCGACGCGGCGGGCGCGGCCAGTGCCGGGAACATCCCCGGGGATCTCGCCGGCCTGGTCGACCGGCTGTCGAACCGCCTCGGTCCCCGCGCCGTGATGCGCGCCCTGCCGCGGCAGAGCCACTGGCCCGACCGCGCCGTGCGTCTCGCCCCGCCGCTCGGGCTGGCGCGCAGCATCGGCAACACCGCCCTGGCGCTGGCGCCCCGCATGGCCGTGGCCGCATCGCCCGAGGACGGGACCGCCTGGCCCGGGCCGGAGACGGGGGCGGCGGCGCGGCCGCTGCTCCTCGTCTCGCCGCCGGAGCCGATCGAGGCGACCGCCCCGGTGCCCGACGACCCGCCGGTGCTGATCCGCTGGCGCGGCCGGGCCCACCGGGTGGCGCTGGCCGACGGGGCGGAACGCATCGCCCCGGAATGGTGGCGCCGATCCTCGCCTGCCGGCCTGGCCGGCGGGGAGGCGGAGACCAGGGACTATTACCGTATCGAACTCGAGGACGGCCGCCGCCTCTGGGTCTACCGCGCCGGCCGCTATGGCGAGGCGGCGGGGCCGGAAGCCGGCTCGCCCGGGGAACCGCTATGGCCGCGCTGGTATCTGGCCGGTTTCTTCGCCTGAGCCGGGCCGAGAGAAGGGGGAAGGGTCCGATGACCGCCTATGCCGAACTGCAGGTGACGACCAATTTCAGCTTCCTGGAGGGTGGCTCCCATCCCGAGGAGCTGGCGCTGACCGCCGCGGCGCTCGGCCACCGGGCGATCGCGGTCACCGACCGCAACTCGCTGGCCGGCGTGGTGCGCGCCCACAAGGCGGCGAAGCAGGCCGGCATCCGCCTCGTCGTCGGCGCCCGCATCGATCCGGAGGACGGGCCCAGCCTGCTGGTCTTCCCCACCGACCGGGCCGCCTATGGCCGGCTGACCCGGCTGATCACGCTCGGCCGCCGCCGGGCGCCGAAGGGCGAATGCCACCTGACCCGCGCCGACATCGCCGCGGCGGGGGAGGGCCAGGTCGTCCTGGTGCTGCCGCCGCCGACGCCGTCCAACGGCTTCGCCGTCGACCTCGCCGCCTACAGGGAGGCGCTGCCGGGACCGGTCTTCCTCGCCGCCCAGTGCCTCTACCGCGGCGCCGACCGCCAGCGCCTGGCCCGCCTGGCGGCGCTGGCCAGAGCGACGGGGGTGCCCATGGTGGCGACCAACGACGTGCACTATCACAGCCCCGAGCGCCGGCCGCTGCAGGACGTGCTGACCTGCGTGCGCGCCCGATGCACCATCGACGAGGCGGGCTGGCGCCTTGCCGCCAATGCCGAGCGGCACCTGAAATCGGCGGCGGAGATGGCCAGGCTGTTCGCCGACCACCCGGAGGCCATCGCCAACATCGCCCGGGTGCTCAGGCGTTGCCGCTTCTCGCTCGACGAGCTGCGCTACGACTATCCCGAGGAGGTGGTCACCCCGGGTGAGACGCCGCAGCAGACGCTGGAGCGGCTGACCTGGGCCGGGGCGGCCAGGCGCTATGGCGAGGCGGTGCCGCCGGACGTCGTGAAGCGGCTGCACCACGAGCTCAAGCTGATCGGCCAGCTCGACTACGCGCCCTATTTCCTCACCGTGGAGGACATCGTCCGCTTCGCCCGCTCCCAGGACATCCTCTGCCAGGGCCGCGGCTCGGCGGCCAATTCAGCGGTCTGCTACGTGCTCGGCATCACCGCCGTCGACCCGGCCCGCGCCGACCTGCTGTTCGAGCGCTTCGTCTCCGCCGCCAGGGACGAGCCGCCGGACATCGACGTCGATTTCGAGCACGAGCGCCGCGAGGAGGTGATCCAGTACATCTACGAGAAATACGGCCGCGCCCGCGCCGGACTGACCGCCACGGTGATCTGCTACCGCAGCCGCGGCGCCCTGCGCGACGTCGGCAAGGCCATGGGGCTCAGCGCCGATGTCGTGGCCAGGATGGCGAAATCGCTCTGGGGCTGGGGCTCGGAGGGCATCAGCGACGCCCGGGTGCGCGAGGCCGGCCTCGACCCGGCCGAGCCGCGCCTGCGCCAGGCGCTCGACCTGGCGCACGAGCTGATGGGCTTTCCGCGCCACCTCTCCCAGCATGTCGGCGGCTTCGTCATCTCGCGCGGGCCGCTGGAGGAACTGGTGCCGATCGAGAACGCCGCCATGGAGGACCGCACGGTCATCCAGTGGGACAAGGACGATCTCGACGCGCTGGGCATCCTCAAGGTCGACATATTGGCGCTGGGCATGCTGAGCTGCGTGCATCGCGGCTTCGACCTGATCGCCCGGCATTACGGCAAGGCCTACGATCTGGCCAGCGTGCCGGCCGAGGATCCGGCGGTCTACGACATGCTGTGCGAGGCCGACAGCCTGGGCGTCTTCCAGGTGGAAAGCCGGGCGCAGATGACCATGCTGCCCCGGCTCCGGCCGCGCGACTTCTACGACCTGGTGATCGAGGTGGCGATCGTCCGCCCCGGGCCGATCCAGGGCGACATGGTCCACCCCTATCTCCGGCGCCGCAATGGCGAGGAGCCGGTCAGCTACCCCTCCGACGATCTGAGGCGGGTGCTGGAGAAGACGCTGGGCGTGCCGCTGTTCCAGGAGCAGGCGATGAAGATCGCCATCGTCGGCGCCGGCTTCACGCCCGACGAGGCCGACCGCCTGCGCCGCGCCATGGCGACCTTCAAGAAGAACGGCGACATCCACAAGTTCCGCGACAAGATGGTCGAGGGCATGGTCGCGCGCGGCTACGACCGCGCCTTCGCCGAGCGCTGCTTCAAGCAGATCGAGGGCTTCGGCACCTACGGCTTTCCGGAGAGCCACGCCGCCAGCTTCGCGCTGCTGGTCTACGTCTCCGCCTGGATCAAGTGCCACCATCCCGACGTCTTCGCCGCCGCCCTCCTCAACAGCCAGCCCATGGGCTTCTACGCACCGGCCCAGATCGTCCGCGACGCCCGCGACCACGGGGTCGAGGTGCGGCCGCCGGACATCAACTTCTCCGACTGGGACTGCACGCTGGAGGGGACCGGCGGCGGCCGCCATGCCGTGCGCCTCGGCCTGCGCCTGGTCAAGGGCCTGGCCCGCGACGCCGCCAGCCGCCTGGTCGAGGCGCGGCAGGCGGGCGGGCTCTATGCCGAGCCGCGCGCGGTCTGGCGCCGCGCCGGCCTCGGCCCGCCGGTGCTCGAACGCCTGGCCCGGGCGGATGCCTTCCGCTCCCTCGGCCTCGACCGCCGCCAGGCCGCCTGGGCGGTTAAGGCGCTGGGTCCGGAGCCGCTGCCGCTGTTCGCCGGCCTAGACCGCGAGGTCGAGGAGGCGCCGGCCCGCCTGCCGGCCATGGGCCAGGGACAGCACGTCATCGCCGACTACAGTCATCTCTCGCTCACCCTGAAGCGCCATCCCATGGCCTTCCTGCGGGCCGGCATGGAGGATCTCGGCTACGTCCCGGCCAGGCGGCTCGGCCAGCTCGCCAACGGCCACAAGGTGGCGGTGGCCGGCCTGGTGCTGGTGCGCCAGCGGCCGGGCAGCGCCAAGGGCATCATCTTCCTCACCCTGGAGGACGAGACCGGGGTGGCCAATATCGTGGTCATGCCGCCGGTCTTCGAGGGCTTCCGCCGAGAGGTGATGACCGCCAAGCTGCTCGGCGTCTCCGGCCGGGTGGAGCGCCAGGGCGCGGTCATCCACGTCAAGGCCGAGCGGCTCTACGACCTCTCCGACCGGCTGGCCCTGCTCGACCGCTCGGAGGCCGAGGAGCGGCTGTCGGTGCTGGCCGACGGCCGTGACGGTCCAGCCGAAGCCCTGCCGGGGCTGGCCGGAGTGGAGACCGCCGACGCCTTCCTCGGCGGTCTGGCCCGCGCCGACGAGGTCCGCCGCCCCGGCCGCGACCAGCGCCAGGCCCGGGACATGCGTGAGGGACCGGGAACGCGCCAAACACGGGAGACGCTGGAAGGACCGGAGACGCGGGAAGGCGGGCGGCCGGCGGGGCGGCCTCCGGCCCGACCCGCCGAGGCGACGCCCCAGCTCGCCTTGGCGCTCGGCGGGCGCGGCCAGCGCCAACCCGCCAACGACCGCCACCCGGATGACGGCGCCCCCGACCGCCACTTCCCGGAGGCCCGCAGCTTCCGCTGAGGTGCGGCACCGGCCGGTCCAGGTCGTGCTGTTGCCCCCAATCACAGCCCGGCCACGCGAGGTTCCGGCTCTCGCTGCCGCTCGGCGGGAACGACGAGGGTGGGGTGGGCTGAGAAAATCTCACCGTCGTTCCGCTCGCAGCGCGAGCGGAGATGCGGAACCCGGCGCCCGTCCTCGCCGTCGCCGGTGCCCGGCGCGGCTAGTGAACCGCCGGGGCGGGGCCGGGGGCGCCGGCGAGGATGCCGGACTTGCCGATATCGGCGAGGTCGTTGCGCTCCAGCAGCGGCAGCGCCTGATCGTCGTCGCCGAACAGGTGGCAGGTGGCCCCGCGCATGCCGACATCGAGCCTGTCGCCCGGCTTCATGCGGCTGGTGCCGTCGGTCTGCACCGTCATCAGTTCCACGCCATCGGACTGGACATAGCCATAGGTGTCGCCGCCCAGCCGCTCGACCACGACGCATTGCACCGGCATGGTGGCGTCGCCCTGGCCGGTCTCCGACATGTGCTCCGGCCGCACGCCCAGGGTCAGCCGGGCGCCGGGCGCCACGCCCCGCGAGTCGACCGGCACGAGCAGCGTGTTGCCGCCCGGCAGGGTCACGGTCACGCCCGTGCCGTCGGTCGCGGCCACCTCGACCGGCACGAAGTTCATCTTCGGGCTGCCGATGAAGCCGGCGACGAACTTGTTCTGCGGGTGGTAGTAGAGCTCCAGCGGCGAGCCCACCTGCACGACTATGCCGGCCTGCAGTACGACGATCTTGTCGGCCAGCGTCATCGCCTCGACCTGGTCGTGGGTGACGTAGATCATCGTCGCGTCGAGGTCGCTGTGCAGCTTGGCGATCTCGATGCGCATCTGCACGCGCAGCGCGGCGTCGAGATTCGACAGCGGCTCGTCGAAGAGGAAGACCTTGGGGTCGCGGACGATCGAGCGGCCGATGGCCACGCGCTGCCGCTGGCCGCCCGACAGCTCCTTGGGCTTGCGCTGCAGCAGGTGCTCGAGCTGCAGGATGCGCGCCGCCTCGCGCACCTTGTCGTCGATCACTTTCTTGTCGAACTTCGCCAGCTTCAGTCCGAAGGCCATGTTCTCGTAGACCGTCATGTGCGGATAGAGGGCGTAGGACTGGAACACCATGGCGATACCCCGCTCGGCCGGCGGCGTGTCGTTCATGCGCTTGCCGTCGATCGTCAGCTCGCCCGAGGAGATGTCCTCCAGACCGGCGATCAGCCGCAGCAGGGTGGACTTGCCGCAGCCCGACGGCCCGACGAAGACGACGAACTCGTTGTCGTGGATGTCGAGGTCGACGCCCTTGATGATCTCGACGCTGCCGAAGGCCTTCTTGACGTCGGAAAGCTTCACGGTGGCCATGTGAACTGTCTCCCTTGGGCGGTGTCCCTGGCCGCTGCCGGCCGGACCCTTCCTTCTGCTGTGCTGTCGTCCGTCGTTTTCCGCGCGTCCGCCTACCCCTTGACCGAGCCGGCCGTCAGCCCGCGCACGAAGTAGCGTTGCAGGGCGAAGAAGACCAGCAGGGGCACGATCATCGAGATGAAGGCGCCGCTGGTCAGGATCTCCCAGTTGTCGCCGCGCGAGCCGAGCAGTTCGCGCAGCTGCGAGGTCAGCACGATCTGGTCCTCGCGCTTGGACAGAAAGACCAGCGCCACGAGCAGGTCGTTCCAGACCCAGAGGAACTGGAAGATGGCGAAGGAGGCGAGCGCCGGCACCGAGAGCGGCATCACCAGGCGGGTGAAGATGTGGAAATGGGTCGCCCCGTCCACCTTCGCGCTCTCGATCAGGTCGCGTGGCAGGCTGCCGATATAGTTGCGCAGCAGGTAGATCGCCAGCGGCAGGCCGAAGCCGGTATGGGCGAGCCAGATGCCGAGATAGGATTTCGCCTCCACCCCGAAGGTGGCGCCGACATCGTTGTAGAGCCGCAAGAGCGGGATCAGCGACATCTGCAGCGGCACCACCAGCAGGCCGACGACGATGGCGAACAGCCAGTTTCGCCCGGGGAAGCTCATCCAGGTGAAGGCGTAGGCGCAGAAGGCGGCGATCAGGATCGGGATGATGGTGGCCGGGATGGCCACGGTGGCGGTGTTGATGAAGGCCCGGCCGATGCCCTCGGCCGCCAGCACCTCGCGGTAGTTGTCGAGCGTGAAGATCGGCGGCACGAAGGCCTGGTAGAAGACGCGCTCGCCGCGCTCTAGCGTGAACGGCTCGGGCGAGACCCAGCTATAGCTGCCGTCGGCGTTGACGGTCATCGCGCCCGTGTCGTCGACCGGTGCGGACTGGCCCGCCTCGTAGGCGGTGATGTCGTTGATGTTGTCCGACCAGAAGCCGATTTCCGCCGGGCTGTCCTCGGGCAGCAGGTTACCGGCGATCTGGTAGCCGTCCGCCGTCTCCACCTGATCGTCGGCGGTGCCGGTGCGTCCCTGGTTGGCGATTTCGGTGGAGGACAGGGCCGACCACCAGCCCGAGGCGATCAGCTGGTCCTTGTCGCGCAGCGATGAGACCAGCAGGCCGACGGTCGGCAGGGTCCAGATGACGACCAGGAGCAGGAGAAGAACCTGGCCGGCGACCTGGCCGCCGGTGACGTAGCGTCCGGCGAGCTTCATCGCATGCCCTCCTCTTTCTGGAACCGCCTGATGTTCCAGATCATGATCGGGATCACGGCCACCATGATGACGATGGCGATGGTGCTGCCGCGACCGAAATCGCCGCCGCCGCGGAACATCCAGTCATACATCAGGTTGGCCAGCACCTCGGTGTTCCACTGGCCGTTGGTCATCGCCAGCACGATGTCGAAGATCTTCAGCACGATGATGGTGATCGTCGTCCAGACCACCACCACGGTGCTCATGATCTGCGGCAGCACCACCTTGAAGAAGATCTGCACCGGCCTCGCACCGTCGATGCGCGCCGCCTCGATGGTGTCCATGGGCACGCCGCGCAGGGCGGCGGAAAAGATCACCATGGCGAACGGCGTCTGGATCCAGATCAGGATGACCATCAGGAAGAAGTTGTTCCAGAAGGGCAGGCTGATCCAGTGCACCGGGTCGCCGCCCAGCGACACGACGATGGCGTTGAGGATGCCGATCTGCTCGGCGTCCGGTCCGCGATAGTCGTAGACGAACTTCCAGATCACGCTGGCGCCCACGAAAGAGATCGCCATGGGCATGAAGATCAGCGACTTGGCGACGGTGCCCCAGGGCACCCGGTCGGCCAGCGTGGCGATCAGCAGGCCGAGACCGGTGCTGGCCGACGGCACGATGATCAGCCACAGCAGGTTGTTGCGGATGGCCAGCAGGAACTCGCCGTCCTGGAAGGCCCAGATGTAGTTGGCGAGGCCGACGAAGCCCTGGCCGGTGTCGTCGAAGAAGCTGAGGCGCAGGGTCTCGACGACCGGGTAGACCAGATAGACGCCGAGGATCAGCAGGGCCGGGGCGATGAACAGCCACGGCCGGATCGACTCCCGCCGGTGAGCTTTCGAGATCTTCTCGCCGGCGGCGTCGGTCCTGTCGCCGAGCCAGTGATCAAGCGCCCAGTTGGTGCCCGCGAAGTAGAACAGGCTGAAGCCGATCCCGAGCACGATCGCAATGACCGCGCCGATGAGCTGCGATGCCAATGCGCCAACCTCCCCTGCAACGACTTGAGTTCTTTTTCAGAATCTTTCGTTACCGAACGATGCCCCGGTTGCCGGCGGTTGTCCACCTCCCGTGCTCGACACGCATCCGGAGCCGCGGGCGAGCAGCAACATAGAAACGGGCGGGACCGTGACCAGTCCCGCCCGCAACAAAAGCGTCATCGCCGCTTTCGCCGGACTAGCGAAGCGACTCCCAGGCGGCCTGGATGTCGTCCGCCACTTCCTGGGCGGAAGATCCGCTGACGAAGTCGACCATGCCCGTCCAGAAGGCGCCGGCGCCGATGGCACCGGGCATCAGGTCGGAGGCGTCGAAGCGGAAGGTCGTGGCGCTCGCCAGAATCTCGCCCTGCTGGCGCAGCGCGTCGTCGTTATAGGCGTCCGGGTTGACGCCCAGATGCGGCGTCAGGAAGCCGGACTGCGCCATCCAGACCTCGTGGGAGATCGGTGCCTGCAGGTACTGCAGCAGCGCCCGCGTGGCCTCGCTGTCGTTGGTGATCGCCCACAGTGTGCCGGCGCCCAGCACCGGCCGGCCGAGATCCTCGGCCTCGTAGGGCGGGAAGTAGAAGAAGTCGGCGTCAACGCCGAGTTCCGTGCCTTCCGGGAAGAATGTCGGGATGAAGCTCGCCTGGTGGTGCATGTAGCAGTTCGGCGGGAAGGTGAAGAGGCCCGACGGGCTGTCGCGGAAATCCGTCGCGCCGACCGAGGCCACGCCGCCGGCCACCCAGTCCGGGTTCTTGGCGAACTGGCCGAAGATCTCGATGGCGTTCACCACGGCGGGATCGTTGAACGGGATCTCGTTGGACACCCACTGGTCGTAGACCTCCGGCGGCTGCGTGCGCAGCATGATGTCCTCGACCCAGTCGGTCGCCGGCCAGCCCGTGGCGTCGCCGGAGCCGAGGCCGATGCACCAGGGCGTGCCGCCGTCCGCGACGATCTGCTCGGACAGCGCCAGCAGGTCCTCCATGGTCTCCGGGATCTCGTAGCCGGCATCCTCGAAGTTCTCCGGCACGAACCAGACCAGGCTCTTCACGTCGACCTTGTAGAAGAAGCCGAAATACGCGTCCTCGCCGTTCTCGTTCTCGTAGGTGCCGAGATCGACCCAGGACTGGCCGGCGGCGTAGTTGTCGAGCACCCACTGCCGGGTCTCGTCGGAGAGCGGGGCCAGGGCGCCGCGGCGCGCCTGGTCGGCGGCGAGGCCGGGCTGCGGGAACACGGCGATGTTGGGCGGGCTGCCGGCCTGAATGTCGATGATGATCTGCTGCTCGAAGCTGTCCGAGCCGGCATAGTCGACATTGGCGCCGGTGGCTTCCTCGAAATAGGCGAAGACGCTGTTCACCAGGTCGCGGTCGGGGCCGAGCCAGGGGCCGAGCACCGTCACCGTCTCGCCGCTCAGGTCCATCTCGTTGAACGGCTCGAGGCTGGCCCAGTTGAAGCGGTCGTCCTCGCCGATGGGGAAGACGAGATCCTGCGCGATGGCCGCGGATCCGGCCAGGCACACGGCCATGGCGGTGGACAGCGAGAGGGAGAGCTTCCTCGTCATTTCCTGGTATCCTCCTTGTTCTGTCTTGTTGGGCTCGCTCGTCGGTGCCGGAGCCTCGTTGTTGACGACTTGCGCCCGGCAGCCATGCCCGGGTAAACGCGCGGCAAATTAGACCGACCGACGTCAAAGGTCATGTCCCAATTCACCCTAAGCGCGCATGGGTTGTCACGCTTCACACTGGTGCCGTGAGGGCCACCGGTCAAGTCCGGCCGGTTGACAGCCCGACAACCACCGATAGAGTGCGCCGCCAGGCCATACCCGGCCACGCCCAGGAAATCGGACCCCGAGCCATGGATGCCAGCCGTTTCGCGAAAGACTTCCTCTGGGGCGTGTCGACCTCGTGCTACCAGATCGAGGGCGCGGCCGCCGAGGACGGGCGTTCGCCGTCCATCTGGGACCGCTTCGCGCGCACGCCCGGCAAGGTGGTGAACGGGGAGACGGGCGATATCGCCTGCGACCATTACCACCGCTATCCGGAGGACGTGGCGCTGATGGCCGAACTCGGCGTCGACGCCTACCGCTTCTCCACCGCCTGGCCGCGCATCCTGCCGGAGGGGACGGGGGCGGTGAACGAGGCCGGCCTCGCCTTCTACGACCGGCTGGTCGACAGCCTGCTGGAGAGGTCGATCGAGCCCTGGATCTGCCTGCACCACTGGGACCTGCCGGCGGTGCTGGAGGACCGGGGCGGCTGGCGCAACCGCGACGTCGCCGGCTGGTTCGCCGACTACACCCATGCCGTCGCCTCGCGCCTGGGCGACCGGGTGAAGCACTTCTTCCCGTTCAACGAGCCCAACGTGCTGATGTGGCTGGGCCATGCCACGGGGGAGCACGCGCCGGGCCATGCCGACCGCGAGGCGGCGCTGGCGGCGCTGCACCACATCAACCTCGCCTTCGGGCGCTCGGCCCAGGCGATCCGTGCCGCCGCGCCCGATGCCCGGACGGGCCAGATCATCTCGCTGCAACCCTGCGAGCCCGGGCGCGATGACCCCGCCCACCGCCAGGCGGCGGAGACCATCGACCTGTTCTGGAACCTGGCCATGGTCGACCCCATCCTGCTCGGCCGCTACCCGGAACCGCTGGCCGACATGCTGGCCCCCTGGGTGAAGCCGGGCGATCTGGAGACCATCGCCCAGCCGATCAACCTGTTCGGCCTCAACCACTATTGCCGCATGTTCTGCTATCCCGACCCTGAGAGCCCGTTCGGCGCCCGCATCGGCGAGACGCCGTCGGGCCCGACCACCGACATGGGCTGGCTGATCGACGGCACGGGCCTGCGCGACCAGCTCCTGCGCCTGGTCGAACGCTACGGGAAGCAGGTCTTCTACGTCACGGAGAATGGCGGCGCCTTCCCGGACGGCGCCGGCGCCGACGGCCGCGTCGACGACCGCGACCGCATCGCCTATTTCGAGGACTATCTCTCCAACCTGCTCGAGGCGCGCGACCGCGGCGTCGACATCCGCGGCTATTTCGTCTGGTCCTTCATGGACAACTACGAATGGTCGCTGGGCTACGCCAAGCGCTTCGGCATCGTGCATGTGGACTACGCGACGCAGAAGCGCACGCCCAAGGCATCCTTCGACTGGCTCCAGGACCTCATCGCCCGTTCCCGCGCAGCCTGAGTGGCGAGGTCCGGCGTTGCGGCGTGGCGAACGCCCGCAACGCAAAAGCGCAATTGACAGTCATTCGCAGGCGCATCACATTGTCGGCCGAGAAGGGACGGTGTTGGCCGCATGTATATCTGCATCTGCAACGCGTTGAACGAGCGCACGATCACGGATCTGATCCGTGACGGGGCGCAGACCCCCGACCAGGTCTATCGGGCCGCGGGCGTGACGCCGCGCTGCCGGCTCTGCGCCGAGGAGATCGAGGATCTGATCGAGGATCTGGTGGGCGACCATGCCGAGGACGGCATCGTCGTGCCCTTTCGCACCGCCAACTGCGCCTGAACCCTGACGCCAGGGCGCCGCCCGCGCGGCGGTCCTCTCCCGACCCCCCATATTCGGACCCTGATCAGGCCGCCAGCGCCTGCCGGTGCGAGCGGAAGCGCTCCTCGGCGATGCGGTCGGCCGCGTCGGATGACGGGATGCCGTCGCGCCGCGCCCGCTCCAGGATCGACAGCGTGGTGTCGTGGATGGCGGCGATGCGCGCCCAGGTGGCGTCCGCGCCGTAGCCGAAGCGCTCCGCCGCCACGTTCATCAACCCGCCGGCGTTGATCACGTAGTCGGGCGCGTAGAGGATGCCGCGCCGGCGCAGCGCCTCGCCATGGGAGGGCGTGGCCAGCTGGTTGTTGGCCGACCCGGCGACGATCTTCACCCTGAGCCGGTTGATGGTGGTGTTGTTGATGGTCGCACCCAGCGCGCAGGGCGCATAGACGTCGGCCTCGACGTCGTATATCGCGTCGGCGGCGACGGCCCGCGCGCCGAATGCCTTGACCACCCGGTCGATCGCCTGCTGGTGGATGTCGGTGACGATCAGCCGGGCGCCCGCTTCCGCCAGATAGCGGCAGAGGTGGTAGCCGACATGGCCCAGGCCCTGAACGGCGACGGTGGCTCCCTGCAGCGTGTCGACCGCGTCGGAGAAGGCGATGGCGGCCTCCAGGCCGCGGAACACGCCGAAGGCGGTGGCGGGGGACGGGTCGCCGGTGCCGCTGGCCGATGTGTCCAGCCCGACGACATGGCCGGTCGTGCGGGCGATCTCCGCCATGTCCTCGACCGAGGTGCCGACGTCCTCCGCCACGATGTAGCGGCCGGCGAGCCGCTCCACGGCGGCACCCATGGCGCGCATCATCGCCGGGGTCTTGTGGCGCCGCGCGTCGCCGATGATCACCGACTTGCCGCCGCCCAGCGGCAGGTCGGAGATCGCCGCCTTGTAGGTCATGCCGCGCGACAGGCGCAGGGCGTCGCGGATGGCGTCCTGCTCGGAGGCGTAGGCCCACATGCGGCAGCCGCCGAGCGCCGGTCCCCGCGTGGTGTCGTGGATGGCGATGATGGCGCGCAGGCCGGTCTCGACATCGCTGGCGAAGACCAACTGCTCGTGGGCATCGAAATCCGTCTGGTCGAACACCGCCATGTCGCTCCTCCCGCAATTTGCATGTCATGCTGCGCCGCAATATTCGCGGCGGCATGGTGCCGTTACGGTCAGTATAGATCAGTATTTGCGCGTCGCTTTCAAACACGAACTCGGACGCATCCGAAAAAGGCAATGAAAGAAGTGCAGTAATTGCCCTCGCGGACATTCGCGTCACGGCACCGTCGCCGGCGCGACATAATATTTCCCGGCCGGATCGCGCGGACTTGCCGACTCCGGCGGTGCGGTGCTAGCAGGCTTGACGCCGTCACGAGGGGAGTGCCGCCGGACATGGACAGGCAGAAGATCATCATCGACACCGATCCGGGACAGGACGACGCCATCGCCATCCTTCTGGCGCTGGCTTCCCCCGAACTCGAGGTGCTCGGTATCACGGCGGTCGCCGGCAACGTGCCCCTGGCGCTGACCGAGAAGAACGCGCGCAAGGTCTGCGAGCTGGCGGGGCGGCCCGACATGAAGGTCTTCGCCGGCTGCGCCCGGCCGCTGCTGCGGCCGCTGGTGACGGCGGAATGGGTGCATGGCGAGAGCGGGCTCGACGGCCCGGACCTGCCGGAACCGACCATGGCGCTGCAGGAGGCCCACGCCGTCGACTGGCTGGTCGAGACGATCATGGCGCACGCGCCCGGCACGATCACGCTCTGCCCGCTCGGCCCGCTCACCAACATCGCCATGGCGCTGGTGCGCGAGCCCGGCATCGCCGAGCGCGTCAAGGCGATCGTGCTGATGGGCGGCGGCTTCTTCGAGGGCGGCAACACGACGCCGGCGGCGGAGTTCAACATCTATGTCGACCCGCATGCCGCCGCGGCGGTGCTGGAATCCGGCATCCCCATCGTCATGGCGCCGCTCGACGTCACCCACCGGGCGCTGATGACCCGCGCCTTCATCGACGGCCTGCGCGCCATCGGCACGCCCGTCGCCACGGCGGCTGCCGCCATGCTGGATTTCTACGAACGCTTCGACATGGAGCGTTACGGCCAGGCCGGCGGCCCGCTGCACGACCCCTGCGTGATCGCCTTTCTGCTCAAGCCGGAGCTGTTCGGCGGCCGCGACTGCCACGTGGCGGTGGAAACCGGATCGGCGCTGACCATGGGGATGACCGTGGTCGACTGGTGGGGCATGACCGACCGGCCCCGGAACGTCCACGTGCTGCGCGAGGTCGACGCTGAGGGCTTCCTCGACCTGATCACCGAGCGCATCGCCAGGCTGTAGGCCGCCGGCTCACCCACCTTTGATGGGCCGCGACCCAGAGCCGGCCGCTCGGGGCTTCCTATCCTTTCGCATTATCGTCTAAGGTTAGTGCGATATCGCGACCGAGAGGCGGGGAATGAGGCTCTTCAGGCGGACGGTTCTGGCGCTGGCGGCGGCCGGCGGGCTGGCGGGCCTCGGCGCGTGCGAGCTGGTCGGCGGCCAGACGCCGCTGATCTCCCTCGCGGGCCTGGAGCGGGACAGCCGCTCACCCGACGGCAGCGGCTTCCTGGCCACGCTCGACTTCGGCAACCGCACCGGTTACGCGGTGCTGATCGAACGGGTGGAACTGCTGGTGGAGGAGCCGGGGCAGGGGGACGCGGGCGGCCCGGACCTGGCCGAGGGCGCGATCGACCTCCAGGAATTCTGGATCGTGGCCTACGATGTCGAGCAGGTGACCGTGCCGGTCACCGCCCGGCCCGGCATCGATGTCGGCGCCATCCTGGATGCCGCCACGCTGGAGCCGCCCGGGGTGGTGCTGCGCGGCCGGGTCTGGGTCAACCACGACCCCCGCCCGGTGCCCTTCGGCCCCCTGCCGCGATAGGCGAGCAGGGGCTGGAGAAGACGGGTGCCGGTCCCCGGACTGCGAAACCGAACATCGCACCCCAACCCGCCCCGGACCACACACATAAATGAAGTAAATGAAACACATCCTCCTCACCGGCGCGCTTCAGCACGCCAAT
>JAVKFF010000025.1:0-43000 GCA_040226215.1 Azospirillaceae bacterium
GCCTTCGTCGCCAGCCAGAAGGCCGAGGGTTGGATCCCCCTGCCCGACCGCTACGACGATGGCGGCGTCTCCGGCGGCACGCTCGATCGTCCGGCTCTCAAGAGGCTGCTGGCCGACATCGAGGCGGGGCTGGTCGACATCGTCGTGGTCTACAAGATCGACCGCCTGTCCCGCGCCCTGATGGACTTCGCTCGCCTGGTCGAGCTCTTCGACCGGCACCAGGTGACCTTCGTCTCGGTGACCCAGTCCTTCAACACCACCACCTCGATGGGCCGGCTCACCCTCAACATCCTGCTCTCCTTCGCCCAGTTCGAGCGCGAGGTGGCGGGCGAGCGCATCCGCGACAAGTTTGCCGCCAGCCGGAAGAAGGGGCTGTGGATGGGCGGCCACCCGCCGCTCGGCTACGACGTCGTCGACCGCCGCCTGGTGGTGAACGAGGCCGAGGCCAGGACGGTGCGCCTGATCTTCAGCCGCTTCCTGGAGATCGGCTCGGCCACCACCCTCGCCCGCCAGCTGGCCGAAGAGGGTGTCACCAGCAAGCGCGGCCGACCGATCGACAAGGGCTTCGTCTACAAGTTGCTGGCCAACCGGGTCTATCTGGGCCTGGCCGTACACAAGGGCGAGGCTTACCCCGGTCAGCACGCACCCATCATCGACCGGGAGCTCTGGGACCGGGTGCACGCCATCCTCAAGGAGAGCCCGCGGGCACGGGCGGCGAAGACCAGGGCGCAGACCCCGGCCCTGCTGAAAGGGCTGCTCGTCGGTCCCTCCGGCCGGGCGATGACGCCGACCCACACACGGCGGAAGCAGAAGCTCTACCGCTACTATGTCGACCAGGCCCTGCTGAAGGGCGGCCAGGCGACCTCCCCCGCCGCCCGGGTGCCAGCGGCGGCCGTCGAGGGCGCGGTGATCGACCAGTTGCGCCAGCTGCTGCGCAGCCCCGAGATCGTGGTCGGCACCTGGAAGGCGCTCAAGGCCGAGGGCGAGGCGGTCGCCGAGGCGGAGATCCGTGATGCCATCTACGGCTTCGACTCCCTCTGGGACGAGCTGTTCCCGGCCGAGCAGGCGCGCATCGTCCAGTTGCTGGTGGAACAGGTCCGGGTCGACGATGACGGGCTGGCGATCACGCTCCGCGCCGACGGGCTGACGCGGCTGTGGCGGGAGGTCGGAGGACCGGCCGAGCGGGAAGCGGCGTGATGGCGGGCGAGACGGTGACGGTGCGGGTGCCGATGGCCTTCACCCGGCGCGGCGGGCGAAAGGTGGTGGTCGTGCCGGATGGCGCTGATGCCTGGGCGCCGGCGCCGCGGGTCAACGGGACGCTGGTCAGGGCGCTGGCCCGAGCGCATCGCTGGCAGCGGATGCTGGATGAGGGAAGGTACGCGACGATTGGGGAGATGGCGAAGACTGAAGGCGTCTCAGCTGCATACATCAGCCGCGTACTCCGCCTCAACCTGCTGGCCCCCGACATCGTCGAGGCGATCATCGACGGCTTGTACGCTGGGCCGATGACCCTCGGTGCGCTGATGAGGTCGTGGCCGGTGGCTTGGGTAGGGCAGTCGAGCAGAATTTGATGCCAAAGGCGTGTGACGCTGGAAGCCCTCGCAGCTGAGCCGATAGCTTGGCATGCACCCAAAGACAATAGCGAAGTGGCGCAAGCGTGAGTCCGTCTAGGACCGCAAGACTGGTCCGTTCTGAGAAATCCACTTGCCAGAACTCGGAAACATGTGGACTTTCCGTTCCATAAGGGGAGAGGTTATTGCGTATCCTAGCATACAATCCTGGTCATGACGGTTCCGTTGCTCTCATCGAGGACGGCCGGCTATCCTTCTCGATCGAAGCCGAGAAGGGCTCCAACTATCGCTACTCCGCCCTATCGGTTTCCGATATCCTCGATATCGTCGGCGAGCTGTCCGATCTTCCCGACGTCATATGTATGAGCGGTTGGTGGCCGCGAGACCACTACGAATTCCTGCACGGATCCCGCCGCAACGGCGGATATCGCGGAACTGCAGAGGAACTCGCCATCCAAGAGAAGGGACGGTTCCTGCGCGGACGTTCCGACTACTTCTCTTCCTCCCACGAGCGCTCGCACGTCATGTGCGCCCTTGGGATGTCCCCGCTCCCGAAGAGTACGCCATGCTACGCCCTAGTGTGGGAAGGCGAGATTGGTACATTCTACGAGATCGACGCTATCGGTCGAATTTCCATCGTGGGTGACGTTCTGACGCAGCCGGGCAACCGCTACGCGCTGCTCTACGGACTTGCGGACCCCGATTTCCCGAAGGACGGCCCCTTTCCCCGGCCATCCGATGCCGGAAAGCTGATGGCGCTTGCGTCGTTCTCGAACCGCTCGACCGCAACGGCAGCGGAGCAGTCGATTATCGATTTCCTTCTCGACGGTCCCTACCGCAAACTCTCCGACTATCCCGCGCTTCCGCAGGCGCCTCATTTCGATGTCGGCGTCGAGGACGCTTCGTTTCGGGATTTTGCGGGGATCTACAGCGACGCCATATTCGCCCGCTTCGAAAGTTTCGCGCGAGAGCACCTCAAACCCGGTCAGCCACTTTTGATCGCCGGCGGCTGCGGGCTGAACTGCGACTGGAACAGTAAATGGGTAGACAGCGGCCAGTTTTCGCAGGTCTTCGTCCCGCCCGTGGCCAACGACAGCGGGGCAGCCATCGGGACGGCGATCGACGCTCAGTTCCGTTTAACCGGGGACCCTAAGATCGAGTGGGACGTATATGCCGGTCTCCCGTTCCGCGACGATGTTCCGTTTCAACGCGACGCATACAACATACTGGAACGCGACGACGCCTTCGTCGCGGACCTGCTCGCGAATTACCTCGTCCTCGGCTGGGCGCAGGGGCGCTACGAGATCGGGCCCCGCGCACTCGGCAACCGGTCGATTCTGGCAGCCCCGTTTCGCGACGAGACGCGTAAGCGGCTGAACGTGATCAAACAGCGCGAGCAGTTCCGGCCGATCGCGCCAGTTTGCCTGCGCGAGGAGGCGGAGCGGTGGTTCGGCTGTCGTGTCGACAGCCCGCATATGCTCTACACCTTCAGGGCAACTACTGATCGGCTCCGCGCCGTGACGCACGTTAATGGAACGGCGCGCTTGCAGACCGTGACACAGCATTCTAATCCGGAGCTTCACGCCCTGCTGTTAGCTTTCCGAAAGAGAACCGGCTATGGCGTCCTCTGCAATACGTCGCTCAACTTCAAGCACAAGGGGTTCATCAACGACATCGGCGACCTCGACGTCTACACTAGAGAGCACGGTCTCGACGGCTTTGTAGCAGGCGGCCGCATCTATCTCCTGAGGAGTTCTCACGCCTATGCGGCCTACCTGCGGCGAAGCCGTGATCGAAGTCCTCCAGCCGCACAAGGCTCAGCCGTTTGAGCGCGGCGCAAGATCATGCGGCTGACGCGCGGAGTCGGATCGCAGCTCTGCGACCCGGCTTTGAGGAGTACGAGACGCTTCGATCGGCATTGATTCGGGACATTGTCCTCATGCACATCGGCATGGATCCCGCATGCCGATCACGAAACGCATCTGGTGGGATACCACGCAACCTAGTCAGATTTTGGCACGATCATACAAAACTGCCCAACGACGTAGCGACCTGCATGTCGACCTGGGAGCGGTTGGTCGACCACGGCTTCGCCATATGGACCTTCGACGACGCCTCCGCCGACCGCTACATCCGAGATCGATACGGTGCCCGCGAAGCGGTCGCGTTCGGTCAATGCGCACATCCGGCGATGCGGTGCGACTACCTTCGTCTGTGCGTGCTGCTCACCGAAGGGGGCCTCTACGTCGACTGCGACGACGTACTGCTTGAGGATGGCTGGACTCGCCTGTTCGAAGACGACAGGCTCAAGCTCCAGCCGCTCTGCTACGATATTTCGGCCGGCGCAATGATGCCGAACGCCGACATCTGGCGCAAAGATCTGCCCACAGGAGAACGCAACTTCTACGTCAACAACGATCCCATCGCCGCGCCTCCCGGACATCCCGTCCTGCGGCGCGCCCTGGATCGGGCGACTGATCTGCTACACAGGGGCGACGACCGGCCGAAGATCCAGGCCACCACTGGCCCAGGAAACCTCACGAGCGTTCTCGCTGTACACGCGCATGATCTGCTTCTGCGCGGAGGCGCACTCGACTTCAATTTGATACGCGGCTGGGACGAGATCGCAGAAACGCGGTGGGACCTCTCCTATCGCGGAGACGAGCGCAACTGGCGCAATGTATACGGATGCTGAACCGCTTGCTGCGAAGGTGCGCGCTTGAGGCTTGAGCGCCCCGCCAGAGCCCTGAGAGCGGCGGCGTTCCGTCTTTACCGGCAAGTCGCCGCCGTGATGCCGGGTGGAAAGATCGACGCGTTCGGCCCCGACGCGTGCCGGATCGGGGCGATCCTCGTGATCAACCTCGACCGACAGCCGCGCCGCATGGCCCGGACCCTGCGAGAACTCGCACGCTTCAAGGACCACGAGGGACGCCGGCTGAGCGACCTCGTCACGCGTCTTCCCGCGGTCGACGCACGCGACGGCAGAGCGGTCGCAGCCACAGCGGACGTCGACCCGCGATACGTACTCGACCACCAGTACCACGTGCAGCCGGACGCCCAGTTGGAGGTCTGCTTTGGGCGGAACGCGGCCGTGACGATGACGCGTCAGGAGATCGCCGTCGCGCGATCGCACATCGAAGCGTGGAAGGCAGTTGCGACAGGACGCGAGGAATACGTACTAATCCTTGAGGACGACATTTGGTTCCGCCGGGGGGCAGCCGCATTAATCGAAAGGGCATGGTGCGAGGCCTCAAGTAGAGGAAATGACGGGGGACCAGCCATGCTCTACTTGTCCTATGAGGACGCCGGTGGGACCTGCGAGCGGGCGGACGTCCGCGGGTCGCTGTTCCGCCCGGTGCGAGGGCTATGGTTCCTCTGCGGCTACGTCCTCTCGCGAGGCGGAGCGCAGGCGCTGCTGCATGCGATGCCTGTCGTCGGGCCGGTCGACATGTGGATGAACAGGCAGTTCGATTGGCTGAGGCCGCTCGCCGTCATGACGCAGGCGATCCTGCAGAGGCCCGATGCGGGATCCGACAACTCCTATTCGGTGCTCCCCTTTCTAGCAAGAGCCGGCATCGTCGACGCCAAAGCCCTTCCCGCCCCCACTCGCTCCGGCAGGGTCCGGCTCGTGGTTTGGACCGGTCGCGGCGCGCACGAGCCGCTAACGATGGCGCTGTCTATGCTGGGCCTTCGCGTACTCGCGTTCGACGCTACCGCGCCTGCTGTCACCGATGCGGAAGTCGCCACCTTGTTCAACACATTCGACGTCCTCGTCGATCCGCCATTTCCGTCCGACGCTTTGTCAGACGAGGTCGCCAAACTCGTCACCGGCTTGGTCCTGGAACCGATTCGACCCAAACGGATCGTCACCTCCGACCTTCCGAAGCGTCTATGGACTATTCTGCCCGGAGACGGACCGGGCGACGACTGGTGGGCGCCGCTCTGTTCGCTGACGGGGATGACCACGCCGGTCCAAGCATTCCCCTCCGGCGCACCAAGTGATTGGCGCCTCTTTCGCGACGGACGTCGAACTTGCAGGCCCTCGAACGAGCAGCTCCGGGCCGCACGACCCTTGGCGATGGACGACACGCCTTGGGCGATCGTAACGGCTGACGGATGGCCGCCGCCGGCCTGCGAAACAGCATCCCCGAGGGAACGTGAGGCGGTCGAGATGCAGTGCCCGCTCACTGAGCCCACCGTCGAGATGCCCGCGATGCTCGGGACATTCCCGGGCAATCTGGCCACTTTCGGATCCGACGCGATTAATTACGGTCCGGACGGCGCTACGATCACACTGAGCGCATCGGAGATGGGGGACCGCCCCTTCCGCTCCGGCGCGCTCTCGTCGGCTCATCGCTTCCTGCACGGCCGTTTCGAAATCGAGATGGCGGCGGCGCGGGGGAGCGGCCTGGTCACAGGCTTCTTCTTGCATCGATCCGCGCCAAGGCAGGAGATCGACGTCGAGATAACAGGTAACAAGCCGCGCAGGATGATTCTCAATGTCTACTTCAATCCAGGGGACGAAGGCGCAGACTTCGATTACGGCTACCGTGGTTCACCCTGTGCGATCGATCTCGGCTTCGACGCCAGCGCGGACTTCCATCGGTACGCGATCGAATGGTTTCCCGACCGGATCCGCTGGTTCGTCGATGACGTCCTTGTGCACGAACGCGGAAGCTGGGATCCGACCCCGATTCCGCACCTCCCGATGACGCTCCACGCGAACCTCTGGTCGCCCCGGTCGGTCGAATTGGCGGGAGCCGCCAGCGTCCGATTGCCATTGACCACCGCTTCGTTCCGGAACGTCAAGGTCAATGCGATAACCCGAGCATCGAGTGGTGCAAAGGTCGGTTGAGCAACAGACAAAGCTTTGGGCGGGCGCGCTCAGACTGCGCTGCACCCAGAAGCCTGCCACCACCTAGGATGCAACTTGTGCCCTCCTCCCACGCTTCCGACGTGGAACGATGTCAACTATCTCGCTGTATCTAGCGGTGAATCCAGTTAGTTGGGACACGCTCAAGTCAAGGCCGGGAATCCGCAACATGTACTAGCGTCCGATTTCGAGACGCGACAAAAGGCTACTGAGCGGCTGAGATGGGTCGGAAAAGCTGTCGCTGATGTCAAGATAATCCGTGTATAAACGCTGAACCTGTTGTTAGCTATCTCACCCAGTCGTATCCAGTGATCGGCGGAACTATCGTACCCTAGACGGCAATCCGCTATATTTGGTGAGCTGATTACCTGCAACCGCGTTTGATTCCACGTGGAGTTGGAGTCAGGCTTGACGGGTCCAGCCAACGCTGCCGCAGCCTCAACCTCGTCGACGACGTGACCCCGGAGCGCCTTGCGGCGATTCCAGGCACCTTGATCTCGCAGCGGCGGGCGGCTCGGGAACTGGCGGCCATCATCACCGAGCGCGGCAATCCGAGAATGACCTATTCCAACCGCAGGACAAAATTTACCTCGAACGCCATGCAAGCCCGGGCCGCCAGGCATCGGGGCTACTAGCACTTCATCGCGCCAAGCAAGCCGGTGCAGAACGCATTCTGCTAGTGCTTCAACGACCAGGAAGTGCGAAGGACTCCCGAACGAAGGCCAGTTCTTTCGCCTGGGTTGGGCGCAGGCGAGGGTCGCAGCATCGGCGGACAACAACAGCCAGAGCCGACCCCACTCGGTCACCGGCCACCAAACCTCTTCCGCCTATGCGGCCAATTTCACTGTAATGGCAGGTCGGCCATTGCTCCGACAGCGCCAGCCAGCGCACAATCTGCCGAGGTTCTAATTGCCGCTGGATGAAAGATCAGTGGCAGGTCACCTGCCGCCGTGATGTAATCCAGGCACGGCTGGAGCCTCATTGCGAGCAATATGGACCAAGAGTCTGCGAAAGGCCCCCCTTAGGCCCATTATTGAGGGTGGTACTTGACGAGGTTCTGCGCCTCAAGCTCGGAAAGCCAGGGACCCGAGGATGGAAGCAAAATTTGAGTCGAATGGGCTCTGGAGCGGCGAGTTGTCAACCCGGGCTGACTGGTCGGCCGGGATAGAAAACAGATATTGGATAGGCGCGCTCGGGCAGGGATCTCAGTATAGAATTCGTCCAGAATACCAGCTGGGAAGCACCGCCGACATCAGCCCGATGAAGCTCTGAACTAAAGCCACCCAGTCACGAGCTTTGGAGAGAATAGGCGATCAGAGAGGCAAAATCGCTCAGGCGCCATCGACCCTGGTCAACAGCTCTCCAGCAATACCGCGCCGCTTCTGGTGTTCCGCTGCTGGCGAGCGAGAACTGGAGAGAGTTGTCGCAAGGCAAAATGGCGGAGGGAGAGGGACTGGAGTCCAACGTTCTCTAATCAGGGCCCCCTAAATAGTCTTAACCCCTGAACCTGGTCCGATGTGAGTGCGTATTCTCGGGCGCTGGGCTTCACCCTGTCTTTGGTCCGGGCGTCATGCGACTTCTCGAGCAGGTTTCAGTTGGGCCGCGAAGGCACTCGGCGTCAAGTTTCCGAGCGCAGAATGCGGCCTTTGGTCATTGTAATCGATCCTCCAAGCATCGATCCGTTGGCGGGCATCGGCCATCAACAGGAACCATGAGGTGTTCAGGCACTCCTCTGCTGCCAGAATTTTGCCCGAAGAATCGCACCCATATTGGACCAGCTTCAGGGGTCAAGACCATGATCACAGAACTCAATCAGCCGCGTCCTTCACAGACCACTTCGTTGCCCAAACGTGTAGCCTGCGATAGCTTCCTGTCGCCTGAATTCGCATCGCGCCAAAACGCCGATTTTTCAAGCAGCCCGGCAAAGAAATGCAACTACTTCGGCTGATCCTCCACTTGCGCCAATCCTCGCGGAATTGTGGCTGTGATGACCGCGGCGCCGCCCATCGACGCTACGGCGGCGATCGCGAGAGCAGTTTCGTAACCGGCGGCAAAGGTAGCGATGCCGCCGGCCAGGGCAATGCCGGCTAGCTGGGCAATCCGGCTGGTCGCGTTGTTGATGCCGGAGGCCAGTCCCTCGTCAGCCTCGTCTACACTCGACATTACGGATGCCGTGAGCGGCGCCACCAGGACGGCGAAGGACAGGCCCAGCAGGGCCATGGGGCCGATCACGCCGAGGGTCAGCGGCAGGTCCCGCCCCACTGCCATCCAGAGATAAGCCAGGGCCGCGCCAGCTGGACCCGCGACAAGCATGGTGCGCGGGCCGGCCGTATCGGCCAAGCGGCCGAACAGTCGCGACAGCAGCCCGACCGTGAGGGTGAAGGGCAGGAACGCAAGTCCGGCGCCGGTCGACGGCAGGCCGCGGCGGTCAACGAGGTCGAAGGGTAGCAGGAAGAACATGATCGCCAGGCTAGAGTAGCTCAGCAGCGTGGCGAGGTTGAGCCCGACAAAGGCCCGGTTCCGGGCGAGATAGGGTGGTGTCATCGGGTGTGGGCTTCTGCGCTCCCAATGGGCATAGAAGCGCAGGCCGGCGGCGCCGAGCAGGGCGACGGCGGCAATACCCCAGATTTTCGACCGGGGTACATCGTCACCGCCACCGGACCCGACGGGGCCAAGCTGACTCAGCACCCAGGCGAGCAACCCGAGTGCGGCCGCGAGGATCGCGGCACCGGCCACGTCGAACCGTCGCGGTTCGCGACGATCTGTGGGTGCAAAGCGCCAGAGTATGGCGACCACGGCGAGGGATAGCGGTGGATTGATCCAGAACACCGCCGGCCAGCCGAAGGTTTCGGTCAGCCAGCCGCCAAGCACCGGCCCGCCGGCGGTGGTCAGAGCGGAGGCCGCCGCCCATATGCCGATCGCGCGGCTGCGCTCCCCGCGCGGGAAGATGGCGCCGATCAGCGCGAGGCTCGCCGGTGTGACGATGGCTGCAGCCGCCCCCTGCGCCACCCGCGCCGCGATCAACCAGCCCGGCGATGGCGCAACGGCACAGGCAGCCGACGCCAGTCCGAACAGCAGACTGCCGAGTGCAAGCATACGCGCCTTGCCATGCACGTCCGCAAGAGCCCCACCGATCAACGTCAGCGACGCCAACGCGAGGACATAGCCGTTGAGCACCCATTGCACTGATGCGAGATCTGCATTGAAATCGGCACGCAGCCTGGGCAGTGCGACGGTCAACGCCGAACCGTCAATGAATGCCATGGACGAGGCGAGAATGCAGGCCGTGAGCACAATCCGGCGTTGCGAGTACGGGACCCCGCGCCTGAGTTCGCGGGGACATGGTGCCGCTGCAATCATGCCGCGGCTGCACGGCTCGACAAATGGCTGGCTCATCGTCGCCCTTCCCGTTTGCACTCGGCGCGTTGCGTGGCAGCGTCTCGATTCCCACTGAATACGGCACGGACCTCATGTCCGTATGTCGCCTGCGCTATAGCGTTCCGTCTTGATCAGGGCCGGGTCGATCCCGGCCGCGATCGTGCCTTCCGCAGTGGCCTCGACGAACGGATTCGAGCCGCAGATCAATACTTGGCGGACCGGCTGCGCCATTGCGGCGGCGACGCTGGCGATGAAAGCGGCATCTATGCGGCCGGACCGGAAGGAACTGGCTCCGGCCTCCCGGGTCAGCGTCACCGCCAGGATGAGCTCCAGTCGCGAGAGCTCTTCGAAGAACAGCAAGTCTTCCTGAGTGCGCGCCGAAACCATCAGCGCGACCGGGACCTTGGACCCGAAGGCAGCGCGCTGTCGAAGCATCGACATAAAAGGGACCACGCCGGAACCACCGCCGATAAACAGGACTGGGCCGCCATCCTCCGGGCTCCAGTTGAAGTGCAAGCCGATGGGACCGCTTAACTCGAACTCGTCGCCCACCTGCGCGACGTCATGCATGAAGGAGGAAACCTCTCCGTCGTCGAGGCGTTCTATGGTGAGCTCCAGGTCGCCGACCGCGCCGTGCCCCGGAGCGGATGCAATGGAGTAGCTTCGTTGCGCGCGATATCCGTCCGAGGCGGTCAACCGCAGCACGACATGCTGGCCGGGGCGGAAGGAGAGTGCGTCCGGCAGCCGGAAGAAGAAGCTCTTCACCCGTGGCGACAGCATTTCGATGCGCCGGATGACTGCTCTTTGCCACAGCATCGGCGGCTCAATCGTTCGTATAGCGCTGTTCACGCCAGGGATCGCCGTTGTGATGGTAGCCGCGCAGCTCCCAGAAACCGAGCTCGTCTCGCTCAGTGAACTGCAGTGCATTTACCCACTTAGCGGACTTCCAGAAATAGAGATGCGGCACAAACAGCCTTGCCGGGCCGCCATGCTCCGGCGCTATGGGCCGACTTGCATATCTGGTGGCGACCATCGCCCGGCCAACAAGCAGATCGGCCGTCGGCACGTTGGTTGAGTATCCGTCATAGGAATGCGCGAGCGTGTAGGCTGTCGGCGCCTCCAGATTAGCGTCGCCGAGCAGATCGTCGATGAGCACGCCTTCCCACATCGTGTTGAGCTTCGACCACGTCGTGACGCAATGGATGTCGCGTGTCATCTTGGTTTGCGGCAGTGCGTTGAACTCTGCCCAAGTCCAATTTGCCACGACCCGCGGCCCAACTTTCAGCGAGAAGATCCAGTCCCCTGTCTCGATCCGGGGTGTCGGTCCGGCCGACAGGACCGGGAAGCCGGAGACCACATGCTGTCCCGGCGGCAGACGGTTGACCTGATCGGCCTCGACTGACCTTCCGACAAAGCCGCGTGTAGCCATGGCGATAGTCCTCCTCGTTTCTAACCGCGTCCGTCAGAAGTTCTGCTTCAATACGGAAGTATCGACGGATCAATTTACTAGAACATACCCTGCACAACTTCCCGAGATCTTGAGCTTGATGCCCGAAACCGTGGGCGAGACATTCAGCACAACTAGCCGGGCTGCCGCGCCTCGACCGGTGCGCACTCGGCGGCGGGCATTGCGCCGACGGTGGCCAGGCCGCCGTCGGCGCATCGTCTCGGGGCATCCATGCGGACGGCTGCTCAGCCACCGACCTCGATGCCGTTGACTTCGGCCACCGGGACATGGTGCATGGCGGGCCAGTTCTCCTCGGCCAGCGCGATGGTGCCGGCCGGGTCCTCCAGATAGCGCTCGAACGCTACTTGGTTGAGGAAGAGGTAGAGCTGACCGTCGACAATGTCGGCGAAGCGCGGATTGGCGTCCAGCTTCATGCCGATGGCGACACCGTAGGCGCAGAAACCGCCGAATTGCGGCATGTAGCGCTCGGGCTCTGCGGCGAACTGGCTCATCGTCTCTTCCGATGCGAAATAGTAGGCGACGCCGTCATGCTCGACGGTGAAGACCGCCTGACCGGGCGCTACCTCCATCCCTGTGGCCAGCGCGACGGCATCCACGCCGCGCAGGGCCACGCCAAGGCCACTGACGGTGGTCCCGGTGGAGACGTTGTACTCGTCCTCCGCCAGAGCGGCGGCGGTGCCGGAAACGACGCCGATCAGGGCGGCGGCGGCGATGAGCGTGCTGATGGTCTTCATGATGGTCTTCCTTCTGATGCGACCGTCCGTCCGGACGGTCTGATGTGTTCCGGCATGGATTGGGCCGGCTGGGGATGCCGGAGGGTTCCGGCGGGTGGGATGTCAGACGGCGAGCGCGCCAATACGCTCGACCGTTTCCTCGGTGCTCCAGACGGCGTTGGCCATCATGCGGAAATTGATCAGGGCGGCGAGGTAGCCGTCGCCTTCGGGTAGCTGGGCGCCGGCGGTGGCGTCGCGCACGACGGCCACCTCGAAGCCCTGCTCCAGGAACTCGCGCATGTGGCTCTCGACGCAGAGATTGGCGGACATGCCGGCGAGGATGACCTGGTCGACCCGGAGCTTGCGAAGCTGCAGGGCGGCATCGTTCTGCTCCGGACCGTAGACCTTGTGCGGCGAGGCGATGATCGTGCGGCCGTCGAAGATGTAGTCGCGGTACTCGGCCATGAAGTCGGCGCCCGAGCCTTCGAGGCCAGAGACGTCGAGCGGTCCGGGCCGGTCGAACATGCCGATCGCGTGCATTACCCGCTCCAGCGCGCCCTCGAACGCCCAGCGGTGGTCGTGGGGGTAGTAGTAATGGGGCGAGATCACCACCGGCATGTCGATCGCCTTCGCGGCACGGAACAGGCGGCCCAGATTGTCCACCACGTTGTGCTCGGTGACGCTGTCGCCCACCACGTCCCAGGTGACGCCCTCGGGGCTGAGGAAATCGATCTGCGGATCGACGACGAGCAGCGCGGCCCGGCCGGGCTCGAGCGTCATGGTCGACGGGGGAAGGACCGGATTGCCCGGCTCGGCATAGGCGTCCGTGGCGCCGATATCGGCGCGTCCGACCGCCATGCCGACCGTCGCCGCGGCGGTGCCCGCGGCGACGCCGGCGCTCGCGGTCAGGAAGTTGCGGCGGTCCATGCCTTTGTGCGCGGGCGGATGGCCGTGTGAATGGCTGCAGCTTGTCATCGTCGTCCTCCGTCGATGGGTGGGCGCGCGGCCCGGATGGTGATGAGGGATGGGATTGCGCCCGGTCAGAGATCGAGATCGGAGAGCCCGGGATGGCTCGCGGGTCTCGGGCCGAGTGGCCAGTGGAAGAGCCGTTCGCTCTCGCCGATCGCCAGGTCGTTGATTGAGGCCCGGCGCGCGGCCATCAGGCCGTCCGGGGCGAAGTCCCAGTTCTCGTTGCCGTAGGCCCGGAACCACTGGCCGTCCGGCCGGCGCGCCTCGTAGGCGAAGCGCACGGCGATACGCGCGCCGGTGACGCTCCACAGCTCCTTGATCAGCCGGTAGTCGCGCTCGGCCTGCCACTTTCGAGTCAGGAAGGCCTCGACCGCGTCACGGCCGGTGAAGAACTCGTCGCGGTTCCGCCAGACCGTGTCGGGCGTGTAGGCGAGCGCGACCGTGGCAGGGTCACGGCTGTTCCAGGCATCCTCGGCCGCGCGGACCTTGGCGGCTGCGGTGTAGGCATCGAAAGGTGGAAGCGGTGGGCGGGTCATCTGCATGCTCCGGTGGTCGATATCGCTAGTCCAGCCGGAGGACCTGACCCGACGGTGCCGTCTTGAAGAGCTGACCAAGTGGGCGGTCGCTTACGGGAAACATTGCGACCGGATTTGCGGTCGGCAGAAGGTTCGGGAAGCCCCGGCCAAGGATCCGACCTCTCTGCCGCCACTAGCGTGTACAAGGCCTCACCAACAAGGCGACGCTCATTGCGGATAATGATCTCCGGCGATCCCAGTTCGATGAGGAAGGCAAGCCGAGTGATCCGCCGGACCAGGAGGTCGCGTGCGACCGATGGGTCTAGTGAGGACGCACGCGCGACCGGGACTTCGTGATCCTGCTTGGCGGGCCGGTTGTGCGTAACTGCGGGTTTCATCTCCGCCTCCTTGCGTGCTTCCGGTGTTCGATCCGGTCATTGAGCAAGGCGAGATATAGAAGACGCCGATAGGCTGCGAAATTCGGAGATGTGCCTACGTAGTCGCCCCTACACAGGAAGTCGGCTAGGCTACCGGTCGATCGATGGTGAACGGGACGAAGAGGAGTGCCGGTGGTGAGCGTTGAAAGCCAAGCTCTAGTCCAACGTTACCGCGAACTCATACTTCAGGCGTCTGGTGACGGCGTCTATGGCGTGGACGATGAGGGTCGAACGATTTTCGCCAATCCCGCGGCGGTGCGTCTGTGTGGCTATACGTTTGAGGAATTGATCGGGCGTAGCCCGCACGAGCTGACGCACCACACCCGTCCCGATGGCAGCCACTATCCGGCTTCGGAATGTCCGATCTACGCAGCTTTCCGCGACGGCGAGGTCCACCGGGTCGACGATGAAGTGTTTTGGCGGAAAGACGGGACCTGTTTCCCGGTTGAATATGTAAGCACGCCCATCATCGAGGACGGTCGTATTGTAGGCGCGGTTGTTTCCTTCCGCGACATCAGCAGGCGCAGAGCTGCAGAGGCGGCGCTTGAAGAGAGCCGCGAGCGTACTAGACGGCTGCAGGCGGACCTACACCACGTTTCGCGGCTCAGCGCCATGGGCGAGATGGCATCGGGGCTGGCTCACGAGCTCAACCAGCCGCTAACGGCGGTCGCAACCTACGTGCAGGCGGCACGGAGATTCCTACAAGGTGACGCACCGGATGCGGAGGCGCGTGCCGTCGAGTACATGAATAAGGCTGCTGATCAAGCGCTGCGGGCCGGGGACATCATTCGCCGGCTCCGCCAGTTCGTTCTCAAGGGTGACGGCGTTCAGACATTCGAGGACCTTGGTGCCATTGTGAGCGAAGCGGTGAGCTTGGCCGCGTCTGCAACTCGTGCCACCGACATCGAAGTGAGGATCCACACGGAGCCGGGGCTCAAACCTGTGCTGATGGACAAGATCCGCGTTCAGCAGATCGTCGTGAATTTGGTGCGCAACGCCCTTGAGGCGTTTGGCGAATCCGCGGTCGGTCGCATCGACGTTGTCATTGCACCGGACGAGAATGGCGGCGCGGAGGTAATCGTGCGTGACAATGGCCCTGGGCTCACCGAAGAGGTAAAGGGCCAGCTCTTTCAATCGTTCGTGACATCGAAGGCAACTGGGATGGGCGTCGGGTTATCAATCTGCCGCTCGATCGTGGAGGATCATGGCGGCAGACTGACCGCAAGGGAAAACGAGACCGGCGGTATGACCTTTCGTTTCACCCTACCTGCTGCGCGCGAGAAGCTGGCGTCATGAGCGGTACGCCGACGGTTTACGTCCTCGACGATGACGCTGCGGTGCGCGATGCCCTCGGCGCGCTCCTGGAGTCATGCGGCCTCCCGGTTAGGACCTACGGGTCTGGCGAGTCCTTCCTGGCGGAACTCAGCCTTGACCTGACTGGTTGTGTTGTTCTGGACGTTCGGATGCCGGGTCTGAGCGGGCTCGAACTTCATGAGCGGCTTACCGAAATGAATACCCCCTTGCCGGTAATCATCATCACGGGTCATGGGGACTTGCCCATGGCAGTCAAAGCGATGAAGGCGGGAGCGCTCGACTTCATCGAGAAGCCGTTCGACGATGAGGTGATTTTGGAGAGTATCCACGAGGCGCTCTCTCGCGGCGCAAAGATCCACGCGGAAACAGCCTCAGCGGAGGCCCTGAGGGCGAACCTCAATCGACTCACCGCGCGTGAGCGTGAGGTGCTGGAGCAGGTCGCGGTGGGTAATCCCAACAAAGCCATCGCTTACAACCTGGGCATCAGTCCGCGCACGGTTGAGATTCATCGCGCACGTGTCATTGAAAAACTCCGGGCCCGCAGTCTCTCACACCTGGTGCGTATGGCAATCGGCGCGGGCATCATTAACGGGGACGATGAGACTCCGTAGCGATTGAGCATTGGGATTGGTGAACCGAACTATTGGTTGCGACCTAATGCACCTGTCCCTTTCGGGATTACCGCCGGCTCGTGAGCATGCGAATCTGCGTCATGCGCATCGGTGTCGTGGTCGAGGTCAGCGGTGAGGACCGCGCGCGGACTGCCGCGATCGACGCCAATCGGAACAGCCCGCAGAAACACGTCTGGTGGGCTCGGATCATTCTGTTGACGGCCGACGGGCTGGGCACGGCGGCGATCATGCGCCAGACCGGCAAGAGCAAGTCGGTGGTGTGGCGCTGGGGCAGGAGCGGTTCATGCACGCCGGCGTCGCCGGGCTGCTGCGCGACAAGACGCGGCCGTCACGCAAGCCGCCGCTGGACAAGGCGGTGATCGCCCGCTTGGTCGACCTGACCGTCGCCGACCCGCGCGGGGAGGCGACCCACTGGACTGCCGCGGCGATGGCCAGGGCGAGCGGGATCAGCGTCTCCTCGGTGCAGCGCATTTGGCGCTCGCACGGCCTGGCGCCGCACCGGGTGCGCCAGTTCAAGCTCTCCAACGACCCGAAGTTCGCCGACAATCTGAAGGACGTGGTCGGGCACTATGTCGACTCGCCGGCGCACGCGGTGGCGCTGTCGGTCGACGAGAAGAGCGAGATCCAGGCGCTCGACCGCACCCAACCCGGCCTGCCGATGAAGAAGGGCCGTGTCGGCACCATGACCTACGACTACAAGCGCCACGGCACCACCACACTGTTCGCCGCGCTAAACGTGCTCGAGGGCACGGTGACGATGGCGCTGCATGCAGCGCCATCGTCACCAGGAGTTCATCCGCTTCCTCAACGCCGTCGAGGCAGCGGTGCCGGTCGGCAAGGTCGTTCACCTCATCCTCGACAACTACGCCACCCACAAGCACCCGAAGGTGCTCGAATGGCTCGCCCGCCATCCACGCTTCGTCTTTCACTTCACCCCGACATCTGCCTACTGGGTCAACGCCGTCGAAGGCTTCTTCGCCAAGCTCACCGCCGCAGGCTCAGGCGCGGCGAGTTCCGCTCCATCGTCGGGCTCCGGGCCGCGATCCATTGCTTCATCGAAGACGCCAACAACGAGCCTAAGCCCTTCGTCTGGACCGCTGATCCCGGCAATATCATCGCCGCCGTCAAACGAAGGCGCCAAGCGTTAGAGTCAATCCACTAGGTAGCGCCACGTATTTTTAAGACCGGCTAGGAGTGCCAGATTTGGAACTGGTACCGGGCCGAGGGAGGCCGTGCGCTTTCCCTTCGAGAAGTGGAATACCCTTATGCCTAAAGCGATTGCCGTGGTCGACGATGACGATGCCGTCCGCGACTCTCTCGCCGCATTTCTCACTTCAGCGGGATACCTAGTGCGCACATTTGCGACGAGTGACGAGTTTCTGGAGAGCACCCGGAGGACGAAGTTCGATTGCGTCATCCTTGACCATCACATGGGAGGCATGACGGGTGTGGAACTCGCCGAAGGCATGGCGCGCGAACGCCATCACACTGCGATCGTGATGATCTCAGGAAACCTCTCAGACGCTGTGCGGAGCCGCGCCAAAGAGGCTGGCGTCGAGGCAATCCTGGAAAAGCCATTCTCCGACGATGAGCTTGTCTCCGCTATAGAATCCCTTCTTTGAGTAGCTGTCCCGATCTTGTCAGGATGATGTAGTCGGCGGCACGACCCGGTCGCGCCGCGCCTCGCGGTCATACCGGCCCCACTCGGCGCTCGGAAACTTGACGCCGGATGCCTTCGCGGCCCAACTGAAACCTGCTCGAGAAGTCGCATGACGCCTGGACCAAAGACAGGGTGAAGCCCACAATCCAAATGCCCAGTCGTTCCACATTCGGTGCGACGTCACGAATGTTGGTGATGTCGGGGTCACCGTCCGACTGACCAACACTCATGGCTGGGCGATAGCAGCCGGATCGACAGTCACGATCGGCGGCGGCTGGGCGGCACAGAGTTTTGCCTTGCCGGTGGAGCTGCAGCCTGGAGCGACGTATTTTGCCAGTGTGGTTCCCTGGACATTCTTCTACCAGGGCTGCTCGGCAAGCGTTCAGTTGTAGGCGATACGCACCGGTGTTCCGCCATAGCGGCAGAAACCCACGAGGGCAGTTACGCTAAGCGCTGGCTGACATGCCCCGACCCATCATGGACGTCGCCCCGTCTAGTTACAGTCGAGGCGGGTACGCGCCATGACGACAGGCCCAATGCTCCGAACTGACGTCGTCGACCACGATCGTGCCGCGTAGGTGAGGGTGGAAGGCGCTGCAACGCTTCACATCACCAAGATCGGCCCAGCGCTTCCTCACCGGTCAATCTGGCGTCTTCAAAACCCGAAATCGTCAGCGCCAGTTGATCTCCCGAACTTCACGCCTCCGATTCGGGGCGGCTGCCAACAACGCGCGGGAGATTGCGGCCGCAGTTGCGTGACACTTGCTACAGTCCAGTACCCACTGGCCCGGCTTCAGTGCCCGTGACAAATGCCGACGAGATGCTTTGATCGTCCCGCCGAATAAGCGGGGTTTCACCAGGCGGCGACGCCGGTTCCGACGCGGCCAGAGCCCGGCCGGAAGGCGAACAGGCAGAACGCGGCGATCGCGAGTTCCAGAACCAGCGTTCCCAAAATGCCGCTTGACGGCGTTCCGTCGGCGACAAGGCCCAGTGGACTTCACCCCCGTCTTTGGTCCGGGCTTCATGCGACCTTTCGGACTGGTTTCAGTTGTGCCGCGAAGGCGCTCGGCGTCAAGTTTCCGAGCGCCGAGTGTGGCTCCTGCTCGTTGTAGTCGATCTTCCAATCATTGATCCGCTTTCGGACATCCAACAGGCCGTTCGACTGAAGGTGTGGTTCAAACCGAGCTGCCGTGACGTCGAGGATTTGCTGGGAGAGCAGTGCCGATGCCGATCTTACGGAGCACGCAAGCATCGCGAGGGAACATCTTTCTCTTTGAGCCGGGTGCACGTTCTTCACCCACAATCTCCCCCCTACAAAACCCGCCGCATCACGTTCCGCACGTTCGAGACGTGCCAGCGCCCACCCCGCGCCGTGCGGATCCCGCGGGCGTTGAGGGCATCGGCGAGACCACGCAGGTCGGTGACGCCGGCGGCCCGCAGCTTCTCGATCACCGGCAGCACATTGGTCGCGAACCGATCGGCCGCCATCGCCTGAGCCCGACGTCCGAGCGAGGCCGCGGCAGGCGCGTTGGTGCGATTGCCGAGCCTGGTGCCCGACGCCTTGCGCTGGGCCAGGGCCGCCCGTGTGCGCTAGGAGTTCAGCCGCCGCTCCTTCTCCGCGAGCGCGGCGTAGAGGTGCAGCATGAAGGGATCGGCATCGATGCCCAGTTCCGCCACGATGAACGGCACTCGTTGCGCCATCAGTCCGGCAATGAAAGCGACGTCGCGGGACAGCCGGTCGAGCTTGGCGACGATCACCGGGCAGCGGAGGGATTTCGCCGCCGCCAGCGCCTCGGCCAGCACCGGCCGGCGATCGAGGGCATCGGCCCCCTTCCCTGTCTCCGTCTCGACGAAGGTCCGGTCGATGGCGAACGCCTCGGCCTCGGCGAAGCGGGCGATGGTCGCCTTCTGCGCCTCGATACCGAGCCCGGACCTCTGCTGCCGGCGGGTCGAGACGCGGAGATAGGCGATGGTGGGATTCATGTGCCCGATCAATGACTTGGCGCGTACACATGGCATACCACCGTTTGCGGTCTGTACTGTCAAAAATGGACGAGCAGCATCGTGGCTCGCCAAGCCGTAAAAGGACCTCGCCTCGTTCAAACTTGGCTCAGACTGGCATGGTTTCACGAAGGCTACGATATCCGGAGAAGCCTTCACGCCACGCATCTAGCCGAGGAAATGGACGCCACCAGTTCGTATCGGAAAACCGTAGCTTCACCCAATCTAGACAGCAGATGACGGTGATCGTGCCGAGATCCATCCTGTTTTCGGTCTCCGGCAGCGTCTCAGCAAGGCTCTTGAAACCTCGAATGACCTTCTCGCACTGGGCATCGATCCAGTCACTGGATACCAGCGCCGGAGGCCGCATGCCCTCCTGGCGAATTAGGACGGCAGCATCCATGATGCCATCGCCCAACGCCGCCAGGTTACGAATGGCCCAACGGTCGCCTTTGTCGCCAGGCATCAAACGACCGTCACCGACAACTTCGTTGAGGTATTCACAGATGAGAGGGCTGTCGATCAGTTTGGTTCCGTCGTCGAGAACCAGGGCGGGGACTTTGCCGAGCGGATTAATTTCGTCATATCCCGGCGGTCGCTGGCGCGGCTGGATCATCTCGACTGCAATCCGATCTTCCAGATCCAACTCGAGAATGGTCACACGCACCTTGCGAGCGAAGGGCGAACCCGGCGATGCATACAGCTTCATTGCCCATTTATCCTTCTGCCCCGGCACCCAATTCAGGCACTCGTGAACTGGGTCTATCCGATCGTGTTCACCAAACGCCCGATACCTTCGATCTCCATGGCGATCGTGTCGCCGGGATCAAGGTAGCGCGGCGGATCCTGAAATGCGCCGACGCCGGCTGGTGTGCCGGTGAGGATCACGTCGCCCGCATCCAGGGAGACGATACCCGAGACGTGAGAAATGATGGTCGGCACGTCGAAAATCATGCTTTCGGTGGTGTCGTCCTGTCGCAGTTCTCCGTTGACCCAGGTACGCATGCGCAGCCCCTGCCAATCCATCTCCTCCCGAGGTACGACTGCGGGGCCAAGCGGGCAAAAGCCGTCGCTGCTCTTGCCAAAGCTGGTCTGGGGCGGGGAGACGTCGAGCTGCAGTTCCCGGGCACTCACGTCGTTGGCGATTGTGTATCCATAGACCGCATCCAAAGCCTCCTCGCGCGCCAGGTCGCGCGCCTGACGGCCGATCACAACAGCGAGTTCGATTTCGTAATCCATTTTGCTGACGTGGGACGGACGTTGGATGACGGCGCCAGAACCGATCACCGAGGTGGAGAGCTTGACGAATATCCGTGGCTTCTCCTGACGGCCTACACCGGCCTCGTTGGCATGGGCCGGATAGTTGCGGCCGACACCCAGAACCCGCAAGGGCCTTGGAAGCGGGGACAGCAACTGCCCAGATGTCAACGGCCGCTCGGGCCGCTGGCTGGCAGCCAGAACCCTTCGGGCCTTCTCCAGGCTATTCTTGCCGGTTCGTATCAACGATGTCATGTCCGGCGCGATCTCGCTGAGGTCGACAATGTGGTCATCCTCCAGCGCGCCGAGACGCTCAACGTCGCCACTCAGGTATGTAACGAGCTTCATGCCGCCGCCCTCACCCGGAGGCGCCCGATTGCCGCTTCGTCGAGATCGAGACCCAAGCCCGGCCGGTCGGATGTGGCCAGCATTCCGTGCGTTGGCCGCGGCGGCTCTTGGTAGAGCACATCCCAGAACGGCAGGTATTCGAGATAGCCAGGCCGGAGACAGGACGCGAGCAAAGGTTGTTGAACCTCGTAGGCGATATGAGCGCTCACCGGGATTGCACGTGCCTCGGCAAGAGCCGCAGCTTGCAACCAAGGCGTAATGCCGCCCAGATGATGGAGGTCAAGGATCAGATGATCGATGTCCGCCGAATCCAAGAGTCCCTGCAGCGTCGTGAGGCGGGAGATCCGCTCGCCCGTCGCGATCGGCGTGCCCTCGGCTCTCGCCACCCGGGCCAATCCGGCGGGATCATCCTCCGCCACCGGGTCTTCGAGCCAGACAACATCATGCTCGGCCATCGCCCTGCTCAGCCGCACCGCCCGGGCGGGCGGCATCGACCAGAGCGCATCAGTCAGGATTGCAATATCAGGACCAACCGCGGCACGTAATGCCTCGACACGTGCAATATCTTCCGTGATTGATTCACCCTTGATGCGCAGCTTCATCGCGGTGAAGCCTTCTTTGACGAGGCGCTGCCCGTCCGCGGCGATCTCATCCAGCGTGCAGTGCCGCCACAATCCATGGCTGGCGTAGATCGGCACTGCGTCGTGATGTGCACCAATCAGAGCCGCCAGAGGTTGGCCGGCAATCTTACCTGCCAGGTCCCAGAGCGCAGTATCGACCGCCGCGATCGCCAGGTTTGCTGCACCTTCGTGGAGTAGTTCAGCGGTCAGTTGCCACATGCGCCGGAACGTGCGCGCCCGGTAAGCGACAGCCGAGCCCACAATGACCGGTTCCAGGCTTTCGACAATTCTCTCTACGGCCGCCATCTGCGCCGTGCTCTCTGCCGTTACATAGCCAAAGCCCTCAGCACCCTCTTTGCTCCTCACTCTAACGAGAAGCGTGGCGAACTGGGTGCGTTGTCCGAGAAAGGGATGCTCCCGCAAGGGGAAGGCGAGCGGTACGGATAGGAGGTCCGTCCGGATCGCCGCAACTGTACCGCCCGCCCCCATGGGTTACTCTGACCCCAGCGCTTCGAAGAAGCCGTCGTCGATCAATGCCTGCATGTAGGAGGAGTCGTAGAATTCCGAGACATCGGCCGTCGCCGCGTCCGGATTGGCACCCTCCAGCGCACGCAACGACGATATCGCCACCTCCTCGGTCACCAGCGGGATGGTGTTCATCTGGTCGCGGTAGAATTCGTATGTCGGCGCAACTTGATCACGCTCGCGATTGGAGTACTGCGCCGTGATGTCGATGACATAATCGGGCTCTGTATCCATGATGTGGAGCGCCTCGCCGATTGCCTGCAGGAAGGCGGTAACGACTTCCGGATTTTCTTCGGCATAGCTCTCCGTCGTGAAGACGCCCGACAAGACGAACTCGGCATCGACGTCCATCAGGCTGAAGAGCTGACGCAGGCCTGCTTCCTCATATTGCGGTTGGAAGTCGTGACTGACGACGGAGAAGGCGGCCGACCCGCCGACCAGCACCGCGATGCGCTCGGCATCGGTGCCGAAGCCCTGCACCAATTCCACCTCGTCGACTGTCATGTCGTTTGCCGCCAGGGCAAGCCGGGTCGCCGTTTCGGTGAAGTCGCCGCGCAGCGCCAGAGCGCCGGTGCTGCCACGGATGTCATCGATGCTCTCGATCTCCGGTGTCACGATGAAGTCCCATGGCAGGCGATTGAGCGTGCTGCCAACGAGCAAAGGATCGCCGCCACCGAGCCGAGCCAGGAAGGTCGATGAGGCAGACGACATTACGAACTGAGCGCTGCCAGCCATCAGACCCTGGGTGATGCGCGCTCCTGTGAGCTGCACCAGTTCGACGTCAAGGCCATACTCCTCAAACAGCCCCCGTTCGTAGGCAATCCAGATCGGCGCGTTGTAAAGACTGGTCTGGCCATAGGCAGCTGTGATCGAGGCGATGCTTTGCGCCCCGGACGGAACCGACGTCGCGACCAGCGCAATGCCGGTAGCCGCGGCCAGAATAAGTGAACGGCGATTTATACTAGAGAGCGTTGGGCAATTCATTGCGAAGATCCTCCCAGATCATCTGTTCATAATCCGCGAAGCGGGGTGACCGCCGGATCGCGAAATCACGTGGACGCGGCAGATCGATATCCTGCACACGCTTCACAGTCCCCGGCCTTTTGCTGATCACCATTACCTTGTCGCCGAGGAAGACCGCCTCCTGGATATTGTGCGTGACGAAAACGACCGTGCGCCCTGCCTCCTGCCAGATTCGCAGCAGCTCGAGCTGCATCAGGTCGCGGGTCTGGGCGTCGAGATTGGCGAAGGGCTCGTCCATCAGCAGGATGTCGGGTTCAAGCACCAGCGCGCGCGCCAGATTGACTCGCTGGCGCATGCCACCGGAGAGCGAACCCGGATAGAAGTCCTCGAAGCCGGCGAGGCCGACGAGCCGGATCAGGTTCTCCACCTTCTCCCGCTGTTCTGGATTGCGGCGCCAGCGCGATTTACCGGCGCATTCCAGCGCGAAGCTGATATTGCCGACGACCGTCCGCCAAGGCAGGAGGCTGTGGTGCTGGAAGACCATCGCCCGATTGCCGGCCGTCTGGGCTACGGTCTTCCCGCCGATGAGGATATCGCCCCGGCTTGGCGCCAACAGCCCATCTGTCAGGTCAAGCAGAGTAGACTTTCCACAACCGCTGGGCCCAACAATGCAGAGGAACTCATTGGGCTGCACGGAGACGTTGATGTCCAACAGCGCAGTCAGCCTGCCCTGCGTACCGCGTGCCGGATAGTCGAAGCCAAGATTACGGAATTCCAGGCCGAGGCTCATAGGTTATCCGTCCGCCAGGCGTCATAGTGCCGCTGAACCATCTGCATGCCGACTGTCAGCATCACGCCAATCACCGCCATCGTGAGGATCGCCACGAACATCTTCGAAGGCTGGAACGTCGTGGAGTAGTTGAAAGCGAGGTAGCCAAGGCCGCGCGGTGAGCCGAAGAACTCCGCGGCCAGCACACCGATCAACCCCCGCGCAAGGCCGAGACGAATGCCGCCGACAAGCGTCGGAAGCGCGCCGGGCAGCACGATGTCACGGATGATCTTCATGTCTGAGGCGCGGAAAGATCTGGCCACTTTCACCAGATTGGAATCCGTTGTCTGGACCCCGGCGATCATGCTGATGAGAACCGGGAAGAAGACGGCCCAGGTTGTGATCGCCACCTTCGACTGCCAAAAGATGCCGAAGATCACCAGAACCAGCGGCACCAGCACGATCACCGGTGTCGCCAGGCAGATGGAGACTATGGGATCGACATATTGCAGCGCCTTGGGCTTCCACCCCAGGAACAAGCCGAGTGGCAAGCCAACGAGAAGAGCGAGCAGGAAACCGGCAGTAAAGTTGACCAGCGTGTAGGCGAGATGTGGCAGGATGTCGCCCGATGCGTACATCCGCCAAGCCTCCGCCAGGATCTCTGTCATCCGCGGGAAGAACAGCGCGCTGACCAGATCAAAGCGCGCTACAAGTTCCCAGATCACGCACAGGAGCAGAAGGCCTGCAGCGCCGCGCCCGAAGCGAATCCAGAACTGCCTCATCGCCTATACCCCAAGCGCGCCATCACGCGGCCTGGGGCCCGGCACTCGACTCTGCGATTGTCGTCCGGTGCATGTGTCGGCGAAACGGCAAGGAATAGTCCGCCACGGCGCGATGGATAGCCGCGCAGTTGTCCCACATCACGACGTCGCCGACCCGCCATTTATGGCGATAGACGAACTCGGGTTTCACCACATGCGCCTCAAGTTCGGCGACCAACGCTTCACTTTGCTGCCGGTCAAGCCCGGAGATCTCGGAGATCACACCTTGACTGAGGTAAAGACATTTACGTCCGCTACGCGGATGAATACGGACAATGGGATGTTGGATATCGTCGAACCAGTACTTCTCACGCGCGCCCTGTGCAGTCTCACCCTGCCGTGACTCAGTAGTGAGGGTCGCTCGTTTGTGGTCGAGATATCTTGCGTAGCTGAACGTCGCAAGTCGGCCCTCGAGAAGCTTTTTGGTCCGGTCTGGCAGGGCGTCATAGGCGGCCGACATGCTGGCGAACATCGTATCGCCGAAGACTTGCTTGCCGTCGGTCGGAACCTCAAGCGCATAGAGCATCGACCCCCGGGGTGGATGGGCCGTGTACCACATGTCGCTGTGCCAGTAGCGCCCTGCGTCGGCCATTCCTATCTGGCGGCCGTCCTCGACAATGTTGGAAACAACAAGGATTTCGCTCATTGTCGGATGGTTAAACTCCGACAGCGCAAAAACCTCGAGTTCGCCAAATCGCCTGCTGAAATCTACCTGCCCTTCCGGCGTCAGAATCTGACCTCGGAAGACGATTACGCCGTAGCGGTCAAAGGCCGCCTCAATTTCTCGGAAATCATCTTCGGCGAGATGCTTGGAGAGATCGACGCCACCGATCTGGTGGCCGAGTGGCGCGTCGACATAGCGGATTTCAATCGCCATTTGATGCCCTTCCTCCTTGCCTGCCGGCCTTCAGACGGACCGCTCAGACCCGGGACAGTTCCGTACATCCGTCCCGATTGGAAGGTATCCCGACTTCCTACCGCTATTCCCTGAAACTATACCGTGTGCGACTATGCCGTGATTCGAGCGAGAGCGGGATCAATGGACTCCACCCAGCTGCGCTACTTCCTGCGCATATTCGAAACTGGCAGCATACTGGCGGCGAGCGAGAGCCTGGGAATATCGCAGCCATCGCTGAGCAAACGGTTACGGCGGCTGGAGGATGAACTAGGCGTCACCCTGTTCGACCGCACGACACACGGCGTGATTCCAACACAGTTCGGAGACGCGCTTGCCAAACACGCCAAGCTCATGCAGTCGGAGTTCGACAGTATCCGGGCGGAAATGACCGAGCTGCGTAATGCGAGTATCGGCAAGGTCCATTTCGGTGCCAGCCCGGTCGTTGTCGGCGGTCTGTTGCCGACTCTGACCGCCGAACTCTGGCACACCCACCCAAACTTCCGTTACTCGATCCGAGAGGAAATCCCAGACCGTCTGATCGCTGCGGTCCGAGAGGGAGGTCTGGAGTTGGCTCTCTGTACGGCGGAGGTGACAGATGAAGACTCGGATCTCGTCATGGAACCACTGTTCTACGATCATCACGTCATCGCCGCAGGGGTAGCACATCCACTGTCATCCAAAGATCGAATCGAGTTGGACAGTCTGTCAGCGTTTCCCTGGATCCTGACGCCCAACTCCGGCGTGGTCAGACGCTGGTTCGACTCCAAGTTCGTGCTGGAAGGCCTGACCCCGCCATTGCCCGTTGTCGAGACTCCCTCAATCCTTCACATCACACGGGTGCTGGACCAGGGTGAATTCCTCAGTTTCATGTCGCTCAACGAGATCCAAAACCATATTCGTTCGGGACGCATCCACACACTCAATGCCCCGGACTTCGTCATGCGACGCACGATCTCCGCAGTTTATCGCGCGCGAGGCTCGATATCTCCTGGTGCGAGATTGATAGTCGACCGCGCTGTGCAGATCGGGAGGTGCATGACCGGTAGCAATCGTCAATAGGTATCAGATTGCACCTTCCGCCACCTCACCCGTGAACGCCTGCCAGCGCTCCACCGCAACATCGCAACAGGCCGGATCGAGCTCGATCGCCACACACGCACGCCCCGTCTGCTCGGCGGCGATCAGCGTCGTGCCGCTGCCGCAGAAGGGATCGTATACGGCCTCGCCAGGCTTGGTGTTGTTGAGGATCGGCCGGCGCATCGCCTCGACCGGCTTCTGCGTGCTGTGCGTGGTCTCGGCATCCTCCCGGGTCTGCGGGATGCGCCAGACGCTCGTCTGGCTGCGGTCGCCGCTCCAGTGGCTTTTGCCGCGCACCGCGTACCAGCAGGGCTCGTGCTGCCAGTGATAGTCGCCGCGGCTCAGCACCATGCGCTCCTTCACCCAGATGATCTGGGACCGGATCTCGAAGCCGGCCGACACCAGGCTCTCGGCCACCGTCGCCGCGTGCAGGCCGCCATGCCAGACATAGGCAACGTCACCCGGGAACAGCGCCCAGGCATCGCGCCAGTCCGCCCGGTCGTCATTCGCCACCGTCTTCGTGCGCGTTCCCTTCGACGGCCGCACCGTGTTGCGCCAGGCCGGCTGATAGTTCACACCGTAGGGCGGATCCGTGACCATCAAACTGGGCGATCCACCCTGCAACGCCTTGGCGACGATGTTGGGGTCCGTGGCATCGCCGCAGACCAGGCGATGGCGCCCCAGCTGCCAGACATCACCCGGTTTCGTGAAGGGGGCGTTTGGCGGGTCGGGGACGTCATCGGGGTCGGTCAGACCGTCGCTGACCTGCGAGAGCAGGCGGCCGACGCTGGCGTCGTCGAAGCCGGTCAGCCCGAGCGCGAAGTCGGCCTGCTGCAGGGTCTGCAGCTCGCTGGCCAGCAGGGCATCGTCCCAGGAGGCGTTGAGGGCGAGCTTGTTGTCGGCGATGACATAGGCGGATTTCTGCGCCTCCGACCACCCCCGGGCGACCATGACCGGCGCCTCGGTGAGGCCGAGCAGACGGGCCGCGGCGACCCGGGCATGGCCGGCGATGATGGTGCCCTGCTCGTCGACGAGGACCGGATTGGTCCAGCCCCATTCCCGCATCGAGGCGGCGACCTGGGCGATCTGCGCCTCGCTGTGGCTGCGGCTGTTGCGGGCGTAGGGGATCAGGCTTTCCAGCGATCGCCGCTCGACCCGGTCGGCCGGCCAGGGCATGTCTCCCATGGGGGTCCCCCCTCCTGAATTTCGCGGGTAGCGATCGACTAACCTGCGGACGCGAAAATTGTGGCCCGGGGTTGGTCTACCGCCCCAAGCATCCAAAGATTCGATCCCCCCTCCCCCATCAGTCGAGATCGGGCCGACGGCCCGCGGCGTAGGGGTAGAGCGTTCCCGACGTCTTCTGCTCCGGCATCCGCGCGCGGCTCGACGGCGTCAGGCCGAACTCGGCAGCACAGCGCACCACATCGGACATCGCCCGGTTGGCGATCGAGAGCAGAGGGTTCTGGATGATGTTGCCGTTCGAGGTCCGGATCATCAGACCCGCCGTCGTGGCGTCGCGCAGCGCCACCTGCTGCAGTGCTCGCTCGGCCTGCACCCATCGGCCATAGGCCTGGCAATAGGCAGCGAAGGCTGCGACATCGCCGCTCGACAGCAGCTTCTTCCCGGCCAGGTCATCGGCCAGCCGGATCCACTCATCCCGTGCCTCGAGGCTGAGATGGTCCGGCGGGCCGAACTCGGCGTCATCGAACGCCGGCTCGTCATCGCGCAGCCGTCGCTTGCCGCGATTGCCGGCTGCCCGCTTCACCGCCGTCGGTTTCGGTTTACGCCCGCGCGTGGCCATCGGTCCGCTTGCTCTCCAGGGTACTGAGCTGATTGCAAATCACGGACCTGATTCTGAATCACCGGGAAGAAATCGGCAATGGTCTTGATTGCAATCAGGGCGAGCTTTCAAAGTGAAACGCTCTGCTCGTCTCAGCATCTCCAGGTAGCTTGCCGTGACGTTCTGATAGGAACTCCAGTCACAAGTCGATTGGCGATTGAACTGGAGATTCGCTTCGTTGACGAACGGCCGAATTTGCCGCAGCGATGATTATTAAACGCCCCCTACATGGTAAACTATATGTGTCTCAGTTTCTGATACCGAATTTTTCACTGTAATCGCTTTCACAGTATCAAGAACTAATATCGTAACCCACGAAACACCACTTCCAGCAGAGTCTCTGTATCAATAATTGGTACATTTTCGTCAATTTTTGCTACCGGGATTTTTCTTCGGCTTCCAACCCATGAACTCCTTTGTGGCCTTTTTTCCATTACACTCCCTGCCGGTGAGGCGCCAGGTCGAAGCCAATCTGTTTTTCTGTGCGAAGCAACCAACACGTGTGGGGACGATGAAGCCGTGCTCTTGGAGTTCCTTCAATTTGCTGTGGGCCGTATTGCGACTACAGCGAAGTCGATCAGCCAGCATGCTGACACTCATGATGATCTCGCCGTTGTTTGAGCCATTGTGAAATCGACTTATCACGATCAGAGCACACACTGCCATTGCACTCAGATCTCGGAAGGCGGCCGAGTCGATTTCCCAATGGTAGAGCCTGACGTGCGGGTGTTCGAACTTATTGCGGCCATTGGGATTCGTTCCTCGCATTGACATTGGAAGCACCTCTTCGGTTTGGTTGTGATTGGCTAGATTGAGCCCGAACTAGGCATTCAACGTTGGATCAGCGCCGAGTCTGCTTGATCGCCCAGTACTCGAAGATGCCCGCGTCCACACGGCATTGAACCAGCTGGACCCGATTCTTCATGGCGAGGCCGTGGAGATCAGAAGCCACTGCATTCAGCGCACGCTGTTTTGCAGGTGACAGCTTCGACGTCAGCCTGTCCCGATCGCAGACCAGGAAGCCGCGGTGATAGATCAGTCGTTCGCCTGCCTTCGCTGCCCTCAGCCACTCCTGAAGGACGCGCTGTGATATCGGGAGCGCCCCCGGAGTGGCTGGGACAAGTGCTGGACTTTCGGTGCTATCGGGCATCGCCGGGGCTCCGCGCTGTGTGCTGACTGATCCCGTCAACGCATAGCGCGGTGCTCATCGGCCCGCCTTACGCTTGTTTTCGCAGGAGTTACTTCTTCTTCGCTCCGCGCTCCTCAGCATCTCGAGCGCAGCATCTTCCTCGAAGGCGATCACATCGCTCAGGCGGTATCGAACGCATCCGCCGATCTTGATGTGGTGGGGCCCCTCGCCTTGAGATCGCCAGCGTTCGAGCGTGCGTTCGCTGAGCATCCATCGACGAGCAAGGTCGATCTGTCGAAGCAGGGTTTCGGGCATGAACTCCTCCACTCATGATGTTCGATGAGGCAGGAGGTAGCAGGGGGCCGATATCCGCGAACCCATGATTACAGACGATATTTTCATCAATGCTGCGACCACTGGCCATACAGGGCCAAGCCGTCTAGTCGAGGCTATTGGCGTCTTTTTCTCGATCGGCGTTTTTGTTTCGGTGGGCGGTCCGCATTGTAATACTCGAGTGGGAGCCAATTCTCGGGTTGAACAGCTGGTGCCGGTATACCGAGCGCTAGACGTCGTTTTGCCTCAAAATAATCCTCGATTATGAAAGTCACCATTTCAGTTCCGATATCAAGTTTGAGGCATTCCACAGCCTTTCGCGCCGCCTCAGCATTAGAATAGTTTTTGCCTCGCTTTTTCATCTCATTTAACGCGAATTCGCCAATCTTTTTATTCCGCTCTCGAGTCGCTTTGTCCTGCTCATATTTCCTGTACTCATACCCACGCTTACTGCGCACTCTAAATCTCTTTCCTGAGATTGCATCTTCGTAAGTCAACGCCGACGGTGTCGCGACCACTACTGCTTCCATGAAGGCGAAAAGCGCGATCGCCCATTGCCCACGAGTGGCGTCGCTGTCTTTCAGGACTCGCTCAAGCTCGATGTACCGATCAAGAATGTCCCAAGCCACTTGCTCCTCTGATAGGGCGGACGGTCTCTTCGGGATCGGCGTCTCCTCAAGCGCCTCGACACCGCCACTGAGGAACAATTGCTGAAGTCTCGGGATGTCCTCGGGCCGGTGGCCTTCTGGTAGGACAAGCCGCGCCGCTCGAACGTACCGATGAACCAGAAGAAGCAGGTCTTCGACATCTTGATCCATCGCGGCCTCCCATTCGGATTTGCTCACATGGTTGGATGTTTAGTGCTCGATGACGTCGCTCTGAGTGACCGCGTCTACTGAAGTTATCCGACACGCCTACGCAGCCGCACCTTTGATTCCGCCGGACGCGCAAGCACCGGAATCCGTACTGGTGCGTCGCTGAAGCGATTCACACTCTCGAAGGCCTCTGACGACTCGGAGGTCGCCTATGAACCCGATCGATCCGGCACACCTGTCGACGCCTGAGCGGCTGGCCGCCGTTGCCAGGCTGCTGGCGTTGGCGGTGGTTCGGCTCCGCGCGCGACAGTCCAGTGGTTTATCCGCCGCGAGCGGAGAAAGTCCGCTGGACCTCTCGGCCGGCGAGAGCGGTCATCCGACCCGTCGATAAGGAGACGGAGAGAGCCGATGACCGATACCGTGCTGGCCCAGCTGAACGCCCTGAAAACCCTGCCCATCGCCGAGCTGAAGGCGAAGTGGCGGGACCTCTACGACCGCGAGCCGCCGGCCTTCAACCGGCGCTACCTGGAAAGCCGCCTCGCCTACCGCATCAAGGAACTGGCCTATGGCGGGTTGAAGCCCGAGACCCGCGCCCGGCTCGACGCCCTGGCCGATGCCCTGGAGCGGGAGGGGACGGTGAAGCGCCGTTCGGTGGGCGACCGCCCGGTGGCGGGTACGCGGCTGCTGCGCGAATGGCAGGGGGTGGAGCATGCCGTCACCGTGCTCGACGACGGGTATGACTGGCAGGGCCGGCGCTACAAGTCGCTCTCGGCCGTCGCCCGGGCGATCACCGGCACCCGCTGGAACGGCTGGACCTTCTTCGGTCTGCGGAGCCCGCGATGACGGTCCTCAGGCGCCGCTGCGCGGTCTACACCCGCAAGTCCTCCGAGGAGGGGCTCGACCAGGCCTTCAACAGCCTCGACGCCCAGCGCGAGGCCTGTACCGCCTTCATCGCCAGCCAGAAGGCCGAGGGCTGGATCCCCCTGCCCGACCGCTACGACGATGGCGGCGTCTCCGGCGGCACTTTGGAGCGTCCGGCCCTGAAGCGGCTGCTGGCCTATATCGAGGCGGGGCTGGTCGACATCGTCGTGGTCTACAAGATCGACCGGCTGTCCCGCGCCCTGATGGATTTCGCCCGCCTGGTCGAGCTCTTCGACCGGCACCAGGTGACCTTCGTCTCGGTCACCCAGTCCTTCAACACCACCACCTCCATGGGCCGGCTCACCCTCAACATTCTGCTCTCCTTCGCCCAGTTCGAGCGCGAGGTGGCGGGCGAGCGCATCCGCGACAAGGTTGCCGCCAGCCGGAGGAAGGGCTTGTGGATGGGCGGCCACCCGCCACTCGGCTACGACGTCGTCGACCGCAGGCTGGTGGTGAACGAGGCCGAGGTGGCGACCGTGCGCCTGATCTTCAGCCGCTTCCTGGAGATCGGCTCGGCCACCACGCTCGCCCGCCAGCTGGCCGAAGAGGGCGTCACCACCAAGCGCGGCCGGCCGGTCGACAAGGGCTTCGTCTACAAGCTGCTGGCCAACCGGGTCTACATCGGCCTGGCCGTGCACAAGGGCGAGGCCTATCCGGGCCAGCACGCAGCCATCATCGACCGGGATCTCTGGGACAGGGTGCACGCCATCCTCAAGGAGAGCCCGCGGACCCGGGCGGCGAAGACCAGGGCGCAGACGCCCGCCCTGCTGAAGGGCCTGCTCTACGGTCCCTCCGGCCGGGCGATGACGCCGACCCACACACGGCGGAGGCAGAAGCTCTACCGCTACTATGTCGACCACGCCCTGCTGAAGGGTGGCCAGGCCACCTCCCCTGCCGCTCGGGTGCCGGCCGCCGCCGTCGAGGGCGCGGTGATCGACCAGCTACGCCAGCTTCTCCGCAGTCCCGAGATCGTGGTCGGCACCTGGAAGGCGCTCAGGGCCGAGGGCGAGGCTGTCGCGGAAGCGCAAGTCCGCGACGCCATCCACGGCTTCGACGCGCTCTGGGACGAACTGTTCCCGGCCGAGCAGGCGCGTATCGTCCAGCTGCTTGTCGAGAAGGTCCGGGTCGACGATGACGGGCTGGCGATCACCCTCCGCACCGACGGGTTGACACGGCTGTGGCGGGAGGTCGGGGGACCGGCCAAGCGGGCGGCGGCGTGATGGCGGGGAAGACGGTGACGGTGCGGGTGCCGATGGCCTTCACCCGCCGCGGCGGCCGTAAAGTCGTGGTCGTGCCGGATGGTGCCGATGCCTGGGCGCCGGCGCCGCGGGTCGACGGGACGCTCGTCAGGGCGCTGGCCCGAGCGCATCGCTGGCAGCGGATGCTGGATGAGGGGAAGTTCGCGACGATCGGGGAGATGGCGAAGACTGAAGGCGTCTCAGCTGCATACATCAGCCGCGTACTCCGCCTCAACCTGCTGGCCCCCGACATCGTCGAGGCGACTCTTGACGGAACGAGAACGCTGGAAACTACGACCGGCGTGATGGCAGTGAAATTGCCACAGGAATGGTCGAGGCAACGGCGGACTTTGGTGACCGATCTCCTGCCACAGGGCTCCAGTTGTGACCTGCTCCCTTGAGACTCCCTTGGTTGGTACGGGTATACATCATTTGGTAAGCTGCTACCTTAGGTGACCTTGGCGAGGGGAAAATTTACGGGGCCTTGTTCACCTGACAGTCTCTGGACCACGGCGCGGCCCGTTTACTACGCTTTGTCAGTCAAAATAGACCGTGAGGATGAGATTTATTCTCGTAAGTGAGTGAGCTTGTCCCAAACCCACTGCATGAGCGACAGTACAACAAACCCGACTGCCGCGAGCAGAATGTAGCGGAACTCCCAAAATAAAGTGCCGCGCAACTGCCCGAGGTTTTCATAAGCGACCCAAGCGAGGGCCGACAGCGTCAGAACGAGCGCGAGGCCTATGATATGTTTCACTGGCATGCGCAGACTCATTCTTCTCCGGCGATACGAATGCTGTCCGTGCTAACGCGAAACACCAGCACATCCCCGCGTCGGAAGACCTGTCCATCAATCTCGACCAGAATGCCGACATGCGCAAGCGCATCGTCCGGCAGGGGCCCTCCATCCGAGCCGCCAAGAACGAGGAACTCTTCCCCCTCGATGGGCGCGGTGGTCACGAAGACGGGCGGAACGCCGCCAATGAGGCAGACACCGGCGCAGGCGCGATGGGCGATCCCATCACCAGGGCGCATGGCGCCAGAATAGCACTTGCCGTCGCAGATCTCGCCAGTCAGTCGCCAGTGTCCAAGGTCCTGGTCCTCCGGCAAGGCAACGGTGGGGCCGTCGACCGCCCGCAAGCCGTTCTCTCCGTTAAGTAGTTGAACCATGTCGAGATCGCCGCGGTTCAGAGCGACTCCTGAAATCTCGACAAGTTGTCCATCCAGTGTCTCAGCCCTGTCCTGCACCCCGCGCTTGCCATTACCTGAAAGCAAAAGGACATGGCCGGCCGGAAACCGCTCGCTCTCCACGACGTGAAGCATCGGGTAAGGCGCCGCCGAAATCATGCCGGTTACCGTCTGACGCCCCCAATCGAAGCGGAAGGCGCCGCTCCCAGGATCGTTTTGGGTCGACGCGATCACATAGGCGGAGAACCCGAACAAGAGGACGAGCCCACCCGCCAACGCCAACATAAACCGGCGCGTGCTCTTCGGTGCGGTGGCCCAGCCTATGAAGAAGGTGTCGTCTTGGCGCGCGCTCATCGGTCGGCCTCCGGCAGGATAAGGGGAGCAACCGCGGTGCCAGGCGGATGCGCTTGGGTGCGGATCATCACCGTCCCCTTTTCGAGCTTCAGGTCGTAGGTCGGAATCTTCTCCGTGAAAGGCGCCGGCGCGCACCCATCCTGGGGATTATACTGAAAGCCGTGCCAGGGGCAGGTTATACAGCCATCGACAATGCGGCCTTCGCCCAAGGGCCCGTTTTGGTGAGCGCAGGCGTTCGACACAGCCGAGAGCGTGTTGCCGAGCCTGAACACGGCGGCGCGTTCATCTCCCTTTATGGGGATGACTACCGCAGTTCCATCGGCGATATCGCGGTGATCACTGACCGCAATCCATTCCCCGCCCACCTCCGAGCGCCGCTCGCGCCGCGCCTTGAGAGCGGCGGCAAGATGCAAGCCGCTGACCGATAGTGCGCCGCCCCCCGCGATTATGGTGAAGAAGGGATTGTCCGCGTCCTGGAGATAGCCCAGCGCGAAATGTGCGACAGCGGCCGCATAGGCTGGGTAGATCAAAAGATGGAGCGCCTTCCAGATTGGTGCTGACAAGAAGGCGAGCCAGAAGTCGTGGCTGGTGGCCGCCAGGATCAGCAAGATGGCTAGGGCGATGACGCCAAAGCGTTCGAACGGATAGCCAAGCAGCGTCCCCGATGACCGGTCAGCGGCCAACAGCGCCTCAATCTGCGTCATATCGCTGAATGCGTAATACCAGCCCAGCACGTAAACCACATGGGTCAAGGCCACTATTGCCGTGAGTACGCCAAAATGACGGCGGTTGTAGAGCAGTGGCAAAAAGCGTGGATTGAGCCGGGCCAGCGGGCCGATACACATGATCACCGTGAGCATCAGAAAGGCGCAGCTACCAAACGCCCGCATGCGCACAATGGCGCCGTCCACCGGTCGCGTCACATCGGAGTTGGCGACTCCGATGCGGAGGAACACAAGGACATAGACCACCACGCAGATCAACAGAACGGCGTCGTACACGTACTTATTCGGGTTCCATTGAACGGGAACAAATTTGACGCTCATTGCCCGTCTCCGGTCGCGGCCGGTTCGCCCGCCGGCACCTCAAGAGGCACCGCCCGTTGCTCCACCGGTCCCTGCTGGCGAACCAGCAAGGCAGCGGTGAGAATTACCGCGATCAGCACGGCGAGAACGACCGCGAGCGCATCTTGTACCCGGCGCGGCGGCCGATGGCGGTTGTCTGGTTGATCGCGACCGCGCTCCAGGATGGCCCAGCGCCAGAGGACGAGCGGCCAGATCATCACGATCCCTGGCATCAAGAGAGGGCGAAAAATATAAGCGCCGCGCGCGTCCGGAGCGACCCGTTCGATACCCCAGAGCAGGAAGACTGCCGCGACGGCGACACCAGCTATCGCGTAAATCTGGAGGATGGAGAGAAGGGAGTAGCTCATGGGCGCTGGTCACGTACTGGCATATTTCAAGGTATCCGCGTGTTCCGCGCGGTCTCATCATCACGCATTTCGCGGCGTACGCACGAATATGTGCTACCCTCCACTTCCATTTGGCTACGCTCGCGATCACGATCGTGCACCGAAACTTCATGAATGGCGAGCGGTCTCCGTCCTATCTGGGGACTGAGGAAGGCGGTCCGCCTCGGATCGGGGCACTCAACCGCCAGACTTCCGCCATCCGGATCGCCCACCGATCACCAAGGCTTCTCGAATGGCCAGCTGTCAGTCTAGGTGCATTCAGCCCCAGCCCTCATTGCGATGAGGATGGGACTGACAGACCTTCCGGGCAAGAAAGATGCATGAAGGCGCCCCCGCACGTAACGCGGCGCAGAAAACGTCGACGAGGCTTCCCCCAATGAACAAGACGTCCGTAGCGCGGCTCGACGAGCTTGCCGATCGCAAACCGGTCTATGCCCTAGTCGGAGAAGTCGATCTTGTAGTGGTTCGCTTCGACCATGAGGTCTCGGTTTTTTACGGCCGCTGCCTGCATCGCGGCGCGCTGATGTCGGACGGACATGTGCAAGGCCGCAATTTGATCTGCGGCGTTCACAATTGGGACTACCGTCTCGATACCGGCGTATCGGAATACGCCAATAAGGAAGCGCTGCCGAAATTCACCGCCTGGATGGAGGACGGCCAGGTCTTCGTTGATGCCGACGAGATCGACGCCTGGGCCGAAGACCACCCCCAGCCATTCAACCGCAAGGCCTATCTCGGCCTTTACGCCGACACCAGACACGGTACCGCCGAGGAACCCTATACCGGCCTCATTCATCAATATGCTCGCGACGGTCTGAGTAAGACAGGGCATCACGGGGCAGTGGACGCGATGGGTGTGCCACGCGGTGACCTGCCCGATTGGGACGATATCCAACTCTTGACTGCGCAACTGCATCGCGCGCCGCTTCTGGATGACGAGCCGGTGGGCACTGATGTGGTGATCGGTCCCAACGCACAATTACCACTGACGCTCGCCATCCCCCTTTTGGTCTCTGACATGAGCTTTGGCGCGCTGTCCGCACCGGCAAAAATCGCACTGGCGAGGGGGGCAGAATTGGCCGGCACCGGCATTTGTTCGGGCGAAGGCGGGATGTTGCCGGACGAGCAAGCGGCCAATAGCCGGTATTTTTATGAACTCGCATCCGCCCGGTTCGGCTTCGCCTGGGAAAAGGTTGCCATGGTCCAGGCATTCCATTTCAAGGGCGGTCAAGGCGCAAAAACGGGCACTGGCGGCCATTTGCCAGGCGCCAAGGTCACGGGCCAGATCGCCGAAGTCCGGGGGCTGAAGGAAGGCGAGGACGCGATTTCGCCGCCACGCTTCCCGGAGTGGACCCAACCGGCGCAGTTAAGGCAGTTCGCTGATGAGGTGAGGGACCGCACCGGGGGAATCCCGATCGGCTACAAGCTGTCCGCGCAGCACATCGAAAAGGATATCGACGCGGCACTCGACGTCGGTGTCGACTATATCATTCTAGATGGCAGAGGCGGTGGTACGGGTGCAGCACCAATCATCTTTCGCGATAATATCTCGGTTCCCACAATTCCGGCGCTTGCCCGCGCACGCCGCCATCTCAATCGGCTCGGCCGGGGCGATGTGACCCTGATTATCACCGGCGGTCTGCGCAAACCGGCCGACTTCATTAAGGCACTGGCCTTGGGTGCTGATGCGGTCGCGCTTTCCAACGCGGCCATCCAGGCGATCGGCTGCCTGGCTATGCGCGCCTGCCACACCAACAATTGCCCGGTCGGCATCGCCACCCAGAAGCCGCATTTGGTCAGCCGCCTCGTGGTGGAGAAATCGGCGCAGCAACTGCAAAACTTCTTCGCCGCGTCGACGGAACTCATGCAGGTGATGGCGCGAGCTTGCGGCCATCGCCACCTGTCGGACTTCGCTATCGACGACCTCACCACTTGGAAGCGGGAGATGGCCGATTTGACCGGCATCACCTACGGCGGCGTCGCCTGAGCCCGGGCCGCGTTCCACGCGATCAAATGCGCCAAAAGAAAGTGATCGGCCATGGACAACAATCTTGAATGGATCACCGTCGGTCATGTGGGTGATCTGCCGGTAGGTCGGATTAAGACCGTCACTGCCCGGACGGTCTCCTTGTGCCTCTCCCATTTCGATGGGAAATGGGCGGCGATGGACAATCGCTGCCCGCACCAAGGCGGTCCCCTTGGCGAAGGCTCGATCGAGAAGGGGGTAGAGGGCAAATGCTGGATCCGTTGTCCATGGCACGGCTGGGACTTCGATCCGTTGACCGGAGCACCGCCAGGCGGGCACGAAGATTCCGGCCAGAAGCTTTACCCGGTTGAGATCCGTGATGGCGAGGTGTTCGTCGGTTTGGAACCGGAGCCCGAACACCCTCGCACCGTGACCGACGCCATGGCGGAGACGATGGTCAATTGGGGCGTGCACAGCGTCTTTGGCATGGTAGGGCACTCGAACCTCGGCCTAGCCGACGCGATCCGCCGGCGCACGCTGGATGGTGAGATGACCTATATCGGCGTCCGGCACGAGGGCGCGGCCGCCTTCGCCGCGTCGGCCTATGGTAAACTGACGGGGCGGCCGGCGGCCTGCCTCACCATCGCAGGGCCAGGGGCGACCAATCTTCTGACCGGGCTGTGGGATGCCAAGGTAGATCGCGCACCCCTTCTGGCGCTGACCGGTCAGGTTCAAACACAAGTCTTCGGTCCCGGCGCCTTCCAGGACATCGATTTGAAGTCCGCCTTCGAGGCCGTCAGCCGCTTTTCGCAACCGGTCCTCACCACCTCCAACCACACCGAACTGATGACGCTCGCGTGCAAGAACGCAATCGTGGAGCGCGACGTGGCCCACCTGATCTTCCCCGATGACGTTCAAACGCTGCCCAGCGATGCAAAGGCCGGAGCTCCGATGGGCCGGATTTCCGGTCACGTGGTTGTGCCTAGCGAGGCCGACCTCATCCAGGCCGCCGGGATGATCGATGCTGCCAAACGACCAATGATCGTTATCGGACATGGCGCTGTGGGCTCGGCACCTCGCGTGATCGCGCTCGCCGAGCGCATTGGCGCGCCGGTCGTCACTACCTTCAAGGGCAAGGGGCTGATTCCCGACAGCCATCCCAATGCCGGAGGCGTTCTCGGCCGCTCCGGAACGCCGATCGCCAGCTGGTTCATGAACGAAGCGGACCTCATCGTCTCGCTTGGCTCCTCCTTCGCAAACCATACCGGAATCGACCGGTCCAAGCGGATTATCCAGGTCGATTTCGACCGCATGCAGTTAGGAAAATTCCATCCGGTGGCCTTGCCCGTCTGGGGGGAGATCGGTGCCTTTTGCGAAGCGGTCGGGGCGCGGCTCACTGATAATCCGGCACGCGAGGATCAACTAACCGATCTCGCGGAACGTTGGGCGATTTGGCGGGCAGAGAAGGCGACACGCCTTGATGAAGAGCACGGCAGGGGTGTCTCTTCCGCCGCTGTCTTCAAGGCGCTGACTGAGCACTGCCCCGCTGATGCGATCATCGCCGTGGATGTTGGCAACAACACCTACTCCTTTGGCAGATATTTCGAGACCACGGGACAGCGCGTGCTGATGTCCGGGTATCTCGGCTCCATCGGATTCGGGTTTCCCGCAGCAATCGGTGCCTGGGCGGCGACACAGGATTTTCCCGAATACGCACGCCGCAAGGTGATCTCGGTTTCGGGCGACGGCGGATTCGGTCAATACGCGATGGAGTTCACCACGGCGGTAAAGTACGGCATGGACATTACCCACGTGCTGCTCAACAACGACCAGCTCGGTAAGATCTCCAAGGAACAGCGCGCAGGCGAGTGGCCAGTATGGGAAACCGGGCTGCACAACCCATCCTTCGCAGCCTTCGCGAAGCTTTGCGGCGGTAAGGGGCAGCGAGTAACCGCAGCTGACATGATCGTTGATGCACTGGCCGAGGCGATTGCCTATGACGGGCCGGCACTGGTGGAAATCAAGACGGACCCGGAGCTGGTGTAATAATTTCGTTACGCATTTGCGATCGTGGAGTGAGCGTTGAAAAGACCCAAAGAGTGAAGCCACTCACAATGTGGTTTAACTCTTAAGTGGGCTTCACCCTGCCTTTGGTCCGGGTGTAGTGCGACTTCCCAAGTCGGATTCCATTGGGCCTCGACCGCGCTCGGCGTCGAGTTTCCGAGCACCGAATGCGGCCGGTGTTCATCGTGGTCGATCCTTCCAGGCATCGGTGAGTCGGCGGGCATCGGCCACTAACAGGCCCATGCGCTATTGAAGCGCGCCTGGCGCCGCCGGCCGTTGTGGCCCGCGAGGGTTCTCGACGCTCGGAACTCTCGCACATCGATTTCATTGGCGAACCTGGGTGCAAGAACACTACGACAACTGCCTGCAATATCAGCCATATGGACCTGAGTACTAAAAACGCCCAGTCATCAGGTTTAGAGAGAGACGGCGATCAGAGACATCAGTTCGCCCCGAAATCTACTCGCTCTCGCCAACAGCATCTCCGGCAATACCGCTCAAAGATTGGCGTTACGAGGCCCTCGCATGGCTCGTGAAGAAAGTTGTTGTGAGGGTTTTGGCGGAGGGACCGACCGCCGCGGCTAATTTTCACGTCCTGTCATGCGCTTGCAGCAAGCGTCAATAGTCCCGCCATATCAGCGCACTAGCGGCTCTCGCCAATGTCATGCCATTTCACGTTGCCTCATCCCAGCGCAATAATTATGGTGGGGAGAATGGTGGGGAGGCGACTATGGCGGACACTCGAAAACAGGGCGCCGAGAGCTCGGCCAGGCGTGGCCGGCATCCCGTCAACCGGCTTACCGCCGTCCAGGTGCGGAACGCGCCGCCCGGCCGGCATGCTGACGGCAACGGCCTCTATCTCGAGGTCGACGAATCAGGCGCGCGGCGCTGGCTGCTGCGCACCGTCGTGCACGGCCGCCGGCGGCATATCGGCCTCGGCTCGGCCGCCCTCGTTCCGCTCTCCGAGGCGCGGGAGAAGGCGCGCTCGCTGAGGGCCATCGCCCGCGAGGGAGGCGACCCGGTTGCCGAGCGGGACAAGCACCGGCGCCAGTCCATGACATTCGAGGAAGCGGCCCGAACGGTGCATGCCGAGCAGGTGGAGCCGCACGCGCGCAATGCCAAGCATCGGGCGCAGTGGATCTCCACTCTGGAAACCTACGCCTACCCGACCATAGGCAAGACCCCCGTGCATGCTGTCCAGCAGGCCGACGTCCTGCGCATTCTGGCGCCCATCTGGATGACGAAGCCTGAAACCGCGCGCCGCGTGCGCCAGCGCATCCGCACGGTGCTTGATTGGGCGCGCGCCTCCGGGCTCAGGGACGGCCCGAACCCTGTCGAGAACGTCGAGACGGGATTGCCCAAGCAGCCGACCGGCATCGACCGCAACTTCGCGGCTTACCCATGGGCCGACCTGCCCGCCCTCATGCCGCGCATCGAGGCGGTGGACGGCATGGGCGCCCTCGCCCTCCGCTTCGCTATCCTGACGGCCGCCCGCTCTGGCGAAGTCCGGGGCGTGACGTGGGACGAGATAGACACCGACGCTAAGGTGTGGGCAATCCCCGCGTCACGGATGAAAGGCGGGCGCGCACACCGCGTTCCCCTCACCCACGCGGCCCTTGCCATCCTGGAGGCCGCCCAGGCGCGCACAGGAAGCCGTCAGGGGCTCGTTTTCCCGTCGAGCCGTCCGGGGAAGCCTCTCAGCGACATGACGCTCTCCGCCGTCCTGAGGCGGCTACAGGTGCCGGCCACGGTGCACGGTTTTCGCTCGACGTTCCGCGACTGGGCGTCGGAGCGCACGTCGGCCTCGCACGAGGTGATGGAGGCCGCCCTCGCCCATGTCATCCCGTCCAAGGTGGAGCGCGCCTATCGGCGGGGCGATGTGTTCGACAAGCGCCGGACGCTGATGGAGCAATGGGCCGCCTATGCGCTCGGCACGGGCGGCAAGGTGGTGGAGCTGCGAGCGTAGCGCCGTCGCGCGCCCGCGCCTGCACCCGTGCGACGCGCGCGAGGCTAGTCCGGTAGGGGCTCGAATTCTGCGAGCTTGGCGTCGACCGATTCGCGGATGGCTTCTGTGTCGATTGCGACGACAACCGGGCCGTGTCGAAAGAGCGCGTCTGCCTCGATTCCACCAGGCCTTACGTGGCGAGATGCCCCTGGCGCACTCGGATAGCAGAGCATCACAGTGTGGCCCGTCGCGCGCAGCAACTTGCCGCCAATGTCATCCCCGACAGCGTGCCCACCAAGGCGCGGCGTTAGGCCCAAGTCGCTGAGATACTTCATCAGCGCCAATTCATAAATTGTTTCAGTGCTGTATCGGCGAGCGCGGCCGCGTCCTGTGGAGGACAGGCCGCCTCCGAAATAGCCCCGGCTCTGCCAGTCACGAATATTCGATTGACTGGCTCCGGAGGCGGCCATCGCTGCTGAAAGTCCATAATGCGCCATCGCCCTTCATCCTTGGCACAGTCCGGCGGCAACCGCAAAAGGGAGTAGTCGCTTTATTCTTGACAAAAGGGAGCAGTCGCTTCAGCGTGACGCCCGTAGCCACAACATGGAGTGACCATCATGAAGAACGACGACCCCCTGCTTCTGAGCGTCCGCAAGACCGCCGAGCTTCTCGACGTGAGCGAGGCGACCGTCTGGCGCCGCATCAAAGACGGCACGCTGGAGAGTGTGAAAATCGGCGGCTGCACACGCGTCAAGTATGGCTCGGCGCGGGCGGTGGCGGAGGCCGCGTGATGCCCGCCACCTATCGCACCGCGAACGAGGAACCCGCCGAGCCCAACACCAAGCAGCGGCTTGCCGACCGCGTCGATGACAGCCTAGCGCCCATGCATGCCGCGACCGACAGGCTCAAGGCGGTTCACTTCATCCT
>JAVKFF010000026.1:0-6478 GCA_040226215.1 Azospirillaceae bacterium
CCGCATCGACCACACGACGGCGGAGATCGACAGAAAGGGATTTGGCCATGAGGGCTGGCCTCCTTCACCAGCCCTCATCTTGAATCACCAAAAGACTGATTCGGGAATCCCACGATTCAAGTGCCGCTCAATCCGCTCTAGGCGGCGTTTGACAAGCCCATCGTACCATCATATTGTCCGACAATCCTACAAACTGGAAACAGCAGGAGAGGCAACAATGACCATGCGTCCCAATCTGGCCGCCCCGGTCGCCGCGATCGTCGCGCTTGCCATGTCGAGCCTGGTCTCGGCCCAGGACTACCCCGGCGGACCCGTCACCCTGGTGGTGCCGTTCAGCCCCGGCGGTGGCACGGACTATGTCGGGCGGGTGGTCGCCGAGGAGCTGTCGGCGGTGCTCGGCGAAAGCGTCGTGGTGGAGAACGTGCCGGGCGCCGGTACCACCATCGCTACCGAGCAGGTCGCCAATGCCGAGCCGGACGGGCTCACCATCCTGATCAACGGCAGCACCTTGGCCTTCCACCCGGCGCTCTTCGAGACACTGCCTTACGACGTCGACGCGGATTTGCGGCCGGTCACCTTCCTGACCGAACAGCCTTACGTGCTCGTCGTGAACAACGACTTCCCGGCGGAGTCGATCGCCGATCTCGTCGCCCTGGCCGAGGCTGACACGGACGCCATTCCCTATGGCAGCGCGGGCGTCGGCAGCGGTATGCACATCTCGGCGGAGTTCCTGTGGAGCGAGCTTGGCATCGACCTGCTGCACATCCCCTATCCGGGCACCAGCGCGGCAATGAACGACCTGCTCGCTGGCGAGATCTCGGTGCTCTACACCACCGCGTCGGGCGGCGAGGCGATGATCTCCGCCGGCGAGGTGCGGGCGCTGGGCATCTCGTCCCTTGAGCGGTCCGATGCCCTGCCGGAGGTGCCGACGATCGCCGAGACCGCCATTCCCGACTACGAGCACACGAGCTGGCTGGCATTGTTCGTCCCAGCCGAGACGCCGGACGCCGTCGTCGCGGGGATCCATGCCGCCGTGGCCGAGGCGCTGTCGGCACCGGACGTGCTGCAGGCCTTCGCTGACCGCGGTCTGAGTGTACGCAGCGGCTCCCTGGAGAACGTCGCCGTATTCTTCGACCGCGAGGTCGAGCGCTGGGGCGGCGTGATCGAATCCGCCGGCATTGAGCCCAACTGATCTGAAAGCGGTCGCGTACGGCCGCTCGCCATCCTTCCCGCAGCCAAGGCAGTGAAAGCATGTCTGAAAACGGAGACCTTTTCGACAGGGGCCTCGATATACGGCGCGACGTCCTCGGGGCGGACTATGTCGACAAGTCCCTAGCGGGAGCCAACGACTTCATGATGGCTTTCCAGCAGGTCGTGACTCGATGGTGCTGGGGAGAGACCTGGGGCGGCGACGGCCTGACGCGCAAGACACGCAGCCTGTTGAACCTGGCAATGCTCACCGCGCTCAACCGGCCCAACGAGCTCAGGCTCCACCTCGGTGGTGCGCTCCGCAACGGAGCCACCGTCGAGGAGATCAAGGCGGTGCTGCTGCAGGCGACAGTCTATTGTGGCATTCCGGCCGGGCTCGATGCCTTCAAGGTCGCCAACCAGGTGCTGCAGGAGCACGGCAAGTTCGGCGACGGGAAGTAGCCCATGGAAGACGTCCTAGCGCTGGGGAACCTCAGGTTCCGCTACAAGCTGGAGGGGCACGGGCCCTGGCTCGTGCTGCTTCACGGCGTCGGCGGCAGTCTCGAGCAATGGGACGCCTTCATCGAGGCGCTGGGCGGGCGGTACCGCACGCTGCGCTTCGATCAGCGCGGCCGCGGCCAGTCGAGCAAGCCGCCGGGGCCGTATTCGAACGAGGACTTCGTCGCGGACCTCAAGGGTATGGTCGACGCGGTCATCGACCCGGAGGAGAGCTTCGCCCTCGTCGGCAACTCGCTCGGCGCGATCGTCGCCCAGGGCTTCGCGCTGGTCTATCCGGACCGGCTCTCAAAGCTCGTCCTGCTGGCCGGAGTTGCCGGTCGCACCGAGGCAGAGAAGGCGGCCGTCGCCAAGCGGCTCGCGGTCGTAGAGGGCGGCGTGGCGGGCGCGCATTTCGAGCAGTCGATGGACCGCTGGTTCACCGATACCTTCCGGGAGGCCAACCCGGACACCATCGCCTATTGGGCCGAGCGCAACCGTGCGAACGACCCGCAGGGCTATGCCGCCGCCTATTACGTGCTGGCGAACACCGACCTGATCGATCGTCTGCACGAGATCGTGATCCCCACACTGATCGCGACAGGGGAGGAGGACCGAGGCTCCAACCCGAGGATGTCCCGGGCGATGCACGAGTGCATCAAGGGCTCGCGGCTGCACATCTTCCCCGGCCTGCGCCACCAACTCCTGATCGAGGCACCGGAAGCCGTCGCCGGACTCGTCGACGGGTTCCTCAGATCCTGAGCCAGGCCCTGAGATGCTCAAAGTCGATGTGAAGACGATTGTCGGCGGCTGCGTCCTGTTCGGTCTCGGCACCCTGGTCGCGCTCTATGTCTGGTTCCAGTACGACCTCGGCGAGCTGCGGCGCATGGGCCCGGGCCAGTTCCCGATGCTGCTGGGCGGTATCCTGGCCCTCCTCGGTGCGTTGATCGCGATCTCGGGACTCATCTCGACCAGCGAAACGGCCACGACGGTCGAGTGGCGACCGCTGCTGCTGATCGTGCTCGCCGTCATCCTGTTCGCGCTGACCGTCAACCGTCTTGGCCTCGCCCCGGCCATCATTTTGATGTCGATTCCCGCCGTGCAGGCCGACAGCCGGATGGGGATACGCGGTACGCTCGTCCTTGCCTGCTTGCTCGCCCTCGTCGCCAGCCTGCTCTTCGTGGTTGCGCTCGGCATGCCCCTTTCCATCGCGCGCTGGCCATTCTGATGGACATCCTCGACAGCCTCCAGCTCGGACTGGCGACCGCGCTGTTGCCAGGCAACCTGCTCTACTGCTTCATCGGCGTCTTCCTCGGGATGGTCGTCGGCGTGCTGCCCGGAATCGGCGCGCTCGCGGCGATCTCCATGCTGTTCCCGATCACCTTCCATATCGAGCCGACGCCTGCGATCATCATGCTCGCTGGCATCTACTACGGCACGGCCTATGGCAGTTCTATCGCCGCGATCCTGCTCAACGTGCCCGGCACCGCCTCCAGCGCTATCACCTGCCAGGACGGCTATCCGATGGCCAAGCAGGGGCGGGCAGGGGTCGCGCTGTTCATGAGTGCGGTCTCCTCCTTCATCGCCGGCACTATCGGCATCGTGCTGATGATCCTCTTCTCACCGCTGATCGTGCAGGCCGCGCGCGAGTTCAACTCGCCGGAATACTTCTCGCTGATGGTCCTCGGGCTGATCGCCGCCTCGACCATCAGCTCGGGCTCCGTCCTGCGGGCCATCGCCATGGTGGTCCTCGGCATCCTCGTCGGAACTATCGGTATGGACATGTATACCGGCATCCCGCGATTCACCTTCGGCAGCCTGGAACTGATGGACGGGATCTCGCTTATCGCGCTCGCCGTCGGGCTGTTCGGCCTGACAGAGGTGATCGACAGCGTGCGCAAGGTGCAACCCGGGCAGTACTTCAGGGTCGCCTGGCGCGACATGCTGCCGACCCGCGATGATGTCCGCCGCTCGGTCGGCCCGACCCTGCGCGGCTCGGCGGTCGGCTCGTTCTTTGGCGCCCTGCCCGGCACCGGGGCGACCATCGCCTCCTTCATGTCCTACGCGCTAGAACGGCGGATCGCGCGCGAGCCCGAGCGCTTTGGCAAGGGCGCCATCGAGGGCGTGGTGGCGCCGGAGGCCTCCAACAATGCCGCCGACCAGACGGCCTTCATACCGACAATGACGCGGGGCATTCCGGGCAGCGCCACAATGGCGCTGATCCTCGGCGTGCTGATTATCCACGGCATCTCGCCCGGACCTCGGCTCATCGCCACCAATGGCGATCTATTCTGGGGCCTGGTGGTCAGTTTCTGGATCGGCAATGTTATGCTGCTGATCCTCAACCTACCGCTGATCGGGCTGTGGGTGCGCTTGCTCAGGATCCCCTACCACCTGTTCTATCCGGCGATCCTGATGTTCGTGGTCATGGGCGTCTACGCCGTCCAACGCTCCACCTTCGAGGTCTGGGTGGTGCTGTGCTTCGGCCTGCTGGGATACGCCATGCGCAAGCTCGACTACCCGGCCGCGCCGATGCTGCTAGGCTTCGTCCTCGGTCCGCTGATGGAAGAGCATTTCCGCCGTGCCCTCCTGCTCTCCCAGGGCGACCTGGCGACCTTCGTCGAGCGCCCGGTCAGCGGCGTCATCCTGCTGCTCGCCCTGACTGTCCTGGTCTGGACGAGTATCGGCGCGGTACGCCGGCGGCTGAGACGGACCTCGTCCGGACTTTCAGCTTCGCTCGGCGACTGAGGCAGGGCCGATGTCGGTGGGCAGCGAGATACAGGCGCCGAGAGCGGTAACCGCTACCTACCCAATGCAACAGTGCCCGATCGTCGGAGACATGTGGCCGACTCGGATTGAAGCGATCGCTGATCGGCGTCCGAAGAGTGCCTGTTGGGTTCCTGCAATTCCCTGATATGCACCCGCGAATTCCTTGTTCGCAGCCACAGGGAAATTCTGATTATGTCACTGAAAATTATGGGATAGCCCGCTTCAAAAGCCCTTCCAATTTGCTCAGAATAGGTGATTTCCCTGTTTCTTCCCTGATTATCAGACAACACATCCAGAGACAGGTTCGCACTGGCCTTCCTGCACAGCCAGCAAGTCCGCCGACATTCCCGGATCTGCCGTTGCTCCGCATGCGTCGACCAGGAATGGCGGCGTGCCGCGCGCCACAGCCTCTGACGGATCACCTTGAGGAACCGGAGACTCGCCGTAGCGGCCCAGTTGGGGCGCGATCCGGCCCGTCGGTCTCTCCAGGCGAATACGGCGGTTCGCTTTCACGACGGCGACGTATGCGACGAGTTGACCAGACACGCTTCCCGTCGAAGGCCTGATGGCTCCACTTCCGCCATCGCTAAGATCTCGCAACTGACGCATTGGGGCCTTATCCCGCCGTTTCCAATTCGCTACGGCCCTCGCAGCGATGTCACGTGCCGTGGGCGTAGGCTTACTAGAGAGTGTGGAGAGTTTGCGCGGCTAGCGAGAGAAGCCCAGGGCGCGCGTCTGCCGGTCCCAAGAGGAGGGGATCTCGATGTGCTTGGAGAGCCGTTCGGCCGTAAGATCGATCGGCTGGTGCCCTTCGAGGATGTCGGTGACGATCTGCGGCGCGAGAAAGGCGAGCGGCAACAGGTTGCTCAAGTAGCGGCTGCTGACGCCATACCTCTCCGCGATGTCGCCCAGGGTCTCGAACTCACCGGACAGCAGATCCTCGAACCAAAGATGCGCCCGAGCGATGGCGTTGATCAGTGCCGGATCCGGCTTGGCGCTCGGCGTCGTTCCAGGCCCGTCCACCACCAGCTTGTTCTCGACACCGCGTCTGCGGATGCTGATCGGAATCTCGATCTTGAAGGGCGGAATCGCCGTCGACACGATCGAAGTGAGATTGATGCTCATGGAGATCCGGGACTCGTCGAGGTCCACCCGTTCGATGAGGCCGAAGCTGAATCCCTTCCCCGCATCAATTGAGGTCACCAAGTCGCTGGAACGTTCTATCGGAACAGCCGCCTCACCGAGAAGGTCCAACAGCCTGCCTCGGTCGCCAAGCAGACGCTCGACGCTATGCCGTAACGTCCGCTCGAGTTCGCTTGCCGGCAGACGCCAGCCCCTGCGGTCGCCCGATGCCCCGGTCGGCACCTCACCGGTGATCAGATGTCGGGAAACGTAGTACCGATAGCGCCGGCCATTCTTGACCGCGTGGCTCGGGGTGAGGGGCTGGCCATCGGCGTCGAACAGCTTGCCGATGAGCGGGCTCGGCTCGGTCAGCCGCGGGGCCGATGACCGGTCGTGGCAGTTGCCCTTGAGCCCGGCCTGGACGGCGTCCCAGGTCTCCTGGTCGATGATCGGCCTATGCTGGCCCTCGTAGCTCGTCCCCTTGTGCGGGATGCGGCCGATATAGAGCGGATTGCCGAGCAGCTTGTAGAGATAGCCCCGGCTCATCGGCCTGCCGCCACTGGTTCGGCCATTGGGATAGCGGCGCCATTTGGTGAGGAGCCTCAGCCGGTCGGTCTCCTCCTTCACGCGCCGGACGGTGCCGTGTTCGAGATAGAGCCGGAAGATCGTGCGGACGGTCTCGGCCTCGGCCTGGTTGATGGTGAGCGTGCGGCCGTCCGGCTCGTAGCCCAGGGGCACGGTGCCGCCCATCCACATGCCCTTGCGCTTGGAGGCGGCGATCTTGTCGCGGATGCGCTCGCCGGTGACCTCGCGCTCGAACTGGGCGAAGCTGAGCAGCATGTTGAGGGTGAGCCGGCCCATCGAGGTGGTGGTGTTGAAGGCCTGGGTGACCGAGACGAAGGAG
>JAVKFF010000027.1:0-29716 GCA_040226215.1 Azospirillaceae bacterium
GAGACCGTCTGGGAGGCCGACCGCGAAACGCTGACCCCGGGCAATCCGGTGACGCTGAGCTGGACCAACCCGGCCGGCATCGTCTTCGAGCAGGAACTGGCGATCGACGAGAACTACCTGTTCACCGTCACCCAGCGCGTCACCAACGGCTCGGAGGAGCCCCTGGCGATCCGGCCCTATGGTCGCGTCTGGCGCTATGGCACGCCCGTCGTCGAGGGCTGGTTCATCCTGCACGAGGGGCCGATCGGCGTTTTCGACAGCACGCTCGACGAGCTCGACTACGAGGACATCGCCGAGGAGGGCACGATCACCGAGACCTCGACCGGCGGCTGGCTCGGCTTCACCGACAAGTACTGGCTGGTCTCCCTGGTGCCCGACCAGGCGAGCGCGGTCGAGGCCCAGTTCATCCACACCCGCCCGGGGTCGCAGGACCGCTACGCCTCGACCATTGCCTACGACACCGTCGCCGTCGCGGCGGGCGAGAGCCATGAGATGACCAGCCGGCTGTTCGCCGGCGCCAAGGAGGTCGATGTCATCGACGCCTATCAGGAGGTGTACGGCATCGACAACTTCATCTACTCGATCGACTGGGGCTGGTTCTACTTCATCACCCAGCCCTTCTTCTACGCCATCGACTGGATCGCCTCCCATGTCGGCAATTTCGGCGTGGCGATCCTGATCTTCACGGTGCTGGTCAAGCTGGTCTTCTTCCCGCTGGCCAACAAGTCCTACAAGTCCATGTCGCGCATGAAGGCGCTGCAGCCGCAGATGATGCAGATCCGCGAGCGCTTCAAGGACGACCGCCAGAAGATGAACCAGGCGCTGATGGAGATGTATCGGCGCGAGAAGGTGAATCCGGCCTCCGGCTGTCTGCCGATCCTGGTGCAGATCCCCGTCTTCTTCGCCCTCTACAAGGTGCTGTTCGTCACCATCGAGATGCGCCATGCGCCGTTCTTCGGCTGGATCCAGGACCTCGCGGCGATGGACCCGACCAGCCTGTGGAACCTGTTCGGGCTGATCCCGTGGGAACCCGAAACGGTGCTGCCGCCCTTCCTGCTGCTGCCGGCATGGCCGATCTTCATGGGTGTCACGATGTGGGCCCAGATGAAGCTGAACCCGGCGCCCACCGACCCGATCCAGAAGCGCATCATCGGCGCCTTCCCGTTCGTCTTCACCTTCCTGTTGTCCACCTTCCCGGCCGGCCTGGTGATCTACTGGACGTGGAACAACATGCTGTCGATGCTGCAGCAATACGTGATCATGAAGCGCATGGGCGTGAAGATCGGCGGCGGCGTCGACAAGACCGCGCCGGCGACCCAGCCCAACCTGCCGCCCTCGGTGCGCCGCAAGCAGGAGCGGGCGAAGAAGGCGCAGGAAGGCGACGATGCCGCACCGGCGCCCGAGCCCGCCAATGACAGCCAGGCGCGGCGCGGCCAGTCCGGCAAGCGCAAGCGGCGCTGAGCCCAATCCCCGACGCCTGGCCCCGACGCATGCCCCCGACCGGCCCTGGCCCGGCCACACCCGAAGACAGCGACCTGCCCGCCGGGCTCAGAGGCCTCGACCGGGAGGCCGGGCGCCTGCTCTTCGCCGCGGAGTGCACCTTTGAGCTGGCGGTCGCGGCGCTCGACCAGCTGCCGCCGGCGGCTCTGCCCGAGGTCGCCTTCGCCGGCCGCTCCAATGTCGGCAAGTCGAGCCTGGTGAACGCGCTGACCGGCCGCAAGACCCTGGCGCGAACCTCCAACACGCCGGGACGGACGCAGCAGCTGATCCTGTTCAACCTGGGTGGCCGGTTGCGCCTGGTCGACCTGCCGGGCTATGGCTACGCCAAGGTGCCCAAGGACATGGTGGCCGCCTGGACGCGCCTGCTCACCGCCTACCTTCGGGGCCGCGTGCCGCTGCGCCGGGCCTGCGTGCTGATCGACGCCCGGCACGGGATCAAGCCGGTGGACGCCGACATCATGGGCCAGCTCGACACCGCCGCGGTGCCCTACCGGGTGGTGCTGACCAAGGCCGACAAGATCAAGCCGCCGGCGCAGGCGCGGCTGGTGGCCGAGGTGACTGCCGCCCTGAAGACGCACCCGGCGGCGCTGCCCGACCCGATCGTGACCTCGGCCGAGAAGGGCCTGAACATCGACCTCCTGCGCGCCGACCTCGCCGGCCTGGCTCTGCCCTCACCGTCGGCGTGACGGCCGGGCCGGGACCACCCGGGCCCGCTTGATCCCTCCCCCCGGCTGGGGCATGGTCGGGCGATCCGGCCCGAACCTCCGCGAGACCCGAACCACATGACCGACAAGCCCGTATTCACCGCCGATGCGCCGGATGCCGCCTGGCTCGAGAAAGCCGGCATCCTGTCGGAGGCGCTGCCCTATATGCGCCGCTACGCCGGCGCCACGCTGGTGGTGAAATATGGCGGTCACGCCATGGGCGACGAGAAGGTGGCGCACGAATTCGCCCGCGACGTGGTGCTGATGAAGCAGGTCGGCATGAACCCGGTCGTGGTGCATGGCGGCGGCCCGCAGATCGGCCAGATGCTCAAGCGCCTGAACGTGCAGTCGGAGTTCATCGACGGCCTGCGCGTCACCGACAAGGCGACGGTGGACATCGTCGAGATGGTGCTGGCCGGCTCGATCAACAAATCCATCGTCTCCGCCGTGCACGAGGTCGGCGGCAAGGCCATCGGCCTGTCGGGCAAGGACGGCAACCTGATCCAGGCGCGCAAGCTGACCCGCACCAAGCGCGACCCCGACAGCAATATCGAGAAGGTGCTGGACCTCGGCTTCGTCGGCGAGCCCTACCGCATCAACCGCGAGGTCATCGACCATATCCGCGGTTCCGACTTCATCCCGATCATCGCGCCGATCGGCGCCGGACCGGGCGGCGAGACCTTCAACATCAACGCCGACACCGTGGCCGGGGCGGTGGCCGGGGCGCTCGGCGCCAAGCGCCTGTTCCTGCTGACCGATGTCGCCGGGGTCTTCAACAAGGCCAAGCAGCTGGTCCCCGAGCTCGAGGTCACGCAAGCCCGCGACATGATCGAGGACGGCACCATCTCCGGCGGCATGATCCCGAAGATCGAGACCTGCATCTCGGCGGTGGAGAGCGGCGTCGGCGGTGCGGTGATCCTGGACGGCCGCATCCCGCACGTGCTGCTGCTCGAGCTGTTCACCGAGGGCGGCGCGGGGACGCTGATCAACCAGAAGCCGGCGCAGCTCTACTGAGCATCGGCCATGCGCCGGACGGACTTGCCGGACCGCCCCTTCCGGGGCATATCCTCGCTGCCATGAACCGCGGCAGACCCGTTCCCCGGCGCGCGCCGGCACGCCCCGATCTCGACCATGTCGAGACCTGGATCTTCGACCTCGACAACACGCTCTACCCGGCCTCGAGCAATTTGTTCGACCAGGTCAGCGCCAATATCGGCACGTATATCCAGCGCCATTTCGGCCTCGACGCCGAGGCGGCGCGGGCGCTGCAGAAGCGGCTGTTCCGGGAACACCGCACGACGCTGAACGGGCTGATGGTGGAGCATGGCGTCGATCCGGCCGACTACCTAGCCCATGTGCACGAGATCGACGTCTCGGTGGTGCCGGAGAACCCGGCGCTGCGGCCGGCAATCGACGCCCTGCCGGGCGCCAAGATCATCTTCACCAACGGCTCGGTCAGGCATGCCGAGCGGGTGCTGGAACGGCTCGGCCTCGCCGGCGCCTTCGACGCCATCGAGGACATCGTCTCCTCGCGCTACGTGCCCAAGCCCGAGCCCGAGCCCTACCGAACGCTGGTGGCGCGCCACGGCGTCGACCCGCGCCGCGCGGTGATGGTGGAGGACATGGCGGTCAACCTGATGCCGGCGCACGATCTGGGCATGACCACGGTCTGGGTACGCACCGACCATCCCCACGCCGCGGCCGACGCGGATGCCGCGCACGTGCACCACGTCGTCGACGACGTCGCGGACTGGCTGATGGGCCTCCAATGGGAGCGCGAAACAGCCGGCGAGGATTGACAGGCGCCGGGCCGCCCCCGCATTTTCCCCGCCGCGCCGCTCAGCGCCACATCACCGAAACCGAGCAGGACCGAGATCATGGCCGAGGCCGCGCTGATCGAGACGATCGAGGCCGCGTGGGATGCCCGCGACACCGTTTCCCCCGAGACCACGGGCGCCGTGCGCGACGCCGTCGAGGCGGCGCTCGATGCGCTGGACAGCGGCCGGGAGCGGGTGGCGGAGAAGACGGCGGAAGGCTGGGTGGTCAACCAGTGGCTGAAGAAGGCCGTGCTGCTGTCCTTCCGGCTCAACGACATGACCCGGATTTCCGGCGGACCGGACGGCGCGCCCTGGTGGGACAAGGTGCCGTCCAAGTTCGCCGGCTGGCAGGATGCCGACTTCCGCCAGGCCGGCTTCCGCGCCGTGCCGAACTGCGTGGTGCGGCGCTCGGCCTACATCGCGCCCGGCGCGGTGCTGATGCCCAGCTTCGTCAATCTCGGCGCCCATGTCGGCAGCGGCACCATGGTCGACACCTGGGTGACCGTCGGCTCCTGCGCCCAGATCGGCGCCAACTGCCACCTCTCCGGCGGCGTGGGCATCGGCGGCGTGCTGGAGCCCCTGCAGGCGGGCCCGGTGATCATCGAGGACAACTGCTTCATCGGCGCCCGGTCCGAGGTGGTCGAGGGCGTCGTCGTCGAGGAGGGCTCGGTGCTCTCCATGGGGGTGTTCATCAGCGCCACGACCAAGATCGTCGACCGTGACAGCGGCGAGGTCTTCACCGGCCGCGTGCCCGCCTATTCGGTGGTCGTGCCCGGCACCCTGCCCGGCAAGACGCTGCCCGACGGCTCGCCCGGGCCCGGTCTCTACTGCGCGGTGATCGTCAAGCGGGTCGACGAGCGCACCCGTGCCAAGACCTCGATCAACGACCTGCTGCGCGACTGAGCGGGAGCTCAAGGCAACCATGACCATCGACGCCCTCGCCCTGGCCCAGGACCTGATCCGCTGCCCCAGCGTCACGCCAGAGGACGCCGGCGCGCTCGACACCCTGGAGGCGCCGCTGAGGGCGGCGGGCTTCGCCACCTGGCGCCTGCCCTTCGCCGAGGACGGCTATCCCGACATCGACAACCTGTTCGCCCGGATCGGCACTGGCGGCCCGCATTTCTGCTACGCCGGGCATACCGACGTGGTGCCGGCGGGCGATCGGCAGGCCTGGAGCTTCGACCCCTTCGCCGGCATCGTCGAGGATGGTCTGCTGAAGGGACGCGGCGCCTGCGACATGAAGGGCTCGGTCGCCGCCTTCGCCGCCGCCGCGTCGCGTTTCGTCGATCGGCACGGCGCGGATTTCGGCGGCTCGATCAGCATGCTGATCACCGGCGACGAGGAGGCCGAGGCGGTCAACGGCACGCAGAAGGTGCTGGCCTGGATGGCCGCGAACGGCCACGCGCCCGATGCCGCGCTGGTGGGCGAGCCGTCCTGCCCGGAGACCCTGGGCGAGACGATGAAGATCGGTCGTCGCGGCAGCGTCACCGCCACGCTGACGGTCGAGGGCCTGCAGGGCCACGTCGCCTATCCCGACCGCACCGACAACGCCGCCAACCGTCTGGTGCGCGTGCTCTCCCGCCTGATCGCCGAGCCGCTCGACCGGGGCACGGCGCACTTCGTGGCCTCCAATCTGGAGGTCGTGTCGATCGATGTCGGCAATACCGCCTTCAACGTGGTACCGGCACGCGCGGTGGCGAAGATCGCCTGCCGCTACAACGATCTGCATACCGGCGACGACATCATCGCCCGCATCCACGCCGCCGCCGAGGCCGAGGACGCGCGTTACACGATGACGGCGCAGAAGAGCGGCGACTGCTTCCTGACCGAGCCGGGGCCTCTCTCCGACATGGTGCAGGCAGCGGTCAAGGACGTCACCGGGATGCTGCCGGAACTCAGCACCACCGGCGGCACCTCCGACGCCCGCTTCATCAAGGATCACTGCCCCGTGGTCGAGTTCGGCCTGGTCAACAAGACCATCCACCAGGTGGACGAGCATGTGGAGGCGGCCGACGTGACAAGGCTCGTCCGGATCTATCTCGGCGTCCTGGAACGCTTCTTCGACAGGCAGGCCTGATGGTGGCGAGCCGCGCCGCCCGGCGTCCGGGATGATCTCGCAGCCCGAATTCATCGTCTCGGCCGGCGGCGCCTGGCGGCTCTTCCGCTTCGACCGCACGGGCCTCGACCGCATCGACACCTCGGTCGAGGGGGCGATCCGCAGCTATTGGCTGACGCTCATTCTGGCGCCCCTCGCCCTGTTCGTCGGCGCGGTGCAGTGGTGGCCGGTGCTCGACCGGGTCGCCTTCCTGCCGCTGGTCATCGGCGAGGTCAGTCTCTACGTCATCGGCTGGCTGATGATGCCCGTCATGGTCGACGCGGCCATCCGCCTCGCCGGCCTGCCCGACCGCCTGCCGCAATTCATCGCCGGCTACAACTGGGGCTCGGTCATCACCATGAGCATCGCCAGCGTCTTCATCGCGCTGACCCTGCTGCTCGACGTGCCGGGGCAGGTCGCCGGCCTGCTCTCCCTTCTGGTGATCGCCATGCTCCTGGTCTACCAGGCCTATGTCACGCACCTGACGCTGGAGATCCCGGTGATCGCGGCGGGCGTGATCACGCTTGGCGACTATTTCGTCACCCTGACCGTGCACCAGGCGGTCCAGGCGACGCTGCTGCAGGCGGCCCTAGCCGGCTGACGGGGCGTCGTAGTCGACCCGCGTGAGGTAGAGCCCCTCGGCCGGCGCGGTCGGTCCGGCCGCCGCGCGGTCGCGGGCCTCGAGCGCCGCGACGACATCCGCCCGGCGCCACTTGCCCTCCCCCACCAGCCTGAGCGTGCCGACCAGGTTGCGCACCTGGTGGTGCAAGAAGGAGCGCGCCTCGGCGATCACGGCGATCTCCTCGCCGTCGCGGAAGACGTCGAGGCGAGCGAGCGTCTTGACGGGCGAGTCCGCCTGGCACTGGGCGGCGCGGAAGCTGGTGAAGTCGTGCCGGCCGACCAGGGCCTGAGCGGCGCCGTGCATGGCCATGTGGTCGAGCGGCCGGGTCACGTGCATCGCCCGCCCGGCGTCGAGCGCCAGCGGCGCCCGGCGGTTGACGATGCGGTAGCGGTAGGCCCGGCCGGCGGCCGAGAAGCGGGCGTGGAAGTCGTCGGCCACCCGTTCGGCCGCCAGGACCGCGACCGGATGGCCGGCGAGATGGAAGTTCAGCGCGTCGCGCACCGTGTCCGCCGTCGTCTCGCGGGCGATGTCGACATGGGCGACCTGGCCCAGCGCGTGCACGCCGGCATCCGTGCGGCCGGCGCACTGCACCACCGCCGCCTCCTGGCAGAAGCGCTCGACTGCCGCCTCCACCGCGGCCTGGACCGACGGCCCGTTCGCCTGGCGCTGCCAGCCGACGAAGGGCCGGCCGTCATACTCGATGGTCAGCTTGTAGCGGGGCATGGCAGCGGGTCGGGCAGCGTGTGGCCGCGCAGGAAGGACGCCGCGTCCATCGGCGCCCGGCCCTCGGGCTGGAGTCGGGCGATGGCGAGGGCTGTGTCGCCACCGCAGGCGATGGTGAGCCCGTCGCCGAGGCGGGTACCGGGCGCGGCGCCCTCCCGCCCGGAGGCAGGGCTGGCGTCAAGCACGCGGTAGCGCCGGCTCTCGGCCTCGAACCAGGTGCCGGGCCAGGGGGTGAGCGCGCGGACTTGCCGGTCGATCTCGGCCGCCGGCCGGCGCCAGTCGATCAGCCCCTCGGCCTTCTCGATCTTGGCGGCATAGGTGGCTTTGGCATCGTCCTGCGCCTCTGGCGCCAGGCTGCCGTCGACATGACCGGGCAGCGTCTCCAGCAGCAGGCGGGCCCCGGCCGTGGCCAGGGCGTCGTGCAGGTCGGCCGCCGTGGTGCGCCCGGTGATCGGCACCTTCGTCCGGGCCAGCATCGGCCCGGTATCGAGGCCGGCCGCCATCACCATGATGGTCACGCCCGTCTCCCGGTCGCCGGCGAGCATGGCCCGCTGGATCGGTGCGGCCCCACGCCAGCGCGGCAGCAGCGAGGCGTGGACGTTCAGGCAGCCGTGCCGGGGCGCGTCGAGGATCGCCCGTGGCAGGATCAGCCCGTAGGCGGCGACGACCGCGAGATCGAGGTCGAGGGCGGCGAACGCGGCCTGCGCCGCCGGGTCCTTGAGGCTCCGCGGCGTGCGCACCTCGATGCCACGCGCGGCGGCGAAGGCGTGGACCGGCGTCGTCTGCTCGCGATGGCCGCGACCCCGGGCGCGCGGCGGCTGGGAATAGACCGCCACGACGTCGTGCCCGGATTCAAGCAGCGCCGCCAGCGACGGCACGGCGAAGTCGGGCGAGCCCATGAAGGCGATGCGCAGCGGCCTCACGCCTTGCCGTTCGCTTTCTTCCACTTGGCCAGCTTGCGCATGATCATGTTGCGCTTCAGGGCCGAGAGATGGTCGGTGAACAGGACGCCGTTCAGATGGTCGATCTCGTGCTGCAGGCAGATCGCCAACAGGCCGTGCGCCTCGATCTCCCGGCGCGCCCCGGTCTCATCGAGATAGCGCACCTTGCAGTCGCCGGGCCGGGTCACCTCGGCATACTGCTCCGGCAGGCTGAGGCAGCCCTCCTCGTAGGTGACGAGATGGTCGGAGACGGAGACCAGCTCCGGATTGATCAGCTTCAGCGGCTGGGCCGGCTCGTCGCGGCCGGCGCAGTCGATCACGATCAGTCGCTCCAGTACGCCGACCTGGGGTGCCGCCAGGCCGATGCCGGGGGCGGCGTACATGGTCTCCAGCATGTCGGCGGCGAGCCGGCGGATGCGGTCGTCCACCGCCGCGACCGGCCTGCATTTGGTCTTCAGGCGCGGGTCGGGCGCCAGCACGATGTCGAGTTCAGCCATGGGATGGGGGAGATAAGCGGCGGCGCGATGGCCGTCAAGCGAGGGCGGCGGGGTGGCCGGACATGCTAGGCTTGCGCGCCATGAGCGAATCAGCGCGACGACCGTTATCCCCATGACCCTCGACGACCCCATCGTCCTCATCGTCCTCGTCGCCGTGGCGGCCCTGCTGGTCGGCGCGCTCGGCCTGTGGGCCGGGCGGCGGCTGCGCGACCCGGCGGCAGAGACCCAGGCCCAGGCGCTGGGCGACACCCTGCGCCAGCTCGCCGACGCCCAGGCCAAGCTGGAGGGCCGGCTCTCCCACTTCGCGGAGGCCGAGGCGCACCGCGCCTCCTCGCTGGCCGACCGCATGCAGGCGCAGGAGCGCTACATCGCCGAGGCGCTGGACAAGCGGCTGGGCGAGGTGCAGCGCCGGGTCGGCGAGAGCCTCGAGGGTCAGACCAAGCAGACGGCCGAAACGCTGAACAATCTGCGCGAGCGGCTGTCGGTGATCGACGCCGCGCAGAAGAACATCACCGAGCTGTCGACCCAGGTGGTCGGCCTGCACGACGTGCTGAACAACAAGCAGGCGCGCGGCGCCTTCGGCGAGGTCCAGCTCGACGCCATCATCCGCGCCGCCCTGCCGCCCTCGGCCTTCGGCTTCCAGGTGCAGCTGGGCGAAGGCCGGCGCGTCGACTGCCTGATCCGCCTGCCCAACCCGCCGGGGCCGATCGCCATCGATTCGAAGTTCCCGCTCGATGCCTACCGGGCGCTGGCCGGCGCCAAGGACGAGGCGACGAAGGTCCAGGCCGCCCGCCAGTTCGCCACCGATGTGCGCAAGCACATCACCGACATCGCCGAACGCTACATCGTGCCCGGCGAGACGGCGGATTCGGCCCTGATGTTCCTGCCCTCCGAGGCGGTCTATGCCGAGCTGCACGCCAATTTCGGCCAGGTCGTCGAGGAGGGCTACCGCCGCCGGGTGTGGATCGTCTCGCCGACCACGCTGTGGGCAACGCTGACCACGATCCGCGCCGTCCTGAAGGACGTCCGCATGCGCGAGCAGGCCGGCGTCATCCAGGCCGAGGTGCGCCGCCTGCTGGACGACATGGGCCGGCTCGACAAGCGGGTGGACAATTTGAAGCGCCATTTCCGCCTGGCCAGCGAGGACATCGACCAGATCGGCACCTCGACCCAGAAGATCATCGGCCGCGGCGAGAAGATCGAGGCCCTGGAGATGGCCGAGGCGGCGGACGGCGAGGACGCCACCCTGTCGCTGGAGGACGCCACGGGAAAGGTGCGCGAGAGCGGCGAGTAGGCCGGCGAGGACGGGCGAGAGGTCCCGGGTCTGCAGCGCATCACTGGCGTGCTGCGCTGCGCACGGGACGACGCAGGTCATTTGACTTCCAATTTCATCGTCGTCCCGTGCGCGATGCGGCGCGAAGTGACGCTTCGCAGACCCGGGACCTCCCGCCCGTCTTCGCCAGGCCCGTTCCCGCGAGCGGGACCTCCCCGCCCATCCTCTCCGTCTACAGCAGCCGGCGCGATTGCATGGCGGCCAGCAGCGTGCCGTCGTCGAGATAGTCGAGCTCGCCGCCGACAGGCACGCCGTGGGCGAGGCGGGTGACGCGCACGCCCGTGGCCGCGAGCTGGTCGTGGATGTAGTGGGCCGTGGTCTGGCCGTCGACCGTGGCGTTGAGCGCCAGGATGACCTCCGACGAGCCTTCGGCCCGCACCCGGCGCACCAGGTCGGGGATGCGCAGATCCTCCGGGCCGACGCCGTCGAGCGCCGACAGGGTGCCGCCGAGCACGTGGTAGAGGCCGCGGAAGCCGGCCGTGCGTTCCAGCGCCCAGAGGTCGGCCACGTCCTCCACCACGCAGATCACAGACCGGTCGCGCGACGTGTCGGCGCAGACCTGGCAGGGGTCGAGGGTGTCGAGATTGCCGCAGGTGGAGCAGGTGACGATGGCGTCGGCGGCGGTCGCCAGGGCCTCGGCCAGCGGACGCAGCACCTGGTCGCGGCGGGCGATCAGGTGCAGCGCCAGGCGGCGTGCCGAGCGCGGCCCCAGGCCTGGCAGCCGGGCCAGCAGGTTGATCAGCTGGTCGATCTCGCGGCCGGCCATGGCGGCGGGTCTCGGGCGCGGTCGCGGCGGCTCAGAAGGGCAGCTTGAAGCCGGGCGGCAGGTTCAGCCCGCCCATCAGCTTCTGCGTCTCCTCCTGCACCGCGGCCTCGACCCGGCCCTTGCCGTCGTTGACCGCGGCCACCACCAGGTCCTCCAGCACCTCGACGTCGTCGCGATCGACCAGGCTCGGGTCGATCTTCAGCGCCTTCAGCTCGCCCTTGCCGTTCAGCGTCGCCGTCACCATGCCGGCGCCGGAGCTGCCCCTGACCTCGATGTCGCCGAGACGCTCCTGCATCTCGGCCATCTTGGTCTGCATCTCCTGCGCCTGCTTCATCATCTGGCTCAGGTTCTTCATCGCCTGTCGCACTCTCAATCGCTGTGGTTGTCGGCGACGCCGGCGACAATGCCGAGGCCGCCTTGCGGGCGACCGTCAGGTCAGTCGTCGTCCTCGTCGGGCATGTCGTCCCCGCCGATGTCGGCCTCTCCGGCCGCGCTGTCAAGCGGCTGCTCGCGTCCCAGCCCGGTGCCGGGTGGCGCGTTGTCCGCGGCGTCGAGCCGGCGGATGGCCTGGATCGTCGCGCCCGGGAAGGCCGCCATGATGCGCCGGACCAGCGGATGGTTCTCCGCCTCGGCGCGGGATTTCGCCTGGGCGCTCTCCTCGCGCTGCCTCATGGTCGGTTCGCCGGCCTCACCGGAGACGCTGACCATCCAGCGCCGGCCGGTCCACTCCTCGAGATGCCGGGCGATACGGGGGGCGAGGTCGCGCGGCGCCCGCTCGCTCGGCCGGAACTCCAGGCGCCCGGGCTCGTAGCGCACCGGGTGCAGGTCGGCGAAGACGTGGTTGAACAGCAGGCCGTCGGCGCGCTGCTCGAAAAGCGCGACCATGGCCTCGAAGCTGGGCGGCACCGGCTTCGCCGGCGGTGTGTTCTCGGGCACGATCTCCGGGGCGTTGCGGGGCGTGGCCATGGTCCTGCTCTCGGGCGCCGTTTCCGCCACCTCCGGCGCCGCCGGCTCGACCACGGCGAGCCTGGCCCGCGCCGCGCCGCCGCCACGCGGGGCGGCGTGCGCCGGGGCACCGGCGCCGACCGCCTGCGGCAGGTCCGCCGCCGCGCGTGCCTGGCCGGACGAAGATCCCGATGCCAGGCCGGACTGGGCGCCGGACCGGGCGCCGGACTGGGCGCCGGACGGGGACGCCCCGGAGGCGGCCGTGCCGCCGGCCGGGCGCGCGTCGTCGCCGACGCCTTCCTGCAGCTTCTTCAGCATGTCGCCCGGCGTGGGCAGCATGCCGGCATGGATCAGGCGGATGACGACCATCTCCAGCGCCATCTCCGGCCGCGGCGCGCTCGCCACCTCGCCGGCCCCCTTCAACAGCATCTGCCAGGCGCGGGTCAGCACCGGCAGGGAAAGCGCCTCGGCCAGCGCCTTGCCGCGGGTGCGCTCGAACTCCGGCAGGCCCGGCGCGGACAGCATGTCGGGCACCAGCTTGGACCGCGTCAGCAGGTGCACCAGGTCGAGCAGGTCCTCGATCACCTGGGCCGGCTCGCTCGCCCCCTCGTGCAGGCGGTCGAGCACGCCGAGCGCCGCCTTTGCCTCGCCGGCGAAGATCGCCTCGGCGAGATCGAAGATCACCGCCCGGTCGGCCTGGCCCAGCATGGCCTGCACCGCCTGGAGGTCGATCGCGGAACCGCCTTCGCCCTGCACGCCGCCCTGCACGCCACTCTGGGCGCCACTCTGGGCAATCGCCTGGTCGAGCAGGCTGAGCCCGTCGCGGGCCGAGCCGTCGGCGGCGCGGGCGATCAGCGCCACTGCCTCCGGCGCCACCGTCACGCCCTCGGCGGCGAGGATGCGCCCGAACAGGGCGATCAGCTCGCTGACGTCGAGCCGGCGCAGGTCGAAGCGCTGGCAGCGCGACAGCACCGTGACCGGCACCTTGCGGATCTCGGTGGTGGCGAAGATGAACTTCACATGCGGCGGCGGCTCCTCAAGCGTCTTCAGCAGGCCGTTGAAGGCCTGCTTGGAGAGCATGTGGACCTCGTCGATGATATAGACCTTGAAGCGGGTCGAGACGGGCGCGTAGCGCACCCCGTCGATGATCTCGCGGATATCGTCGATGCCGGTGCGGCTGGCCGCGTCCATCTCGATGACGTCGACATTGCGGTCCTCGGCGATGGTGCGGCAGTTGTCGCAGACCCCGCAGGGCTCCGGCGTCGGCCCGCCCTTGCCGTCCGGCCCGGTGCAGTTCAGCGCCCGGGCGACGATGCGCGCCGAGGTCGTCTTGCCCACCCCGCGCACGCCGGTGAGGATGAAGGCGTGGTGCATGCGCCCGGACGTGAGCGCGTTGGTCAGCGTGCGCACCAGCGCCTCCTGGCCGACCAGGTCCTTGAAGGTCTGCGGCCGGTACTTGCGCGCCAGCACCCGGTAGGGCTCGGGCTTCCGCGCCGGCGCCGGCATGCCGGGCAGCAGCGGTCCGCCTTCCGGTGGGGCGCCTTCCGGGTTCTCGGCGGCGCTCTCGGGAGTACCGTCAGGGGATGGTTTGGAATCGGCCATGGCTGGCCCGATCATAGCGACCCCGGCCCGCCGGTCCAACGGTGACGGGCCCCGAAGGCCCGGAGATTTGCGCTGGAGTGGAAGACTGAGCGGCGACCCGAGTCGAAACTCGTTACGGCTGCTTCCTTCCGGACCTGACCGGGTTGGCGAGGGACCCGCCCGCCGTCAGCCTTCCGCCGGCACATATAGAAGCCGCGTGCCGTGGACGCAAGACCGGCTTCTCCGCTTCACCGACCGCCGGCACATCGCACGCCTGCGCGGCCGACCCGGTCTCAGCGGGGAAGGCGGCGGTGTTCGACCGGGCGGCCGGCGCCGGCCGCGAGCGTCGCGGCGGCTTTGACATGCCCCGGATCGTCGCCGGGATTATCCCCTGACGTGCTGGCGATGTCCCAGGGTCCGATGGCGAAGGGATCGGACGGATTGGCCCCGTCGGCGCCGCCCAAGCCATGAAACAGCGCCCCGAAAGCGTGAAGGATGGCGTTCATGATGATCGCCTCGTCAGATCAGCGCATGCCGACGGCATTGGGAACCACCTGCAGACCGGGCACGGCCTGGAACACCTGCGGCGGCAGGGCGGGCTGACCGGCGATGGACCCGATGCCCTGCTGCGGAGACGATTCGACCACGCCATCGCTCGGCAGTCCGAGGCAGGCCGGCATCGTGCTCGCGATCACCCCGATATCCTCGTTTGTGGTGTAGCAGGTGCCGCCCTCCTTCGGGCAGACCCAGCAGCCGTCCGGATAGCAGATTACGTTGTAGTGGCATTCCTCCGCCTGGGCCGCCTGGGACGAGATCGCGGTGGCGAGGGCTGCGAGGCCGAAAATCCGGGTGATTGCTCTCATAGCATCCTCCATTTGCTGGTTTCGCGCCTACTGTCGCGAGGGATGCTTCAATTTGTAGTGCAGGCGCCCGCAGGTCGCAGTGAAAGCGGTCACAGGCCGGCGGCCGTGGTCGGGTTCCAGGGGCAAGTCAGGCGAGGACGCCCACAAGATCCCGGCGCTCGCTGCCGCTCGGCCGGGATGACAACGAAGAGTTGTTACACATCAAAGCCGTCATCCCGGCCGCAGCGCAGCGGAGAGCCGGAACCTCGCGAGGCTGGGTTGAGACAACGAGGATAAGACACTGATTTCCCTTGTCATTCCCGCGAACGCGGGAATCCAGATTGGCTGTGCGGGTTGCGCCGTCGGCCTGAATCCCGGATCAGGTCCGGGATGACCCGGGAGGGGGAAGCGCAGTGCAAAGGCGTCGCCGCCCCCGTGCCGTCCCTACCGCTCCCCGATCGCCGGAACCGCGCGCTGGGCGACGCCGGTATAGGCGGAGAGCGGGCGGATCAGCTTGTTGTCGGCGAGCTGCTCGATGACATGCGCGGTCCAGCCGGTGATGCGGCTCATCACGAAGATCGGCGTGAACAGGTCGATGTCGAAGCCCATCAGGTAGTAGGCGGGGCCGGTCGGGAAATCGAGATTGGGGTGGATGCCCTTGCGCTCGATGAAGGTCTTCTCCAGCACCCGGGAGATCTCCACCCACTTCTCTCCGCCGGTGTGCCGCGCCACGTCGTGATAGGCCCTGGTCATGGTCGGCACGCGGCTGTCGCCGCTCTTGTAGACCCGGTGGCCGAAGCCCATGACCAGCTTCTTGTTGTCGATGGCGTCGTCGATCCAGGCCTGCGCCTTCTCCGGCTCGCCGATCTCCAGAAGCGTGTGCATCACCGCCTCGTTGGCGCCGCCGTGCAGCGGGCCCTTCAGCGCGGCGATGGCGCCGACCACCGCGCCGTAGATGTCCGACAGGGTCGAGGCGATGACCCGGGCGGTGAAGGTGGAGGCGTTGAAGGAGTGCTCGGCGTAGAGAATGAGGGAGACGTCGAAGGACTTGACGATCTCCGGGTCCGGCACCTTGCCGAAGCACATGTGGAAGAAGTTCTCGGCGAAGGAGAGGTCGTCGCGCGGGGCGATCGGCTCCTCGCCCTTGCGGATGCGGTAGTCGGCGGCGACGATGGTCGGCGTCTTCGCCAGGATGGCGACCGACTTGCGGTAGTTGTCGGCCGGGTCGTTGTTCCAGGTGTCCTGGTCCTCCATGCCCAGGAAGGAAACGCCGGTGCGCACCGTGTCCATCGGATGGGCGGATTTCGGGAAGCGCCGGATCACCTGCATCAGATCGTCCGACAGGCCGCGCTGGCCGCGCTCCTGCCGGGTGAAGGCGTCGAGCTGGGCGCGGTCCGGCAACTCGCCGTTCCACATCAGGTAGGCGACCTCCTCGAAGCTGCAGTGCTGGCACAGGTCCTGCACGGCGTAGCCGCGATAGATCAGGGAGTTGGTCTCGGGATTGACCTTGCTGACGGCGGTCTCGTCGACCATGACGCCGGCCAGGCCCTTCTTGATGTCGTCGCTCATGATTGACTTCCTCCCGTTCGCACCGTTGCGGCCCGTGGATTGGCGGCCCCGTCCGGACGCCGCGGCGCTCAGACCGTGAAGTTGAAGATCGACTGGTCGAAGTGGTTGTAGTCCTCGTAGCGCAGCAGTTCGTAGAGGTCCTTGCGGGTCTGCATGTCGCCGATGATGTTGTTCTGGTGGCCGTCCGTCGCAATGGCGGCGAGGCCGTCGATGGCCGCCTTCATGGCCAGGCGCAGCGTGGTCACGGGATAGATCACGAGGTCGATGCCGATCGCTTCGAGGGTCTTGGCATCCAGCAGGCGCGACTTCCCGAATTCCGTCATGTTGGCCAGGATCGGCACGTCGAGCGCCTTGCGGAAGGCCTCGAACTCGCTTTCGTCGGCCATGGCCTCGGGGAAGATCATCTCCGCTCCGGCGTCGACATAGGCCCGTGCCCGGTCGATGGCCTTGTCCAGCCCCTCGATGGCGCGGGCGTCGGTGCGCGCGATCAGCAGGAAATTGGGGTCGCGCTTGGCGTCGGCGGCGGCCCGCAGCTTCCTTTGCATCTCCGCCACCTCGACCACCGACTTGTTGTCGAGATGGCCGCAGCGCTTCGGGTTGACCTGGTCCTCGAGATGGCAGCCGGCGATGCCGGCATCCTCCATGGTCTGGATGGTGCGGGCGACCGACATGGGCTCGCCGAAGCCGGTGTCGATGTCGATGATCGCCGGCAGCGTGGTGACGCGGGCGATCTGCTGGCCGCGGCCGGCCACCTCGCTCAGCGTCGTCAGGCCGATATCCGGCAGCGCCAGATCGGCGGACAGCACGGCACCGGAGATGTAGACGCCGTCGAAGCCGGCCTCCTCGATCGCCCGGGCGCAGAGCGGGTTGAAGGCGCCCGGCACGCGCAGGATGGCCGAGCCCTTCAGGCCGTCGCGCAGCGCCTGGCGCTTCTCGGTGGCGCTGGTCTTGTTGAACAGCATCAGAAGATCCCCCGTTCGTCGCGGGCGGCCTGTTCCAGGGCGCCTTCGGGCAGTTGCACGTTGAGACCGGCGAGCGCGCCGCCCTCGAGCTCCGGCAGCCGCTGCACCAGGTCGAGGAAGCGGTCGGCCTCCTCGGCGGCGACGATGCCCTCGGTCAGGGTGCGGAACTTGGCGACGTAGTTCTCCCGCACGAAGGGCCTGGCGCCCAGCGGGTGGGCGTTGGCCACGGCGATCTCGTCCTCGATGCGGCGGCCGTCCTCCATGGTGATGACGACGCGGGCGCCGAAGGCCTTCACCTGCGGATCGGGGCTGTGATAGCGCTCGGTCCACTTCGGGTCCTCGACGGTCGAGATCTTGTGCCACAACCGCACCGTGTCGGCGCGGGCGGCCCGCTCCGGTGCGTAGGAGCGGACGTGGTGCCACTCCCCGTCCTGCAGGGCGACGGCGAAGATGTACATGATCGAGTGGTCGAGGGTCTCGCGGCTCGCCTTGGGGTCCATCTTCTGCGGGTCGTTGGCACCGGTGCCGATGACGTAGTGGGTGTGGTGCGAGGTGTGCAGCACCACCGACTTCACCTGGTCGAAATCGCCGACCTTCGGCCCCATGCGGAAGGCGAGGTCGATCAGTGCCTGGCTCTGATACTCCGCGGAGTGCTCCTTGGTGTAGGTGTCGAGGATGGCCCGCTTGGGCTCGCCCGCCTCGGGCAGCGGCACCACGTATTCGGCGTCCGGGCCGTCCAGCATCCAGGCGACGACGCTGTCCTCGCCCTCGTAGATCGGCGACGGGGCACCCTCGCCGCGCATGGTGCGGTCGACCGCCTCGATCGCCAGCTTGCCGGCATGGGCCGGCGCGTAGGCCTTCCAGGACGAGATCTCGCCCTTGCGGCTCTGCCGCGTGGTGCAGCTGACATGCAGCGCCTGCTGGATGGCCTGGTAGATGGTTTCCGTGCCGAGGCCGAGCAGCGTGCCGATGCCGGCGGCCGCCGCCGGGCCGAGATGGGCGATGTGGTCGATCTTGTGCTTGTGCAGGCAGATACCCTTCACGAGGTTGACCTGCATCTCGTAGCCCGTGGCGATGCCCTTGATCAGCGCCGCACCCGATTTGCCGTGCGCCTGGGCGACCGCCAGGACCGGCGGGATGTTGTCGCCGGGGTGGCTGTAGTCGGCGGCCAGGAAGGTGTCGTGGAAGTCGAGCTCGCGCACCGCCGTGCCGTTCGCCCAGGCGGCCCATTCCGGCGAGAAGCCCTGGGAGTTGGCCATGCCGAAGACCTGGGCGGCGCGGCGCTCACGCGGGTGGCAGAGTACCTGGGACCGTGCGTTGGCGACCGGCCGGCGGTTGATGGCCGCGATGGCCACCGAGGCGTTGTCGATGATGCGGTTGACGATCATGTCGGCGACCGCGTCCTCGATCGCCACGTCGTCGGCCGCCACCGCGGCCATCTTCCAGGCGAGCTGGTCCTCGCGCGGCAGATGCTTCTTGGAGGGATAGACGCGAACCGTGTGATTGCGCATGGGGGCGGGGCTCCTTTTTCGCGCCGGCCGCACCGATCGCGGCGGCGCAGGGCCGGTGGGTCGTTTCCTCGGCGATATCCTGTGGGGCCATGTGTAGGCGCGGCCGGGGCGCGCGATCAAGCCGCACAGCATTGCATGCCCCCATGCGGGCCACCGGTTCTCCCGCCGGTCACGCGCAAGCGTCTGGCGACGGCGTGGCAAACACGATAGGGAGGTGAGCACGAGCCGCGCCCGTGCCGGAGGACGGGCCCCATCCATGAACTCGCCGATCTGCGCCGGCGGGCCGAAACCGTCGCGAGGTCCCTCGAACCATGCTCACTGGTGATTTCGGCCAGGGGATGCTGATCCCCTTCTCGGTGTTGCCCCTGCTCCTGACCCTCGTCGCCGCGGGGTTGTGGACCGACCAGCTGGGCGATCGCGAGGCCTGGCGCCTTCCGGCGGCCTTCATGGTCGGCCTGGTCGCCGGCATCCTGCTGGTGGCGTTCGATCTGAACCTTCCCTACCCGGCGATCGGCGCGGCGGTCGGGGTGATCGTGCTCGGCGTGGTGGTCGCGCTCTCGGTGGCGCTGCACGGTTTCCTCGGCATGGTGCTGGCGGCGGCGGTCGCGCTCTGGCAAGGTTATGCTGAGCTCGGCGCGATCGCCCATCCGCTGGTGCGGTGGATCGGCCTCGGCGTCGGCGTCGTTCTGGCGCTGGCGGCGGGGATCGGCCTCGGGGCGATGTTCGGCCGGGCGCTGGGCAACAGCGCCATCCGCTTCCTCGGTCTGGTGATCGCCGCGCTCGGCCTCTGGCTGCTGTTCCAGGTGATGTGACCCCGCGATGTCCGGCCCCGAGATGCCAGAAAGAGACGACAGTCCCGCTCCCCGACCCGGCCGGCATCCGCCGGAGCCTCGGCCCGACTACCAGGCGCAGGATCCCTATCGCCATGTCGTCGCCGGGCGCAAGGCGCTGGGCGCGGTGGTGCTGGCGGCGATCCTGCTCGCCATGGCGCTCACCGTCTTCTTCACCGGCCGGGGCGAGGCCCAGGACCTGCGCTTCTTCCGCATCGGCACGGCCTCGCCGGCGGGCACCTATTTCCAGATCGGCGGCATGATCGCCAGCGCCGTTTCCGGCCCGCCTGGCGCGCCGGACTGCACCCGCGGCGGCACCTGCGGCGTGCCGGGCATGATCGCGGTCGCCGTCGCCACCCAGGGGTCGGTGCAGAACGTCGACCTGCTGCGCGCCGACGAGATCGAGGCGGCGCTGATCCAGTCCGATGTCGCCTACTGGGCGGCCAACGGCATCGGCCCCTTCGAGGGCCGCGCCGACCAGGCCTCGATCCAGGCAATCGGCCGGCTCTACACCGAGCAGCTGCACCTGGTGGTGCGCGCGGAGAGCGAGATCGAGGAACTGGCCGACCTTGCCGGCCACCGGGTGAGCCTGGGCGCGCCCGGTTCCGGCACGCTTGTGCTGGCCCAGCTGCTGCTCGACGCCATCGGCCTTGGCGAGCAGGAAATCGCGCTCAGCTTCCTGCGCCCCGACGACGCCGCCGACCGCATGCTGGAGGGCGAGATCGACGCCTTCTTCGCCATCGGCGGCGCGCCGATCCTGGCGATCAGCGATCTCGCCCGCCGGATCCCGATCCGCCTGGTCTCCGTGGAAGGCCCGGACGTCATCGGTCTGGTCTACGACCAGCCCTTCCTCACCTCGGCGATCATCGCGCCGCGGCTCTACCGCAACGTGCCGGTGGCACGCACCATCGGCGTCACCGCGATCATGGTGGTGCGCTCGGACGTCGACGCGGACACGGTCTATCGGCTCACCCGCGCGCTCTGGCACCCGACGACATCCACGTTCCTCGCCAACGGTCACCCGCGCGGGCGGGACATCCGGCTGGGCGACAGCCTGGTCGGCGTGCCCATACCGATCCACCCGGGGGCGGCGGCGTATTACGAGCTGATCGGCCTCACCGGCATGGTGATCCGCGATCCGCCTCTCGGCCCCGAGGCGATGCCCCCCTCGCTGGCGGAGGCCGAGGCGCTGGCCGGCGGCAGTTGAGGACCGCCGGGCGCCCGGGCGCTCAGTGGTCCTCCAGCACCCAGGGTTCGGCCGCGGCGGCGGCGTACCAGTCGCGCACCGCCGGCAGGTCGAGCAACGCCTCGGCGTAGGCCTGGGCGGTCCGATCGACCGGCACGTGGTAGGTGCGCAGCCGCGCCGCCACCGGCACGAACATGACGTCGGCGGCCCCTGGCGTCGCACCGAACAGGAAGTCGCCACCGGACCCGAACTCGGCACGCAGCGTGCCCCAGAGCTGTTCAAGCCGGGCGACGTCGGCCAGCGCCTCGGACGTGTGGCCGATGCCGGGCTTGTCGTGCTTCAAGTCCATCGACATGTCGCGGCGCAGGGCGGCGAAGCCGGTGTGCATTTCCGAGGCCGCCGACCGGGCGACGGCACGGGCATGGCCGTCGGCGGGCCAGAGACCGGCCTCGGGGTTCAGCTCGTTGGCGTATTCGAGGATCGCCAGGCTCTCCCAGATCCGTCCGCGAGGCGTCTTCAGCAGCGGCACCAGGCCGGTGGGCGAGTGCTTCAGCAGGGTCTCCCGGGTCTCCGGCTGGTCGAGCGGGACCAGGATCTCCGCGAACTCGATGCCGGCCAGGGTGAGGCCGAGCCAGCCGCGAAGCGACCAGGACGAATAGGCCTTGTTGCCGATGACGAGCGTATGATCGGCCATGCGCGCGCGCTCCTTCCGGGGTGATTGGCAAACCGCTGACGGGCGGGCATGGTGCTGGTCCCCGAACGGATACGGCAAGACACGCGTATGACGGACCTGACCTGCTTCGACGACATGAACGGCGAGACGCGCATCATCGTCCCCCTCGCCGAGTCCGCCGCCGCGGACTGGCTCGCCGGCCAGCCCCCGGCCACCGCCACCCTCGCCCGCGCCGCCGGTTTCTCCGGCAAGCTGGGCGAGATCGCGCACGTGCCGGACGGCGACGACGGCACGCGGGTGCTGGTGGGTCTGGGCGACGGACGGGACTGGCAGGTCTGGGGCGGCGTGGCGGAACGGCTGCCCAAAGGCAGCTACCGCATCGACGGCGCGCTCGACGAGCCGAGCTTCGCCGCGCTGGGCTGGGCGCTCGGCGCCTACCGCTTCGGCCGCTACCAGAAGTCCAGGCATGAGCCGGCGCGGCTGGTGCCGCCCGAGGGCGCGGACCGCCGCCGGGTCGAGGCGCTGGCGCGGGCGGCCTATCTGGTGCGCGACCTCGTCAACACGCCGGCCAGCGATCTGGGCCCCACGCAGCTCGCCGAGGCGGCCGCCGACCTCGCCCGCCGCCACGGCGCGGCGCTTGAGACCATCGTCGGCGAGGACCTGCTCGCCCGCAACTATCCGATGATCCACGCGGTCGGCCGGGCGGCGGCGGACGCCCCTCGGCTGATCGACCTCCGCTGGGGCGACGAGGGCGCACCGAAGGTGACGCTGGTCGGCAAGGGCGTGTGCTTCGATTCGGGCGGCCTCGACCTGAAGCCCGCCAATGGCATGCTGCTGATGAAGAAGGACATGGGCGGTGCGGCCCACGTACTGGGTATCGCCCAGGCGGTGATGGAGCTGGGCCTGAAGGTGCGCCTGCGCGTGCTGATTCCGGCGGTGGAGAACGCCGTCGCCGGCAACGCCTTCCGGCCGCTCGACGTGCTCATGAGCCGCAAGGGCACGACCGTCGAGATCGGCAACACCGACGCCGAGGGCCGGCTGGTGCTGGCCGACGCGATCACCGAGGCGGTCACCGAGAAGCCCGACTACCTGATCGACTTCGCCACGCTGACCGGGGCGGCGCGGGTGGCGCTGGGCACCGACCTGCCGGCGCTCTTCGTCAATGCCGAGGACATGGCGACCGACCTCCTGCAGGCCGCCGACCGGGCGCGCGACCCGGTCTGGCGCCTGCCGCTCTGGCCCGGCTACCGGTCGCAGCTGCGCTCCAACGTGGCCGACCTGTCCAACACCGGCGAGGGCGCTTTCGGCGGCGCCATCACCGCGGCCCTGTTCCTGGAGCACTTCGTGCCCGAGGGCCAGAAATGGGCCCATCTCGACATCATGGCCTGGAACACGGCCAACCGGCCGTCCCGGCCCAAGGGCGGCGAGGCCCTGGGGCTGCGCACCGTGGTGGAGATGCTGAGCGCCCGCTATGGCGGCTGAGCTGCTGCCCGGCCGCTTCCGCGTGATCGCGGCGCACCTGCCGATGCTGAAGGAGCCGGGCGACGCTGCGGCCGGCTATATCTCCCAGCTGCTGTTCGGCGAGGCCTTCGAGGTGTCCGGCCAGGACGGCGCCTTCGTCTTCGGCCGTTCGTCCCATGACGGCTATGAGGGCTGGGTGGCGGCCGGCGCGCTCGGCCCCGACATCGCGCCGACCCACCGGATCGGCGCGCTCGCCGCCTTCGTCTATCCCGCGCCCACCTTCAAGGCGGGCCCGCGCATGCGCCTCAGCCTCGGCGCCCCGGTGACCGTGACGGGCGAGGACGGCCGCTATGCCGAACTGGCCGACGGCCGCGGCTGGGTCGCCAAGGCCGCCCTGGCGCAAGCTGGCCGGCGCGATCCCGACTGGGCGGCGACGGCCCTGCGCTTCCTGGGCACGCCCTATCTCTGGGGCGGCCGCACCTCCTGGGGCATCGACTGCTCGGGCCTGACCCAGGTCGCGCTCGGCCTCGCCGGCCACGCCCTGCCCCGGGATTCCCACCCCCAGGCCGCGGCGCCGGTTGGTGTGCCGGTCGAGCCCGGGGAAGACCTTGCCCGCGGCGACCTGGTCTTCTTCCCGGGCCATGTCGCCATCATGCAGGATGCGGAGACCTGCGTGCACGCCTCGAGCGACTGGGCAGCGGTCGTGGTAGAATCGCTCGACATGGTCGATCGCCGGCTGGCGGCGCGGGAGGGGACGGGGATCACCGGCGCCCGCCGCCCGCCCGCCCCGCCGCCGGCGCCCGACCGATCCCGCTGAGGACAGATGCCGCCATGTGCCGTTGGATCGCCTATTCCGGAGTTCCGGTGTTTCTCGACACCCTGGTCTCGACGCCCGACCACTCGCTGATCCGGCAGAGCCAGCACGCGCACGAGGCCAAGGTGGAGACCAATGGCGACGGCTTCGGCGTCGGCTGGTACGACCAGCACGTCGAACCGGGCATCTTCCGCGAGGTTCTGCCGGCGTGGTCGGACGACAATCTGCGCAGCCTCTGCCGGCAGATCCGCTCCCGCCTGTTCTTCGCCCATGTCCGCGCCTCCACCGGGACGGCGACCAGCCGGGCCAACTGCCACCCCTTCGCGCACGACCGCTGGATGTTCATGCACAACGGCCAGATCGGCGGCTATGCGGTCCTGCGCCGGGCGCTGGAGGCGATGATCCCCGATGCGCTCTACACGCACCGGGTCGGCACGACCGACAGCGAGGCGCTGTTCCTCGCCTTCTTCGCCGAGGGGCTGGCCGACGATCCGATCGGCGCGGTCAGCCGAACGCTGTCGGCCATCGATGGTCTGCGCCGGGACCGCGGCATCGCCGAGCCGATCCGCTTCACCGCCGCGCTGAGCGACGGCGACAGCCTCTACGCCTTCCGCTTCGCCACCGACGCCTTCGCGCCCTCGCTCTACCACCGGCCGCAGGCGGGCGCCGGCGTCACCGTGGTCTCCGAGCCGCCGGACCAGGAGCGCGACAGCTGGCGGCAGGTGCCGCCCGGCCACGTCCTGGTGGCAAGCCCCGGCCGGCCCTGCACCCTGCTGCCTTTCATGGCGGAGGCGGCGGCGGCGTGAAGGCCCGGCCCTGCCTCGCCCCCCTACGGCTCCCGCGTGAGGCGCCGGCTCAGTAGCCGCGCGCGTAGTCGACGACGTAGCGCAGCGGCCGGCCAGCCTCGCAATCCTTGATCTGCTGGGCGATCACCGGACCGGCGGTGACCGCGAAGGTGACGCTGGCGACGTGCGGCGTGATGTTGATGCGCTCGTCGCCCCAGAAGGGATGGTCCTCCGGCAGCGGCTCGGTCTCGAAGACGTCGAGGGCGGCGCCCGAGAGCTGGCCGCGGTCCAGCGCCGGGATCAAATCCGCCTCGCGCAGCAACGCGCCGCGGCCGGCATTGATCAGATAGGCGCCGGGCTTGGCGGCGGCGAACAGGTCGGCGTTGAGCAGGTGGCGGGTTTCCGTCGTCAGCGGCAGCAGGGCGACGATCACGTCCGCCTGTCCGGCCGCCTGGCGCAGCCCGTCCTGGCCGGCGAAGCAGGTGATGCCCTCGATCTCTTTCGGCGTGCGGCTCCAGCCCAGCATGCGGAAGCCGATGCGGCGCAACACCTGGGCCGCGTCGCCACCAAGCTCGCCCAAGCCCAGCATCAGCACGGCGTGCTGGCGGGCCAGCGTTTCCTTCTCCTTCACCCATTTGCCGGCCCGGTTGTGGGCGCGATAGGCGTCGGCCTTGCGGTGCCATTCGACGACGCGCCAGACCACGAACTCGGTCATCGCCTCGGTCAGGCCCGGATCGACCAGACGGCACAGCGGCACGTCGCGCGGCATGCCCTCCTGGCCGACGATGGCGTCGACCCCGGCGCCGAGGTTGAAGACCGCCTTCAGGTTGACCAGTGGCGCCATCAGCGCCGCCGGCGGCTTCCAGACGATGGCGTAGCGGATGTCGGCGGGGTCGTAGGCGTCCTCGGGCGTGACCAGGGGCATGTCGACGCCGGCGCCGACCAATGCCTCTCGCCATTCCGCCGCCTGGTCCGATTTGGAGATGAAAAGGATGGTCATGGGGGTCTCCGCGGCGGCCGCGTCTCGAACGGGTTCGGCCGATCAGGGTCCGATCAGGGGCCCGATCAGCCAGCGCAAGGCGTAGGCGAAAAGGCCCAGCGTGACAACACCCGCGGCCCAGATGCCGGCGAACCACAGCAGGCGGCGCCAGCGCTCCTTCACGGCCGGCCACCCGGCATCAGTGATATCCCTGCCCCGGCCTTACCTTGCCGCGGAAGGAGCGGTAGGCGTAGACGGTGTAGACCAGCACCATCGGCAGGGTGACGGCGATGGCGATCAAGAGGAAGGTCTGCGTCGACTCCGGCACCGTGGCGTCCCAATAGGTCACCGAGGGCGGCACGATGTTGGGATAGAGGCTGTAGGCGATCCCGAACATGCCGAGCAGGAAGAGGCCGATGGCGGTGAAGAAGGGCCGCCGCTCCGCCACGCCCGCGTCGCGCCACAGCAAGACGGCCAGCGCTGCCGCGGCCAGGGGCACCCAGACGAGCCAGGCGAGGTTCCAGCCGCCGAACCAGCGTTCGGCCACCTCGTCATGGACCAGCGGCGTGACGCCCGACACCAGGGCCATGGCCGCCATGGTGGCGACCAGCGCGATCCGGGCCCATTGCCGGGCCAGCGCCTGCAATTCGCCCTGGGTCTTGATGATCAGCCAGCCGGCGCCCAGCAGGGCGTAGCCGGCCATGACGCCGAGCCCGGTCATGACCGAGAACCAGGAGAGAAAGTCGAAGGTGCCGCCGGCGAAGTGGCCGTCGAGCACTGTGACGCCCTGGATCAGCGCCCCCAGCAGCATGCCCTGCAGGAAGCCCGCCCCCATGGAGCCCGCCGCGAACGCGGTCGACCAGAGCCAGCGCGTGGTCGTGGCCTTCATGCGGAACTCGAAGGCGACGCCACGGAAGATCAGGCAGAACAGCATGCCCATCAGCGGCAGGTAGAAGGCCGGCAGCGCGACCGCGTAGGCGCCGGGAAAGGCGGCGAAGAGGCCGCCGCCGGCCAGCACCAGCCAGGTCTCGTTGCCGTCCCAGACCGGGGCGATCGAGCCGATCATCAGGTCGCGCTGGGCCGTGGTGCGCGCGAAGGGGAAGAGCACGCCGATGCCCAGATCGAAGCCGTCGAGCACGACATAGGCGATCACGGCGATGACGATGACACCGGCGAGGACGAGCGTCAGGTCCATGGCGCTCAGTCCCCTTCCGCCGGCGAGACGACGGCGCTGACCGGCCGGGCGCCGCGCATCGCCTCGGGCGCGTCCTGGCGCTTGTCCGGCGCCGGTTCCGGACCGTTCCGCACCACCCGGTGGACGAAGAAGAGAAAGGCGGCGAAGACCAGGGCGTAGACCACCACGAAAGTGGCCAGCGACCAGGCGACGGCGCCGGCCGCGACCGGCGACAGGCTGTCGGCCGTGCGCAGCAGACCGTAGACCGTGTAGGGCTGGCGTCCGACCTCCGCCGTGATCCAGCCCATGACCGTGGCGATGAAGCCGGCCGGTATGGCGGCGACCAGACAGCGCTGCAGCCAGCGCGACCGGTAAAACCGGCCGCGCCAGCGTGCCACGGCACCCCAGACGGCCAAGCCCAGCATGATGAAGCCGAGCCCGACCATGATCCGGAAGGCGAAGAAGACGATCGCCACCGGCGGCTGGTCTTCGGGCGGCACTTCGGTCAGGCCGGGCACCGTGCCGTTCCAGTCATGGGTCAGGATCAGGGAGGCGAGATGCGGGATGCCGATCTCGATATCGTTGGCCTGAGCCACCTCGTCCGGCCAGGCGAACAGCAGCAGCGGCGCGCCCGCCCGCGTCTCCCAATTGCCCTCCATGGCCGCGACCTTGATCGGCTGGTGCTCCAGCACGTTGAGGCCGTGCAGGTCGCCGATGAAGATCTGCGCCGGCGCGAGCACCAGGGCCATCCACATGGCCAGCGACAGGCCTTTGCGGGCGGCGTCCGTGGCGATGCCGCGCAGCAGGTGATAGGCCGAGACACCGGCCACCACGAAGGAGACGGTGAGGAAGGAGGCCGTCACCATGTGGGCGAGGCGATAGGGCATGGACGGGTTGAAGATGACCGCCCACCAGTCGGCCGGGTGGAACTGGCCGTCGACCATCTCGAACCCGGCCGGCGTGTGCATCCAGGAATTGGCGGCCAGGATCCAGAAGGCGGAGTTCAGCGTGCCCAGCGCCACCAGCACGGTGGCGACGAAATGCAGGCGGTTGCCGACCCGCTCCCAGCCGAACAGCATGATGCCGATGAAGCCCGCCTCCACGAAGAAGGCGGTCAACACCTCGATTGCCAGCAGCGGACCCAGCACCGGCGCGGTGGCGCGCGAGAACTCGGCGAAATTGGTGCCGAACTCGTAGGACAGCACGATGCCGGAGACCACGCCCATGCCGAAGGCGAGCGCGAAGATCTTCACCCAGAGGCGGTAGAGGCGCCTGTACTGCTCGTTGCCCGTCTTCAGCCACAGCCCCTCTAGGAAGACGAGGAACATCGCCAGCCCGATGGTCAGCGTCGGGAACAGGATGTGGAAGCCGATCGTGAAGCCGAACTGGATTCGCGAGAGGATCAGGGCATCCATCGCCGGGTCTTCCCTCGTGGCGCAACGGTCGGCAGGCGGAGACTAGCACGCCCGGCCGCCCCCGTTAATTCGAGCGAGTGCAGCCGATGGGCAACCCTGCGCCAGCGCGCCCTGATGCCGCATCTGGGGCAGGTAGTGAGAAGACGGGCGGCCCCCCGGTCCCGGATCAGCAGCGCATCACTTGCGTGCCGCGCAGCATCCGGGACGACGGCGTCGTGTGAGCTAAGGACAAACAAGGCGTCGTCCCGGGCGCGATGCGGCGCGAAGTGCCGCTTCGCAGACCCGGGACCGGCCCGGCGTCTTCGCCGGACGCCCTACCCCGCCGCGACGGCGTCGCCCCAGGGGGAGAGCGGCTCGGTGGCGCCCCAGCGGATGCCCTCGGCGTCGATCATCACGCCGGCGGGACAGGCGAAGGCGTAGGGGAACATGGTGCGCCTGGTCTCCACCGCGTCGAAGGCGCCGGCAAGCGCCGCCCGGGTGTCGGCGGGAAGGCTGTTGTCGGCGACGGCGACGGCCGGTCCGCTGGCGTCCACCCGCGGCGTGTGAAAGGCGCTGTCGAGGTCCATGCGGTAGTCGATCAGGAAGCCCAGCAGATTGGCCACCGCCGGCATGATCTTGCGCCCGCCCGAGGCGCCGACGGCGAAGCGGCGATGGGTCTCGCCCACAGGGTACTCGCCGATCACCGGACAGACATTCATCAGGCAGCGCTTGCCCGGCGCGATGGAATTGGGCTTTCCGGGCTCGGTGTCGAACCACAGGATGCCGTTGTTCATCAACAGGCCGGTGGACGGCCCGATCAGCTTGGCGCCGAAGATCTCCAGCAGCGTCTGGGTCTGGCAGACGATGTTGCCGGCGCCATCGACGACGGCGAAATGGGTGGTGCAGGCGGGCACCTCCTCGCCCGGCTCGTCGCCCATGGAGTCCAGCCGTCGGGCATAGGCGCCCTGCAGGGCGGCGATCAGCGAGGCGTAGAAGGCGGTGTCGGGCGCCTCCTCGTCCTTGGGCGACCAGGCGGCGCCGAGCCGGGCCAGCGTGTCGGCCAGGGTCGGACCGGCGGTCAGCCCGGGTACCGCCCAGATTGTGGCGTCGCGATAGGCGATGCGGAGCGGGTCCAGCTCCCGCACCCGGTAGGAGGCGAGGTCCCCCGTGTCGAGGAAGCCGCCAGCCGCCTGGATGTCCCGGGCGATGGCGGCAGCGATGTCGCCCTCGTAGAAGTCGCGCGGGCCGGCATGGGCCAGCTGCTCCAGCGTGTCGGCCATGCGCCCCAGCGAGACGCGCTTGTCCGACAGCGCCGTCCAGCCGGCCAGCATGGGCCACTGCCCGTCCTCCAGGAAGGTGGCGGCGGAGGCCGGATCGGCCGCCAGCTCGCGCGCGCAGGACGCGATGACGAGGGCGGCGTACCAGTCGATCGCCAGCCCCTCCCGCGCCAGGGTCACCGCGGGCAGGGCGAGGTCGCGCCAGGGCATCCGCCCCCAGCGGCCATGCGCCGTCTCGATGCCGGCGATGGTGCCCGGAACGGCCACGGCCAGGGGTCCGAGCGCGTTGCGATCTTCCTTCACGACCGGCCAGGGGAAGAGCTTGTCCGACGGTGGCCGGTCGGGGTCGAGCGGGTAGGCCGAGGGGTCGAGATTGGCCGGAGAGGCCATGCCGTAGTCGATGGCGTAGGCGCGCTGCTCCTCCTGGCGCCAGACCATCATGGCGCCGCCGCCGGCGGGTCCGCTCATCCACGGCTCCAGCACGCCCAGCGCCAGCGAGGTGGCGACCGCGGCGTCGACCGCGTCGCCGCCCGCCTCCAGCACCTCCGCCCCGACCGCCGCGGCGCGCCAGTGCTGCGACGCCACGACACCCCGCCTGGACCGCGTGGCCGGCTTGGTGGTGCGCTGGGAGGGCGAGAAGTTGGCGGAGGTCATGGAGTGGCGCCGGTTCGAGGGATGGGGACAGCGGGCAGGCACCCGCCGTCACTTTGGGCGGGAGCCCACCGTCACTTTGGG
>JAVKFF010000028.1:0-7765 GCA_040226215.1 Azospirillaceae bacterium
GAAGCGCATGCTGCAGGAGGCTGTCGACGCGCTGGTCGACAATGGCCGGCGCGGCCGCGTAATCACCGGTGCCAACAAGCGCCCGCTGAAGTCGCTTTCCGACATGCTGAAGGGCAAGCAGGGCCGCTTCCGGCAGAACCTGCTGGGCAAGCGCGTGGACTATTCCGGCCGCTCGGTCATCGTGGTCGGGCCGGACCTGCTGCTGCACCAGTGCGGCCTGCCCAAGAAGATGGCGCTGGAGCTGTTCAAGCCGTTCATCTACCACAAGCTCGAGCTCTACGGGTACGCCTCGACCATCAAGGCCGCCAAGCGGATGGTGGAAAAGGAGCGCCCGGAGGTCTGGGACATCCTGGAAGAGGTGATCCGCGAGCACCCGGTGCTGCTGAACCGGGCGCCGACGCTGCACCGCCTCGGCATCCAGGCCTTCGAGCCGAAGCTGATCGAGGGCAAGGCGATCCAGCTGCACCCGCTGGTCTGCACCGCCTTCAACGCCGATTTCGACGGCGACCAGATGGCCGTGCACGTGCCCCTTTCGCTGGAAGCCCAGCTCGAGGCGCGCGTCTTGATGATGTCGACCAACAACATCCTGTCGCCGGCCAACGGCAAGCCGATCATCGTGCCCAGCCAGGACATCGTGCTCGGCCTCTACTACCTGTCGATGGAGCGCACCGACGTGGTCGGGCGCGAGATCTCGATCGACAGCATGGAGGCGCTCGAGGCGGCGCTGACCCATGACGACATCGTGCTCAGGGTTGCCAAGAACCCGACGGAGAAGGTCGACACCAGCAACGTCAAGAAGACCTTCGACGGGCTCAAGAAGGGCACGCTGACGGCGCATCTGGTGCCGCGCTTCGCCTCCCTGGGCGAGATCGAGCAGGCCCGCGAGGCCGGCGTGATCTCGATGCACTCGAAGATCAAGACACGCTACGCCACGGTCGATGGCGAGGGCAACGACGTGGTCTTGCGCGTCTCCACCACCCCGGGCCGCATGCTGCTGGCCGACATCCTGCCGCGCCACCCCGCCGTGCCCTTCACGCTGGTCAACCGGCTGCTGACCAAGAAGGACATCACCAACGTCATCGACATCGTCTACCGCCACTGCGGCCAGAAGGAGACGGTGATCTTCTGCGACCGGATGATGGGCCTCGGCTTCTCCTGGGCCTGCCGGGCGGGCATCTCCTTCGGCAAGGACGACCTGGTCATCCCGGCCACCAAGGAGGGCCTGGTCAACGAGGCGCAGGAACTGGTCAAGGAGTACGAGAACCAGTATCTCGAAGGCCTGATCACCCGCGGCGAGAAGTACAACAAGGTGGTCGACGTCTGGTCGAACACCACCGACAAGGTCGCCGAGGAGATGATGAAGGGCATCTCCTCGACGCTGGATGATCCGACGCGCGACGTGAACGCGGTCTACATGATGGCGCATTCCGGCGCCCGCGGCTCGGCGGCGCAGATCCGCCAGCTCGCCGGCATGCGCGGCCTGATGGCCAAGCCGTCGGGCGAGATCATCGAGACGCCGATCATCTCCAACTTCAAGGAAGGTCTGACCGTGCTGGAGTACTTCAACTCCACCCACGGCGCCCGCAAGGGCCTGGCCGACACCGCGCTGAAGACGGCGAATTCCGGCTACCTGACCCGCCGCCTGGTCGACGTGGCGCAGGACTGCATCGTCGTGGAGGAGGATTGCGGCACCCAGCAGGGCATCACCGCCAAGGCGATCGTCGACGGCGGCGAGGTCATCGTGCCGCTGGACGACCGGGTGCTGGGCCGCGTGCCGGTCGGCGACGTGGTGCATCCGATCAGCGGCGAGGTGATCGCCCCGGCCGGGGAGATCATCGACGAGGCCGCGCTGGAGGGCATCGAGACGGCCGGCGTCGACGACGTGCTGATCCGTTCGGCGCTGACCTGCGAGAGCCAGGGCGGGGTGTGCGCCAAGTGCTACGGCCGCGACCTGGCCCGCGGCACGCCGGTGAACATCGGCGAGGCGGTCGGCGTGATCGCCGCGCAGTCGATCGGCGAGCCCGGCACGCAGCTGACCATGCGCACCTTCCACATCGGCGGCGCCGCCCAGCGCGGTGCCGAGATATCGATGATCGAGGGCGCGCTGGACGGCGCCACGGTGGAGATCCGCAACCGCAATGTGGTGAAGAACTCCGAGGGCCTGAACGTGGTCATGGGCCGCAACACCGAGATCGTGCTGAAGGACGAGCACGGCCGGGAGAAGGCCCGCCACCGTGTGCCCTACGGCGCCAAGCTGGCGGTCGACGACGGCGAGACCATCGTGCGCGGCCAGAAGCTGGCCGAGTGGGACCCCTACACCATCCCGATCATCACCGAGAAGGAGGGCGTGTCCCACTTCGTCGACCTGGTCGAGGGCATCTCGATGCGCGAGGTGCTGGACGAGACCACCGGCATCTCCAGCCGCGTGGTGATCGACTGGCGCCAGCAGCCCAAGGGCGACCAGCTGAAGCCGCGGGTCACCCTGCGCGACGACAAGGGCGAGGTGGTCACCCTGCCGAACGGCCTGGAGGCGCGCTACTTCATGAGCGTCGACGCCATCCTGTCGGTCGACAACGGCCAGCAGGTGAAGGCGGGCGACGTCCTGGCGCGCATCCCGCGGGAGAGCTCGAAGACCCGCGACATCACCGGCGGCCTGCCGCGCGTGGCGGAGCTGTTCGAGGCCCGCAAGCCCAAGGACTACGCGATCATCTCGGAGATCGAGGGCCGCGTGGAGTTCGGCCGGGACTACAAGACCAAGCGCCGCATCGTCGTGGTGCCGCCGGAGGAGTCGGGCGAGGAGTCGAAGGAGTACCTGATCCCCAAGGGCAAGCACATCTCGGTGCAGGAGGGCGACTACGTCTTCAAGGGCGACCTGCTGATGGACGGCAACCCGGTGCCGCACGACATCCTGGCGGTGATGGGGGTGGAGGCGCTCGCCAACTACCTGATCAACGAGATCCAGGACGTCTACCGGCTGCAGGGCGTGAAGATCAACGACAAGCACATCGAGGTCATCGTCCGGCAGATGCTGCAGAAGGTGGAGATCACCGAGCATGGCGACACCACGCTGCTGGTCGGCGAGATCCTCGACCGCGAGGACTTCGACGCCGAGAACGACAAGGCGGTGAAGGAGGACCTGCGCCCGGCCAAGGCCATGCCGGTGCTCCAGGGCATCACCAAGGCCAGCCTGCAGACCAAGTCGTTCTTCTCCGCGGCCTCGTTCCAGGAGACGACGCGCGTGCTGACCGAGGCGGCCGTCTCGGGCAAGCGCGACGATCTGGCGGGCCTGAAGGAGAACGTCATCGTCGGTCGCCTGATCCCGGCCGGCACCGGTTCGGTCGTCGCCCGCCAGAAGCGGGTCGCGGCCGAGCGCGACCGGGTCAACCAGGCCGCCGTCGCCGCCCGGCGGGAGGAACTCTCCCTGCCGTCCGGTGAAGGCGAGACGACCGACGACGCCGCCTGATCATCGGACGGCATCGACAACGGGAAGCAGCCCGGCCCTGGTGGCCGGGCTTTTCCTTTGTGGCCCCGTGCGACAAGGCCTGCTGGAGCGCGGACCTATACCATGGTATATGGCGGTCGACGGGAACCGGCGCGGAGGATCGACGGTGCGACCGCATGGATTGAGACGGGCGGCAAGCGACGGGCCGCCCGGCGCCGGCCGCGCCATCGGGGGTGCTGCGATGGTCGCCGACCATGTGGCGGAGTGAGCGGGGCGGCATGGTGAGCGGGGTGACATGGTTGAGCGGGCGCCGGCGTTCGGCCGCGCTGCTGCTGGCCACGGCGCTCCTGTCCCTGGTCCTGGCCTGGGGCGCCGCCGCCTGGCTGGCGCCGCGTCTGGTCGGCGGACAGGCGCTGATCTTCTGGTCGGGTCTCCTGGCCGGCGTCGCGGCGGCGCTGCCCTGGCTGGGTCTATGGCTGGCGCTTGCCAAGAACGGTCAGCGCCGGTTCTCCGAAGGCGCGCCGTTTCCGGGATCGGGATAGGTATACCAGGCGCCCAGCGGCGCCAGGACGACGCCGATGATGGCGCCGACGACGGCCCCGCCCAGGATCGGACTGGCATCCTCCAGCAGCAGGAAACGCACGGCGATGGCGATTGCCGCCGCCGGTATCGCGGCCACGATCAGCCGCGGCCAGATGATCCGCCGGCGCACGCGCTGGCCCATGGTCAGGTGCTCCTTATCCCTGCGATCCCCCGATTGCGCATGGTGTTCCCGCCCGAATGACATGGGCGCCATGGCCATGCACGGCTTGACACCCCGGGGCGACGTCCTTATTTTCCGCCGCGCTTCGCCAGGGCTGGCGACATTGCGCCGGGTTTTCACGGCCCTGTCAACCGCTCGGGCGAGGTTAGCACTTCTGCTTTTGTCGACGTCCGCCGTCGATGGATCAGGCCCCGCAAGACCCCAGCGCGTCGTCCGGCGCATGACGGGTCTCTGGCGGGGCTTTGTTGCTAGCCGGGTAGCGCGGTCCGACAGGCACGCGCCGGAAAGCCGGACGAGCGCCGGGCGCAGGCACGACGATTTGATGTGACCACGAGGTAAGGAAACAGGCCGAGATGCCAACGATCAACCAGTTGATCCGTAAGCCGCGCAAGCCGGTTGCTGCGCGCAACAAGGTCCCGGCGCTGGAGGCGTGCCCGCAAAAGCGCGGCGTGTGCACCCGCGTCTACACGACGACGCCCAAGAAGCCGAACTCGGCCCTCCGCAAGGTCGCCCGCATTCGCCTGACCAACGGCTTCGAAGTCACCAGCTACATCCCGGGTGAGGGGCACAACCTGCAGGAGCACTCCGTGGTGATGATCCGCGGCGGGCGCGTGAAGGACCTGCCGGGTGTCCGCTACCACATTATTCGCGGCACGCTGGACACCCAGGGTGTGAAGGATCGTCGCCAGCGCCGGTCGAAATACGGCGCCAAGCGGCCGAAGTAAGGAGGGCAGCCCAATGTCCCGTCGTCACCGCGCCGAGAAGCGCGAAATCCTGCCGGATCCCAAGTTCGGCGACATCGTCGTGTCGAAGTTCATGAACAACCTCATGCGCGCCGGCAAGAAGTCGACCGCCGAAGGCATCGTCTATGGCGCGCTGGACAAGATCCAGGCGCGCGCCAAGGCGGACCCGCTGCAGACCTTCCACGAGGCGCTCGGCAACGTGAAGCCGCAGGTCGAGGTGCGCTCCCGCCGGGTCGGCGGCGCCACCTACCAGGTGCCCGTCGAGGTGCGCTCGGAGCGTTCGCAGGCGCTGGCTATCCGCTGGCTGATCAACGCCGCCCGGGCGCGCTCGGAGAGCACCATGGTCGACCGCCTGTCGGCCGAACTGCTGGATGCCGCCAACCAGCGCGGCGCGGCGATCAAGAAGCGCGAGGACACGCACCGCATGGCGGACGCGAACCGCGCCTTCTCGCACTACCGCTGGTAAGCATCCGATAACCCTTCAAGCCGGGACACTTTTCCATGGCACGTATCCATCCGCGCGAACGCTACCGCAATATCGGCATCATGGCCCACATCGATGCCGGCAAGACGACCACCACGGAGCGCATCCTCTACTACACCGGCCGGTCCCATAAGATCGGCGAGGTGCATGACGGTGCCGCGACCATGGACTGGATGGAGCAGGAGCAGGAGCGCGGCATCACCATCACCTCCGCCGCGACCACCTGCTTCTGGCGCGACCACCGCATCAATATCATCGACACGCCCGGCCACGTCGACTTCACCATCGAGGTGGAGCGCTCGCTGCGCGTGCTCGACGGTGCCGTGGCGGTTTTCGACAGCGTCGCCGGTGTGGAGCCGCAGTCGGAGACCGTGTGGCGCCAGGCGGACAAGTACAAGGTTCCGCGGATGTGCTTCATCAACAAGATGGACCGCATCGGCGCGAACTTCTTCCGCTGCGTGGAGATGATTAAGACACGGCTGGGTGCAGCCCCGCTGGTGCTGCAGCTGCCGATCGGCGCGGAGTCCGAATTCATCGGCGTGATCGACCTGATCCGCAACCAGGCGATCATCTGGAAGGACGAGACGCTGGGCGCGGAGTTCGAGTACACCGACATCCCGGCCGAGCTGCAGGACCAGGCGGCGGAGTACCGCCAGGCCATGATCGAGACCGCCGTGGAGGCCGACGACGCCGCCATGGAGGCCTATCTGGACGGCCAGGAGCCGGATGCCGAGACCCTGAAGGCCTGCGTCCGCAAGGGCACCATCGCCCTGCAGTTCGTGCCGGTCATCCTGGGCTCCGCCTTCAAGAACACGGGCGTGCAGCCGCTGCTCGACTCGGTGGTCGATTTCATGCCCTCGCCGGAGGATGTCGGCAATGTGCGCGGCGTGAAGCCGGGCACCGACGAGCCGGACAGCCGGCCCTGCGACGACACCGCCCCGTTCTCGGCGCTGGCCTTCAAGATCATGAGCGACCCCTTCGTGGGCTCGCTGACCTTCGCGCGCATCTATTCCGGCACGCTGGAATCGGGCTCCTACGTCCTGAATTCGGTCAAGGAGAAGAAGGAGCGGGTTGGCCGCATGCTGCTGATGCATGCCAACAGCCGCGAGGAGATCAAGGAGGCCGCCTCGGGCGACATCGTCGCCATCGTCGGCCTCAAGGACACCACGACCGGCGACACGCTGTGCGACCCCGCCCGGCCGATCATCCTGGAGCGCATGGAGTTCCCGGACCCGGTGATCGAGGTGGCGGTCGAGCCGAAGTCGAAGGCCGACCAGGAGAAGATGTCGATCGCCCTGCAGCGGCTGGCGCAGGAGGACCCGTCCTTCCGCGTCGCCGTCGACCACGAGAGCGGCCAGACCGTGATCAAGGGCATGGGCGAGCTGCATCTCGACATCCTGGTCGACCGCATGCGCCGCGAGTTCAAGGTGGACGCCAATGTCGGCGCGCCGCAGGTGGCCTACCGCGAGACCATCACCCAGTCCTGCGAGGTCGACTACACCCACAAGAAGCAGACCGGCGGCTCGGGCCAGTTCGCCCGCGTCAAGCTGGTGTTCGAGCCGGCCGAGCGCGGCGAGGGCTTCAGCTTCGTGTCCGAGATCGTCGGCGGCTCGGTGCCCAGGGAGTACATCCCGGGCGTCCAGAAGGGCCTCGACTCCTCCATGGACGCGGGCGTCATCGCCGGCTTCCCGGTGGTCGACCTGAAGGCGCGGCTGATCGACGGCGCCTATCACGACGTCGACTCCTCGGTCATGGCCTTCGAGTTCGCCACCCGCATGGCGGTCCGCGAGGCGCTGCCCAAGGGCAAGCCGGTCCTGCTGGAGCCGGTGATGAAGGTCGAGGTGGTGACGCCCGAGGACTTCATGGGCGACGTCATCGGTGACCTGAACTCGCGCCGTGGCCAGGTGACGGGCATGGACAGCCGGGGCAATGCCAGCGTGGTCAACGCGATGGTGCCGCTGGCCAACATGTTCGGCTACGTCAACACCCTGCGGTCGATGACCCAGGGCCGGGCGCAGTACACCATGCACTTCGATCACTACGATCCGGTGCCGCAGGCGATCGCCGACGAGGTCAAGGCCAAGCTGGCCTGATCGCCGTCGACCCCTGTCGACGACCATACGGAATCCCGGCAGCCGGGATCGACAAAACAGAATCCCGGCAACCGGGATCGATAAACGGAGTTGAAGGAAACCGATGTCGAAGGCGAAGTTTGAGCGTACGAAGCCGCACTGCAACATTGGTACGATTGGTCACGTCGACCATGGCAAGACATCGTTGACGGCGGCGATCACGAAGGTGCTGGCGGAGACGGGCGGTGCGTCGTACCTGGC
>JAVKFF010000029.1:0-12817 GCA_040226215.1 Azospirillaceae bacterium
AGGATGAAGTGAACCGCCTTGAGCCTGTCGGTCGCGGCATGCATGGGCGCTAGGCTGTCATCGACGCGGTCGGCAAGCCGCTGCTTGGTGTTGGGCTCGGCGGGTTCCTCGTTCGCGGTGCGATAGGTGGCGGGCATCACGAGACCTCCTTGCTGACCTGCTCCAGGGCGGAACGCGCCAAGGCGACGCCGCCCCGTACCTCGGCCAATGCATTCTGGATGTTGCTGAAGATCTCGAGCGGCTGGCGGATAAGCCCGCTGGTGTTCATCTCGTCGATGGCCGAGGCAACCGTCGCCTCCAATTCCGGCAAGTGACGCTCCAGCGCCTCCAACTCGTAGCCGGCGACGGCGACATCGTTCTTGTGCCGCTGCTTGATGGCGGGCATCACGCCACCTCCTTCCGCTCGTCGAGCCAGGCGTCGACGTCGTCCTCGTCCCAGCGGACGGTGCGTTCGGTGATCTTGATGCGGCGCGGGAAGCCCTTGGCCTCCAGGCGAGGAAGCGCAGGCCACAGGCTGCGCTCGTTGTCGTAGCCCAGCTTTGCGGCGAGCCGCTTGGCGTGGATAAGTCGTTTGGCCATGCTGGCCTCCGTCGTTATTGACGTTCACCAGCATGCGGGCGCTACCAGGGGCGGTCTAATCCAAGATAGCGGCTGCTATAATGCGGCGGAGGGAACCGCCTATTCTTCAATGCCTTGCCGAATATTCCTTACTGCTTGCGCGAATGAAATCACGTCACCGAATGCGGGGATGATGTAGCCTAGTCGAGCATCGTCGAACCGCTCCGGCTCAGGTGATCGCCAGCCGAAAGCGGCCGTTTCCTCGATGGCGGCGGTCAGGCTCCAGCCCTCTTTCCGCAACAGCGCGACCGCGCGGACGTATTGCGGTAGCGGCAACCACCGGTGCTTGTAGTCGACGCCTTCGGCGCGCTTCGTCTTCTGCCGGTTGCCGTCCGCGTCGAAGGGCTCCCATCCATGCTCTCGCATCGCAGCAATCGCCTCGGAGAACCGGCTGTCAAGAGTGGCGCCCGCTGCACTGTGAAGCCACGCCCACACCTGCAGCGTGTTCGGCATGTCGACGCTCGGGAGCGCCGGCTCATGCCGGCCGAGGATGCTGTTCAGTGTCTTCGTCGACTGCCAGATGCCCTCCAGCGCCTCACGGCGCTCCGGGGGCGAGCGCAGCCCTTCCTTGCTGCCGACAAGCTCGATGGCCGCCGCAGTCTCGATATGGCGCAGTTGCTGCGCCCTGACAGCTTCCACACCCCGGCTCATGCTCGCGCCTCCAGGTTGACCACTTTCCCCAGCCGCTTCCGCCCCAGGCTCAGCACATGGCGCGCCCAAAGGCCGAGGGCATGCTTCATCTGCGGCATGTAGTCGAAGCGGTTGTAGACGGCCGCGACGCCCTTGATGGTGCCGCTCTTGTGGTTGAGGATCTTCTCGACGACATGAGGCGCGGTCTGCAGGCGTGCCATGCCGCTCGCTGCGGTCCGCCGAAGGTCGTGGAACGTCCAGTCCGTCACGCCGCTCGCCTTGTCGAGGCGCGCTTTCAGCCGCCGGAAATTGCCGATGGCCTTGTCAGGGTCGCGGCCGGGGAAGACGGGACCTGCGCGCTGGTCGCCGTGGAAGTCGAGCGCCAGCAACTCGTCGATGACGGCCGGCGGCAGCGGAATGGTGTGGGTCGACTTGTTCTTGGCCCGGGCGCCGGGGATGGTCCAGGTCGCGCCCTCAATGTCGACTTCCTCCCACGTCATGCCCGCAACCTCGTTGAGGCGCTGCCCTGTCAGGATGAGCGTGCGCACCAGGGCGCCCGTCCATCCTGGCTCGTCGAGCGTGGCGCGCCACACGGCAAGCAGCTCGTCGTCGTCAAGCACCCTCTCCCGGCTCGTTTCTTCCGCCTGGGCGCCGATGCCGGCAGCCGGGTTGTCGTCGAGCATTTCACGCTCTACGCACCAGCGCCCGAAGCGGCGGATATAGGCAAGCATCCGGTTCGCCATTGTCGGCTTGTCGGCCGCGACCAGGTCGTCGAGGATCGCCAGCACCTTGCCACGGGTCAGGTCGCCGATGGGCTGGTCACCATACCGCGCCACCAGCGAGCGGTTGAGGGCGCGCTCGACGGCTGGCCAGGAGCGGTTGCGCTTTTTCGCATGCTTGGCGATGAAGTCCTCGACAGCTTCGCGCACGGTGCCGCGCTTCGGCGCCGGGTCTCTCCCCTTCTCCAGCTCCCTTGTCAGTTCCAGCGCCTTCATGCGGGCATCCGACAATCCAATCCGCGGATACCTGCCGAAGTTCACCCGGCGGTGCGTCCCGTTGAGGCGATAGCGGAAAGCCCAGCTCTTGGTGCCGGTCGGCTGGACGATGAGATAGAGACCCGACGCGCCACCGTCAGGAATTTCAATGCGCGCCGCCGGCTTCGGAAGCGCGTCAATTTGGGTGACTGTCAGGCGCTTGCTGGACATATGATTACCGCTCACCATACCGCTTGGGGGAACAGATGGGGGAACAATAACCGATTGCTCCTGAGCGCCAGTGTAAGCTAATATCGGTGAATATCAACGGTTTAGAAGCGGGCGGTAGCTAGCGGATACTTGGGGGAAATCACTGTTAATCACCGGGTCGGCGGTTCGAGCCCGTCCCGGGGAGCCATTCGCAGCCTGACAGTCGAACGACTTGCGCTCGGAGGCACCGAGACGTTGGCGAACAGCCCTGCGTAGGGACCTGCCATGAAGCACCTCAGTTCCTCCCGACCGAAGCGAATGGACGACCGGCCGGGCGCTGACCGCTAGCGGGTCAACTGGCGTCCGAAGCGATCCTCCAGTTCCTGGATGTGGAAAATCGTGTCGTAGACGCCGCCGGCCTTGCGCAGATCATCGTGCGTCCCTTCCTCGACGATGCGCCCGTCGACCATGACGTACACATATTCGGCGAACTGGATGGCCGGCAGGCGATGGGCGACGATCAGAATGGAGCGCTCGCGGCTGATTCGCCTGATGGCTTCGCGCACCTCGCGTTCGCTTTCCCCGTCGAGCGCAGAGGTCGGTTCGTCGAGCAGCAGCACGGGCGCGTCGCGATAGAGCGCTCGGGCCAGCGCCAGGCGCTGCCGCTGGCCGCCCGACAGCGACTGTCCGCGCTCGCCCACCAGCGCGTGGAGACCGTCGGGCAGGGCCTGCACGAAGCCATCGGCATTGGCCTCGCGCAGGCAGCGCCAGGCGCGCTCCTCGTCGTCTATCGCGGTGCCATAGGCGAGGTTCATCATCACCGTGTCGTCAAGCAACAGCGTCTCCTGGCTGACCAGGGCGATGGAGCGCCTGAGCTTGCCGAGCGGCACGCGGTTGATGTCGAGCCCGTCGACCGTGATGGTTCCCTCCGCCACCTCGTAGAGTCGCGGGATCAGGTTGAGCAGCGTCGTCTTGCCGCTGCCCGACGGGCCGACAAGGGCGACCGTCTTGCCCTTCGGCAGGGCCAGCGAGACGCCCCGCAGCACCGGCGCTCCGGGCACATAGGAAAAGCTGACATCGCGCACCTCCACATCTCCGTGGAAACGCTCGCCGTCATCCGGTTCGTCTCCCAGGCGGGTTTCGGTCGCCAGATTGTCGAGCCCCTGCAGGCGTTCGGCGGCATACAGGCCTTCGACGAATTGCGGGATTGCTCCGGTGATCCGCTTGAGCGGTCGATAGGCCAGGAAGACCGCGGTGATGAACGAAGCGATGTCGCTGAACTCGAAGGTGCCGGAAATCTGGGCGCGAAGGATGGCGAAGGTCAGCACGGCAGCGATGGCAAGACCGCCGGCAATCTCGTTGATCGGCACCATCACGGCCTTGCGCCGCGCCAGCTTGATTGCCTTGTCGCGGCGATGGATCGCCGCCCGGGCATGCCGGTCGGACTCGAACTCCGTGGCATCGAAGATCTTCACCAGGCGCAGCGAGGAGAGAACGTCGGTGGCCAGCCGGGTCAGCGTGAACCCCGCCTCCATCGCCTCGCCGGTGGCATGGCGCACTTTCCGCGCCGTCATCACCACGGCGGCGATCAGCGGTGGAAAGCTGAGCAGGATGAACAGCGACATCTGCCAGTCGCGCAGGATCATCACGACGAGCAGGAAGCTGAAGCTCATGACCTCCCGGCTGATGCCGATCAGCAATGTGGTCATGCCGGAAATGGCCCGCCCGACCTCCGAAGTGACGAAGGCGATCATCGTTCCGGTCGGGAAGTTCGAGATGGCGGTCAGGTTGAGCGAGAGAAAGCGTCGGTAGACGTCCCTTTGCAGCCGTGTTGTGGTGTGCTGGGTGATCTTCTCGCTGAGAATCTGGGACAGATAGAGCGCCACGCCGTTGACCGTGACGAGCAGAAGGACGCCGAGCGGGATCAGGAAGATCGTATCGGAGGCTGCAGAGTCCGAGAGCCGCTCGATGGCCGGCGAAACGAGCCAGGCCAGCGCCGCCATGACCGCCGAGGAGATGCCAAGACAGATCAGGTTCAAGATCAGGCGCCAGCGTTCGAACCGCATGTAGCGGACATACATCCAGCGATAGGACTGGTAGGCCGACCGCAGACCGGTTCCCATCGCCTGGGCCGCGCGCCGCAGGCGGTCACGCGCGGTACCGACCAGGGAGCGCGGCTTGGTATCGGCCCTGTTCTGCTCAGCCGTCACCGCTGGTTTCTCCCTGTGTCTCGGGCGGTCCGAGGCGACACGCTAGCCACCGGGAGCCGCATGGTCGAGCGCGGTTGCATACGCCGACCGCATGGCTGACGCCGCGAAATCGGGATCAAGCGCAAGATGGCGGGCCAGCAGGCTGGCGTGTTCCGTCGCCCGGGCAACCGCCGCTTCCCCGCTACCCGCACACCGGATCGCCTGCGCCTGCACGGACACGACCTCCTGGAAGTGCTGCCGCGGATCGGCGCGATAGCTGAGCGAGGCCGAATGACGCCGGCAGGCGTTCAGCACGCGCGGCGTGAAGGCGATATCTCCACATTTCAGACACTCGCAGTAGACGAGCCAGTCTCCGGTCGTCCGGAGAGCCGCCAACCGTTCTTCCAGGCGGTCGAGCACGGCGGCCAGAACGCGGCGGCGTATGAGGACGCCGCTCACGTTTATCAGCACGTTCTGGATGCACAGGCAGCGCGCCAAAAACTCGCCGCCGGACATCTGGAAGTCACGGTCCAGAAGTCTGCGGTCGCCGGTGATCCACCGCCGCGTGTCCGGTTCACGGACCCTGTCATGCTCGTCGATGCTGCAACTGTTGGCGAAGGCGATCGCGAGCCCGGGAGAACGAAAGCGCGGCACCAGGGCGCAAAGAAAATCGGGGTGTGCGAGATCATCGGCTTCGGCTATCCAGACGAGATCGCCGCTGATCAGTGGCATCGACCTTCGCCACTGCGCCCAGGGAGATCCGCTGTTCGTCCCGTTCGAGACGACGTCGAGCGCGAGGCCGTGCAGGGACGCGAAACGCGCGACCGCCTCCAGCGTCTCGTCGCTGGAGGCGTCGTCCAGCAGGACGAGTTCCGCGATTGGCCACCGCTGATGCAGGATCGAGGCCAGGCGCCGGGTCACGAACGAGGCGCTGTTGTACAGGGGCACGACAACACTGATCGAAGGGAGATTGCGTCGGGGTGGCAGCCGAACGGCGTCGAGTCGCCCGTGCGGCAACCAGGCGGTTTGCAACACGTCAGTCGGGCCGCCATCGATCCGCGAACCACCCCGCAGCAGAGCTTGGACGCGCCGGGCCAGCCTGCCGAGCCGGGAGACCGCCGGCGGCACCGGTTCGCTCTGGAATTGCTCGGTCAACACCCGGTCCCTCGAACGGCGCCCAGCAGCGTTGCGGCGTCGAGTTCCGGCATGTCGCTCGGCACGGTCATCGCGGGCATCCGGTCTGCGGGCAGTCGTCCGGGCAGTTTCTTCAGAAAGTCCAGCCACTCTTGGGGCTGCGCCGTCCATGGCAGCAGCCAGCTGAGCGGGCGTCCTTCGAGCCTCTCCGCGACCGCGCCGATGTCGGCGGCAACGATCGGCAAGCCCATGCTCATCGCGTCGGAGAGGACATAGCTGTGCGTTTCGGGCAATTGGAAGGGGAACATGGCGATGTGCGGGTTTACCCAGCAGACCGTGTCGATCAGCGCTGCCCCGGCCAGACCGTGCCAGGTCACGAGGCGACTTTCCGCCTTCGTCAGTGTCGGCGTGAAGCCGCCAAGGTGGTGGAATTCGATCGGCTCGTTCCCCTGGCGCGCCAGATCCGCCACGCCGAGCACGATGTCCCGCCCCTTGGCGCTTCGCAATTGGCCGAGTGTGAGCACGCGCAGCGCCTCGCCCCGGGACAGGTCTGGCATTCGGCACTGGAAGCCACGGGCCGCCCGTGTATTGGGTGGCAGGCCGACGATCACCTCCCGACCTACTCCCAGGCGGGACAGCCGCCTGGCAAGATCGGCGCTGCAGGCAATCAGCCGCTCGGCCTTGCCGAGGAGGAAGCGGCGCTGGGGATCCGTGTGCGGTGTCCCGGCGCACAACGCGTGCTCGCCGACGAAGCGCTCCTCGGCGCCGCTGAGATGCGGCGTTTCCGAAATCAGATGGTAGTCCAGAAGGAAGACGTCGAATGGCAGGGCGAGGCGGTCGAGCAGCGCGACGAGTTCAGCGCCCCAGCCTATCGCGTGCAGCACCGCAATCCTGACGACGCCGAAATCCTGCAGGATCCGGGCGACCGAATCGATCTGGCCTGGTTCCAGGCTGATCGCCGCGGCGCAGCGGTCGTCGATGTCGATCTCGATCTTGCCGGCATGCGCCCGCACGAAGCAGACATCGACCGCCGGCCGCAGGATCTCCGCGAGTTCGGCGCCGAAGCGCGCACTGCCCCCGCCCAGATCGTGCAGGATAAAGGCGATTGCCGGGCGCGCGTCACCGCCGCCTCGACGGCGATCGAGCGCCTCCTGAATGGTTTCGGTCGGTGCAGCGCCCTGCGCGGACGCCGGAGCGGGCCGTAACGCCGCCAGCGCACTGTCCGCCGAAACGGCGTCGCGCCGTCGACCTGGCCAAACCGCGACGATCCCGCGCCGCACCGCCCCCAGCAGTCCGGGCTTGCCAAACTGCCGACAAAGGCGCTCGGCAGCCAGCCGCCCGCCGCGATAGCTGGCGATTTCCTGGAACCGCCGCAAGCGCCAGGCGAAGCCTGCCGGACTGCCTGCCAGTGCCGCCATCTCAGCCCGGTTCAGGCGATCGCCGAAGCCCAGCCAGAGCAGGCTTGCCTCGTCGAGATGACGCGTGGTCTTCGATCCCTGGCGGGGATGCACGCGCTGGGTCGCCAGCCGGCCAGGCAGCCGCACGACCGGGAATCGCCTGGCGATGCGGAACCAGAGATCGTAATCGTGCGTCGTCGGCAGGTGTGGGTTCAGGGGACCGCAGGCCTCCAGACAGGCACGCGACACCATTGTCCCGCAGCCGTTGATCCAGCCTTCCAGCACCGCCCACAAAGGCGCGTCGGAGAAATCCCCCGGGGGATCCGGACGTCGGGGAAGTTCCGCACCGGTCTCGTCGACCAGGGTGACGTCGGAGAACACCATCCCCGGCCGTCCGAGCTGCCGCAGTGCGTCGAGCTGTCGGGCGGTCTTGTCGGGATGGAAGAAGTCGTCATGACTGAGCCAGCTATAGTACTCGCCGCGCATGACCGCGAGACCGGCATTGACGGCGCTCGCGACGCCGGTATTGCGCTCCAGATGGAGGCTGCGGATGCGATCGCCGAAACGCGCCATGATCGCACGTGTCGCGCCGCCGTCGGTCGAGCCGTCATCGACGACGATCACTTCGATGTGCCGCCAGGTCTGGGACAGGGCGCTGTCGATCGCCTGCTCGAGGTAGTTGGCCCCGTTGAAGACGGGAATCACGACGCTGACGAGTGGATCGGCGTCGGCTCGAGCAACCGTCATCGCGTCATGAGCCTCTGTATCAGCGCGCCAATCGCCTCATCGGACTGGCCGCGCGCATAGTCCTCCGGACGGCCGATATCGAGCCAGATTCCCTCATGGGGATAGGCAATCACCCGCAGGCCCGCCGCGAGACAGCGCTCGATCAGGGTGGGCATCTCCAGCGGTCGACCCTGGGGAAGGAAGCGGCGCACCGACTCGTTGACGATGTAGATGCCGATGGAGATCCGCTCCGCCCGAACCGGCTTCTCCTGAATTTCCAGCAGGTTGTCCTCATCGTCGACATGAAGCACGCCACTGTCGCTGCGGACCTGCCGTGTGATGCTGGCGATCGTGATGGCCGCCGATGCCCGTTTGTGCGCCGCCTGCATGCGGGCGATGTCGATATCGGTGAGGATGTCGCCATTGCTGACCAGCATGTCCCCCGTCCATAGCGGCAGCAGGGAAAGCGGGCCGGCCGTTCCCATCTCGCGGCTCTCCCGGAGGTGCCCCAGACGGGCGCCCAGCCGCTGGCCGTCGCCGAAATAGCTGACGATCAGATCGGCGAAATGGTTCACCGCGAGGGTGATGTCGGTCAGCCCCTGGCTCACGAGCGTGCGGATCATCACCTCCACGACAGGCGTGTCCCAGACCGGCAGCAGCGGTTTGGGAATGGTCGCGGTGAAGGGATAGAGTCGCCGACCCTTGCCCCCGGCCAGGATGATCGCGCGGCGCGGGAGGTCGGCGGATGGTGATCCGTCACGCGCCCGCTCGGAGAGGATGTCGTCCATCATGGCGCGTCGCCCACAGGGTCGGATCTCGAATAGTTCATGGCGGCGCCGCGAGAGGCGCCCGGTCGCCGTCCGCATGGATACCCGGGGCGCATCATCTGGCCTGGTCCTGACCATCGAGGCGCGACCGGTTCGCCGCGACCCAGTCGATCGTCCTGGCGAGCCCCTGCTGCAGGGAGATGCGGGGCTGCCAACCAAGCAGCTCGCGGGCCAGCCGGTTGTCGGCGGTGAGGCGCATGACCTCGCTTGCGCTCGGGCGGATCCGCGCCGCCTCCTCCACCACGTCGAGCGGCCGGCCGAGGATCTCACCCACCATGGTCACGATGTCGGCGATCGCGACGTCGGTGCCGGTGCCGAGATTGACATGCCGTCCAATCGCCGCCTCAGGTGCATCGGCCGCGGCGACGAAGGCGCGCGCCGTGTCGGTGACGAAGGTGAAGTCGCGGCGCGGGGTGAGACTGCCCAGCCTGACGGTGCCCCCGGCAAGCGCCTGATGAATGAGGTGGGCGATGACCGCCCGGCGCGACTGGCGAGGTCCGTAGGTGTTGAATGGCCGGACGGTAATCGTCTCCAGACCGAAGGCGCGATTGTAGGATTCGACCACCTTGTCCGCGGCGATCTTCGACGCGGCGTAGGGGCTCTGCGCGTGCAGCGGATGGCCCTCGTCGATCGACGGAGTCTGGGCGGTGCCGAACACCTCGCTGGTCGAGGTATGCACGAGGCGTCGGACCCCCTGGGACCGCGCGGCCTCCAGGGCATTGACCGTCGTCACGACGTTGTTGACGACCACGTCGCGCGGGCTGACATAGCTGTGCGGGATGGAGATGTGCGCGCCCAGGTGGAAAATCGTGTCCACCCCCTTGGCACAGTCGCGCACGAATTCCTCGTCGCACAGATTGCCCAGTCGGATTTCCGGCCGCTGGCCCGGCGCGAGATCGGCGAGATAGCCGATGGCTCCGGTGCTGGTGTAGCGGACGGTTGCCACCACCTCCCAGCCATCCGCCAGCAGCGCCTCGACCAGATGACTGCCGATGAAACCGCCAGCCCCCGTGACCAGTGCCTTGCGTGCGCCCGCCACGGTCAGGACCTGCCCGCCGCCGGGCGCGTCGGTGTTGCCGGCACCGCGAGAACGGGATCGGGATGTCCGCCTCGCGGTGCTGCCGGGTCGGAGTTGGCATCAAGCTGAGGCATCCGGCACCCCCATAAGCCCGTGATGGTGACCGATCGCGATGTTCACGACGGTGTCGGTGACGTCCGTTCGCCCGTATTCAGGCGGCGCCCGCCAGTTCGGCTTGCGCGTGGACGCCCGGCTGGCCAGAGCCGCGATCCGTTCCGGATCCGCGCCGGCAAGGACGTTGGCGCCACACTCGATCGTTTCCGGCCGCTCCGTGACGTCCCGCAGGGTGACGGCGGGGACGCCAAGGATCGTGCATTCCTCCTGCACCGTGCCGCTGTCGGTAAGCACCACACGGGCAGCACGCTCGAGGGCGACGAAATCGATGAATCCCAAGGGCTCCAGCAAACGAACGGACTCCGGTGCCGCATATCCCGCCAGATCCAGGCGCTCGCGGGTGCGCGGATGGGTGCTGACCAGCGCCGGCACGCCGATCCGGTCGGCCGCGCGGGCCACACCCTCGAACAGCCCGGCCAGCCTGTCGGGCAGGTCGACATTCTCCGCCCGATGCACGGTGACGAGGATGAAACCGCCGGCAGGCACGCCGTGGCGCGCGGCGAGATCGATCGCCGCGATGCGCTCCTGATGCTGGCGCAACACCTCGGTGATGGGGTTGCCCGTCACGAAGATGCGCTCTCCGGCGATACCTTCGCGCAGCAGGTTTGCCCGGCTCCGTTCGGTGTAGGGCATCAGGATGTCGCTCGCCTGGTCGATCAGGCGGCGGTTGACCTCCTCGGGCACCCGGTCGTCGAAACAGCGATTGCCCGCCTCCATGTGCAGGACGGGAATGCCGCGACGCTTGGCCAGGATGACCGAGAGCGCGCTGTTGGTGTCGCCAAGCACGAGCACCCGCTGCGGCTGGAACTCGGTCAGCGCCGCGTCCACGCCGTCGAACAGGCGCGCCAGTTGGCGTCCCAGGCCCCTGTCGGCGATGCCGAGCCAGCGATCGGGCTGACGCAGGCCGAAATCGCTGAAGAAGACCTCGTTGAGCGTTGGATGATCGTTCTGGCCGGTGTGCACGAGCACATGCTCTGCGGCCTCGTCCAGCGCCGGAATGATGCGCGACAGCCGGATGATCTCCGGCCGCGTGCCCAGGATGGTCATGATCCTCAAGCGAGCATCTCGGAAACCGATGCCGCGTCGGACCTGTCGATGTTCAGCAGGCCGCGCGCGGCGAGCAGGCGCCTCACCGCCTCGCGTCCGATGGTCTCGCTGCGGGAGGAATACTCGCCATCGAGTCCCGGCGCCCCTGAACCGACGGTTCCGCCAATCCGCAATTCGGGCAACATCGGCGCGATGGCCAGGTGGTCGCCCCGCATGCTGGCGCGGCCCTGCTCCTCCTCGGAGACCAGAATCTCATGAACCTTCTCGCCCGGGCGGATGCCGATCGTCCGTTTGGCGATGCGCCGGTCGCCGATCAGGATGTCCGCAATGTCCGCGATCCGCGCGCTGGGCAGGCGCGGCACGAACACCTCTCCAGGATTGGCCTCGGCGATGGCCGACATGACGATTTCCACCGCGTCGGCAAGCGACAGCAGGAACCGCGTCATCTCCAGGCTGGTCAAGGTGACCGGGCCGCCATCGCGAATCTGCTGGTGGAACAGCGGAATGACCGACCCGCGAGACGCCAGCACATTGCCATAGCGGACGATGACGAAGCGGGTGTGCGGGGCGTCGAGATTGCCGGAGACGAAGATGCGCTCCTGGAGCGCCTTGCTCATGCCCATGACGTTCACCGGCTTGACCGCCTTGTCCGTCGAGATGCCCACGACGGTTTCGACCGGCAATTCGTGGTTTCGGATCGCCCGCACGATGTTCGTCGCGCCGTCCACGTTGGTGGCGACCGCCTCGGTCGGGAAGTACTCGCAGCTTGGCACCTGTTTCAGCGCCGCTGCGTTCACCACGATGTCCGCCTTGCGCAGCGCCGGCATCAGGCTGTCGAGCGAACGAACGTCGCCGACGCGGAACTCAACGATGCCGGCGTCGTCGGCATAGGCGATGTCGTGGGTGGCGTGGGCGCGCTGCTGCAGGGCTACCCTGAGGTGATGCTGCTTGGCCTCGTCGCGGGAGAAGATCGTGATGCGGTCGGGCGCGCCGTACCGACCGCTGAGCGCCAGGGCAAGCAACGTCTTGCCGAGCGAACCGGTGCCTCCCGTGATCAACAGCCGCTTGCCGTTCAGAACTGTCGACCGGTCCATCACCCCGCCTTTCGCAGCATGTCGGTATAGGGTCCGCGGTCCCGTTCCGCGCGCAGCCATCCGACCTGCGCCTCCCAGGATGGCGCCTGCCAGCCGGTGGCGGCAGCCAGGGCCGATCCGTCGAGACGGCGGTCGATGACGGGCCGGTCGACAGGACGCATCCGGATCGGCAGTGCCAGGGCGTCGATCAGCATGGCGACAAGGGTCGCCTTGTCGATGGCCGGGCCGGCCAGGTGATGGACGCCGCTCAGGGAAGCGTGCCGCTCGATGATTTCGCCGATGAACCCGGCCAGAACCGGTGTCGCCAGGCCGCTGAAGCGGGCATTGCGGAAGCCGTCGACCTCCGACCGCCCGTTCGTCACCAGCCAGGAGAGCAGCCCGCGGTTCCGCGGCGCCAGCTCCCAGCCGATCATCGAGGTCCTGAGCGTGAGACAGGCAGGTCCTGCGACCTCGCCGGCCAGCTTGCTCCGGCCGTAGAGGTCAGCCGGTGCCGGCCGGTCAGTCTCGCGGTAGGGGCCGCCGGTGCCGTCGAAGACGCAGTCGGTGCTGAGATGGATCAGTCGCGCGCCGTGCTCACCCGCCAGCGCGGCCAGCCGGTGCGGCAGCACGGCATTCACCAGAACCATCGTCGCGTCCGGAACTCCCCCGACGCCGCGCTTGACCACGCCGGCACAGTTGACGATCACCTGCGGCGCGGCCGCGGCCACGACGTCGGCCAGATCGTTTGGTGAGGCCGCATCCGACAGGCGAACCGGCTCCACCCCCGCGCGATCGGCCAG
>JAVKFF010000030.1:0-9685 GCA_040226215.1 Azospirillaceae bacterium
GAAAGATGCTGAAGCTGCTGGGCGCCGAACTGGAACTGACCGACCCGGCCAAGGGCATGAAGGGCGCCATCGCCCGTGCGCAGGAAATGATCGAGCAGACGCCGGGCGCGATCATGCCCCAGCAGTTCGAGAATCCGGCCAATCCGGAGATCCATCGTGTCACGACGGCGGAAGAGATCTGGGCCGATACCGATGGCCGCGTTGATGTGGTGGTCAGCGGGGTCGGCACCGGCGGCACCCTGACCGGCGTCGGCGAGGTGCTGAAGGCCCGCAAGCCCGGCCTGAAGATGGTTGCGGTGGAGCCGGAGGACAGCCCGGTTCTGTCGGGCGGCAGCCCCGGCCCGCACAAGATCCAGGGCATCGGCGCCGGCTTCGTGCCGGGTATCCTGGACACCGCCCTGATCGACGAGGTCCTGACCATCGGCAACGAGACCGCCTTCGAGACCGCGCGCAAGGCGGCACGCATGGAAGGGCTGCCGATCGGCATTTCCTCCGGCGCCGCGATCGCCGCCGCGATGGAGCTCGGCGCCCGGCCGGAGATGAAGGGCAAGGTGATCGTCGTGGTGATCCCCTCCTTCGCCGAGCGCTACCTCTCCACGGCGCTGTTCGAGGGTCTCTAGGCCGGTGCTGAGCCGGGAGCAGCTGGAACGCTATGCCCGCCACATCCTGCTGAAGGATGTCGGCGGGCAGGGGCAGGCACGGCTGCTCGCGGCGAGGGTGCTTGTCGTGGGTGCCGGGGGGCTGGGGTCGCCCCTGGCGCTCTACCTCGCAGCGGCCGGGATCGGCACGATCGGCCTGGTCGACGACGACGTGGTGGCGCTGTCGAACCTGCAGCGCCAGATCCTCCATGACATGGCGGGCATCGGCCGGCGCAAGACGGCAAGCGGGGCGGCACGGATCGCCGCGCTGAACCCCGACGTCCGGGTGATCGCCCATGACGAGCGGCTGACCGCGGCCAATGTCGCCGGCCTGGTCGGCGGCTATGACCTGGTGGCCGATGGCAGCGACAATTTCGCCACCCGTTTCCTGCTGAACGATGCCTGCTATCGCGCCGGCCGCACCCTGGTCAGCGCGGCCATCCAGCAGTTCGACGGGCAGCTGTCGACGTTCAAGCCGCACCAGGGCGCGGACCTGCCCTGCTATCGCTGCCTGCACCCCGAACAGCCGCCGGAGGAGCTGGACGCGGCCTGCGTCGAGGCCGGCGTGCTGGGCGCCCTGGCCGGCGTGATGGGCAGCCTGCAGGCCACCGAGATCCTCAAGGAAGTGCTGCAGGTCGGCACCGGACTGGCCGGCCGGCTGCTGCTCTACGACGCGATGAATGCCGAGTTCCGCACCATCCGGCTGCGCCGCAATCCGGCCTGCCCGCTCTGCGGCACGGCATAGGGCCTGCCGGCCGGCGACGGGCCAGCGTCAGATCAGGTTGGCGATCACCCGGTCGGGCGGGGCATGCCCGTCGACGAAGGTCTTGAGGTTGATCAGCACCTTCTCGCCCATGTCGATCCGGCCCTCCAGGGTGGCCGAGCCCATATGCGGCAGCAGCACCACATTGCCGAGTTCCAGGAGCTTCGGGTTCACCGCCGGCTCGTGCTCGAACACGTCCAGGCCGGCTCCGGCCAGTTCCTCCTTCCGGAGCTTGCGGGTCAGGGCGTTCTCGTCGATCACCTCGCCGCGCGAGGTGTTGACGATGTAGGCGCCGCGGGTGATCAGGTCCAGGCGCCGGGCCGACAGCAGATGGTAGGTGGCCGGGGTGTGCGGGCAATTGACCGAGATGATGTCCATCCGGGCGAGCATCTGGTCGAGGCTTTCCCAGTAGGTCGCCTCCAGTTCCTCCTCGACCTCCGGCGCGACCCGGTTGCGGTTGTGGTAGTGGATCGACAGGCCGAACGCCTTGGCGCGCCGCGCCACCGCCTGGCCGATGCGGCCCATGCCGATGATGCCCAGCCGCTTGCCCCAGATCCGCTTGCCCAGCATCCAGGTGGGCGACCAGCCGCCCCAGTCGCCGCCCCGCAACGCGTTCGCGCCTTCCAGCAGGCGGCGCGGCACCGCAAGAATCAGCGCCATTGTCATGTCGGCGGTGTCTTCGGTCAGCACGCCCGGCGTGTTGGTCACGGTGATGCCCCGGGCCCGCGCCGCGGCCAGGTCGATATGGTCGACGCCGGTGCCGAAACTGGCAATCAGCCTGAGGTTCGGATTGGCCTGGGCCAGGACGCCGGTATCGATCCGGTCGGTGACGGTCGGCACCAGGACATCGGCGGTCTTCACCGCCGCGGCCAGTTCGGCCTGCGACAGCGGATGATCGTCGACATTCAGGCGCGTATCGAACAGTTCCATCATGCGGGTCTCGATGGAGTCCGGCAGCTTCCGGGTGACGATCACCAGAGGCTTCTTGGAAGACGCCATGATTTCGATGTCCTTCGGCCGCTACTTGTCTTTCCCGCCTTCCCCCGGACCGCCATCGCCACGCCACGCCGCCGGGGCGGCGGCGCGACGCCAAAGCTGTCGATTCGTAATGCCATGCGCCTGGGATCGCAGCCCCGGCCCGCCGCATCCGATTTCCGGCGAAGCCGGCGCGGCGCCACGACCCGGTTGGGGTTAGCGTTCTCCTAGCAGATCGGTGCCGGGGCGACAATTGATCCGCGCCGGCCGCAAATCCCCATCCCGGATCCTGGCGCTTGACCGCGCCGGGACGGCGGGATACCAGCGCAACGGGTGCGGGGGCTGCAGGCGGCAGGACAGGGCAGCGAGGTATGGAGCTGCGATGACGAGGGCTGCGACAGGCGGTGCCGCAAGGGCGGCGGCCGGGCCGGGTAGGTCGCCCGCGGGCGATGGCAGGCGGCGCGGCAGGATCACCGTATCCGGAGCCATTGCCGCCTGGCTTCTCGCCGCCATCGTGCTGGCCGGCGGCTGGCCGCCAGGGGTCGCGGTGCAGGTCGCCGCAGGCGCTGCCGCCACCACCGGGCCGGTCACCGGCCGTGCCCTGCCGCGTTTCGCCAGCCTCGCCTCGGCCCGGGTCAACGCCCGTGCCGGCCCGGGTGTGGAATATCCGATCCGCTGGACCTATCAACGCCGCTTCCTGCCGGTCCTGATCGTTGCCGAATCGCAGAACTGGCGGAAGATCCGCGACCAAGACGGCGACGAATCCTGGGTGCATCACGCCCTGCTGTCGGGTCGCCGCTCCTTCCTGATCGAAGGCCGGATCGTATTGCTGCGATCGGAGCCCCATGCCGAGGCGCCGCCCCTGCTGCGGGCGGAACCCGGCGTCATGGGAGAGCTGGAGGGCTGCGACGACACCTGGTGCAGGGTCGTCCTGGCGGACCGCAAAGGCTACCTGCCGCGCGACAGGATCTGGGGCGTCACCGCCGACGAATAGCCGGCGGCCACAGCCGCGTCAGTCGAAATCCGCAGCCAGGGCCTCGCGCACGGCGGGCGCGATGACGGCGATATGGCCGTAATGCGCATGGTCGATCGCAAGCAGCACCGGCGCACCGCCCTTGCGGAACGCCGCCACCGCCGCCTCGTCGAACGGGAAGCGCATGAAATGCACCGACGAGGTCTTGCCGTCCGCCTTGGTGCGTTCGACATCCTCCTCCGGCACGGCCTGCACCGCGGTCTCGCCGATCCGGATGCTGATGGCCCGTTCCACGCCGCCGAGTTCCCGCAGCACCCGGTCGCGGCGGACGGAATCGTCGATCTCCAGCATCATCGTCGCCACCAGCTCGCGGCCATTGGGCACCAGCGGCGAATAGGCCTGAAGCTCGTCGGCGATCTGCTCCTCGCCGCCCTTCTCGATGCGCAGCATCTCGTGGATCTGCCACCACATCGTGTCGTAGTTCTCGAAATAGAACATGGCGTAGGGCCCGACCTCGATCCGCCGCAGCCGCTTCTTTGCGATCAGGTCGGAGCGGCGCTCCTTGCGCACCTTCTCGAACGCCTCGGGCGACAGGATGTCCGCCCGCGTGATCTCGTGTTTCATCGATCGGTCCTTTCCGCGCCGCGGCAGATGCCGGCGGCGGCGTCACCCGGCTTCGGCTCAGCGCAGGCCATAGGCCTTCGCGAACAACTCGATCGGGTGGTTGGATTCCCTGACCGGCGAGGGCCCGTCGCCCAGCCGGTCGATTCCCTGGATGATGTGCATGCCCGCCAGCGGGCATTCCGAGGCGATATAGGCCGCCTCCGCCTTCTTCGCCTGCCGCGCCACCGGCTTGCCGACCTTCAGCGCCACCTCGAAGAATTCCTTCTTCACGCCCCATGACCCGCCATGGCCCGAGCAGCGCTCGATCACGTCCAGCTTGGCGTCCGGGATCAGGCGCAGCATCTCGGCCGCCTTGGCGCCCATGTTCTGGGCGCGGGCATGACAGGCCAGGTGCAGCGCCACCTTGCCGTCCAGCGGCTGCAGGCCGTCGGCCAGGCCCTCCTTCTTGGCGATGTCCACGACATATTCCGTGACGTCGCGCGTCGCCGCCGACAGCTTCCGGACCATCTCGTCGTCCGGCAGGATCAGCGGCCATTCGAATTTCAGCATCAGTGCGCAGGACGGCACCAGGGCGACGATGTCAAAGCCCTGCTCCACCAGCGGAACGAGGGCGCGGCTGACCTCCCGCGCATGGGCGGCGACCCGCTCCAGGTCGCCCTGCTCCAGATGCGGCATGCCGCAGCAGCGCGGATATTCCACCCGGGTCTCCACGCCGTTGCGCGCCAGGACGGCCTGCGTCGCGGTGCCGATAGCGGGGTTGTTGTAGTTCGCGAAACAGGTCGCATAGAGCACGGCCTTGCGTCCGAAAGCCGGCGCTTTGCGATTCACCTCGGGCGGCGCTGCGGTCGCGCGCGCCTTGAACGTCCGGCCATGAAACTTCGGCAGCGCCGCCTCGCGATGCACGTCGAGCGCCTTTTCCATCGCCGGCCGGGTCACGCCATTGCCTTCGCGGTTCGCCCAGTTCGCCAAGGCCGGGACCATGCCGGCAAGCCGCCCGTTCCGGTCGGTCTCCGTCAGCTGCCGGTCGGCAAAGCCGCTGCCATGCGCCTTGAAGGCCGCATAGCGGTACCGCAGCATCAGGTGGGGGAAGTCGAGGTTGAATTCGTGCGGCGGCACATAGGGGCATTTGGTCATGAAGCAGAGGTCGCAGAGGGTGCAGGCGTCGACCACCGGCTTGAAGGCATCCGAACTGACGGAATCGAGCTCGCCGCTCTCCGATTCGTCGATCAGGTCGAACAGGCGGGGAAAGCTGTCGCACAGATTGAAACAGCGCCGGCAGCCGTGGCAGATGTCGAAGACCCGTCGCAGCTCCTCGTCCAGCTTTGCAGGATCGGTGAAATCGGGATCGTCCCACGCAAGCGGATGACGGGTCGGCGCGTCCAGGCTGCCTTCAGACATGACGCGATCTCCTTCAGGATCCGATTTTTGCTTTTTGTCCCGGCCGCTGGCGCCCTGCCCATCGGTGCCCGGCCCCAACGATACCCGGCCACTGTGCGAGGTCGGGCACGGAAAGCCAACCGGGGAACTGTCACGGGGATTTCATGCGGCGCGCCGACGGCAGGCATGGCGGCGCGCAGGGCGCCGTCGCGGGGCCAGCCGCCGCCGGAACGATGCCGGCCGCAACTGGCCCCGCGGAACGCCTGTCCGACAGTGCCGTCGGATCAGAGGGTGTCGAGCGCCTTCTGGAAACGCCCGGCATGGCTCTTCTCGGCCTTGGCCAGGGTCTCGAACCAGTCGGCGATCTCGTCGAAGCCTTCCTCGCGCGCGGTCCGCGCCATGCCCGGATACATGTCCGTATATTCGTGGGTCTCGCCCGCGATGGCGGCCTTCAGGTTGGCAGAGGTCTCGCCGATCGGCTCGCCCGTCGCCGGGTCGCCGACTTCGGCCAGGAATTCCAGATGGCCGTGCGCATGGCCGGTCTCGCCTTCAGCGGTCGACCGGAACACCGCCGCCACATCGTTGAAGCCTTCGACATCGGCCTTCTGGGCGAAATACAGATAGCGGCGGTTCGCCTGGCTCTCGCCGGCAAAAGCTTCCTTGAGGTTGTCGTGGGTCTTGGTGCCCGAAAGTGCCATGATTCTCTCCTCCATTGATCCGCACACCGGCGCCGGCAGGGTTCCCCGCCCGGCCGTCGGTGCTGCTGCCGGCAGACGGATCCGCCGGTGACGAAAGGCCTGTCTGCCGCGGCGCTCGACACGCAAGCGCCGGATGCCGCCGACAGGGCTTTCTGCCCGTTGATATGGCAACAGGCGCCGGACGGGTCAATAGTCTGGAAGAGTTCTAAATGTGCGAATGATTCGCGCTGCCAGGCGCCGGGCCTGGCGCTATCCGCGGGCAGGCTTGCGCAGGCGGATCACCACGTCGATGCGGTTCAGGTCGGTGCCCTCCGGGGCATCGGGCAGGCGATCGAACGCCACCTGGTCCGCATCGATATCCACGAGCCGGCCGGTATCCTCGAAATAGAAATGGTGATGGTCGGCCGTATTGGTATCGAAATAACTGCGCCCCTGGGCCACCACGACCTGGCGCAGCAGGCCGGCCTCGGTGAACTGGTGCAACGTGTTGTAGACGGTGGCCAGAGAGACCGCGATGCCGATCGCGTCGGCCTCGGCATGAAGCGCCTCCGCCGTCACATGCCGTGGCCCCTGCTGCAGCAGAAGCTGCGCCAATGCCACGCGCTGACGGGTCGGGCGCAGGCCGACCCGGCGCAGCGCCGCCGTCAGATCTCGATCCTGGAGATTTGTATCCATGTCCCACCATATAGGACGGCAAGGCCCGGCTTGAAGAGCCGGCCGGGCAGAGATCCCGTGCGATGCCGGCAGGCGCCGCCCGCCGGGCAGGCGACCGAGACCGGCGCCTGCCGGCCCGACCCTGGCTTGACAGTGCCGCGCCGGCACGCCCTATAGTGCGATTAGTCGGGACGCGGCGGCATTGCAAGACCGTGGGCCGGTTTCGCCATGCCTGACGCGACCCAGCGGCTGCAGGTTGCGGGCCGGATCCCTGCAATGCCGCGGTCGTTGCCACCATCACCATCGGGCCTGCTCCCGGGCCCGGTCCGCCGGAGGCTTCGGCGAATCGGACCCTCCAGGAACGCTGCCCAATACCACTCCCATCGATGGGAAGAGCCAGTCGGGAAGCTGCATGTCCAACGCCTCGCAACAGACCAGTTTCACCTATGACGACCTGATTGCGTGCGCGCACGGAAAGCTGTTCGGCGAAGGCAATGCCCAGTTGCCGCTGCCGCCGATGCTGATGTTCGACAGGATCACACGGATTTCCGACACCGGCGGCGCCTTCGACAAGGGCGAGGTGGTTGCGGAACTGGATATCAAACCCGACCTCTGGTTCTTCAACTGTCATTTCGAGCGCGACCCGGTGATGCCCGGTTGCCTGGGTCTGGATGCGATGTGGCAGCTCTGCGGTTTCTTCCTCGGCTGGATCAAGGCGCCGGGCCGCGGGCGTGCGCTGGGCCTGGGGGAGGTCAAGCTGCGCGGCCAGATCCTGCCGAGCGTCAAGAAGGTGACCTATCAGGTCGATATCAAGCGCGTGATTCTGCGCAAGCTGAAACTGGGCATTGCCGACGGCGTGGTGAAGGCCGACGGTGAAACGGTCTATGAGGCCAAGGATATGCGTGTCGGCGTGTTCAGCGCCGACGAAAGCTGAAACAAGGGACAGCATGCCATGCGTCGAGTGGTGGTTACCGGTCTCGGCGTCGTCTCCAGCATCGGAAACAATGCGCAGGAGGTGATCGCCGCCCTGCGCGAGGGCAGGTCCGGCATCTCCTTCGCGCAGGAGTACAAGGAGCTGGGCTTTCGCAGCCAGGTCTTTGGCAACGTCAAGATCGATCTCGAAAGCGCGATCGACCGGCGGCAGCGCCGGTTCATGGGCGATGGCGCCGCGTACAATTACCTGGCCATGCAGCAGGCCATTGCCGATTCCGGCCTGGAGCCGGACGAGGTCTCGCATCCGCGCACCGGGCTGATCATGGGCTCCGGCGGGCCCTCGACCCGGAATCTTCTGCTGGCGGCGGACATCACGCGGGACAAGGGCCCCCGCAAGATCGGGCCCTTCATGGTGCCGCGTGCGATGTCCTCGACGAACTCCGCGACCTTGTCGACCGCGTTCAAGATCAAGGGGCCGAGCTATTCCATCTCTTCGGCCTGCGCGACCTCGGCCCATTGCATCGGCAATGCGGCGGAGCTGATCCAGTGGGGCAAGCAGGACATCATGTTCGCCGGCGGCGGTGAGGAACTGGACTGGACCCTGTCGGTGCTGTTCGACGCCATGCCGGCCATGTCGACGGGCTTCAACGAGACGCCTGAGCGTGCGTCCCGTGCCTATGACCGCGACCGCGACGGCTTCGTGATCGCCGGCGGCGGGGGCGTCCTGGTGCTGGAGGAACGCGACCGTGCGATCGCGCGGGGCGCCCATATCTATGCCGAGCTCGTCGGCTATGGCGCGACCTCCGACGGCCACGATATGGTGCAGCCTTCCGGCGAGGGCGGCATGCGCTGCATGCAGATGGCGATCGAGGGAGTCGAGGGGCCGATCGACTATATCAATACCCACGGGACCTCCACACCGATCGGCGATACGGTGGAGATCGACGCGATCCGCAAGGTGTTCGGCGACCGGATCCCGCATATCGCCTCGACGAAATCGCAGACGGGGCATTCGCTCGGCGCGGCCGGCGCGCAGGAAGCGATCTTCTGCCTGTTGATGATGCAGAACGATTTCATCGGCGAATCGATCAATATCGAGACTCTCGACGATGCGTTCGCCGATGTTCCTATCGTCCGTCAGCGCATCGACAATGCCGGGGTGAACACGGTGCTGTCGAACTCGTTCGGCTTCGGCGGCACCAACGCCTGCCTGGTCTTCCAGCGACACCATGCCTGAGGTGCCGCGCGGGCGTCGCGGCAGCAGGGGGCCACAATGACCGAGCGAGCAGGCGCCGCCTTCGACAGGGCGGCACCGGCGCGGGGGGAGCGACTGCAGTCATGACGGAAGAGCAGACACCGCCGGCGCAGGCCGCGGCAGGCGTGCCCGATGCGTTGCGGGGCCTGATGGCGGGCAAGCGCGGGGTGGTGATGGGGATCGCCAACGATCATTCCATTGCCTATGGCATCGCGGCGGCGCTCAGGGCGCATGGCGCCGAACTGGCGATCACCTACCAGGCAAGCGCCTTCGAGCGGCGCGTGCGGCCCCTGGCGGAAGCGCTGGGCAGCAACCTGATCCTGCCCTGCGACGTTGCCGACCCCGACAGCATCGCCGAGGCCTTTGCCGAGATCGGCCGCCGCTGGGGCCGCCTGGACTTCCTGGTCCATGCCATCGCGTTTTCCGACAAGGGCGAGTTGAAGGGCCCCTATATCGAGACCAGCCGCGCCAATTTCCTGCGGACCCTGGACATCTCCTGCTATTCGTTCACGGATGCGGCGCGCCACGCCTCGGGCCTGATGGACCAGGGCGGCGCGCTGCTGACCCTGACCTATGCCGGGTCCTATCGGGTGATGCCGCGCTACAACGTGATGGGTGTTGCCAAGGCGGCGCTGGAAGCCAGCGTCCGCTACCTGGCCGCGGACCTGGGCCCCCGCGCGATCCGGGTCAACGCGATCTCCGCCGGCCCGATGCGCACCCTTGCCGGCTCTGCCGTGGGCGCGGCCCGCTATGTCTATCGCTACAGCCGCGACAACGCCCCGTTGCGGCGCAACG
>JAVKFF010000031.1:0-8986 GCA_040226215.1 Azospirillaceae bacterium
CCGAGACCGACACCGAGCCCATGCTGCGCCCCGACGCCCGCCTCGCCCTGCTGGCCCGGCCGGACGGGCGGTTCGAGGTCTATGCCGAGGGCCGCCACGCCGCCACCACCGACGCCGACGGCGCCGATCTCCTCGCCCGCCTCGCCGAAGGCACCGCCGGCCGCCGGGCGGAGCACCCGGTGCTCGCCCCGCTTCGCCATTCCTCCTGGCAGGTCGCCTACGATCTCGAGGACGCCGCGGCAACGCTGGCAGAGCGCGAGGACGTCGAGGCGGACTGATCGCTTGACAGCCGGGCCGTGAAGGTGTTCAACCCCGCCCCCTCGAACCGTCATGAAACCCCGCTAGGGTCGTCGCCGATCCTCGCCCAACGGGAGCGCCCGGCCATGCGGTTGTTCTTCTTCGGCAGCCTCGTCGACCGCGACCTGCTGCGCCTCGTCCTCGCCCGCGACCTCGCCACGCTGACCGTGCGGCCGGCCAGCCTGCCCGGCTGGCGCCGGGTACGGGTGCTGGGCGAGAGTTATCCGGTGATCGTGCCCTCGGCCGATCACGTCGTCGACGGCATCACCGTGGAGAGCCTGCGCCCCGACGACCTCGACCGCCTGCTCTTCTTCGAGGGCGACGAATACGCGCTCCGGCCGGTCGACATCGTCCATGACGGCGCGCCGGCCCGGGCGCACGTTTTCGCCTCGACCGAGATCCTGCAGGCGACCGACCGCGACTGGCATCTCGACGACTGGCGCCGCGCGCAGAAGGCCGAGACGATGTACGTCACCGAGGAATGGATGGCCCTGCACGGCCGACTGTCGATCGAGCAGGCGGAGGAGCTCTGGGACACCGTCAAGGCCCGCGCCCTCGCCCGCTTCGCCGCCGATCAGCGCCGCCGCCGGGCGGGGTGAGGGCGGGGGCCGCCGGCGCGAAGCGGCCGGTCCCGGGTCTGCGGCGCATCACTCACGTGCTGCACCGCGCACGGGATGATGGGTGGACGGCCCCCTGACGGCATCTGTGTGCCATGCTGGAGGTCGAAACAACCCAGCAGAAGGAGACCGTCCGTGATGCATGCTATCAGGTTTGGGATCGATCTGGCGAAGAGCGTCATCCAGGTGCACGGGGTGGACGCGGCGGGCCGGGTGGTGGTGCGCCGGCAGTTGCGTCGGGGTCAGGTGGAGCGGTTCTTCGCGGCGCAGGCGCCGGCGCTGATCGGCATGGAGGCCTGCGGTTCGGCGCATTACTGGGGCCGCGAGCTGGGCCGTCTGGGGCACGAGGTGCGGCTGATGCCGGCGGCCTATGTGAAGGCCTATGTGCGTCGCAACAAGAGCGACGCGCGGGACGCGGAGGCGGCCTGCGAGGCGGTGAGCCGGCCGAGCATGCGCTTCGTGCCGGTGAAGACGGTGGCGCAGCAATGCGACCGGGCGCTGCAGCGGGCGCGCGACCTCTTGGTGCGCCAGCGCACGCAGCTGGCCAACGCGATGCGCGCGCAGCTCTACGAGATGGGCATCACCGGGGCGCGGGGTGCCGGCGGCGTGGCGGCCCTGCTCACCCGCATCGAGGCGGCCGATCCGGCGATCCCGGCGGCGCTGCTGGCCTGCCTGGCGCCGCTGGCCCGGCAATGGCGGGCGCTCGAGGCGGAGATCACGGCGCTGGACCGGGAGATCCAGGCCCGGGTGCGCCGGGATCCGGAGGCCCGGCGCCTGACCACGATCCCCGGGGTCGGCCCGGTCACCGCCCATGCGGTGCTCGCGGCGATCGGCGACGGCCGCCAGTTCGCCTCCGCCCGGGACTTCGCCGCCTGGGTCGGGCTGACCCGGCGCAACCACGACACCGGCGGCAAGCACGGCCAGACCGGCCGCATCAGCCGGGCCGGCGACGGCAGCGTGCGCCGCCTGCTCGTGCTCGGCGCCAGTTCCATGCTGCGCCACGTCCGAGCCAGGCCCGAGCAGGCCTCGGCCTGGATCACCGGCCTGCTCGCCAGACGGCCGGTCAAGGTCTGCGTCGTCGCCCAGGCCGCCAAGAATGCCCGCATCCTCTGGGCCGTCCTCACCTCCGGCCAGAACTACCGAAGCCCCCAAGCCGCCTGAACCGCCAGGCCGACGATCAGTGAACCCTTAAACCCGCGACACCCAACTCGGCACACCAGCCCCGGCACACCAGCCCCGGCACACCAGCCCGGCACACCATCAAGGAGCGACAGACAGCACGGCAAAACGGTCAGGACCTGGGTCGGGACACTCCGCAGCGTCAGCGCGCCTCGAGCGCGTCGGGACGATTGGAACCCGATCCGCGATTCCCTTGCGGGCCAGCGGCCGATATCCAAGCCGCATCAACAGGCCGGATACACGACCGCTCCAGACCCCTTGCCACGCTCGATATCGCCCTTGCCAAACGGGGGCCGTCCATACACGACGATAGTGTTTGCATGACATTGATTTTCCTTGTCATTCCCGCGCAAGCGGGAATCCAGGCCGGCGGTGAGCACGGCACGGACGGCCTGGGTCCCCGGTCAAGCCGGGGACGACATCGGCGGGGCTGGGTGCCGCCACGTTGACGCGCGCGGCGCGGCCGGCTCCGGGTCAGCGATGACGGGCGGCCGGTCCCGGGTTCGCGCGGACTGCTGGACCGTCCCGGGTCTGCGAAGCGGCACTGCGCGCCGCATCGCGCCCGGGATGACGCGGGATTCATTTATTCAAACCTGAAAACCAGTGTCGCCCCGGATGCGGTGCAGCACGAAGTGATGCACTACTGATCCGGGACCGGCCGCCCGTCATCGGGGCCCGCCGCCCATCATCGCAGACCCGGGACCGGCCGCCCATCCTCTCGCACATCAACGCCCCAACACTGTCATCCCGGCCGACCGAAGGGAGAGCCGGGATCCAGGCGACGGTGCCACCAGTTCCGCCGGCATGGATTCCCGCCGTCTCGGGAATGACAGTAAAAACAGATGCCTGAAGGGAAAAGTTCAAGCGATATGCCTGCCCGCTATCGGCTCCGCCCGTCATAGGGCGTCACGGGGAAATCCTCCGGCGATACGCCGTCCAGGCACAGCGTGTTGATCGCCACCATCTCGCCGACCTCCGGCACGGTGCCGTAGGCGTAGGATTCGATACCGCAGATCCGGCAGAAGCGGTGATGCACGATCTTCCTGTTGAACAGGTACTCGATGGTCGCGTCCGCGCCCTCTAGCAGGGTGAAGTTCTCCCGCTGGGTGAACGCCAGGCGATGGTTGCGCATCTGGCAGTAGGAGCAGTTGCAGGCGAACACGGTCTCGATCGGCATTGTCACCTCGAAGCGCACCGCCCCGCAATGGCAGCCGCCCCGATAGGTCCTCGCCTCGGCCATCGTTCCTTCCTTTCCCGTCTCAGGCGGTTTCCCTGAACAGCTCCCGGCCGATCAGCATGCGGCGGATCTCCGAGGTGCCGGCGCCGATCTCGTAGAGCTTGGCGTCGCGCCACAGCCTTCCTGTGGCGTACTCGTTGATGTAGCCGTTGCCGCCCAGCGTCTGGATCGCCTCGCCGGCCATCCAGGTGGCCCGCTCGGCGGCGTAGAGGATGGCCCCGGCGGCGTCCTTGCGTGTCACCTCGCCCCGGTCGCAGGCCTTGCCGACCATGTAGACGTATGATTTCGCCGCGTTCATCGTCACATACATGTCGGCCAGCTTGCCCTGCATCAGCTGGAACTCGCCGATCGGCTGGCCGAACTGTTCGCGCTGGTGGACGTAAGGAACGACGATGTCCATGGCCGCCTGCATGATGCCCAGCGGACCCGCCGCCAGCACCGCGCGCTCGTAGTCGAGGCCGGACATCAGCACCCGCACGCCGCCGCCGAGCTGGCCCAGCACGTTCTCCTCCGGCACCTCGCAGTCCTGGAAGACGAGCTCGCCCGTGTTCGAGCCGCGCATGCCGAGCTTGTCGAGCTTCTGGGCGACCGAGAAGCCCTTGAAGCCCTTCTCCACCAGGAAGGCCGTGATGCCCTTGGGCCCGGCCGCGGGGTCGGTTTTGGCGTAGACCACGATGACGTCGGCCTCTGGCCCGTTGGTGATCCACATCTTGGTGCCGTTCAGCACGTAGCGGTCGCCCCGTTTCTCCGCCTTCAGGCGCATCGAGACGACGTCCGAGCCCGCCCCCGGCTCCGACATGGCGAGCGCGCCGACGAGGTCGCCGGCGACCAGCCCGGGCAGGTACTTGCGTTTCTGTTCCTCATTGCCGTTGAGGCGGATCTGGTTGACGCAGAGATTGGAGTGGGCGCCGTAGGACAGGCCCACCGAGGCCGAGGCGCGGGAGATCTCCTCCATCGCCACCATGTGCTCCAGGTAGCCCATGCCCGCACCGCCATACTCCTCCCCCACGGTGATGCCCAGCACGCCGAGATCGCCCATCTTCTTCCACAGGTGATGCGGGAAGTCGTTCGTTCGGTCGGTCTCCTCGGCCAGCGGCGCGATCTCGTCGGCGGCGAAGCTCGCCACCTGGTCGCGCAGCATGTCGGCGGTGTCGCCGAGATCGAAATTCATCGTGGGCAGGTTGTTGGGGATCATCGCCGCGGTCTCACTCCTCCCGTGCCGGGCCGGTCTGGGGCAGGTCGGCCCGTCTTATCGTCACCCGGCCGCGGACCTCGTCGGGGTCCTCGACGACCTCGCCCTTGCGCAGCAGCTGCACCTGGCCGGTGCGGGCAAGATACAGCACCTGCTGCTTGACGGGGTTGAGATATTTGCGCCAGGCCTCGGGCCCGTCCTTGGGCTTCACCCGGCCCACGGCGAAGGCGCGGGCCAGTTCGTCGGCCGCCGGCCAGGGCTCGTAGGCGGCGCGTTCCAGGATGAACGCGACCAGGGCGTCGGGCTTCTTCTCGTCGTTCTCGCTCATCGGCACGGGGTCCAATCGCTCGCGGCTTGTCGTCACGTCCGCGCCCATAGCACAGGTTCAGCCCGTCTCGCCCGGGACGGTGATGCAGGTCTGCTGCATGCGCGCGACATGCTTGCGCCGCGCCCCGGTCTCGCCGAAGACGTCGATCTCGACCACGCTCAGCGTCCGGCCGCCGCGCAGCACAGCCGCCTCGGCCACGAAACGCTCGGCCCGGGCCGGCGCCATCAGGTTGATCTTGAACTCCACGGCCAGCACGTCCGCCCCGTCCGGCATCAAGGTGGAGGCGGCCACGCCGCCACAGGTGTCGGCCAGGAGCGTGGTGATGCCGGCATGCTGGTAGCCCATCTGCTGGGTCAGCCGTGCGTCGAAGGGGAGGCTCATCACCGCGCGGCCCTTTTCCACCGCGTCCAGCCGCGCGCCGACCAGCTTCAGGACCGGCATGCCGTCGACGATGGCCCGGGCCCGGACGCGCCAGGGCTCCTCGCCCGTCAGAGAATGATCCATGCCGCCAGCCCCAGGAATGTGAAGAAGCCGACCACGTCGGTGACGGTGGTCAGGAACACGCCCGAGGCGATCGCCGGGTCGATGTCGAGCCGGGTGAGCGCCATCGGGATCAGCCCGCCCGCCAAGGCCGCAACGATCAGCGTGATCACCATGGCGAGGCCGATGATGCCGCCGAGGATGGGGTCGCCGAACCAGGCCCAGGCCACCGCGGCCCCGACGACCGCGAAGATCAGCCCGTTCAAGAGCCCGACCGCCAGTTCCTTCAGGATCAGCCGCCGGGCATTGCGCCCCGAGATCTCCTTCGTCGCCAGGCCGCGCACCGTGACGGTCAGCGTCTGGGTTCCGGCATTGCCGCCCATCGAGGCGACGATGGGCATCAGCACGGCCAGCGCGACGAGCTCGGCGATGGTGGCCTCGAACAGGCCGATCACGGCGGAGGCGAGAACGGCGGTCAGCAGGTTGACGCCGAGCCAGGCGGAGCGCCGCCTGGTCGTCTCCCACACGGTCGAGGTCCGGTCTTCCTCCTGCACGCCGCCCAGCTTCAGCAGGTCCTCCTCGTTCTCCTCCTGGATCACGTCGACCACGTCGTCGACGGTGATCACGCCCAGCAGCCGCCCGTTCTCGTCCACCACCGGGGCGGAGACCAGGCTGTACTGGCGGAACAGGAAGCCCACCTCCTCCTGGTCCATGTCGGCCGGGATGACCCGCAGATCCTCGTCCATGATGTCCGCCAGCTTGATCGAGCGGCGGGAGCGCAAGATGCGCGACAGCAGCGCGCCGCCGACCGGGCGGAAGCGCGGGTCGACCATGATGATGAGGTAGAAGTCCTCCGGCAGATCCTCCGTCTCGCGCAGGAAGTCGATGGTCTTGCCGACGGTCCAGAACATCGGCACCGCCACCATCTCGCGCTGCATCAGGCGGCCGGCGGAGTATTCCGGGAAGGTCAGGCCTTCCTCGACCAGCTTGCGCTCTGAGGTCGGCAGCCGGGCCAGCACCGCCTCGCGCTTCTCCTCGTCGAGGTCCTCCACCACGTAGAGCGCGTCGTCGGAATCGAGCTCGGTCAGCGCCCGCGCCACCTCCTCGGGGCTCAGCAGGTCGAGCACGTCGACCCGGACCGCCTCGCTGAGATGGGTCAGGAACTCCGGATCCTCCGAGAGCTGCGGCCGGATCAGGCCGATCACCATGCGCCGGTCGTCGGGGCCGAGCTGCTCGAGGAGGTCGGCGAGATCGGCGGAGTGCAGGTCGAGGACCGCGCGCTCGGCCTCCTCCAGCTGGGCGGTGTCGAGCAGCCCTTCGATTCGGCCAACCAGTTCACGGCGCGCTTGGTCGTCCTCCACCATCTCCATGGGCGTGGGTCTGGTGTTCTCGACCTCCTCGGCGCGCGTCTCGGTCACGATATCAGGCCCTCCAATGCCTTGAAGGAGGCCTCGCGGGCGACGAGGTCGACCGGGCAGACCGCGTCCGAACCCTGGGCGTCGACCACCGCGATGGCGGTGACGTTGACGATGCCGCGCACCGTCACCGTCGGGGTCAGGATGTGCGCCGGCCGCGCCACGCCCAGCAGCAGCGGCCCGATCGACACCGCGTCGTCCAGCACCTTGATGATGTTGAAGGCGATGTTGGCGGCGTCCAGGCTGGGCATGATCAGCAGGTTCGCCTCGCCCTTCAGGGTCGATTTCGGGAAGATGCGCTCGCGCATCACCGGCGACAGGGCCGCGTCGGCGTGCATCTCGCCGTCGATCTCCAGTTCCGGCATGCGCTCGCGGATCAGGGACAGGGCGCGGCGCATCTTGATGGCGCTGGGCGTGTCGAGCGTGCCGAAATTGGAGTGCGAGAGCAGGGCCGCGCGCGGCGTCACGCCGAAGCGGATCATCTCCTCCGCCGCCATCGCCGTCGCCTCGGCCAGCTGCTCGGGCGTCGGGTCCGGGTTGATGTAGGGATCGGTCATGAAGACCGTGCCCTTGGGGTGGATCAGCGCGGTCAGCGAGGCCGGCGACTTCACCCCGGGCTTCAGCCCGATGATCGACAGCACGTGGCGCAGATGCTCGCGGTACGAGCCGTAGGTGCCGCAGATCATCGCGTCGGCGTCCTGCTTCTGTACCATCAGCGCGGCGATCACCGTGGTGTTGGTGCGCACCGCCTCGCGTGCTCGCGGCGGCGAGACGCCGCGCCTGGCCAGCAGGTCGTGGTAGAGCGTCCAGTATTCGTTGTAGCGCGGGTCGTCCTGCGGATCGACGAGCTCGAAATCCGTGCCCTCGCGCAGCCGCAGGCCGAGCCGCTCGAGGCGGCTCTCCACCACCGCGCGGCGGCCGATGATGATCGGCCAGGCCATGCCGTCGTCCACCGCCACCTGGGCAGCGCGCAGCACGCGCTCCTCCTCGCCCTCGGCGTAGACCACGCGCTTCTTCTCCAGCCGGGCCGCCTGGAACACCGGCTTCATGATCAGCCCGGAACGGTAGACGAACTGCTCCAGGCGGTGGCGATAGGCCTCGAAGTCGTCGATCGGCCGGGTCGCCACGCCTGAGTCCATCGCCGCCTTGGCGACGGCCGGCGCCAGTTCCATGATCAGCCGCGGGTCGAACGGCCGCGGGATCAGGAAGTCCGGCCCGAAGGACGCCTCCTGGTCGCCATAGGCCTTGGCGGTGACGTCGGTGCCCTCCTTGCGCGCCAGGTCGGCGAGCGCGTAGACGCAGGCGATCTTCATCTCCTCGTTGATCGTCGTCGCGCCGACGTCCAGCGCGCCGCGGAAGATGAACGGGAAGCACAGCACGTTGTTGACCTGGTTGGGATAGTCCGACCGCCCGGTGGCGATGATCGCGTCCGGCCGCGCCTCCTTGGCCAGCTCCGGCAGGATTTCTGGCGTCGGGTTGGCCAGCGCCATGATCATCGGCTTGGCGGCCATGGTCGCGACCATCTGGGGCGTCAGCACCCGGGGGGCGGAGAGGCCGAGGAAGATGTCCGCGCCGTCGATCACCTCGGCCAGGCTGCGCTTGTCGGTATCCTTGGCATAGCGCGCCTTGCGCGGGTCCATCAGGGTCTTGCGGCCCTCGTAGACGACGCCCTCGATGTCGGTCACCCAGATGTTCTCGACCGGCAGGCCCATGTCGACCAGCAGGTCCAGGCAGGCGATCGCCGCCGCCCCGGCGCCGGAGGTCACCAGCTTGACCTCCGCCAGCGACTTGCCGGTCACCCGCATGCCGTTGACGATGGCCGCCGCGACGATGATCGCGGTGCCGTGCTGGTCGTCGTGGAAGACCGGGATATTCATGCGCTCGCGCAGGCGGCCCTCGACCTCGAAGCACTCCGGCGCCTTGATGTCCTCCAGGTTGATGCCGCCGAAGGACGGCTCCAGCGCCGCGATCACCTCGATCAGCTTCTGCGGGTCGTTCTCCGCGATCTCGATGTCGAAGACGTCGATGCCGGCGAACTTCTTGAACAGGACCGCCTTGCCCTCCATCACCGGCTTGGCCGCCAGCGGGCCGATGGCGCCCCGGCCCAGCACCGCCGTGCCGTTGGTGATCACGGCGACCAGGTTGCCCCGGGCGGTGACGTCCCGCGCGGCGTCGGGATCGGCGACGATCTCCTCGCAGGCGAAGGCGACCCCCGGCGAATAGGCCAGCGCCAGGTCGCGC
>JAVKFF010000032.1:0-22429 GCA_040226215.1 Azospirillaceae bacterium
GGTGCCCGAGCCGCCGATGACCACCAGCGACTGGCCGGGCGCCACCTGGATGTCGACGCCGTCGAGCACGGTCTTGGCGCCGAAGCGCTTGACCACGCCGTCGAGGGCGATCTTGGGCGTGTCGGTCATTGGGCGAAGAACAGTCCGGTGATGAGATAGTTGAAGCAGAGGATCAGGATCGAGGCGGAGACAACCGAATTCGTTGTCGCCATGCCCACACCCTGGGCGCCGCCCCTGGAGTGGTAGCCGTGATAGCAGCCCATCAGCGCAATCATCAGGCCGAAGACGGCGGCCTTGACCAGGCCGGAGACGACGCCGCGGGTGTCGAGCGCGTCCCAGCACTCGGCGATGAAGATCGAGGGGTTGAAGCCGACTTGGTAGACGGCGATCAGGTAGCCACCGAAGATGCCGATGATGTCGGCCACGACGACGAGGAAGGGCACCATCACCATGCCGGCGAACAGGCGCGGCGCCACCAGATAGCGCATCGGATTGGTGGCCAGGGTGGTCAGCGCGTCGATCTGCTCGGTCACCCGCATGGTGCCGATCTCCGCCGCCATGGAGGCGCCGATGCGGCCCGCCACCATCAGCCCGGCGAGCACCGGCGCGAGCTCGCGGGTGATCGACAGCACCAGGATGTTGGCGACCGCCGCCTCCTCGCCCAGGCCGCCGAAACCGTCGGCGCTCTGCAGCGTCAGCACCATGCCGGTGAACAGCGAGGTGAGGCCGACCACGGGCAGGGAGTAGTAGCCGATCTCGATCAGCTGGCGGCCGGTCTGGGCCAGGTAGAAAGGCGGCCGGACGATGAAGCTGAGCCCGCTGGCGGTGAACAGCACTATGCGCCCGATCGCCGCCAGGAAACCGAGAAAGGCCCGGCCGATGGCCTGGAGAAATCGCATGGGGCTGGTCCCGGGTCCTCGTGGCTGTGTGGGTGTGGCGGGCCTGGCGGGCAGGTGTGGCGCTTGGGTTAACCTATGGGGGTATAGCGGCGCTGGTAGCGCGCGCCAAGGTCGGTGAGAATCTCGTAGCCGATGGTGCCGGCGTCTGCCGCCACCTGATCGACGCCGCGATCCGGCCCGATCACTCGCGCCCAGCCGCCCGGCCGGCAGAGGGGTTCGGGCAGGTCCGTGACGTCGACGGTCAGCAGGTCCATCGATACGCGTCCGACGATCGGTGCCTTGTGGCCGGCAATCGTGACGAAACCGCGGCCGGAGCCGGTCCGGAGATAGCCGTCGGCATAGCCGAGCGCCAGCGTGGCGATGCGCGCGTCGCGGGCGAGGGCGTGGGCGGCGCCATAGCCGACGCTGCCGCCCGCCGGCGCCTCGCGCACCTGCAGGATGCGGGCGTCGAGCGCGATGACGGACGCCATCGGGTTGCCGGCCTCCGGCGTCGGGTTGACGCCGTAGAGCGCGCAGCCCGGGCGCACCAGGTCGAAGTGCAGGTCCGATCCCCGGAAGATGCCGGAGGAATTCGCGAGGCTGGCGGGTGCCGGGGGCAGCCTGGCGACGATGCCGGCGAAGCGGGTGCGCTGGACCGCCGTCATCGGGTGCCCCGCCTGATCGGCGCAGGCCAGGTGGCTGATCCAGGCGCGGACGTCGATGCCGGCGAGCCGCGCGGGCTCGGCGATCAGGCGCGCGGTCTCCCGGCTGTCGAGGCCGAGGCGGTTCATGCCGGTGTCGACCTGGATGTAGGCGGGCAGGGCGCGGCCGGCTTTGCCGGCTTCATCCCGCCACGCGGCGATCTCGCCCAGATGGTTGAGAACCGGGACGAAATCGTGGGCGAGATAAACCGATGCATGAGCCGCGATCAGCCCGTTCAGCACGCCGATCACCGCCTCGCCCGGCAGGACGGCGCGCAGGGCCACCGCCTCCTCGAGATGGGCGACGAAGAAGACGCGCGCGCCGGCCTGGAACAGCCTGGGCGCAACTTTGACCGCGCCCAGGCCGTAGCCGTCGGCCTTGACCACGGCGGCGCAACGGGCCGGTGCGGCGCGGGCGGCGAGTTGCCGCCAATTGCGGGCGACGGCGTCGAGGTCGATGGTGAGGACCGCGCCGGCGCGAGGTTCCGCGCTGGCCTCAGAGGCTGGCGTCATGCACCCGGTCAAGATTGGAAAAGCGCGTGAACTGACCCTCGAAATGCAGGTCGACCGAGCCGGTCGGTCCGTGGCGCTGCTTGGCGATGATCACCTGCGCCAGGTTCTGCACCTCGTCCATCTGCTGCTGCCAGGCGATGTGTTCCGGCGTGCCCATGGGCGGCTGGTCCTTCAGCTTGTAGTAGGCCTCGCGGAAGATGAACATGACGACGTCGGCGTCCTGCTCGATGGAGCCCGATTCGCGCAGGTCGGCCAGTTGCGGGCGCTTGTCCTCGCGCTGCTCGACGGCGCGGGAGAGCTGGGAGAGGGCGAGGACCGGCACGTCGAGGTCCTTGGCCACCATCTTCAACCCGCGGGTGATCTCGGAGATCTCCTGCACCCGGTTCTCCACCCGCTGGCTGCCCGACGGGCGCATGAGCTGCAGGTAGTCGACGACGATCATGCCGAGCTTGTGCTGGCGCTTCAGGCGCAGCGCCCGGGTGCGCAGCTGGGTGAGGGTGAGGCCGGCGGTGTCGTCGACGAACAGCGGCACGCGCTCCAGCATGCCGGCCGCCTCGACCAGGCGGGGGAAGTCCTCGCGCTTGGACATCTCGCCCTTGCGGATCTTCTCGCTGGCGATGCGCGCCTCTTCGGAGAGAATGCGCACGGCGAGCTGCTCGGACGACATCTCCAGCGAATAGAAGCCGACGACCGCGCCTTCCCTGCCGCCGGAGTTGAGATAGGCCTTGGCGGCGTTGAAGGCGATGTTGGTGGCCAGCGACGTCTTGCCCATGCCGGGCCGGGCGGCGAGCACGACCAGGTCCGAGCGTTGCAGGCCGCCCAACGTCTTGTCGAGATCGACCAGGCCGGTGGTGATGCCGGTCAGGTGGCTGTCGCGGTTCAGTGCCTTGCCGGCGGTCTCGATGGTGACGCGAAGGATGTCGGAGAAGGCACGGAAGCCGTTCTCGTGGCTGCCCTCCTCGCCGAGCTTGTAGAGCCGCTCCTCGGCCGCCTGGAGCTGGGCCGAGGCCTCGATGTCGAGGTCGTGCTTGTAGGCGTCGTTGACGATCTCCTCGCCGATCGCGATCAGGCTGCGGCGCAGGAAGAGCTCGTAGACCGTTCGGGCGTAGTCGACGGCGTTGACCACCGAGACGATGGAGGCGGCGAGCTGGGCCAGGTATTCCGCCCCGCCGATGTCCTGCAGGTCGCCATCGCTCTCGAAATAGCCCTTCAGGGAGACCGGATCGGCCACCCGGCTCTGCTCTCGGAAGCGCCGGCAGGTGTTGTAGATGCGGCCATGGGCGGGGAAGAAGAAGTGCTCGGGCTCGAGGAATTCCGACACCCGGTCGATGGCCTCGTTGTTGACCAGGATGGCGCCGAGCAGCGCCTGTTCGGCCTCCTCGTTCTGGGGCAGTTGGCGATAGCGCGCCTCCTGCCGCTCGGCGGTGGGCAGGATGGCGATGTTCGAGGAGGCGTTGGTCGAGGGGGCGTTTTCCATGGGCCAGCACCCTAGCGCGTTCCGCGGGCGGGCGGCAGCCGCGATTCGGCGACGCCCGTGTGGAACCTTGGGATCAAATGTGGGCAAAGCTGTGGAGAAGCAGGAAAAATATTTCCGATCAAACGGTTGCCGGGGGATAATTCCACCGAATCTGAACCGGTTCCGCTTTGTTCAGGCAGGCTCGGCGTCTGGCGCTGGCGCGGACGGGCGCGAGGTTCCGCATCTCCGCTGCGCTCTCGTGCGGAACGACGATATCCCATTTCACAAACCACCACCGTCGTTCCGGCCGAGCGCAGGGAGAGCCGGAACCTCGAGGGGCCGGGCTGAGACGGCGGCGAAGACGGCAGGGCGGTCCCGGGTCTGCAACGCATCACTGCGTGCTGCGCCGCGCCCGGGACGACGGGGAAGTTCCCAGAATAAGCAAGGCTGTCGTCCCGTGCGCGATGCGGCGCGAAGTGCCGCTTCGCAGACCCGGGACCGGCTGGTCGTCCTCGCCGCCCGCCCAAAATGAAAGAGGCGCCCCCATGGGAGCGCCCCTGACGTCTGGCGTCGAGCCTCGGCAGGATCAGGCCTTGTTCTCGTCGTCCCCGGCGGTGTCCTCGCCCTCCTCGGCGAGCTGGCCGGACGCCTTCTGGAGGGCCTCGACGACCTCCTCGACGGTCTCGGGGTTCTCGACGAGTTCCGCGACCTCTTCGGCATCGAGCACGGCCTGCTCCGCCTCCTCCTCGAGGTCGCGGCCGGCGACCATGCCGCCATGGGCGAGCTGGGCTTCGGCCTCGGCGGCGGAGCGGGCGACGTTGACCGTCACCTCGATCTGGACCTCGGGGTGCAGTACCAGGCGCACCGGGAACAGGCCGAGCGACTTGATCGGCCGGTCGATCGCCACCTGGGTGCGGGCGACCTCGAAGCCGTCGGCGGCGAGGCCGTCGGCGATGTCGCGGGCGGAGACCGAGCCGTAGAGCTGGCCGGAGTCGCCGGCCTGGCGGATCACCGTCAGCCTGGCGCCCTCGATCTTCTTGGCCTCGGCCTCTGCCTCCGCGCGGCGCTCGGCATTGCGGGTCTCGAGATCGGCGCGCTGGGCCTCGAAGACCTCGAGATTGCCCTTGGTGGCGCGCAGCGCCTTCTTCTGCGGCAGCAGATAGTTGCGCGCGAAGCCGGGCTTCACCCGGACCACGTCGCCGATCTGGCCGAGGCGCTCGATGCGTTCCAGCAGGATGACTTCCATGATCGTCCCCCTTACCTCAGCGAGTAGGGAAGCAGGGCCAGGAAGCGGGCGCGCTTGATGGCGCGCGCCAGTTCACGCTGCTTCTTGATGGACACCGCGGTGATGCGGCTGGGAACGATCTTGCCGCGCTCGGAGACGAAGCGGCCCAGCAGCCTGGTGTCCTTGAAGTCGATCTTCGGCGCGTTGGCGCCGGAGAACGGGCAGGTCTTCCGGCGGCGGAAGAAGGGACGGCGGGTGGCGCTCATGCGGCTGCTCCGGAATTCTCGTTGTCACGCGAACGGCGGTCGCCGCGGTCGCCCCGATCACCGCGGTCGCCGCGATCGCCGCGGTCTCCCCGGTCACCGCGATCGCCCCGCGGACCCCGATCACGGTCGCCACGTGGGCCCCGGTCGCCGCGCGGGCCCCGGTCGTCGCGGTCGCGCGGCTGCATCTGGGCCGACGGGCCTTCCTCGAGCGCGTCGACGCGGACGATGAGCTGGCGCAGCACGTCGTCGTGCAGGCGCATGCGGCGGTCGAGCTCGGTGACGGCCTCATGCGGCGCGTCGATGTTCAGCAGGGTGTAGTGGCCCTTGCGGTTCTTCTTGATCCGGTAGGCCAGCGACCGCAGCCCCCAGTACTCGGTCTTGGTGACCTTGCCGCCGCCTTCCTCGAGGATGGTGGTCAGCTCCTGGTTCAGGGTCTCGACCTGCGCGGCCGCGACGTCCTGGCGTGCGATATACACGCACTCATACAATGCCATATGTCACTCCTTATGGCTGTTCGTGGCACGGCGCTGGAGAGGTGTCGGCGAAGCCCCAGTGTCCCCAGCGGCCCGCGCCTAGCCGCATGGGCACGCCCATGCGGCAAGGAGCATCGGCGGACCGGGACCGTCCCGGACCGCCTGAAGCCGCGCGTTATACAGCTTTGCGCAGCGAGAGCAAGCCCGCCCTGCCGGCGGTGCCCGCCGGGCTGCCTTGACTTGAGCGCGTGACCGCCTATCACTGCCGGCCCAGGACCGGCCGCGCGGCCGGCGACGAACCAGGCGAGGCGAGGTAACGGGTCACATGGCGCGCGCATTCATCTATCCCGGCCAGGGCAGCCAGGCCGTCGGCATGGGCAAGGCCCTCCATGACGGGGAACCGGCCGCCCGCGCGGTGTTCGAGGAAGTCGACGAGGCCCTGGGGGAGAAGCTGTCGGACCTGATGTTTGATGGCGACCAGGCGGCGCTGACCCTGACCGAGAACGCCCAGCCGGCGCTGATGGCGGTCTCGGTGGCGGCGACCCGCGTGCTCACGCAGAAGCTCGGCCGGCCCATCGAGGCCGTGGCGGACTATGTGGCCGGGCACAGTCTCGGCGAGTATTCGGCGCTGACCGCCGCCGGCGCCCTGACCGTCGCGGATGCCGCCCGGCTGTTGCGCCTGCGCGGCCGCGCCATGCAGCAGGCGGTGCCGGTCGGAATCGGCGCCATGGCGGCGATCCTGGGCATGGAGCTCGACGCGGTCCGGGCCGTGGCCCGGGAGGCGGCGGGGGCGGAGGAGGTCTGCGCCGCGGCCAACGACAACGCACCGGGTCAGGTCGTGGTCTCCGGCCACAAGGCGGCGGTGGAGCGCGCGGTGGCGCTGGCCGCCGAGCGGGGCGGACGGCGCAGCGTGATCCTGCCGGTCAGCGCCCCCTTTCACTGCGCCCTGATGCAGCCCGCCGCCGAAGCGATGGCCGCGGCGCTGGCCGAGACCGCGATCGCCCGGCCGGCGGTGCCGGTGGTGACGAACGTGGCGGCGGTGGCGGTGGAGGATCCGGGACGCATCCGCCAGCTGCTGGTCGACCAGGTGACCGGCGCGGTGCGCTGGCGCGAGAGTGTGCTCTTTATGGCCGCCCAGGGCGTGAACCAGTTCATCGAACTTGGCGCCGGCAAGGTGCTGTCGGGGCTGGTGCGGCGGATCGAAAGGTCGCTGGAGGCCGAGGCCGCCGGCACGCCGGAAGACATCGAGGCGCTTGCCCAGCGCCTGTGCTGAACCGCACCGCCGGGACCGCGGCGGCCGCGAAGCTGAGGAAAGACGACGACCATGCTTGATCTGACAGGAAAGACGGCGCTGGTGACCGGCGCTTCCGGCGACATCGGCCGGGCTATCGCCACGGCGCTGCACGGCCGGGGTGCCACGGTGGCGCTGTCGGGCACGCGCGAGGCGAAGCTGCAGGAAGTGGCGACATCGCTGGGCGGCGAGCGGGTGCATGTCACCCCGGGCAACCTGGCCGACGCGGATGCCACGGCGGCCCTCTTCGCCGCCGCGGAGGCGGCGATGGGCCAGGTCGACATCCTGGTCAACAATGCCGGGATGACCCGCGACAACCTCTCCATGCGCATGAAGGACGAGGACTTCACGGCCGTCCTGGAGGTCAATCTGACGGCCGCCTTCCGGCTCTGTCGGGCGGCCATGAAGGGCATGATGCGCCGGCGCTGGGGCCGCATCGTCTCGATCACCTCCGTCGTCGGCTTCACCGGCAATCCGGGCCAGGCCAACTACGCCGCCTCCAAGGCCGGGCTGGTGGGCATGACCAAGTCGATCGCGGCGGAGGTCGCCAATCGCGGGATCACGGTCAACTGCGTGGCGCCCGGCTTCATCCGAAGCGCCATGACCGACGTGCTGACCGATGACCAGAAGGCGCGCATCACCGCCGTGATTCCGGCCGGCCGCATGGGATCGGCCGATGACATCGCCGCCGGCGTTGCCTATCTGGCGAGCGAGGAGGCCGCCTACGTGACCGGACAGACCCTGCACATCAATGGCGGCATGGCGATGCTGTGATCACGCGCCCGCCGTCATGCGGCGACCAGCGCACCGCCCGGCGAGAAACGCCTGTTGAGCCCGGCTGGAGCCCATGCTAAAGGCGCGCGCCACGTGATGATGTGGGTGATGAGGTAGCGGCGCGCACCGGGCAGAAACCTAGTGCCCCCGCTCAAAGGTGTGGTATGTGACCGCACCGTTTCACGGGGATATGACCGAGTCGCCGCGCCGGGCCTAGGCCGCTGTCGGTGCCAGGCGTGAAACCGTCCGGGGGAGGAGACGCGCCTCCTCGTCGTGCAAAGCTTGCGGAAAGGCCAAGACATATGAGTGATACTGCCGATCGGGTGAAGAAGATCGTTGTCGAGCACCTTGGCGTCGAAGAGGACAAGGTGAGCGAGAGCGCGAGCTTCATCGAGGATCTGGGGGCGGACAGCCTGGATACGGTCGAGTTGGTGATGGCGTTCGAGGAGGAGTTCGGGATCGAAATTCCCGACGACGCTGCCGAGAAGATCGTCACCGTCGGCGATGCGGTCAAGTTCATCGACGAGCACAGCGCAGGCTGATCTTCCGGTCTGCCGTCGTGCTGGAAGGGCGTATTCGGGTGGGACAGGACCGCATCGTCCCACCTCTCACTCCATCGCGAGACCGAGCGCACCCTGTTCCGACGGGCGACGCCCTGGATTCATGAGGCGGGAGTGGTGATGAGGCGAGTCGTCGTCACAGGTATGGGAATGGTCACGCCGCTGGGCAGCGGCGTGCAGGCGAACTGGCAGCGGCTGCTGAACGGCGAGTCCGGGATCAAGCCGATCGAGCATTTCGACGTCTCCGACATCCCCGCCAAGATCGCCGGCATCATTCCGCGCGGCGACGGCACGAACGGCACGATGAATCTCGACGACATCGTCGCGCCCAAGGACCAGCGCAAGAACGACGACTTCATTCTCTACGCCATGGCCGCCGCCAAGGAGGCCATCGAGCATTCCGGCTGGCTGGCGGAGGCGGACGAGGACCAGTACCGCACCGGCGTGATGATCGGCTCGGGCATCGGCGGGCTGCAGTGGCTGGCCGAGGGCACACTTGTGGTACACGAGAAGGGCCCGCGGCGCCTCTCGCCCTTCTTCATCCCGGCGACGCTGATCAATCTGGCCTCCGGCCAGGTCTCCATCCGCTACGGCTTCAAGGGCCCCAACCACGCGGTGGTCACGGCCTGCTCGACCGGCGCGCACGCCATCGGCGACGCCGCCCGGCTGATCATGTGGGACGATGCCGATGTGATGGTCGCGGGCGGCGCGGAGGCGGGGGTCTGCCGCATCGGCGTCGCCGGGTTCGCCGCCGCGCGGGCGCTCTCGACCGGCTACAACGACCGCCCGACCGAGGCCTCGCGTCCCTACGACAAGGGGCGGGACGGCTTCGTCATGGGCGAGGGCTCGGGCATCGTGGTGCTGGAGGAGCTGGAGCACGCCAAGAGGCGCGGCGCCACGATCTATGCCGAGATCGTCGGCTACGGCCTGTCCGGCGATGCCTATCACATCACCGCCCCGGCGGCCGACGGCAATGGCGGCTACCGCTCCATGCAGGCGGCGCTGAAGCGCGCCGGCATGTCACCGTCGGACATCGACTACATCAACGCCCACGGCACCTCGACGCCGCTGGGCGACGAGATCGAGCTGGGCGCGGTACGTCGGCTGTTCGGCGAGGCGATGAAGACGGCCTCCATGTCGTCCACCAAATCGGCGATCGGGCACCTGCTGGGCGCCGCCGGCTCGGTCGAGGCGATCTACTCGATCATGGCGGTGCGCGACAACGTGGTGCCGCCGACGCTCAATCTCGACGACCCGTCGGATGGCTGTCTGGGCGTCGACCTAGTGCCGAAGGTGGCCAAGGAACGACCGGTGCACGCCGCGCTGTCGAACAGCTTCGGCTTTGGCGGCACCAATGCCAGCCTGATCTTCAAGGAATTCAGCTGACGGCCTCGCGCCGCCGCCGGCAGGGGGCCAGACGATGCGGCTGATCATCCGACTGGCGGCTGTCCTGTTCGCGCTGGCTCTGGTCGTGGTGGCGGCGACCGGCTTTCTGCTCTGGGATTTCGGCCGGGCGGGGCCGCTCACCGCCGACCGCGTGGTCACCATCGAGCGCGGCGACGGCCTGTCGACGATCGCCGCCAGGCTGGAAGGTGAGGGCGTCATCGACAGCGCCTGGCTGTTCACCGCCGCGATCTACCTGTCCGCCGACCCGGGGGCGATGCGCTTTGGCGACTACGCCATCCCGGCGCGGGCGAGCGGACGAGACGCCTTCGACATCATCGCCAGCGGCCGCACCGTCCCGCTCGAGATCACCATCCCCGAGGGCCTGACCAGCCAGCAGATCGTCGAGCGGCTGCTCGCCGACGAGCGGCTGTCGGGCGATATCACCACGGTGCCGCCCGAAGGCGCCCTGCTGCCGGAGACCTATTTCATCGATCGCGGCAGCGCGCGCCAGGCGCTGATCGACCGCATGGCGGCGGCGATGGACGCGACACTGGCCGAACTCTGGGTTGCCCGCGCCGACGGCCTGCCGCTGGCGACGCCGGAGGAGGCATTGATCCTGGCCTCGATCATCGAGAAGGAGACCGCCCAGGCCGACGAGCGCGATCTCGTCGCCTCGGTCTTCGTCAACCGGCTGAACCGCGGCATGCCGCTGCAGACCGACCCGACGGTGATCTATGCCCTGACGGAGGGGTCGGGTTCGCTTGGGCGGCCGCTGCTGCGCTCCGACCTGGAGATCGACTCGCCCTACAACACCTACCGCATCGACGGGCTGCCGCCAGGTCCGATCGCCAATCCCGGCCGGGCCGCCATCGCCGCGGCGCTCAATCCGGCGCAGAGCGACTTTCTCTATTTCGTCGCCGACGGCACCGGCGGCCACGCCTTCGCCCGTACGCTCGACGAGCACAACCGCAACGCCGCCGAATGGCGCCGCATCCGCGACGGCGAGGCGGACGGCGCCGGAGAGTAGGGCGCGGCTCCCCCGTACGGCGATGACGGGCGGGGGATCCCGGGTCTGCGAAGCGGTACTTCGCACCGCATCGCGCCCGGGATGACGTTCATGTTTTTTTATGAACCACAAACACTCGCCGTCGTCCCGGCCGACCGCAGGGAGAGCCGGGATCGGTCTGGCGTCATCGCCGGTGTCGAGGTCGGCGAGGACGGGATGCCGGTCCCGGGTCTGCGGCGCATCACTGCGTGCTGCACCGCGCACGGGACGACGGAGATGTTGAAAGAATAGAGAAAGAACCGCTGTCATCCCGGCCGGAGCGCGGCGGAGAGTCGGGATCCCGTCGGCGTCCTCGCCACCGTCGGGACCTGGTGGGATCAGCGGGATTTCGCGCGCCTGGGCGGCTTGGCCAGGTTGAGCGCGACGGCGGCGCGGATCAGCGCCATCAGGGCGCCCGCGTCGATGGTGTCGCCCTCGTGGAAGTCGATCGCCCGCCTGGTATTGCCCTCGAGGCTGGCGTTGAACAGGCCGGCCGGATCGTCGAGCGCCGCGCCCTTGGCGAAGGTCATCTTGACAGCCTTCTTGTAGGTTTCGCCGGTGCAGACGATCCCGGCATGGGACCAGACGGGCACGCCGCGCCACTTCCACTCCTCCACCATCTCGGGATCGGCCTGCAGGACAAGGGCGCGGATACGGGCTAGAGTCTCGCCCCGCCAGTCGCCGAGCTCGCGGATGCGGCGGTCGATCAATGCGGCGGCCGGCATGTCCCGGTCCTCGGCGGGGCCGTGCTTGTTCACCATGTCCATTCCCGGTTCGGTTCGTGGGGGTGGCGCCGGGGCCGGCGCCGCGGAATTCTACAGCTTCTCTCCGGGAAGCCGGCTGGCCTGCCGGACCCAGTCGGCGAACTGCGCTGCATCGAACGCGTCCTCGCGGATGTCGAGATAGCGCACCTCAGGGTGCTTGGACGGTCCGGGCGGGACCGGGTCGAGCGAGGTGCCGCGGAAGAAGGTGACCTTCACGTAGTGCGTGAAGCAGTGGAGGCTGAGGAACCAGCCCTGCCCCTCCACCCCCCAGAAAGGGGAGTTCCACTTCACCGCCTTGGCGACGCCCGGGACGCAGTCCTCGACGATCGCGTCGATGCGGCGGCCGAGGGCGCTCTTCCAGCCCGGCATGGCGGCGATATAGGCCTTGACCGGCGCGTCGCCATGGCCTTTGGGGATCTGCGGATTGCCGCCGGACAGGAGTCGGGGTCCGGAGTCACCCGGTGCGGCGGCCTGCTTTCGCTTGGATATCTTATCGGTCATCGGGGCCGCATTCTGTCCAATGATCGCCTGGTCGTGCAAGGGCCGGCCTGCCGGTTCAGTCGAGCGCGCGCTTGCGCGGCAGGCGGCCGAGCAGGGGGGCGGTCAGCCACAGCGGCAGGCAACCCAGCAGCCAGGCCATGGCGTAGGTCGGCCAGGGGAAGGCGATGCGCCGGCGCCCGCCGGCGAGCCGGCGTCGGATCAGGCGGGCGGCCCTCGGCGCGTCCATCAGGAACGGCATGGGGAAGTCGTTGGCAGCGGTCATGGGCGAGCGCACATAGCCCGGGCAGATGACGCTGACGCGCACGCCACGCGGCGCCAGGACGCCGTCCATGGCCTCGCCCCAGAAACGCACCGCCGCCTTCGAGGCGCAATAGGCCGGCGCGCCGGGGAAGGCCTTGAAGGAGGCGAGCGAGCTCATCAGCGCGACCTGGCCGCGCCCGCGCGCCACGAGGCGGGGGATCAGCGGCTCGACGGTATTGATCACGCCGTCGACGTTGACGGCGAAGATGCGGCGCACCTGTTCGGCCGGCTCGCCACCGTCGCTGCCGCTGGTGCCGCCGGAGATGCCGGCATTGGCGATCACCAGGTCGATCGGCGTTTCCGCGTCGCGCTCGAGGATCCAGCGCGCCATGGCCTGGCGCTCGGTGACGTCGATCGCCGCCGTGGCGACGGCGGCACCGGCCTCGCCGCAGGCCGCCGCCGTCACGGCGAGCCGGCTCCCGTCGCGACCGGTCAGCAGCAGTGTGACGCCGGGTGTGGCATAGATCTCCGCCAGCGCCCGGCCGAGGCCGGAGGAGGCGCCGGTGATCAGGATGACGCGCGGATCACGCATCGCCTGGCGGCCCGATGGCGGCGCGGCCAAGGTTTTGGTTGGCGTCGGCGGGGATCAGGTGGCACAACCGCTCAACCCCCGCTGACCGGCGACTCCCGCGATCGGCATCCCCTTCTCCAGCCGTCGACGACATGAGCAAAACCTCCCCCAGCATCGCCAGCATGACCGGTTTCGCCCGCACCGAGGGTGAGGCGGCAGGCTTCACCTTTGCTTGGGAGGCCCGCAGCGTCAACGGCAAGTCCCTGGACGTGCGCCTGCGCTATCCGCCCGGCTGGGACCGGCTGGACATGGCGGTGCGCCAACTGGTCCAGAGCCGCTTCAGCCGCGGCAATTTCTCGCTCTCCCTCCAGATCGAGGCGGTGGACCGGGAGCCGCGCCTGCGGATCAACCGCGACCTGCTCGACAGCGTGCTGGGCCTGGCCCGGGAACTGGAGGCGGCCGGCGTGGCGCCGCCGAGCGCCGATGGCCTGCTGGCCGTGCGCGGCGTTATCGAGACCAGCGACGAGCGGGACGACGAGGCCCGCGAGGCCGCCGTTCCGGGCATGCTGACGGCCGCCGACGAGGCGATCGAGGCGCTGGCAGCGGCGCGCGCGGATGAGGGCGCGCGGCTCGAGCGGCTGGTCCTCTCGCAGCTGGACGAGATCGCCCGCCTCACCGCCGCGGCGGGGGACACCGCGCAGGCGCAACCGACAGCGATGCGGGCGCGGCTGGCGGAGCAACTGGCCCAGCTGCTCGACCTCCGGCCACCGGTGCCCGAGGAGCGCCTGGCGCAGGAACTGGCCCTGCTGGCCACCCGCGGCGACATCCGTGAGGAACTCGATCGCCTGGGCGCCCATGTGGAGCAGGCCCGCGAGATGATCGCCGCCGGCGGGCCGATCGGCCGTCGGCTCGACTTCCTCTGCCAGGAATTCAACCGCGAGGCCAACACGCTGTGCTCCAAGTCGGGCGACACGGCGCTGACGCGCATCGGGCTCGACCTGAAGACGGTGATCAACCAGATGCGCGAGCAGGTGCAGAACGTCGAATGAGCACGAGCGCGACCATCGCCCGGCGGGGCCTGATGCTGGTGCTCTCCTCGCCATCCGGGGCGGGGAAGACCTCGATCAGCCGGGCACTGCTGGAACGCGACGGCAATCTCAGCCTGTCGATCTCGGTGACCACCCGCGACATGCGGCCGGGCGAGGTGGAGGGCCGGGACTACTACTTCATCTCCCGGGAACGCTACGACGCCATGGTCTCCGGCGGCGAACTGCTGGAGCATGCGCGGGTCTTCGACCATTTCTACGGCACGCCCAGAGCGCCGGTCGAGAAGAGCCTGGGCGCCGGCCACGACGTGCTGTTCGACATCGACTGGCAGGGCACCCAGCAGATGCGCGAGGCGATGGCGGGCGATCTGGTCAGCGTCTTCATCCTGCCACCCTCCGCCGCGGTGCTGGAGGAGCGGCTGCGCCGCCGCGCCCAGGACAGCGACGCGGTGATCGCCGGGCGCATGGCCAAGGCAAGTGGCGAGATCAGCCACTGGTCGGAATACGACTACGTCATCGTCAACCGCGATTTCGAGACCAGTGTCGGCCAGGTCGAGGCGATCCTCACCGCCGAGCGGCTGCGGCGCCAGCGCCAGCGCGGGCTGACCGAGTTCGTGCGCGCCATCCAGTCGGAGCTATGACCCCGCCGCGGCATTGGCGAGGCGCACGAAGCCGGCGATGTCGACGTCCTCGGCCCGCATCGTCGGGTCGAGGCCGGCGCGCCGGGCGAGATCCTCGCCACCCAGCGGCCTGAGGCTGGCGCGCAGCATCTTGCGCCGCTGGCCGAAGGCGACCTGGGTGACGCGCTCCAGATCGGCCATGGCGGCCGTCTCGCGGTCGGCGCGCGGGGTCAGCTGCACCACGGTCGACTCCACCTTGGGCGGCGGCGTGAAGGCGCGCGGCGGCAAGGTCATCAGCGGGCGCACCCTGGCCGCCCATTGGACGATCACGGATAGCCGGCCGTAGGTCCGGCTGCCCGGCGGTGCCAGCAGCCGGTCGGCGACTTCCTTCTGGAACATGGCGGTGATGGAGGCGAAGTCCTCGATCCGAGCCAGCCAGCCGATCAGCAGCGGCGTGGCGATGTTGTAGGGCAGATTGGCGACGATCCGGCGCGGCGCCTGGCCCAGCGCGTGCGCCGGCACGGCGAGCGCGTCGTCCTCAAGGATCTCCAGCCGGCCGTTGGAAGCGGCCACCAGGGGCGCCAGCGCCGCGACGAAGCGGCGGTCGCGCTCGATGGCGACGACGTGGCGGGCGCCTTCCAGCAGCAGGGCCCGGGTCAGACCGCCCGGCCCCGGCCCGACCTCGATCACCGTGCCGGTGTCGAGCGGGCCGGCGGCGCGGGCGATGCGCCGGGTCAGGTTGAGGTCGAGCAGGAAGTTCTGGCCCAGCGACCGGCGCGCGCTCAAACCGAGCGCCGCGATGACGGCGCGCAGCGGCGGCAGGCCGGCGACCGGATCGTCGTCGTCTCGGCTGGCGTCGGCCACCGCGGACCGTCAGGTGCCGCTCACGCCGGCGGTCTCAGACGCGGATGTCGATGAAGGCGGCGGAGCGCAGGTCGCGCAGCAGGCGGCGCTGCAGGAGATCGATGCGCTCGTTGGCGATCTGCTCCTCGATCGCGCCGCGGGCGCCGTCGTCGCCGGCATCGTCGCGCGAGCAGACCATGAAGATGGCGATGCCGTCGGGCAGCACCTGGGGATCCGACGGGACGTTGTCCGGCAGGCCGGCGACCAGGCTGCGCAGGTCCTGCGGCAGGTCGGCGAGACGGCCACTGCCGGCGTCCACCAGATCCTGCGTGCCGAAGGCGGCGGCGGCGTTGCGCAGGCCCTGGCAGCTGTTGACGCCGGAGGCGGCCTCGCGGGCGCGCTGCAACTCCCGCTCGACGACCACCTGGGTCGGCTCCTCGGCGAACGGAATGACAAGGCGGGCGAGGCTGAGCGACTGGTCGGAACCGCCCGGCGCCGACGCCGTGCGCGTGTCCCTGAGCGCCAGGATGTGGTAGCCCGAGCCGGTGCGGATCGGGTTGGAGATCTGGCCCGGCTGCATGACCTGGAGGGCGGCGCCGATCTCCGCCTCCAGCTGTCCGGCGGCCACCCAGCCGATGCTGCCGCCCTGGGCGGCGGAGGCACCCTGGCTGAACTGCGCCGCGACGGCCGGGAAGGGCGCGCCGGCGAGCAGCTGGTCGACCAGTTCCTGGGCCAGAGCGCGCACCTCGCCGTCGCGGCCCGGCTGGTCGACGAACAGGAAGATCTCGCTGACCAGGTATTCGCGCTGGCCGCTCATCGCCCGGGCCTGCGCCAGCCGGTCGTCGATCTCGCCCGCACTGATCCGGATGGAGGGCACGATGCGGGTGCGGATCACCTCGCGCCAGGCGAGCTGGCCGTAGAGCTGCCGTTCCAGCGTGTCGACCTGCACGCCGGCCTGCTGCAGGGCCTGCAGGAACTGGCCGATGCCCACATTGTTGCGTTCCGCGATGTCGGCGATCGCGCGCTCCACGGCGTCGCGCCCGACGGTGATGTCGAGGCGTTCGGCCTCCTGGAGCTGCAGGCTCTCGTCGATCAGGCCCTGCAGGACCTGCGGGCGCAGCCGCTCCAGGTTCTCCGCCGTCGGCCGCAGGCCGGAGGCCACCAGCGCCAGCCGGAGGCGCTGCTCGAGCTGCGCCTGGGTGATGACATCCTCGTTCACGACGACGGCGATCTGCGCCGTCAGCGCCGCCGCCGGCACAGCGCCGGCGACCAGGATCACGAGACAGCTAAGAGCGAGCAAAAAAGACCGCATGGACATCCTCAATCTTCGGCGGACACCGTCTATACGGAGACGACTCCGTCTGGCTGACGGCAAATCAAACCCCGGAACGATGGCATGGCGATGGCGCGCACCATAGCGATGCGCGCGGGGGTGAGCCAGAAAATGTAGCAGAATGCGTGGCTATCCGTCCTCGAAGTGCAGCAAGAGGGCGGTGGCGACAAGCGCGCTGAACCCGGCCGGCGTCCAGGCCGCGAGGATGACCGGTACCGTCTCGGCCATGCCGAGCGCGAAGATGACGTCGCTGAGCATGAACAGCAGGATGGCCGTGGCGGCGCCGGCCAGCATCATGGCGCTGCCGCCGCCCCGGCGCGTGTTCATGCGCAAGGAGAAGGTGGCAGCGAACAGGACCATCGCCGCCATCAGCAGCGGCTGCGCCAGCAGGCTGTGAAAGTGCAGGCGGTGCCGGGTGGCCGAGAATCCCGTCTCCTCCAGCAGTTCGATGAAGTCCGGCAGCGACCAGAAGGACATGGTGCTGGGCGGCGCGAAGCTGTCCTGGATGCTTTCGGCGGTGAGATCGGTCGGGACCGTGACCGCCTCGACCCGCCGGGGCTGCATGCCTCCCTCGGTCAGCCAGGCGTTGACCAGATGCCATTCACCGTCCCGCAGCAGCGCCTCGGTGGCGTCGATGCGGCTGACAAAGTCCCCGTTCTCGTCGAAGCGGAAGACGATAACGTCGGCCAGCTCGACCTCGTCGGACAGGGCCCGCGCGGCGAACAGGATGGAGGAGGAGCCGTCGGCACCCGCCTGGCGCAGCCAGAGACCGCCGCGCGAGACGTCGAGCACGCTTTCCTGGCCCCGGATGACGCGGGCTTCCAGCGCCTCGTAGCGCAGCTGGACGGCGGCGGTGATGGGATTGACCAAGGTGACCTTGAGGATGCCGATCACCGCGGCGATGAAGATGACCGGCCAGAGGAACTGCCAGACCGAGATGCCGGCGGCGCGCGCCACCACCAGTTCCTGGCTGCGCGTCAGCCGCCAGAAGGTGAACATGGCGGCGAACAGGATGGCGAAATGGAACAGCAGCTCCATCGTCTCCGGCACCTTGAGCAGGCTGAGCTGGAGCGCGAGGCCGACCGTGCCATCGGGCTGGTTGGATACCCGGCGAACCAGTTCGACGAACTCGATCAGCCAGATCAGCCCGGCCAAGACGACGAGCAGCGCGAAGAAGCCGACGAGGAACTGGCGGGCGATATAGCGCGAAAGGATGGAGGTGATGCTCATGGGCCCCGGCAGACGGTTCGCCGCCGGCCGCCACCGCGCATCCGAGACGAGGCGGTGGCCGGTTGCCAAGCGTTTTCATCATGCTGCTGTGGAACATTCAACGGAAATGTGGCAAAGCGGTTGCGAACAATGCCCGCGCCCCGCGAACTGGCCACCCCGCGAATTGGTCTCATCGAGGAACCATCCATGAAAATCACGTTCTCCGCTCCGAAGCCCGAGGCAGCCGGCGCCCTCGTCGTCGGGGTTCTGGAAAAGGGCAGGCTGACGCCGTCGGCGACGGCGCTCGACGAGGCCAGCGGCGGCGCGCTGGCGAAGGCGATAAAAGGCGCGCCGCGCTTCACCGGCAAGCTGGAGCAGATCCAGAACATGCCGGCGCCGACCAGCCTGAAGGCGGACACGGTCATCCTGGTGGGGTTGGGCAACGGCAAGGGGATCGATGCCCAGAAGGCGCAGCGACTGGGCGGCGTGATCGCGGCGAAGCTGCTGGCGCTTGGCGTGAAGGAGGCGACCGTCGACCTGAACGGCATGGAGAGCGACAGCGCCGAGTTCGCCGCCAACCTGGCGGCCGGCATGCGGCTGCGCAGCTACCGCTTCGACAAGTATCGCACCAAGCAGAAAGCCGAGGACAAGCCGGCGCTGAAGAAGTTGACCGTGGCCACGCCGGACCAGAAAGGTGCCAAGAAGCTTTTCGGCGACCTGGACCGGGTCGTCGACGGCGTCTTCCTGACCCGCGACCTGGTTTCCGAACCGCCGAACGTGCTCTTTCCCGACAGCTTCGCGGAACGGGCGAGGGAGCTCGAGAAGCTCGGCGTCGAGATCGAGGTCCTGGACGCCAAGCAGATGAAGAAGCTGGGTATGGGCGCGCTGCTCGGCGTCGGCCAGGGCTCGCAGCACGAAAGCCGGCTCGTCGTCATGCAGTGGAAGGGCGGCAGGAAGGCCGACGCGCCCGTCGCCTTCGTCGGCAAGGGCGTCACCTTCGACACCGGCGGCATCTCGCTGAAGCCCGGCCAGGGCATGTGGGACATGAAGTGGGACATGGGCGGTGCGGGCGTCGTCACCGGTCTGATGGCCGCGCTCGCCGGGCGCAAGGCCAAGACCAACGCCGTCGGCGTGATCGGCCTGGTGGAGAACATGCCGGACGGCAACGCCCAGCGACCGGGCGACATCGTCACCTCGATGTCCGGCCAGACCATCGAGGTGTGGAACACCGACGCGGAAGGCCGGCTCGTGCTGGCCGACGCGCTCTGGTACACGGTCGATCGCTTCAAGCCCAAGGCGATGGTCGATCTCGCAACCCTCACCGGCGCCATCATCATTGCCCTTGGCGAGGTGACGGCGGGCATGTTCGCCAATGACGACGCGCTGTCCGAGCAGCTCTCCGCGGCCGGCAAGGCGGTGGGCGAGCCGGTCTGGCGCTTCCCGCTGGCCGACGAGTACGACCGCATGATCGACAGCGACGTCGCCGACATGAAGAACATCGCCGGCAGCCGCTCGGCGGGCTCGATCGTCGCCGCGCAGTTCCTGCAGCGCTTCGTGACGAACACCAAATGGGCGCATCTCGACATCGCCGGCGTCACCTGGAGCGCCAAGACCACGCCCCTGACGCCCAAGGGCGGCACCGGCTTCGGTGTGCGCCTGCTCGACCGCTGGGTGGCGGAGGTGCACGAGAAGTAGGCGCAGCCGCCGCCGGTCGCGGCCGATGACGGAGGTCCGCTTCTACCATCTGACCCGCACCGGGCTCGAACGGGCCCTGCCGGATTTGCTCGGCCGGACTCTGGAGCGCGGCTGGCGGGCGGTGGTGATGGCGGGCTCGGCGGAGCGCGTCGGCCAGCTCAACCAGCACCTGTGGACCTACGATCCCGGCAGCTTCCTGCCGCATGGCACGGCCGAGGACGGCGCGCCGGAGACGCAGCCGATCTTCCTGACCGACCGCGACGAGCGGCCGAACGGCGCCGGCGTGCTGTTCCTGACCGACGGCGCCGACAGCCGCCGCATCGGCGACTACGACCTGGTCTGCCTGCTGTTCGACGGGCGCGAGGAGGCCGCCGTGGCGACCGCGCGCGAGCGCTGGCAGCGCTACCGCGAAGCCGGTCATGCGCTCGCCTACTGGCAGCAGGGCGACGACGGCCGCTGGCGCGAGGCGCGGCGGGTGGAGGGTGCTTCGGCCGAGGCTGACGGCTGATCAGCCGGCGGCGGACAGCCGGCCCTCGATCTCCTCGATGAGCTTCAACCAGCGTTCCTCGGCCTCGGCGATCGCGCTCTCGGCGCGGTGCAGGTCCTTCTGCAGCGCGGTCAGCCGGTCCGCCGGCCCGTCGTAGAGGGAGGGGTCGGCGAGGCGGGCCTCGATGCGGCGCTTCTCGGCGTTCAGCTTCTCGATGGACTTCTCCAGTCCCTCTGCCTCGCGGCGTTTCGACGCTACCTGCTGGCGCGCCTCCGCCGCCGCCCGGCGCCCGGCCTTGCGGTCGCCGGCCTTGCGATCGCCGGCCTTCTGATCTCCGCCCTTGCGATCACGGTCTTCCTGATCTCCGGCGTTGCCGCGCGCGTCCGTCTCGGCCGGGGACAGGCCCGCACCGCCGTCGCCGGTCCGGAGCAGCCGGCGGTAGTCGGCCAGATCGCCGTCATAGCCGCGCACCTTCCCGTCGGCGACCAGCCAGAGCTGGTCGGCGGTGAGCTCGATCAGGTGCGGGTCGTGGGTGATCAGCACGACGGCGCCGGCAAAGCCGTTGATCGCCTCCACCAGCGCCTCGCGGCTGGCGATGTCGAGGTGGTTGGTCGGCTCGTCCAGCAGCAGGATGTTCGGCCGGTCGGCGCACATCAGCGCGAACAGCAGGCGCGCCTTCTCGCCGCCGGAGAGCTTGGCGATCTTCGTCTCGGCGCGCTGCTGGACGAGGCCGAAGCGGGCGATGTGGCTGCGCACCTGCTCCGGCGTCGCCTTCGGCATGACGCGCCGGCCCTGCTCCAGCGCGGTCAGGGAGAGGTCGAGCTCGTCGGCCTGATGCTGGGCGAAATAGCCGACCTTGAGCTTGGCCGAGGCCCTGAGTTCGCCCGCCATGGGCTGGAGCCGGCCGGCCAGCAGCTTGACGAACGTCGACTTGCCATTGCCGTTGCGGCCGAGCAGGGCGATGCGGTCCTCGGGGTCGAGACGCAGGTCAAGCCCCTGCAGCACCGCGCGGTCGCCATAGCCGACCGAGACACCGTCGAGGCTGATCAGCGGCGGCGCCAGGGCTTCGGGCTGCGGCAGGTCGAAGCGCACGCTGGGGTCGTTGGAGAGTTCGGCGATCGGCGCCAGCTTCTCCAGCGCCTTCAGCCGGCTCTGCGCCTGGCGGGCCTTCGAGGCCTTGTAGCGGAAGCGGTCGACGAAAGCCTGCATATGCCGGCGCTGCGCCTCCTGCTTGGCACGCTCGGCCTCCAGCAACTGCCGCCGGTCCGCGCGCATCCGCTCGAAACGGTCGTAGTTGCCGGAATAGCTCTCAAGTCGCAGGGCATCGACATGCACGATGCGGTCGACCGCCTTGTTCAGGAGGTCGCGGTCGTGGCTGACGATGACCAACGTTGCCGGATAGCTGCGCAGGAACCCCTCGAGCCAGAGCGTCGCCTCGAGATCGAGATGGTTGGTCGGCTCGTCCAGCAGCAGCACGTCGGGCCGGGCGAACAGGGCGGCGGCGAGCGCCACGCGCATGCGCCAGCCGCCGGAGAAGCTGCGGCAGGGCTGGTGCTGTTCGGACTCCTGGAAGCCGAGGCCGGCGAGGATCATCGCCGCCCGGGCCGGCGCGGCATGCGCGTCGATCTCGACCAGGCGGGCATGGACCTCGCCGATGCGGCCGGCCGCCGCGGTGTCGTCGAGCTCGGCCAGCAGGGCGGCGCGTTCCCGGTCCGCGGCGAGCACCGCCTCGAGCGGCGTGACCTCGCCGTCCGGTGCTTCCTGCGCCACCGTTCCCACGCGCCAGCGCGGCGGCAGGATGATGGCGCCGTCGTCGACGGCGATTTCGCCGGCGAGTGCCTTGAGCAGCGTCGTCTTGCCGGCGCCGTTGGGGCCGACGAGGCCGACGCGTTCGCGCGCGGCGATGCTGGCGGTGGCATGTTCGAGCAGGGTGCGCCCGGCGATGCGCAGGGTGATGTCGTCGATGCGGATCATGGGGGACCGCTCTTAGCCGAGGGCGGGGGCGGCCGGCAAGGACGCAACGCTCACCTGCGCCGACCGGGCACCGTGCCGGTTGCGGCCCCGATGCATCGCGGCTATAAGGCGCGCGCTTTTCCCCATCCCAATCAGGATGTCTGAACATGGCCGTCGAACGGACCCTTTCGATCATCAAGCCCGATGCGACCAAGCGCAACCTCACCGGCAAGATCAACGCCCGGTTCGAGGAGGCGGGGCTGCGCATCGTGGCGCAGAAGCGCCTGCATCTGACGCAGGCGCAGGCCGAGGCGTTCTACGCGGTGCATGCGGAGCGGGCCTTCTTCAACGACCTGTGCAGCTTCATGGTCTCCGGCCCCGTGGTGGTGCAGGTGCTGGAGGGCGAGAACGCCGTGTCGCGCAACCGCGAGATCATGGGCGCGACCAACCCGGCCAATGCCGACCCGGGCACCATCCGCAAGGATTTCGCGGAGTCGATCGAGGCGAACTCCGTGCACGGCTCCGACAGCCAGGAGAACGCGACGAACGAGATCGCCTTCTTCTTCAGCCAGATCGAGATCGTCGGCTGAGACAAGAGC
>JAVKFF010000033.1:0-30138 GCA_040226215.1 Azospirillaceae bacterium
CCCCTGGCGCCGTGCCCGCCCACGGCGGCGGGCGCCTCGCCGAACTGGGCGCGGAGTATCCAGACCGCGGCGATCAGCGTCGCGACGACGACGAGCCCCATGACCAGGCGGGCGAGCACTTGCACTTCCTCGGGCAGGCCAAGGGCGCGTGCCAGCACGACCGGGAGCATCAGGACGACCACGACGACGGCGAGGACGTTCAGGGTTGCGAGCACGGCAAGGGCCGCCCTGCTCCCGACCGGCGCCAGCCGCTGGTCGGGCACGCGGGGCGTGAAGATCCGCCGCACGACGGCCAGCGCCAGCAGCGTGCCCGCGACCACCAGCAGCAGGTCCTGCAGCAGTTGTGGCGCGCGCGGGTTTCCGGGCGACAGCACCAGGTAGCAGAGCACGACGAGCGCGGCGTAGGCGAATGCCTGAACCAGATCGGCGAGAAGCCGCTGCGTCGGCGTGACCCCTGCGTCCGCCTCTCTGGACCAGCGGCGCAGCACCAGCCAGCGCAGGAATGTCGCGAGCGTGAAGGACAGGAGTACGACGAGCAGCACGTTGCGGGTGGCGACGGCGGCGTCGACCGGATGGCCCGCCTCGGTGTCGCGCAGCGCGGCCTCCTCGAGCAGGCCGCCGAGATTCGCCAGCATGGCGAGTGCCGCGACGAGCCGGACCCGCGCCCTTTCGAGCGCCGGCGGCTGCGCGACGGGGTCGGCGAACAGCTCCGTGAGCGCGGTTCGCAGGGCCGCGCGTGCCTCGCCATCGTCGAGCAGCGCGACCACGGCATCGATCTCGGCGACGGTCAGGGGACGGGGTTGTTCGGCGAGCTGCCCCATGGGCGTCGTGTCGGCGGCGCCCGACGTCTGCGCCCGAGCCGCGACACTGGCGCCGATCGCGAAGGCCATGAGCGCCAGCAGCACGAGGAGCACGGCCCGGACCGGCGTCGCCCTTCGCGGAAGTGCGCGGCTACTCGGCATGACCGCATCACCCGCGAGGGAAGAGCGCGGTCAGCACGACGCGGAAGCCGATATCGTCCGGCCCGCCGTCGGGCGCCTCGGCCCAGTAGCGCAGTCCACCGCCGATGCTCACAGGCAGCCCGCCGATGCGCACCAGCTTCGAGACGGTGAGGTTGATCGGCACCGACCACTGTTCCGCCCGCCAGTCATAGGTGCTCTCGGCGTTGAGGCCGAAAGTCCAGGCATCTGAGGTGGTGTATGAGATAAAGGGCTGCAGATAGCTCACGCTCATCGCATTGCCCTGGTCGTCATCGGACAGCGACCAGAGATGGTTGACGAGCCCGCCATAGGTCCAGCCGCTGTCCTGGCGCAGGAAAACCGCGGTCGGCCCGGCCGCCCAGCGATCGCCGCCGAGCAGCGGATCGCTCGCCGTCGGCAGGAGAAGCGCCGGCCCCGCACCCCAGATCCAGCCGCCTTCGGTCGGCGCTACGGGCGAGAAGAACAGGCTCTGCGTGATGTCGCCGATGCCTGACTGGCTGCCGCTGCCCGGCGCTACGTCGTCCTGCGCGATCACCGGCAGGATTGTGCGGGAGATGAGGTTCCAGTCCTCGCTGAGCGAAATCGGCACCACCGGCTGGATGTTCAGCCGGAACACCTCGCCATCGCCCGCACCCTGGCCGCTGTCGTAGTTGAACTGGAGGGGCACGCTGATCATCGCCGCGACCGGGTTGGAAAGCTGCTGCGCCAGCGCCGCTGCGTCGGTACCGTCGTCCTGCGCCAGCGCCGACCCGTTCGGGGTCTGCGCCAGGAATGCGACAGTCGCCGCGGCGATCCATCGCGCAAAATCGCCTGACCCAACCATCGGTGTCCCTTCCACGGATCATCGGAGGATCATCGGAGGATCATCGGATGACGTCGCTCCGTGAAGTGATGTCCTGCAGGCTGCGGTGCCGGTGGAGTGGGGGACAGATCGTTACGGTAGTTTACGTGTTGGCGCCGCCGGGCGGCTCGCCGAGCGCGGCGGCGATCTCGAGCAACAGGTTGTCGATGAGCTGGCGATACTCAGTCTGGCGGGCGGCGCTTTGCGGCTCACACGACGCCTCCCAGTGCTGGAGCGCCTGCACCGCGTCGAGATAGTCGTCGCAGATGGCGCGGAATCGGGGATCGATCGCCAGTCGCCTGCGAATGGCGAAGGCGTGCTCGGGAAACGCGTCGATGAGGCGATCCGGTCCGATCTGCGGCAAGTCGCTCTCCTCCACCTGTGAGGCCCACAATGGGCGCCTTGCCGCCAGGTCATGAGAACGTAACGGTTAACGATGTCCCGTCAGGGAAGAAAGCAGGGCCGACCGCCCCTCCAGGACATCTACCATAGTCTAGCTATCGGGGGCGTCGCGCCTGACCGCGCGCAAGAATTGTGCAAATAGTGGTTGGCTTGGGATCGATCCACCACCCGTCCGGTCTGGAGGTCTTGAGAAGGACTGGCGAATGACCGGAGCTCCCAACACGATCGATGACCGCTCCGTTCCGGATGACCGGCTCTGTGCAACGCCAGAGGACGACCGGCCGAGCGTTCCGGAGATCGAGAGCGCGCTGGCACGCATCGTCGATGACGCCGACTTCGACGCCTCGCCACGCAACCGGGAATTCCTGCGCTTCGTGGTCTCCGAGACGCTCTCTGGGCGGGGCGAGCGCATCAAGGCCTACGCGATCGCGGTCGAGGTCTTCCACCGGGACGGCGACTTCGACCCGCAGGCAGATCCCATCGTCCGCATCGAGGCGGGGCGCCTGCGCCGCAGCCTCGAGCGCTACTACATGCTGGGTGGCCGCGACGACACCATCCGGATCGATATCCCCAAAGGCGGCTATGTTCCCGTCTTCAGCCGCCCCGAGGGCTCGGCGGCGGCATTGGCAGACGGCGGTCAACACGACGAGACTGCGCCCGAGGCCGACGACGCCGGGAAAGCTGTCCGGCGACCCGGCCCGGGAACGCACCGATGGCCATGGCGTCACGCCGTGACATTCGCTGCGGGGGTCGCACTGGCGGCCGGTCTGTTGTTCCTTTTCGTGGGCGCGCCGGGACAGAGCCAGATCCGCCTGCAGGAAGCCCGCACGGTGCCTGCCGCGGCCGCACCGCCCACCATCATGGTGCTGCCCTTCCAGGCCGAGAGCGGCGACGAGGCGGAGATCGTCTTCGCCCAGGGACTGACCGAGGAGGTTCATGTCAACCTCATGCGGTTCGGCGAGATCCGCGTCCTCGAGGCGACGGCGGCAGGCGGCGACCCGATGACACTCGCCGCCGATCTTGACGCCGACTACCTACTGCGCGGTTCGGTCACACGCCATGATTCCAGCATTGCCATCCGAATGCGTCTGATCGGCGTCGAGTCAGCCGCCGGGCTTTGGGGCGACTCCTTCGTAGTGCCATATGACGTGGAGAGCCTGCTCTCGGTGATCGACGAGACCGCGTCAAGCATCGCCTCGACGATCGCCCAGCCATACGGCATCGTCTTTCACGACCATCAACGGATGGTCCTCTCAGCGGGCGAGACGCCTCTTTCCGGCTTCCTGTGCCTGGTGCTCGCCTACGATTACCGCGCCCGGATTTCGGCCGACGGCAACCACGCCGCCTTCGCCTGTCTCAACCGGGCCACTGTGCTCGAGTCCCAGAACGCGGAAGCCTGGGCGATGCTGGCGCTGGTCGACCTGGATGTCTCCCGCTTCCGCTTCCCGGTGCCGGAGGGGTTGGCCGGTGAGCCGCTGGCGGCGGCCGCCTCCGCGGCACAGCAGGCGGTTGCCGTGAACCCCTTCAGCGCGCTCGCGCAGCACGCGCTGTCCGAGGTGCGCTTTTTCGAGGGTGACCTGCCTGCCGCCCTCGAGGCGGGTGAGCGTGCCGTAGCGCTCAATCCGAACAATGCCGACTATCTCGCCATGCTCGGCCTGCGTCTGGTGATCACCGGATCGCTCGACCGCGGCATGCGCCTCGTTGACCAGGCGATGGTGCTGAACCCGGCGCCGCCCGGCTGGTATCACTTCGCGCCTGCCCTCTTCCATCTCGCCCATGACGATCCGAGCCGCGCCCTCGCCAGTGCGCTGCATATCAACATGCCGGCCTTCTATCTCGACCGCCTCCTGTTGGCCTCGCTGCACGGTCTGCTCGGCCACGACGCCGTGGCCTCGGCACTGCTGGCGGAAGTGGACACCCTCTACCCGACATTCTTCGACTGTCCGCGAAGCGACCTGGCGTTCCGCAACATCGACCCGGCGCTGATCGACCGGCTGCTGCGGGGCTTCGAGGCGGCCGGACGGCGTTTGCCGGACACAGAGGCGCCTTGCGCGATCTGAGTTCCGGTCTTCCAACACCCGCCTGAGGCTGCGATCGACGGCACGCTTCGGTCAAGTCAAGGACAGCTCAGCGGGTCTGCGGCGGACCGCGTGACGGTGCCAACACGTAAACTACCGTAACGATCTATCTCCCATGCGGCCGACACCGCAGTCTCCGGAGACCGTAGCGTGAGTCAGGCCGGCTCGGTTGGAGGGGTTGTCGTGTCCAGTGCAGTCTTGAAACACACCCATCGAACGACGCGGCCGGAAGGCACGGCCTGGCTGCTCGCCGGCATCCTCGCCTTGGCCATGACGAGCGCGATGTCGCGACCGGCGGCGGCCCAGACGGATTGGGGCTTCTCCTTCGATCTCTATGGCTGGCTCCCCTTCATCGAGGGCGACGTGCTCGTCGCCGGACAGACCGTTGGGGTAGACCTCAACACGGTGGATATCCTGCAGGATGCCGACGACGTGGCCGGCGCCATCTTCCGCATCGAGGGAACCAACGGGGTCTGGGGCGTGTGGACCGACCTGGTCTATCTCGACCTGACCTTCGAGGGCGTGACCGCCATCGGCCCCATGGATGCCTTTCCGGTGCAGATCGAGGCCGGGTTTTCGCAACTGATCTGGGAAACCTCGGCATTCTATCGTGTCGTCGACGAGCCCGGCGGCGGTCCGGGCGGCTCGCCCCTGACGCTCGATCTCTATGGCGGCCTGCGTTACATCGATTTCCAGACCGACATCACCACCACCACACCGCTCGCCGTGCGCGAGATCGCGAGTTCGACCGACTGGCTCGACCCCCTGTTCGGCGCCCGCCTGCGCCTCGGCGAAACCGAGGGGTTGAACGCTGTCCTGCTCGCCGACATCGGCGGTTTTGGAGTCGGTTCGGAATTCGCCTGGCAGGCCGCCGCCTATGTGGGATACGGCTTCGCGCTCGACGATGGCGTCGACCTCAACCTTTATGCGGGCTATCGCGCGCTCGGCTTCGACTACGACGACGAGCGGACCATCGACGTCACCTTCCACGGCCCGGTCTTCGGCGCGTCGCTGAGCTTCTAGGGTCGAACGGACACTTTGATGGCGCCAGATGGCCTCCCTGACCGCACGCAGAAACAGCCGAGAAACCGTGCCCTTTGCGCCATGCTGGTCCTGCCTCTCATCGCCGGGCTTGTCGGCTGCGGCGGCGTGCCCGATCGCAACGCGCCGCTGGACCAGGTGATGCTCGCGCCGCCGGGCGACCCTTTCATCTCCGAAGGCGGCTACCGGACCCGCACCTTCGCGCTGGAGCACGGGCTGGGCGACACGTTTCTGGCGCTGGCCTTCTCCGGCGGCGGCAAGCGCTCGGCCTCGTTCGCCTATGGCTTTCTCGAGGGCCTGCGCCAGATCGACATCGGTGGCGGCCGCAGCCTGCTCGACGAGGTGGACATCATCGCCGGCGTGTCGGGCGGTACCTTCCCGGCGACCTATTACGGGCTGCACCGGGAGCGCATCTTCAGCGATTTCGTGGACGGATTCCTGCGCTACGACCTGGAGGCCGACATCGCGTCCCTGCTCCTTGTTCCGTGGAACTGGCGCTGGGCGGTCGATCCCTTCTACGGCACCAACGACGCGATGGCGGAGATCTACGACGACCTCTACCTCGACGGCGCCACCTATGCCGACCTGATGGCCGCCGGACCGCCGCTGATCATGGTCAACGCCACCGACATCACCAATGGCGCCGTCTTCTCGTTCACCCAGGATTATTTCGATCTCCTCTGCTCGGACCTGCTGCAGGAGCCTATTGCAAGGGCGCTCGCGGCCTCGAACGGTTTCCCGATCGTCTTCACGCCCATTACCCTCAACAGCTATGCCGAGGATTGCGGCGGGCGCCAGCCGGCCCTGCTTGCGCGCTACGATTCCCTCGCGCAGACACGCAATTTCGACCGGCTCCAGGCGATCGCCGACCAGTTCGGTGCCTATCTCGATCCAAATGAGACACAGTACGTCCACCTCATGGACGGCGGCATCGTCGACAATCTCGCCATGCGATCGATGCTGAACGCCATTCAGACGATCCGGCTGGAGCGCGCCTCGGACGTCGCGGCGCAGATCCTCGCCCAGCGACCCGTCACCTTCGACGACATCGTGCTCATCTCGGTCGACGGCGAGTCGGCGCTCGACACCAGCTGGGCACGCCAGCCGACGGTGTCGGGCCTGGCGCAGATCCTCAGCCTGGTCACCGGCACCCAGATCGACGCCTACAATGTCGAGACGCTGGCCCTCGCCCATGCCGAGATCGCCGCCCTTGCGGACCTGATGACCGAGCAGCGCTGTGCTGCTTCGACCACCGCCTCGCCCGATATGGACGCCTGCATGCCGGTCAGCGGCACCGTGCTCCACTATTCCCTGCGGCAGATCGACGACCCGGCGATCCGCGCCCGGCTGGAGGCGATCCCGACCGGTCTTTCCATCCCCGACGAGGATGTGGACCTGCTCGTCCAGCAGGGCAGCCTGCGCGCCCTGCAGTCGGCGGAGCTTCTGGCGCTCGCGGAGCGGCTGCGCGGCGCGACCGCGGTGGCCCAGCAGTGAAAGGCGCACCAAACCCGCGTGACGGCACGAGATACCTCCGGCACCCGGCCGGACCTTCCGGGCGACAGCTTCACCTCAACTGAATACCGGAGCGAAACGTCATGAAACCTGGATCCCTGCTCGCGCTGATCGCCCTGCCGCTGGCCATGGCCGCCTGCGGCCCGCAGCCGCCCAGCGGCTCGGACATAGACCCCGCCGACCTGCAGCCATCCGGCACCGTGGAGATCGACCAGCGCACGGCCGCGCTCGTCGTTGGCGGCTCGGGCGGCACCGGCGTCCTGTACTATCAAGGACAGTCCTACCCGTTCGAGATCGGCGGGGTGGGGTTCGGGGGCATCGGCTACACCGAGCTGCAGGCCACGGGAGAGGTCTACAACCTCTACGCGCTGGAGGATTTCGAGGGCACCTACGGACAGGCCCGCATCGGCCTGACCGCCGGAACCGGCGAGGGCCAGCAATGGCTGCAGAACACCTCGGGCGTCTATCTGGAACTGCGCACCCAGACCTCCGGCCTTGCCCTCAATGCCGGACTCGACGGGATGATCGTGTCGTTCCCCGACTGACCTCGCCGCGCCGAGGGCGACCCGGCACGGCCGGGACGAGAACAGCCTTCGCTAAAGGCATGACCTGGAGTGCCCCCAAGATGGTGTCGATCCGCCCGGTTGGTCTGTCGCCGGCGCCGTGGCGCGTTTCCGGAGAGGCGGTGCAAAACGCCATGCGCCTCTTCTCCGGATGCCTGATCTCCGTTTGCCTGGTCGCCACACCGGCCCGGGCACAGACCTCGTCGTTCATCGACGGCTCCGAATTCGAGGTCTCGGGATGGGCGGGCGGCGCCTTCGTTGAGCCGGCGCTTGGCCGTTTCGACTACTGCCGCCTTGGCAGGGTCTTCGACAACGGAGTCGTCCTGAGCTTCACCATGGATGGTGGTGGCCACATCGACGTCGGCATTCTCGACGAAAGCTGGGCCAGGGAGCCGGGAACGGCGATCCCGCTGGCCGCGCGCCTGGACGATCTCGGGCCGGTCGAACTGGTCGGCACGGCCGACTCCGCCACCTCCCTCAGCGTCCCCGCCGGCAACAACCCGGACATCGTCGACGCGTTTCGGGGCGGGTATGTGTTCGAGATCGTGGGGGAGGATTTCGGACCTCTCTCCTTCGGGCTCACCGGCACCTCGGCGAGCCTGTCGGAGCTGCGCCGCTGCGTCGCGGGCTACCGGGAAATCGCCCTGACGCCGAGCCTCGGCGAGGATGGCCGCCGGGTGGCGCGGGCGCTGGCCGGCTATCCGGTGGACATCCGCCGGGCCACGCTGGACGCCACCCTCTATCCGGACGTCATCCAGAGCATCTCGGATCTCCAGGCCGCCAGCAGCGATGCGTTTCGGGAGCTGATCGCGGCGCAGCCGAGCGCTGTCCAGACGCTGGTATGGCGCGTCGTGCGCTATCCCGATCTCGTGTCCGCCACGATGGCGGGTGATGCGGTCGCGGACCCGGCGGCGTTTCCGTCGAGCGCGACCGAGGCGGCGGAAACCCTCGTCTCCGATCATGTCGCGTTGCTGGACGCGGTGCATGGGGTGCGGGTGGAGGCCGAGCAGGCGTTGACCCAGTTCCTGCGCGGCCAGCCCCTCGCGGTCGAGGCGACCTTCAGGACGCTGATCGACTATCCGGAGATCATGGCTGGCCTCGCCGCGAACCCGGACCTCGTCGACCGCGCGGGCCAGGTCTGGGCGAGCGATCCGGAGGCGGTGTGGCAGGCCCTCGATCTCGCCATCGCCGAGATCGAGGGCGGTCAGGCGGCGGCACAGGCGGACTGGGCTGCGCGCATTGCCGACAATCCGGACGCGGCGGCGGACCTCGTCGCCGCGACGGAAGCCTATGTCGCCGATCGCGCGGCCGCCGACCCCGTCTATGCCGGGATCAACCAGGACCCGGCTCTCTACGCCAATCCCGCTTATGCCGCGCAGCCCTACCCCTACTGGTACGGACCGCCGCCGCAGGCGGTGCCCTACGCCCAGCCCACCTGGTATCCGGAGCCCTACTACCAGGACACGGGCTTCACCCTGACCGATGCCGGTCAGTTGCTGATCACGGGCTTCGTCACCGTAGCCTTCGTCGACTGGCTGTTCGATGACGACGACGACCGCTGGAGCGACTATCCCGATCTTTCGGGCAACCTCATCATCAATGTGGAGGACAACGTCATCATCGTCGGCGGAGCTTCCGACCGGATCGACGACTGGCGCCGGGAACGCGCCGAGGTGTTGCCCGCGGACTGGTTCGACAATGACGGGCGCATCGCCGATCGCATGGCTGAACTCGGCGACTTCGAGCGGGCCCTGCGCGACGAGGAAGACCGGCTAGGCACGCGCATCGATCACGGTGATTTCCTGGCGCAGCGGGGCGACGACTTCCCGCGGCTGTCCGAGGGCGATGTCCGTGGCGCCGGCCTGGCGGATCGTCAGGCGGTGAGCGATCGCGGGACGGCGTTGACGGGTGTGCCGGCCCCGGCCGGCGGCGAACGCGGCGGGATCATCGCCCTCCTGGATCGCGAGCCGGGACTGCCGGCGCGCCCGGCCGACGACCGCGCCTTGTCGCCGGTCGAACTGACCCGGCTCCAGCCCGGCCCGAATGGCGGACCCGACCTTCTTCCCGACCGGGCGGCGCTGGATCGGCAGCTTGGCGGTTCGCTGGCCGAGCGCCTCACGGGAGGCCCATCGACGTCCGGGGGCGCCCTCCTGCCGCGCGACCCGGACCGCGCCCTGATGGACACCCTGAATGGCGGTCAGCTGGCCGGACAGCTCGGCAGCGGCCTGATCGGAAACGCTACGGTCAGCGGGGGTCAACTTGTCGGTGGCCAGCCCACGGCCGGTCAGATCGGCGGGGGCCAGATCGGCGGAGGCCAGATCGGCGGAGGAGTGGTAGGAGGAGGCCTCGCAGGAGGCGTCCGTCCCGGCCTTTCCGGACCGCAGTTCGGCGGCGGCGGCCTGTTCGGTGGCCCGTCTCCGGGCGCACTGCCGCCGCCCACCGTGCCTGGCAATATCGGCAGCTCTCTCCCACGCGGAAGCGGTGGCTTCGGTGGCGCTGCCGTTGGTGGCGGTCTTGGCGGCGGCAACCTAGGTGGCGGTGGGGCCGGCGGTGTGGGCAGCACTGGCATCAACCGCCCGAGCGGCGGTGGCCTTGCCGGCGGCGGCGGCTTCCAGCAGCACTTCCGCTGATCTGCCCCCCGCCGTGTGGTTGACAGTGTCTAACCTCCGGCGAAGCCAAGGCCTCGGATCGGAATGCTCGGAAAGCCACGGCTAGCCAGGCGTTCAAAAAAAGAGCCATCCGTGGGGGATGGCTCATTAACCCAGCAGGTAAAGCTGGTTGCGGGGAGAGGATTTGAACCTCTGACCTTCAGGTTATGAGCCGTAGCGAAGTTCATTCGAATACTTTCTCACTATTGCGAAACACCCGCCATTTCCGCCACTTTTGGCGTGCTGACTGGCAAATCATATTTCGCTCTACTTCGCCAAACCGCCCAGAGTTTTGAACCCTCTTGCTTCCACAGTGCTTCCAGATATCGGCCATCCGATTGCGTGGAAGCACCTTAATCGCCTACAGATCCGGGATTCCTGATCGAAACGCTTATGTCCAGCACGACGGAATCATCCTGAAAATGCGAAAGTATCGTGCCAACCGGATTTCTGGTCAATACCAACATGAATTTCAATAACGGCATGTATTCATAAACATACGATGCACTTCGAGGGCGCACTCAGCGGACCTGGCTCCAGAATGATTGTTTACGGCCATGCTCCTGCCTCAGCCGAGCCTCGTAGGCGTCATGCGGCTCGAACGCACCGAAGTCCGCGATGCCCTTCGACAGGCTGGAACACTCCAGCAGATGACGGGCGGCATGCTTGTAACGGGACGAGCGGCTGTTCGTGAGACAGAAATCGATCATGGCCCGCAAGATCAGCGTGGCCGCCAGCGGGTGTTTGGCCGCCAGGGCCTCCGCCGCCGGTGTCAGGATCTCGTAATGGTCCCCGTCCAGGTCCCCGGCGTGTTCGATCACCAACCGCGCGGCCCGATCCAGGGCCGGCCAGGACACCAGAAAAGACAGGGCTCCCAAACGACTGCGATAGCCCTCGGCATGTGCAAGAGCTTGCTCTTCGGCCTCGACATCGTCGAAGTCAGGCAGCTTTTTGAGGTAGCCCCGGAGATGCGACGATGACAGGGTACGCTCGAAGCAGCTCCACCGGACCTTCTGCGCCTCATCGGCTCGTCCGAGCGCTTCCAGGGCTTCGATCTGCGCATCCTCCCACTCGAAGTCCGGCCAATCCCAGCCGCCGGGTTTCCGATGCTCCGCCGCCTCGATGATCGCCAGCGCCTCCTCGGCCCGACCAGCCGCCAGAAGCCTCTGCCCGATCTCGGCAGCGATCTTGGGAACACGACGGGTCTTTTCATCATATTGGGCAATGAAGGCATCGACGTCCCCCTGGGCGTCGGCGATGTCCTTCAAGGCCAGATTGACGGTGCTCTGCCTAGAGCGCTCGGCCATCTCGTCTTCGTAGATCGGACCGCCCGATCCAAAGCCGATGGCGCGCCGTTCCTTTTCAGGCGGCCTCTGAACCGGCTCGTTGGAAAGCGCGATTATGCGCTGTTTCAGATGCTCCAAACCGCTCTGCCCGAGCGCGGGGGCGGCGATCCCGATCAAGCCGTCATACTGGCCATAGTCGTTTACGACCAAAGCCTCGTAGACGCGGTCGGCGAGATCGACCGGGTCGACCTTGGCCAGGACAGCGACCTCGCCGATGTTCTCGCATGCATCGTGGAACACGCCCATGATAGTTCCGCTGCCGTCATCACGACGTTCGAAAATGGACGTGGCCAGCGCCATGAACCGCCAGAGAAGTTCGAGAGCCTCCGTGGGGTTGGCCTTCGCCACTTTCCCGACGATAGCTTGCCGCTGGGTATCGAGATCGTTGGCAACCCCACGAACACCGCGCCAATCGATGAATGATTGTGACCGGGCGATCGAGGTCAGGCGTTTTCGGATTTCCTTCGCAAGTTCACCGGGATCCTCGGCTGCCAACTCCATCCGAAGCCGCCGCTTAAGCGCCGCATCGCCGCTGCCGAGTTCCATAAGCAACTCGGCCAGGCGCGCGGCGCCGAGGGCTTCCAGGTTCTTGGCGTTGAGGGTCTTCTTGGACGCCATTGGTCGCCCCGTGCCGGCCGGTCAAATGAACTGATCGAACGGCTCAATCTCGTTGACGGTGGCAAGCAGCCCCTGGGCCCTCAAGGTGTCGAGATATTCATCGACGGACTTCGGTGGGTTCTTCAGGCGAAGGCGCACCGTCTTCACGGCTTTGAGGAAGACGGGCTGCGACAGATGGAATTGGTGAGTCAGGAACTCGTCGGGGTGCTGCGCCTCGATACCCCACTGGCTCAGGGTTTCAGCCGGGAAATCCTTAAGGTTGGCGGTGACGATGAGATCAGCACGCCCCTTGATCGCCGCGGCGAACACATGACGGTCGTCCGGATCCGGAAGCATCAGCACCTCGATCAGATCCTCGTAACCCGTGACAACCGCGTCGCGCGTGTGCGCGTTCATCAGGTCGCGCGTCCGCTCCAGACGCTCCCGGGTCAGATCGGTGCGCGTGCGCAGCAGCGCATTGATCCACTCGTCGTGGACAGCATCCGACCATTTGGCCCGGTAGAGATCGCAGACAGCGAGCTCAAGAAGGAGATCGCGAAGCGGTGCCGGATACAGGACCGAGGCATCGAGAAAGGCCGTAAAGCTCCCCAAGGATTCAGTATCCCATGCCTAGTTCCTGAGCCTCGGCGGCGAGCTCGTCGAGCACCTTACGGCGCTCGCCGTCGATCGCCTCCTTGTAGCGTAAGACATCCTCGAAGCGGACGCGCCGATGCGTGCCCACCTTGCGGAAGGGAATCTTCTTCTCCTCCAGCAGCTGGATCAGGAAGGGCCGGGAAACATTCAGGAAGTCGGCCGTCTGCTGGGTGGTGAGCTCCGCGTTCTGAGGCACGATGGTGACGGCGCGGCCCGACGCCATATCCTCCAGAATTTCGACCAAAAGCTTCACCGCCCCGGCCGGCAGCTCGATGGTCTCCTCCTGGTCGGCGTCGCGCACCCGCAGAGTCAAGGGGCGGCCCAGACGCGCGAGCGGCGCGAGGCGCTGCCCTGAAGCGCGGGCGAGTTCCACCTCCTCTCGGGACGGGGGCAGGGTCATCACTGCTGCGGTGGCCATGGGTCTCTCCTCTTGGTTCACCGCCAATATAGCCCTAGCGCCCTACAAACGCAATATTCGAAACAAACGAATTTGTCGAAGATGATTGGAAGGCCACCTTCAGGGAAACAACCTGAAGGTCGGCGTCGAACCCCGCGGTCCCAGCGCCCTTTGGGCGCGCATCCCGAATCCATGGAAGCAAGAGGGAACGAACTCGTGCGAAAAGCGGCGCGTTTCCAAAGGCTTGTACGGGATTGCCCCTCCTCAAAATTCCCACTCAGGATTTCGCTCCGGGCACACAGAATTGCGATGACCTTCGACATGCTACGTACAGATTATATGCCGTATCGAACAAACCACGAAGGAACTCGCAGAATTACTTTTTTCTTCGCATTTTCAATCACTTAGTTGACTTCAAGCAAAGCGCCGAGCACTTTGGATTTCGCAGGCTCGCGCAGCGGTTTTCGCCCTTTTGCTTCCACAATGCTTCCACGGGCGGCCGGGCACGATGTCTGGAAGCAGATTAATCATTCGAGAGCCGACCGCCCATGGCGAAACTTACCAAACGTATCGTCGATGCCGCCGAGATAAGGGCGAGCGAGTACTTTATCTGGGAAGACGACATACCGGGCCTCGGGCTCCGGGTATTCCCCAGCGGGCGCAAGGGCTATGTCGTCCAGTACCGCGCCGGGCGACGGTCCCGGCGGATGAGCCTTGGGCCAAGCACCGTCGTGACCTGCGAGCAGGCACGGACTCGCGCCATCGGAATCATCGCCGCCGCGCGCAACGGAAAGGATCCTGCCGCCGAGCGCGATGCCGGACGGAAGGCCATCACCGTGAAGGAACTGGCTGAGCGTTTCGACCGGGAACACATCTCGCTCCGGGTCAAGCCGAGCACGGCAAAAGAGTATCGCCGCAACCTCGAGCGTTTCATCCTCCCTGCCCTCGGACGACTGACGGTCACCGGCATCACCCGCGCCGACGTCGCAAAGTTCCATCACGACCTGCGGCACATTCCATACCAGGCCAATCGCTGCCTCGAGGTCATCTCCAAGATGTTCAGCCTCGCCGAACTGTGGGGCCTCAGGCCGGACAGCTCGAACCCGCGCAAGCACATCAAGAAGTACCCGGAAGAGAAGCGCGAACGCTTTCTCAGCGCGGCCGAGCTCCGCCGCGTCGGCGAGGTTCTGCGTGAGATGGAGGTCGAGGGCGTCGAGCTTCCCTCGGCGATCCTGGCCGTGAGGCTGCTAATCCTGACTGGGTGCCGTCTGAACGAGATCATGACGCTCAAATGGGAGTACGTTGATTTCACGGACAAGGTGCTGCGCCTTCCCGACTCCAAGACGGGTGCCAAGGTCGTTCATCTCGGTCAACCGGCGGTCGAGCTTCTGAAGGCCGCGGAGCGGATCGAGGATTACTCTTGGGTTATCATCGGCACGTTGGAGGGAAAGCGCCTGAGCGATCTGCAGCCATTCTGGCAAAGGGTTAGGGCCCGGGCTGGCTTGAAGGACGCTCGGATCCACGATCTCAGGCACACCTTCGCCTCGACCGCAGTGGCCGCCGGCCAGGGGCTGCCGATGATCGGAAAGCTGCTCGGCCACACGCAAGTCCAGACGACCGCGCGCTATGCCCACCTAGCCTCCGATCCCGTGAAGAGCGCCGCCGATTCAGTGGCCAATTCTCTCCAGCAGGCTCTCGGATAAAGACACTCCCGACACCGCTGAACCTCGATTGAACACGACGCATCGCTCGGCTACCTTGCCTCAAAAGCCCAGAAACCAGTCACGCCAAGTTTCAGGACGGAGCATGTTACTGGGAGAGCATGGTGGAGGCAGAAATGGCAGGTCTTCGATGGGGGGTCGATCAACGGCTCGAGTTCATCGAGTTTCGCCTGTTTTGAGAGGGGCATGTGAATCGCGGCGACCTGATGGGTGCGTTCAGCGTATCCGTGAACCAAGCGTCCACGGACCTGAACCGCTACATTGGGATGGCGCCCGACAACATGACCTACGACAAGAGCGCCCACACCTATATCCGTGGCAGCGCGTTCGACCCGTTGTTCCTGGAACCTGACGCCAGCCGCTACCTCTCGCAGCTGCGCTCTGTCGCCGACGGCATCCTTGACCGCGCTGACGCCTGGATTGGCCAGTTCCCATCCTACGACGCCGCACCTACTCCCGTGCGGGGTGTCAACGCCAAGACCTTACGCTCCGTCATCGCCGCGATCCGGCGATCAGAGGCAATCGAGGTCAGATATCAATCACTGTCCCGGCCGGAGCCGCGCTGGCGCTTGATCGCGCCACACGCCATCGGGTTCGACGGATTCCGCTGGCACACACGGGCCTTCTGCCTCACCGACCAGAGCTATAAGGACTTCCTGCTCTCGCGGATCATCGAGACCCGCGGTACCAAGCCGAGCGAGCTCAATCCGGAGGCCGACCTCGACTGGAACGAGCAAGTAACCTTGGAGATCGGCCCGCACCCCGACCTGTCGGATACGCAGCAGAAAGTCATTGCCCTCGATTACGGGATGCGTAGCGGCCGGGCGAAGATCCCCGTGCGCAAGGCGCTTCTCTACTACGCGCTTAAGCGGCTCGGGCTGGACACCGACCCCGCAGCGCGGCGCCCGCAGGATCAGCAGATCGTTCTCTTGAATCGTGAGGCCGTGACAGGCGGCGATAATCATGCCCTTGGAGTGTGCGGCTGATGGCCAAGCTGACCTTAGAAAAACTTGAACGCCACCTTTTCGCGGCCGCCGACATCCTTCGCGGCAAGATGGATGCGTCGGAGTTTAAGGAGTACATTTTCGGCATCTTGTTCTTGAAGCGATGCTCGGACGTATTCGAGCAACAGCGGGACAAGATTCTCAAAGAGCAGCGCGCGCTGGGCCGATCTGAGCAAGAAGCAGTCCAGCGGGCTGACCATCCGTCTTCATACGAAAAGACATTCTTTGTTCCGCATGTCGCCCGATGGGAGCGCTTGCTCAACGACGTGCATTCAAACGTCGCCAACGAGCTGAATAAAGCATTGGCGGGGCTAGAGAACTCGAACCATCAGGCGCTGAACGGTGTTCTCGGTCATATCAATTTCGCCCGCAAGGTCGGCGAGTCGGAGATCCCCGATGAGAGGCTTCGCCGTCTCATCAGCCACTTCAACAAGTACCGCCTGCTGGATGAGGACTTCGAGTTTCCCGACCTTCTCGGCGCGGCGTACGAGTACCTGATCAGCGAGTTCGCGGACTCCGCTGGCAAGAAAGCAGGCGAGTTCTACACCCCAAGGGGCGTGGTGCAGTTGATGGTCCGCATCCTCGATCCGCAGGGCGGCACGTCACTCTACGATCCCACTTGCGGCAGTGGTGGCATGCTGAACCAAGGGAATGAGCATGCCTTGCAGCATGGCGGGCCACGCCTGCGCCTATACGGCCAGGAGGACAACGGCGCGGTCTGGGCCATCTGTCGGATGAACCTGCTGCTCCACGGCATCCCTGACGCTGACATCAGGAACGGCGATACACTCGTCGATCCGAAGCATATCGAGGACGGCCGCCTCATGCGGTTCGACCGCGTGATCGCCAATCCGCCCTTCAGCCAGAATTACTCCAAGCGCGGCATCCAGTTTGGCGACCGCTTCCGCTTCGGCTGGTGTCCCACGACGGGCAAGAAGGCCGACCTGATGTTCGCCCAGCACATGTTGGCCAGCCTCAAGCAGGCTGGGAGGATGGCCGTGGTCATGCCGCACGGCGTGCTGTTCCGTGGCGGCGAGGAGAAAAAGATCCGGATCGCGCTGCTCAAGGAGGACTGCATCGAGGCCGTGATCGGCCTGCCGCAGAACCTCTTCTACGGAACCGGCATCCCAGCCTGCATCCTTGTGATGCGCCACCCGGACGGGAAGCCGGACGCGCGCAAGGGCAAGGTGCTCTTCATGAACGCGGACCGCGAGTATCGCGAAGGGCGCGCGCAGAACTTCATCGACCCGGAGCACATCGAGAAGATCGTCAGCGCCTACGACGCGTTTGCTGACGTGCCCGGCTTCGCGGCGGTCATCGACAACATCGCCATCATCAAGGACGAAGCCGGTAACCTGAACATCCGGCGCTATGCCGACAGCAGCCCACCGCCCGAGCCCCACGACGTGCGCGCCCACCTCCATGGCGGCGTGCCGAAGCGGGAAATCGAGACCATCCGCCCGCACGCCCAGGCACAGGGCTTCAACGTCGACACGCCGTTCGTCGACCGCGATGCCGACTACGCCGAGTTCGCGAACACCGTCGAGAAGCGTGCCGACATCCGCTCCTTCGTCGAAGCCGACCCCGGCGTTGCCACCAGGCGGGATGAGATGGACGCGGCCTTCGATGCCTGGTGGTCGTCGGCGCGGACCGGGTTGGCGGAGCTTCCCGAAAGCAAGCGCCTGATGCCGCTGCGCCGCGATATGCTCGACAGCTTCGAGCCCGCCATGCTGCCGGTCGGCTGCCTCGACCGCTATGCGCTGATGGGCTCGATCGCGGGCTGGTGGGAGGAAATTCGCTACGAGCTGCGCGTCATCGTCGAGAACGGGTTCCCCGAACTGGTCGACGGCTGGGTCGAGACGCTGCGCTCGGCGCTGGAGGACGAGGACGCGGATGACGACGAGGACAGCGACGCCAAGAAGACCGTGAAGGTCACGCTGGAGGAGCTGCTCGCCCATCCCTTCGTTCGCCATCGCATGGCGGACTACGTCACCGAATTGTCCGCTGCGCAGGCAGAGGTCGAACGGATCAAGACAGAAAAGGAAGCCTGGGAGACTGGCGACGGGGTCGAGGGCGCCGAGGACTGGCTGGACGGGGCCGAGGAAGGCAGCAGCCTCGCCAAGGAACTGGAGAAGCGGCGCAAGGAACTGCGCGCCGAGATGAAGGATGACGACAAGCGCCGGAAGGAGTTGGTGAAGACCACGGGCACCGGCAAGCCGTCCAAGGGCTCCATCGACTGGATGCGCGCGCAGGGCATGGATGTACGGGAGTTCGAGGCCGAACTCGCTGCCATCGAACGCCGCCTCGCGCCGCTGATCGAAGAGGCCGCGACCATCGACGCCATGCTCGCCCCCTATGAGGCGATCAAGGAAGAGCTGAAGGAGGCGCGCGCCACGCTGCGGCGGCTCAAAGCGGCGTTCGTCGAGCGGCTGACGGCCGCACGGGCCGAGCTGGACGACGACGATTGCCGCGAACTGGTGCTCGACATCGACCGCGAGCGGCTGCTCGACCGGCTGGAGCGGGCGCGGGTCCGCCGTGTCGGCGCTCTGGTGGTTGAGCTAGAGCGGCTTTGGGACAAGTATCGGGTCAGCCTGAAGAGGATCGAGGGGCGCAGGGCCGACTCGGCGACACGGCTCGACTGCTACCTGAAGGAACTCAGGTATGCCTGACGAAAGCAACACAAACCCACTGAGCCAATATTGCGATGCCAACGTCCAGAGTCTAGGGCGGGAGATGCCGACCGATTTCTGGTTTCGATACATCGACCTCAGCAGCGTAAACCAAGGCAAGATCGACTGGCACAAGACCCGAGCACTCACTTACGCGAACAGCCCCAGCCGTGCGCGCCGTGTTGTGACGCCTGGTGATGTGCTTTTCTCGACCGTTCGGCCTGGCTTGATGGGCCATGGAATGGTGCGCGAACCGTCTGACCTTCCATTGATTGCATCTACTGGTTTCGCCGTGCTCACACCGAAGGAGGGCGTTGATAGTCGCTTTCTTTTTCACTCGTTTTTTCTTGACGAGTTCAAGCGGCAGGTCGCGCAGTTCGAAGTCGGTTCGAATTATCCGGCCATCAATGAGTCCGATCTGCGTCGAGTGAGGCTGGGAGCGGTAGACGGGCCAAGCCAGACCTTAATCGCCGACATCCTAGACGCCATAAACGGCGCAACCCTCGAAACCGACGCAGTGATCGAAAAGCTGCGCACCGTCCACATCGGCCTCATCGACGATCTGCTAACGCGTGGTCTGTCAAATGACGGCTCACCCCGAGAGCGTTCCACCCTTGCAGAAACCACAGTCGGCCCACGACCCGCAACATGGACGGTCGCAAACCTTGGGCGCTTCGTCGTCGGAGCCGAGTATGGGACCAACCTGTCCTTGGGCGACAGCAGCGCTGGTATCCCCGTCCTTCGGATGAACAACATCCAGGACGGCGAGTTCGACCTTTCCGACATGAAGTATGCGCCCGCCCATTCCGTCGAACGCTTTCGGCTCCAGCGCAATGATGTCCTGTTCAACCGCACAAACAGCTGGGAGCATGTGGGCAAGGCAGCCATCTGGCGAAGGGACGAGTCCGGTCCGGCCTTCGCATCCTACCTCGTTCGACTTCATTGCGGCGATGCCCTGCTGCCGGAGTTCCTTCATCTCTGGCTAAATTGGGCACCGGTCCAGCGCGCCATCCGGCAGTTCGCCACCCCTGGTGTCCAGCAGGTGAACATCAATCCCACGAACCTTCGGCGCGCGTTGATCGCGGTGCCGGACACGCTAGACGAACAGCGAGCCATCATCGAACGCGTGAACGGAGTCGCTGCGGCCATCGAGGACCACCGCCGCGAGCGCGACAAGCTTTCATCGCTCCGCGAAGGTCTACGGGACGACCTCCTCACTGGCCGCAAGCCCGTCGTGGCGATCCGGGAGGCCGCCGAATGAGCCAACAGGACCGTCTGGACGAGCTGAATGTCGTCGAACGCCCCTTCCTTCGCCAGCTGGGGGGCATGGGCTGGACCCATGTCGAGGGCGCCGACGAGGATCCGAGCACCGGCCGCAAGGACTATCACCTGCTCGGCCGCGACAGCTTCCAGCAGACGCTGCTGCGCGACCGGCTCGAGGCCGCGCTGCGCCGCCTGAACCGAAACGACGAGGGGTCCGAATGGCTGGACGAACGCCGTATCAGCCAGGCGATCTCGCAGCTCGAACGCCCGACCGCGCGGGACTTCATCGCAATCAACGAGGAACTGCACGAAAAGATCGTGCGCGGCGTGAACGTCTCGGGCCCAGATGGCGAGCACGAACGCCGCGTGCGCTTCATCGGCTTCGAACCGGGCGACGAGAACGAGTTCGCTGCGGTCAACCAGTTCCGCGTGGATCCGCCCGGCGCTGTCGGCGACCGCGGGTTCATCGTGCCGGACGTCGTGCTGTTCGTGAACGGCCTGCCGCTGGTAGTGATCGAGGCCAAGAGCCCGGCCGTCACCGACCCCATCGCCACCGCCATCGACCAGATGCGCCGCTACGCCAACCGCCGCGTGCCCGAAAAGAACGAGGGCGCGGAGCGGCTGTTCTGGACGAACCACTTGCTGGTCGCCACCGACTACTACGACGCCCGCGTCGGCTCGGTCACCGCACGGCCGGACGACTTCCTCCCGTGGCGCTCGGTCAAGCCGGTCGGCATCGAGCAGACGCGCGCCGCCATGGACGAGGTGTGCGGCGAGCTTGGCAAGGCGCCGGGCACGGAACTGGTGCAGCAGGAGGTTATGGCGGCGGGTCTGCTGCGGCCGCAATGTTTGCTCGATGCGCTGCGCTCCTTCACCGTCTACATGACCACGGACGACGGCGTGCGCATCAAGGTGGTGCCGCGCTATCAACAGTTCCGTTCGGTGCACATCGCGCTGCAGCGCCTGCAGGAGGGCAAAACCCGCCGTCAGCATGGCATGAGCGACCGCCGGGGCGGCATCATCTGGCACACCCAGGGCTCGGGAAAGAGCCTGACGATGGTGTTTCTGGTCAGGAAGCTGCGCACGATCGCTGCACTCCGCCGGTTCAAGGTGGTCGTGGTCACCGACCGGACCGACCTAGAGGATCAGCTGTCCAAGACGGCGAAACTGGCCGGCCAGGTCATGCGGGTCGCGCGAAATGCCGATGGCGCGAAGACGCATCTGGGCCGGCAGGAGCCGGACCTCGTGTTCGTCATGATCCAAAAGCTGCAGGAGCGGAACGGCGAAGGCGATGAGCAGGAGATCGTTTTCGCGGCCGAGAACGACGAGCAGCCCGATGCCAAGGGCGAGAACCTCCTTCCGGCTAAGTCCGACGAGCTGCGCTCCGGCAAGCTGGTCGCGAAAATCGGCGAGCGAAAGGCATTCCCAGTCCTGAACGAAAGCGACGACGTCCTCGTCCTCATCGACGAGGCGCACCGCTCGCACACGAGTGGCCTCCACCAGAACCTTCTCGACGCGCTGCCCAACGCCGCGCGAATCGGGTTCACCGGAACGCCGATCGAAGAGAAGAACAAGAAGAAGACACGGGAGATCTTCGGCGCCTATATCGACCGTTACCTCCTCCGGGATGCAGAAGCCGACGGCGCCATCGTCAAGATCCTGTACGAGGGACGGGAGCTGAAGGCCGACGTCACGGACAAGGGCACGCTCGACGGGCTGTTCGACGCCACCTTTGCCGGAAAGTCGGCCGACGAGCGCGAGGCCATCAAGGACCGCTATGCGACGCGCGCGCGCGTCCTCAACGCGGCTGACCCGCTGAAGGCCAAGGCGATCGACGTGCTCCGGCACTACGTCGTCAACATTCTCCCCAACGATTTGAAAGCGCAGCTCGTCGCCTCCAGCAGGGAGCTGGCAGTCCAGTACGTCGACGCCTTGAATGACGCCCGCGACGAGATCGTTGCCGCCATCGAAGGCGCTGCGGACATCCTGAAGGATATCGCTCCAGAGGATGCGCAGGAGGCGGGCGGCGACGTGGCGTTCCTCTTCACAGCGTTGCCCTATCTGGACACGATCAAGGCGCTCGAGTTCGCAGCGGTCATATCCGTGGATCACAACGACCTGCCACACCTGAAGGCGTGGGGCGGCGTTTCGGAGACGAAGCAGCGCATCGAACGCTTCAAGAAGCCGCTGTCCCAGGACGCGCTCGCGGTCCTGGTGGTGAAAAGCAGGCTGCTCACCGGCTTCGACGCCAAAGTCGAACAGGCGATGTATCTCGACCGGGCCATCTCTGGCGCCGAGCTGCTGCAAGCCATCGCCCGCACCAACCGGACGGCGGGGGAGGCCAAGCGCTTCGGTATCGTCGTGGACTACTATGGGGTTGGAAAGAACCTAGCGGACGCTTTGGCGATCTACGACGCGGAAGATCAGAGCGATCTGACCGGTGGCATCGGCAAGCCCGAAGACCTCTTGCCGGAGCTGCGACAAGCGCGTGACGCAGTGGTCAAGCACTTCACCGATGTCGGAATAACCCTCGGGTCCGACCTGCAAGCCTACGTTGACGCGTGCGTTGCCAAGCTGAAGGACCAGAAGTTCCGGGCTCAGTTCCTTGATCTCGTGAAGAAACTCGTCGGCTTGTTCGATGCTCTCATGCCGCGCCCAGAGGCACGACCGTTCACGCGTCACGTGAAGATTTTTGCGTTCATCGCCAAGGCCGCGGCGAACCTCTACCGGGATCGTTCGCTCGACGTCCGAGGGGTCGCCCACAAGGTTCAAGCCATGCTCGATGCCTTCATCGAGGCGCACGGCATAGACCCCAAGATCCCGCCCATCGAAATCCTGGATCCTGATTTCGCTGCGGAGGTTTCGCGTAAGAAGACTGATCGCGCGAAGGCAGCTGAGATGGAGAATGCGCTCCGCCACCACATTTCGATTTCTTTCGAGAAGGATCCGGCGAAGTTCAAGAGCCTGAGCGACCGTCTCGAAGGCATACTTACAAGTCACCAAGAAGACTGGAATGAGATCGCGAAGCAGCTTCAAAAGCTCATTGACGAAGCCTTGGCGGCGTCATCCCAGTCATCTGTGTATCACGGTCTGGCCCCCCGGACCGAGGGCCCCATCTTTGGCATCCTGCGAATGCGATACGGGAGCGACGACAGAGACACCGAGCTCGCGGACCTGGCCGCGACAATCGTTCGACACCTCCAGCAAGAGACCGCTGTAGCCGGCTTTTGGGACAATTCAGTCGGGCAAGAGGAAGCAAGACGGTGGGTTTTCCGCCAACTCGACAGCAGCAATCTTTTCCCATTTGCCGATCTGGATGCGATCGCTGCTGATTGCATGGGGGTTGCGCGGGCAAACCGCGCGGCGTTCGCCTCATGAATGAGATGATCCGTGTCGATGACCTCACCTTTCAGGTCAAGCGCAGCGCACGCCGGAAGACCATTGGCCTAACGGTCGAGCGTGATGCATCGCTTGTGGCACACCTCCCGAAAGATGCCGATATCGACCAAGCCAGCGAACTGATCAGGACTAAGATGGTCTGGGTTCACCAGAAGCTCGCAGCCCATAAAGCCGTCCACCGGGAAAATGTATTTCGTCGTCCGGAATTCGTCGATGGTGAGGGGTTCCACTTCCTCGGCAAGCATTATCGACTGAAGCTGGTGGATGTAGACCCCGCCGGGCCACCCATCGCCACGGTTCGTTTCAATGGCGATCGGCTGTTGTTCCGGCGAGAACAGGTGGCAGCGGGCGAGAAGCGCATAGCCGAGTACTACACGCGCGCGGCCCACCCGTATCTGAACGACGCTGTTAACCGGTGGAAGCGGATCGTGGGGGTGGAACCCGCGCGATTTGTGCAGGTAATGGACCTAGGTTTCAGGTGGGCCTCCTGCAGCGCTGACGGAACTCTAAATTTCCATTGGCGCATCATGCAGCTGCCACCACAGGTAATCGACTATGTGGTGGTGCACGAACTGTCCCACCTTAAAGTTCCAGACCATTCGCCAGCGTATTGGCATGAAGTACGTCGTGTGCTTCCGAACTACCAAACGCATCGCAACTGGCTGCGCGACAATGGTGGAGAACTTTAGGGGGAGGCTGAAATGGACACCAGCGCAACCGCGTCCGACTTAACCGCACTCTCCCACTTTGTTCGCGAGGAGTGTGAGCGAAGGCTTCGGGCTTATGAAGCGCAGCCGCGCGACGCTGCAGAGCACTTCGAGACGGAGAACGAAGTTCTCTCGGGCGGGTACGCATATCGCCAACTGTACGAGCTTGTGCAGAATGCTGCCGACGCGATCCTTGAAGCCGGAGATTCGCAGGGCCGAATTTGTGTGCGTCTTGCCTCTGACCGTTTGGAAGCCGCGAACACCGGCGCCGCATTAGATGAACAGGGAATCGTCGCCCTTTTGAACGCGCGAAGCTCCTCCAAGAGAGGCAACCAAATCGGAAGATTTGGCATCGGATTTAAGTCGCTCCTGAAATTGGGCGGTCGTGTCGACCTGATCTCCAGATCTGTGGGGCTGCGGTTCGATCCTGATGCTTGTCGCGAACAAATTCGGCGGCACCTTGGCTTGGCGCCGGATGCGCGCGCGCCCGGCATGCGGCTTGCCGAGGTCCTTGATCCAGCCGCAAACGAAAGCCCGCTCTCCAACACCGGCAAGTGGCAGTGGGCAACTACTGTCGTCTCGGCGGAAATAGCGGACAATGTAGCGTTTGATCGCCTGAAGAAGGAGATTGCAGATTTCCCAGCCGAATTCCTCCTGTTCCTGCCGTCAGATATTTCCCTCGAACTTGAAGTGGAAGGTGCCGAGGCGCGCCTCATAACCAAGCGGTTAGCGGACGGACTAGCCGTCGTGAGTGATGGCGCCACCGAAGCGAGGTGGAAGGTTTTCGAGACCCGTGTGACGGTGGAGAGTCCGGAGGCACGCTCTGATGCAACTCACATCCAGGCAAGGGACCAAGTACCTCTGGCGTGGGCGGTGCCGGTCAGTGGACGTGAGCAGGCGGGTCGCTTCTGGGCTTTTTTCCCCACTGAGACGCAAAGCCGTACCTCTGGCATCCTGAATGCGCCATGGAAGCTCAACAGTGACAGGACAAACCTGATCCGAGGTCCTTGGAACGAAGCGGTCATGGAGGCCGCCGCAGAGCTGATCAGCACCTCGCTTACCGCACTCCCCACACCAGAAGATCAAGGTGCAGCGGCCAGCGCCTTCCCGCGTCAAACAGAACGACAGGACGAGATCGCGATCCCGCTCATCAGATCCCTTTGGGACCGCATCGTGGTGTCCAATGTCCTGCCTAATGTTAATGGCGTACCGCGCAAACCTACCGAACTTACGCGGCATTTCGTTGAGGATGCCGACGTATGCATGTCGTGGGCAGGCTTTGCGGGTGAGGATGCACGGGAGCGCTACCTGCATCCCGACTGCTACTCCTCCGAGGCAAGGATCTCTCGACTGAATGCGCTCACTGCGGAGGCAAAGCGTCGGGAAATGATAGTGCTGAACAAATCTTCAGCCGAGGATTGGCTTGAGAGCGTAGCGACAATAGACATTGCTTCGGCAAAGAAGGTCATCGCTTTTGTGGGAGAGCTACTGAAGAAGCGGTATCAGTACAGACTTTTCAGCGTTCCCCAGGCGCGTTTAATACCGACCACTGATAGTGGTCTGGCGTCGCCCTCAGAGGCTGTGATCGTTTCGGGGGCGCCCGCACCCGCTGGTTTCCGTGCTGTCACCGAGGAAGTCGCGTCAGCCCCAGAGTGTCGAGAAATCCTGATCGAGCAAATGGATGTCAGGGAGCTTGCGCCGGCCTCCTGGACTGATCTGCTTGAAGCCTCATTGACGACAGCCGAGGACTCCGATGAACCCGAAGACTGGGAGAATTTCTGGCGCAATGTTGACTCAGCGCCAGGCGAGTCACGGGACGACTTCATCGATCAATTGGATCTTGAGCGCGTCAGGTTCCGTGCCATCTCCGGAAAATGGATAAGCCGGAGCCTGCTTGTCGTTACGGAAAAGCCAGCGGGCATCTCCGATGATCAGGTCATGGATCCGGATTTTCGGCGGCAGATTGGGACCTTCGTCCCACAGGACTGGCTTGCTGAATTCCCCTGCATCGACGATTCGACGGATCGCGATGATCCAGATTTGAAGGGCTATCTTCACTGGCTGAGCGGACCCTTCGACGAGATATGCAGAGAACATTCCGGGAGCACGCCCCGGTACCTTCCGAAGGTATCGGCCTATTCGGTCTCTATGCCCGCAGGCTGGCGCCTAGTTCCTTTACTGCCATCCGCCAGTTCCGCCCAGCTGACCATGAAGTTGTTCAGCGCCCTTGAGCAGAACGCCGAAACTTGGACTAAGGTCACCATCGTTCATCCAACTCGGGCGGAGGCATATCCGAAGGTAACGGCGCCGCATCCAATCTATTTTTGGATGACGGAATACGGCCGGATCCGTGTCGGCAACCTTATCGTACCACTGAAGTGCATCTCGGTTGAACTCGCAGAAGCGTTGGCGCAAGCGGGAATCAATGGCTTCGAGGGTACGGCACACTTCTTCCGTGCGCGCGACCTCGAAACTGACATGCAATCGCGCCTCACCTGGTACAGGTCAAGACTAAAGCCGGATTCCTCCGTTGGCTTTTGGCAGCAAGTCTTCACAGAGCTTGCGACGAAGAAGACCTCTTTCAGGGATCTGCGACCGATCTGGGAGATGGGTCATCTTGACGGTGCCATACCCACCACATTGCCCACTGCAGATGGCCCCCTCCCACTTTCGGAGATCCACGTAACCACCGATCCGAGCGTCGGCCACGACGTCGACGGCGGCAGGATTGTATTGCTGTCCTCCGATGCAGCATCCGCATGGTCTGCCGCGGGCGCAAAAGAGCTCGGCTCCGGACCTTCCGTGGCATTTGAAAGACGACTGTCAGCTCCATCGTACCTCCTTGACCTGTTCCCGGAGCTCGCAGCGGCGCAGGGCGAGTCGGAGGCGCTTGGACGGGTCCTTGCCGTCTGGGTCAGCGGCCTCGAAGAAAGTATTGGACCGATCGAGCGTGCGGCGGTGGTCGGAATGGACGCTGATGGTGCGCTTCTCATCGACCGGCACCGTTTCGATCGCAGCGGCTGGAAGGAAGCTGCTGAGCTTCTCTTGCGCTGTCTGGCGCGCCACGGTGTCATTGAAGATGGAGAAGAACTTGGGGAAAACCTCGCCAGAGTTCTGGATCGTCGGGCTGACGAAGCGCGAAAGGCGGTTCGCGCAGAAAACTCGCTCGAGCTCAGGCTGCTCAAAGCGGTTGGAGGTAACATTGAGGCCCTGCTCGGGACTCTGACGCCGGCCACCCGTCAAGCCGTTGAAGATCATATTGCACCGGAAAAACTCGCGCGGCTTGTATTAGCAGTTCACGGACCGACGCTATTAAGCAGGATCCGCGAGGCACTGGAACTTCAGGGGCTCGCCCCTCCCAGGCGTTGGGGAGGCGAGCAAGCGCGAACATTCGTTCTCGACCTTGGCTTTCCCATTGAATTCGCATCGTCTGCCAGCGGTCGCAGGGACGCTGAGTTGTCGGTCAGTGGCCCTATCCACTTGCCCCCTCTCCATGACTACCAGGAGGACATCCTCACAAGCGTGGGCGAGCTGCTCAAGACAGGTGCTGGTCGCCGTCGAGCAGTAATTAGCTTACCTACTGGTGGCGGCAAGACACGTGTCGCCGCCGAGGCTGTTGTGCGGCTGGTGTTGAGGGGGGATGGTCGCCGAGCAGCGCTTTGGATAGCGCAGACAGACGAACTGTGCGAACAGGCAGTCCAGTGCTTTCGCCAGCTCTGGGTCAACGTGGGCGAGCCCGGCGAAGATCTCCGCATTGTGCGGCTTTGGGGAGGACAGCGGAACCCATCACCTCCAGAGGGCGATGAGGCCACTGTGGTCATCGCAAGCATCCAGACTCTGAACAGTCGAAGCGGTCGCTCCGAGCTCGCGTGGATTGCACAATCCGGGATCATTATCATCGACGAATGCCACCACGCTATAACGTCAAGTTATACTGACCTCCTGCGATGGCTCGATATTCAGGTCGGCAGCGAGCGGGCACGGGAACGTGAAGCGCCTGTTCTCGGTCTGAGCGCCACCCCTTGGCGTGGATACAACGAGGAAGAGTCAGAGCGTTTGGCTGCGCGCTTCGATAGACGATGGTTTCCGGCGGACCAAGCGGATCTCCATGAGAAGCTGTCCAGGAAGGGAGTGCTGGCGGAAAGAAGTTATCGACCGCTTCGATACGAAAGACCGATCACGCTGACTGCGCGAGAGCAACAGCACGTGGATACTTTCGGTGAACTGCCAGACAGCGTCGTAGACAGAATCGGCGAAGACGACGACCGGAACAAGCTAATCATAGAAGCAGTTGTGAACAGCAGTGTCGATGCCATCCTCCTATTCGCCAATTCTGTCTCGCACGCCCAGTATCTTGCAGCACGACTGCATCTTGCTGGCTGTCCTGCGGCAGCTGTCAGCGGCCAAACAGACAGGCTGGCACGTCAGCACTTCACACGACGATTCCGCGCCGGTGACCTTCGCGTGATTTGTAATCACAGTGTCCTAACAACCGGCTTCGACGCGCCCAAGGCTGACATGATCCTGATCTCCAGACCCGTATTCAGCCCGGTACTCTACATGCAGATGGTGGGCCGCGGTCTCAGGGGACCAGCGAACGGCGGAACCGACCACTGCGAAATCGTGACCGTCGAAGACAACATCGTGAATTTCAGCGATCGTCTCGCCTACCACTTCTGCAGGCGTTTTTTCGATACGTGATATTGCGTGTACAGGAACGTTATCACTATCCACATTCCCGCGCCTGATCCCGCATCACCGCATAGTCACTCAGCATCTCGGCGATCGCCGCCCCCCCCCCTGGCAGCACCTTGAGTTTCTCTGCCGCGCGAGCCTGGAACTCGCTGCAATACTCGACCACGGTCGGGCAGACAGCGACAATCCGCGGCTCAGAAGCGCCCGTCGTGCAGCCGGTCAGCGAGATCGTCACGATTGCGAGGGCGGCGAGCCGCCGCGTCGAGCATCCGGCGTTGGACATCATTGGCTTTCTCCGTGGTCTCAAAGCGTTCGGCGAGACGTCCCGCACGCTCTCCGGAGCGCCTCAGCTCGAGCAGGAACAGGAGCACCGCGAGCGCAATGGCGCTGTAGCGGAGAGCCGCCCGCGCCCATGGGCTCGGGTGTCGAAACCGGTGAGGAGAGCGATGATTATCGACGCTTCGCCTCCCACAACCCAGCTCCCGGGAACCTCCAACTCAGATCGGCCATGAGCTCGGAAAAGATCAGGATAACTGGAGTTGGCAAGGATAGCTGGGAGCGTATTGTCCCGCCTATCAATGGACGTCATCGAGTAATTCGGATGTGCCTGCGTATCACGTTCCGCACGTTCGAGACGTGCCAACGCCCGCCCCGCGCCGTGCGGATGCCGCGGGCATTGAGGGCGTCGGCGAGACCACGAAGGTCGGAGACACCGGCGGCGCGCAGCTTCTCGATCAGCGGGAGCACGTTGGCCGCGAACCGGTCGGCCGCCACCGTCTGAGCCCGCCGCCCAAGCGAGGCCGCGGCCGAGGCATTGGTGCGGTTGCCGAGCCTCGTGCCCGACGCCTTGCGCTGAGCCAGCGCCGCCCGTGTCCGCTCTGAGATCAGCCGCCGTTCCTTCTCCGCCAGGGCGGCATAGAGGTGCAGCATGAAGGGATCGGCGTCGAGGCCAAGTTCGGCCACGATGAAGGGCACCCGCTGGGCCATCAGCCCGGCGATGAAGGCGACGTCGCGGGACAGCCGGTCGAGCTTGGCGACGATCACCGGACAGCGGAGGGTCTTCGCCGCCGCCAGCGCCTCGGCCAGCACCGGCCGGCGGTCCAGGGCATCGGCCCCCTTCCCTGTCTCCGCCTCGACGAACATCCGGGATATCTCGAACCCCTCGGCCTCGGCGAAGCGGACGATGGTCGCCCTCTGCGCCTCTATGCCGAGCCCGGACCGCTCCTGCCTTCGGGTCGAGACGCGGAGATAGGCGATGGCGGGATTCATGTGTCCGATCAATGACTTGGTGCGTACACATGGCATACCACCGTTTGCGGTTTGTACGTAGTCCGATCAGTTCTGGTTATCGCCGGTTTCCGTGATCTGACCGTCAGTCATCGGTCTTCGCCTCGATCAGCGGCGGCCCGTCGCGGGAGGGCGCGGCGATGGCCTTGCTCTCGTCGGCGGTCATCCAGCGCACCAGCAGGCTGGTCGGCGCGGTCTCGTCCTCGACCGGGCGCGCCTCCCGCCATCCTGCGCGGGTCTTCAGCCAGAAGATGGCGGCGGTGACCGATTGCGGGCCGTCGCCGGTCGCCTTCTTGAACAGCACCTCGGCCACCCGGGCATTGGCCTTCACATG
>JAVKFF010000034.1:0-13696 GCA_040226215.1 Azospirillaceae bacterium
CGCGGGGTTCCGCATCTCCGCTTCGCTGCGTGCGGAACGACGGGAGGTGTTTTCGCACCCAAACCCTCCCCGTCGGGCCGGCCGAGCGCGAGCGCGAGCCGGAACCTCGCGCGGCCGGGCGGTGGCGGGGCCAGGTTGCAACGGCAGCGAAGACGGGCGCGGGGTTCCGCATCTCCGGCTGTCGCCTGCGTGCGGAACGACGGGAGGTGTTTCGCACTGAACACCAACCCCGTCATCCCGGCCGCAGCGAAGCGGAGAGCCGGGATCGGCAAAAGCAACGCCGCGGCCCCTCGTCAGGAGAAGCCGCGGCGTGTCTCGAGGAGATCCCGGGTCGCGCGGTCGCGCGCCCGGGATGACCTGACGGCGTGGCCGTCAGGTCACATCAGGATGATCTCCACCCGGCGGTTCTGCGGCTCGCGCACGCCGTCGGGGGTGGGGACCAGCAGCTGGGTCTCGCCGAAGGCCCGGACGACGATCTCGTCCGGCGCGATGCCGCGGGCGATCAGGCCCTGGCGGACGCTCTCGCCGCGGCGCTGGGAGAGGCCGACATTGTAGCCGGCGGGGCCAGAGGTGTCGGTATGCGCCTCGGCCAGGACCTGGGCGAAGCCGGCCTGGTTGTAGGTCGCCACCACGTCGTCCAGCACGCCATTGGCCTGCGGGGTCAGGTTGGAACGGTCCCAGTCGAAGAAGACGATGAAGCGGTCCTGGGCCGGCGGGGGCGGCGGCGGCGGCTCGACCGGGGTCGGGGCCGGCGGCGGCGGAGGCGGCGGCAGGAAGTGGTAGCGCGCGCCGAAGAAGACGGCGTGCGAGGAATAGTCGTCATCCACCGAGATCGCCGTGGCGTTCGGGCCGACCGTGCCGTTCACATCGCTGCCGAGCACCGTGTAGTAGCGGTAGTCGGTGAAGATGTCGATGCTGTCGGTAACGGCGTAGCTCGCGCCGGCGATGGCCTGCAGCGCCACGCCCCAGGTGTCGTCCGTATAGGTGCCGAAGCCCGGGATGGTGAAGGAGTAGTCGACATAGCCGGCACCCACGCCGCCGCCCAGATAGGGCGTGATGGCGCTGCCGGTGTCGATGTCGTAGAGGATGTTGAACATGATGCCGGCGGAATCGGCATAGCCGTCGGTGATGCGCCCGGCCGGGCCGTCGACGTCGTTCGAGCGGTAGACACCCTCGAGCTCCGTGCGCAGGCCGTTATTCCAGGCGTAACCCACCGCGCCGCCGGCCAGCCAGCCGAGGTCGTAGCCGGTGCTGTTGGTGCCGCCGGCGAAGGTGATGTCCTGGTCGTTGGCCCAGTTCAGGCCGCCGCCGCCCTGGATATACCAGTTGCCGCTGGTGTCGATGCCGAGAAGATCCTGTCCATGCGCCGGAACGGCGGTGAGCAGAGCAATGGCCGAAGCAGCCGAAAGGATGCCTGGACGAACAAGGGATAAACGAGTCATTGGCTTGTCTCGCTCCATATGGTGAGCCTCGGCGTTACCTCGTGCGCGCGCCGCACAGACGCAAGGGCAGTCTGGCATTTTCTGCCCAAAAGTAGGGCGCCATGCGTGAAAATTGATCCATTCCGGAAGTCCGTAACAAAATGTGTACCCGGTGCCGGGAATAGGCCCAGCCATCGCCGCATTCGCCGCTGTCCGGCAAGCTTGGGCTTGGCGCCGGACCCCGGATCGCGCTACATCGGGCGGCGCCAGGGCGGATCGGCCAGGGCGGATCGGCCAGGACGGTTCGGCCAGGGCGGATCGGCGCAAGCGCTATCGATCAGGGTCACGATGAGGGTCGCGAGGTCATGAAGAAGGTACACAACTCGGCAGCCGATGCACTGGACGGTCTGCTGTTCGACGGCATGACGATCATGGCCGGCGGCTTCGGGCTGTGCGGTATTCCCGAGAAGCTGATCGACGCCATCCGCGATCACGGCGTGAAGGACCTGACCGTGATCTCCAACAATTGCGGCATCGACGGCGTCGGTCTCGGCAAGCTGCTCGACAACGGCCAGATCGCCAAGATGGTCTCCTCCTATGTCGGCGAGAACAAGAAGTTCGCCGAACTCTACCTGTCGGGCGAGCTCGAGCTGGAGTTCAACCCGCAGGGCACGCTGGCCGAGCGCATCCGCGCCGGCGGTGCCGGCATCCCCGCCTTCTACACCAAGACCGGCGTCGGCACGCTGATCGCCGAGGGCAAGGAGGAGCGCGAGTTCGACGGCCAGCGCTATATCATGGAGACCGGCCTGGTCGCCGATCTGGCCATCGTCAAGGCCTGGAAGGGCGACGAGTGGGGCAACCTCGTCTACCGGAAGACGGCGCGGAACTTCAATCCGATGATGGCGACGGCCGGCAAGGCGACCGTGGCCGAGGTCGAGGAACTCGTCGCCCCGGCCGCGCTCGACCCCGACCATATCCACACCCCCGGCATCTTCGTCCAGCGCCTGATCGAGGGGCGCGACTACGAGAAGCGCATCGAGCAGCGCACGGTGCGCCAGCGGGCGACCGCCTGAGGGCAGGGGCATCGAGGCAGAGATCCCAGAGAGATCCCAGGGAGACCGAACAGACCATGGCATGGACGCGCGAACAGATGGCCGCCCGCGCCGCCCGCGAACTGGGCGACGGCTTCTACGTCAATCTCGGCATCGGCATTCCGACGCTGGTGGCGAACTACATCCCCGAGGGCATGACGGTGACGCTGCAGTCGGAGAACGGCATGCTCGGCATGGGGCCGTTTCCCTTCGAGGACGAGGTCGATCCTGACCTGATCAACGCCGGCAAGCAGACGATCACCGAGCTGCCGCAGTCGAGCTACTTCTCCTCCGCCGACAGCTTCGCGATGATCCGCGGCGGGCATATCGACCTCTCCATCCTCGGCGCCATGCAGGTGGCCGGCAATGGCGACCTCGCCAACTGGATGATCCCCGGCAAGATGGTCAAGGGCATGGGCGGCGCCATGGATCTGGTGGCCGGGGTGAAGAAGGTGGTGGTCATCATGGACCACACCGCCAAGGACGGCTCGCCCAAGCTGCTCAAGGCCTGCGACCTGCCGCTCACCGGCACCGGCGTGGTCGACCTGTTGATCACCGATCTCGGCGTCTTCTCGCTGGAGCGTGGCAATGCCGACGCGCTGACCCTGATCGAGCTCGCCGACGGCGTGACCGAGGAGGAGGTCCGGTCGAAGACCGAGGCACCCTTCAAGGTGGCGCTGAAGCAGGCGGCCTGACCGGACGTCCGGCTGGACGCGCGGCGGCGATGCGCGCCTTCATCGGCCGTCTCGGCCTCTTCCTCCTGCTGTTTGGCGCCGCCGACGCCTGGGCGGAGGAGGGCGTTCTGGATGGTGTGTGGCTGTTCTCGCGCACCGGCGAAGGTCCGACGGAGAACGCGGTCATCTTCGCCGGTGGCTGGCAGACGGTGATCGTGCGCGAGCGGGTCTATCCGCCGCAGCGCTTCATCTTCGACGGCGAGCGCCTGACCCTGCCCGACCAGCACGACTGGCCGGGCGAGACCATCCGCTTCAGCGGGCCCGACCGCTTCACCGCCTCGAACGGCACCGAGCCGCTGGTCCACTGGCGCGGCCGGGCGGCGGAGCCCATGGGCGCCGTCATCCATCTGGCCGGCAGCGGCTTCGCCGGCGATCTAGCGCGCGACGTGCTGGCGGTCTGGGCCGATGGCGGCAGCGAGCTGCCGCTGATCGAGGCGGTCGGCGTGCAGCCGTCGATCGCGCTGATGCCGGGGACGGGCAGCCGCATCTGGGGCTGGGGCATGCTGGTCGCCCTGCCGGACCGCGCCGCCATGCCGGCGCTGGACGGCATCGCGGTCGACACCATCGACGGGCCGGTGCCCTTCCACAGGCACCCCCGTCGGCCGCTGGTCCTGGCGACCGATCCGCGCAACACCGACCTGATCGACGCCTTCATGGCCTATTGAGGCGGGGAGGGGACGGATGGCAACGTCCGGCGGGCTGGCCATCGCCTTCGACGGCGACGACACGCTGTGGCACAACGAGATCCACTTCGCCGACACCCAGGCGCGGCTGCGCGAGATCCTGTCCCGGCATGTCGACGGGCCGACCATCGACCGTACCCTCTATGCCCGCGAGCGCGCCAACCTGTCGCTGTTCGGCTACGGCGTGAAGGGCTTCACCCTGTCCATGGTGGAGACCGCCATCGAGGTCTCCAGGGGCACCGTGGGCGCGCACGAGATCCAGGAGCTGATCGATCTCGGCAAGGCCATGCTGGCGCGTCCGGTGGAGGCCATCGAGGGCGCCCGCGAGACGGTCGAGCGCCTGCGGGCGGACGGCCACCGGCTCCTCGTCATCACCAAGGGGGATCTCTTCGACCAGGAGACCAAGCTGGCCGGCTCCGGCCTGGCGGAACTGTTCGAGGCGGTGGAGATCGTCTCGGAAAAGGACGAGGCCACCTACCGCACCATCCTCGACCGCCACGCCATCGACCGCGACGACTTCCTGATGATCGGCAACTCCGTGCGCTCCGACATCCTGCCGGTGCTCGCACTCGGCGCGCACGGCGTCCACATCCCCTACCAGGTGACCTGGACGCACGAGACGGTGGCGGAGGACGACCTGCCACCCTTCCCCCGGCTGGCGGCGATCGTGGAAGTGCCCGACTTCGTGGCAGCGTGGCAGCGCGAGCGGCTGATGTCGCTGGTGGGTGGGGGGCAGCTCTAGAGCATCCTGCGCCCGAATGGGCGCAGCCAAGATGCTCTAGGCTATTGAGAATCGGGCAGATTTTTTGCGGCCGAATGGGTCCATTCGATCGCAATCTGCCCTAGGTGTGAGCTTGCAACTGGTCGTCCGTTCGATCCGCTCCGGAAAGGCTGAAGGGACTAGCTCCTCAGCAGAGCTCCGGGAAACCGAATGGACATCCTCACGAACGCCCGTCTGACGCCTCTGGCTCGAAGGCGGATCGCGCGGCTGGTCGTGGCGCGCGCGCAACGGCGTGTCGCTTCAAGGGGCGACGCCAGCGCGTTTCTCCGGCGCGGCGATCGACCTCCGCCATGCCGGTTGTTATGGTGGCTGCCGGTCCCCGGACGAGAACCGCCGGGGTATTGCATCGAGGCGGTCGGTCGCTTTCGCCGCCGCCCGAGACCCGGCCGGGCAGCGACGCCGCGCCCGGTCCGCGGATCCAGCCGGGGGACGACGGCGAGCCCCCTTCAAGGCTGGCACGGCTCACCCCACCCCACCTGGACCCGGATGACGAGTAGGTTTCATGATTGCACAGGAAGGTCCGCCCCCCTTCGTGGATGCGCTGCTACCAGGTGTCGAGATCGCCTCGAGCCTGCTCGGCATCGTCGTCGAGCGCGCCGGCATTGTTCTCGACCTCCTTTACGCTTCGGGCCTGGTGTAGCGCCTCCCTGGTGCCGGGACGTAGCGGCTGCGCGCGGGTGCGAGTGGCTCGGAACGGCCCTCCCGCTTTCCGGCTTCCGCTGCCGCGACCGGAGTCCCGGCAATACCGGCGCGACCACAGCACCTCCCGGGGCGGATAAGCGCAAGACGAGAAAAAGCGCTGGATTTCTCGCGATTTTTGGCGTGAAATCGGCAGATGTTCGGGGCGACCACGCGTCACTGCCGGGCGGCGGGCGGCGCCGCCGTCACGATGCTTCTCTTCCTGGGGGGCGGCGACGGCGCGCGGGCGCAGGGCTGCCAGACAATCGTCGACGCCCTGGGCAACCCGGTCCAGATCTGCGTCGACCCGCCCGGGCAGGTGCCCATACCGCCGACACCCCTGCTGACGCCCGTGCCGCCGGATACCATGGCGGGCGGCGATCCGGGCGTGATCTTCGTGCCCGGCGGGGGACGCCTCGGTGTGGAGGGCAGCACGACAGTGCCAATCCAGCTGCTGAACGGCAGTACGCTGCTGGACATGACAGACGAAGCCCCGCCGCCCGGCACCATCCGCGTGGAGGGCAGGGGGGTCGGCGCGCCGGCCCAACGGCTGACGATCGAGGATTTCCGGGCCTGGACGGAGAACCGCTGAAATCCCGCGCCCGCCGCATTCAGGCCGCCGCATTCAGGCCGCGGGACTAACGCCACGGGTTTCACGCCGCCGGTGTGGCCCCGGGTTCGGTGCCTGATTCAGCGCCGGATTCTGCCCCGGACTCTGCCCCGGCCTCTGCCCCAGTATAATCCCTGTCCTGTCCGGCGACGTCGACGGTGAACAGCTCCTTGGCCTGGCGCACGCCGCGCAGGAAGTGCTCGCCCAGGCTGCGGAAGCGGAACTCCGGCGGACAGGCGCGCGACGACCGGGCGACGAAGTCGCGGCTCAGCACGATCGGCTCGTCCAGCGTCTGGCACATCGCCTCCATCCGGCTGGCCTCGTTCACCGCCGGGCCGATCACGGTGAAGTCGAGCCGCCGTTCGGAGCCGACATTGCCGTACAGCACCTCGCCCAGATGCAGCGCGATGTCGAGCACCATGACCGGCTTGCCGTCCGCCTGGCGCGCGGCGTTCAGCGCCGCCACCCGGCGCTGCATGTCCAGGGCCGCCTCGATCGTCTGCCGGCACATCGGGCTCGGATCGGCGACACCCTCGCAGGAGAAGGTGGCGAGCAGGCCGTCGCCGAGGAACTTCAGGACCTGTCCGCCGCGGGCCTCCACCGGGTCGGCCATGCAGACCAGGTAGTCGTTGAGCATGTGCACCAGGTCGTCGCGCGGCAGGCGGTCGGCCAGTGCCGTGAAGCCGCGCAGGTCGGCGATCACGATGGCGGCGTTGAGGGTTTCCACGTCGCCGCGCACGATCGAGCCGCTCATCACCCGGCCGCCGACGTCGCGGCCCATATAGGTTGCCAGGATGGTGTGGCCGATCTCCAGCAGCAGCGCCGGCCGGCAGGCGACGGCGAAGGCCAGCGTGACCTCGCGCAGGGCCGCGAGGTCGCGATCGCTGAAGCCACCCTCGCGGTCGGTCAGCCAGGACATCAGCATGCCGGTCTCCAGCCCCCGGGGCAGGCTGCCGTCATCGCCATAGGCGCAGGAGGTGATGGCGTAGTCGGTGGCGCCCATCCGGGCGAAGGAGCGCAGGATCTCGAACTTGTTGAGGCCCTCGCCGATCATCAGCCGGTAGCGGTCCATCGACACCGCCCCGGTGCCGTGCGGCACCTCGCGGAGACCGCCATATTCCTGGGCGATCCGCTCCAGGAAGTCGTAAAGCGGGCTGGTCCTGAAGGGCTCCTCGTTGCGGGTGCCCCGCGCGTAGTGCTCCTGCTCGCTCGCGCCCTCCCGGTAGAGATTGAGCGAGAAGGAATCGAACTGCGGGTGCAGCGTTGTGGTCGAGACGTGCAGGCGTAGGATCGGCAGGTCCAGGGCTTCCAGCCGGTCGAGCAGGCCGCGCATCAGCCGTTCGACGGGCGCGGCGACCAGTGCCTGGCTCAGCAGCCAGCCCGTGATCGGCGCCGTGTCGACCTCCGGCGCCTGCGCGGACAGGGGCAGATCAGCCATCGCGGTGCATCCCGGCCTGGCTCAGCGCCTCCAGATAGCGGTTCCAGACCGCCTCGCGCCGGGCATTGAGCTGGTAGAGATAGTCCCAGGAATAGAACCCGGTATCGTGGCCGTCGGAGAAGATCAGCCGCACGGCATAATTGCCGACCGGTTCGACCGCGGTGATGGCGACGTCGCGCTTGCCGGCAACGAGCTTCTTCTGACTTGCGCTGTGACCCTGGACCTCGGCCGAGGGGCTTTCGACCCGCAGCAGTTCCGCCGGCAATTCCGCCAGGGTGCCGTCGTCGAAGTCGACGACCAGTACCCGGTCGGCGCGGCGCAGACGGATTTCACGCGGCCAGGGGGTCGGCGAAGGGGCGCCTGGCATGGCTCAGAAACGTTCGGCGTCTTTGTCGAGAGGGCGGGCTTCCTCGACCAGCATGATCGGGATGCCATCGCGGATCGGATAGGCCAGGCGGGCCTCCTCGCTGATCAGTTCGTTGCGCTCGCGATCGTAGACGAGCGTCGCCTTGGTCAGCGGACAGACCAGAATCTCCAGGAGGGCCGGATCGACGCTGGCGCTCTTGGTCATGGCATAGCTCCACCTTGCGACATCTGCTGCCGAAGTCGCCCTCCGGCACGGCGGCATATGGGCAGCCGCCAGCCACCGCGTCAATGGCGCGATCCCGACCCGCCGTCGTCCTGCCGGGACCAACAGGCCATCTCGATCAGGCTCAGCACCATGTCGGCGCGTTCCTGCAGGCCCGGAGCCTCCAGCAAGGCCTGCTTTTCCAGCGCGGAAAACGGACAGATCATCGCCAGCGAGGTGATCAGACGGTTGGAGGCCGTGTTCTCGATCGCCTCCCAGTTGGCGGAAATGCCGTGATGGCGGAAATAGCGCTCCAGGGCGCGTGCCAGGCGCTTGCGATCGATCTCGATCGGCCCCGGTTCGCGCAGGTCGCCGGCAAAACCCGACCACTCCGCCTGGAAGCGGCGATAGCCGCGCGTCGTCGGCAGTTCCAGCCCGAGCGTCAGCCGGCAGATCCCGTGCAGGGTGATCAGGTAGCGGCCGTCCTCGGTTTCCTCCAGGGCGGTGATGCGCCCGGCGCAGGCGATCGTGTGCACCGTCGGGCCGGCATGGCCGGCCTCGCGCGGTTCTACCATGGCGATCAGCCGGTTCGATGCCAGGGCGTCGTCGACCATGGCGATGTAGCGCGGCTCGAATATGTTGAGCGGCAACTGGCCCGTCGGCAGCAGCAGCGCACCGGTCAGCGGAAACACCGGAACCGTCTGCGGCAACTCGTCGAAGGTGGGGAAGAAGGGGCTCATCGGCGCAACGATCGGGCTGTGGCGGGCGGCCGCCGGCACGAGCGGCCGTTGGCGTCCCCTAACATCGGGCGATCGCAGCGGATTCCAAGCCCGGGACCGGACGGCCTGCAGCCATCGGCGCCGCGGCCGTCAGGCGTAGAGCAGGCTCGACAGGCGGCGGCGCGTCTTCACCGTCAACGGGTCCGTCTGCCCCCAGGCCTCGAAGAACTCCAGCAGCTTGCGCCGGGCCATGGCCTCGTTCCAGTCGCGATCGCGCCGGATCGACTCCAGCAGCGTCTCGGCGGCCAGTTCGTTGCGGCCCATGGCGTAGTAGGCCAGGGCCAGATCGATGCGCGCCTGGTGGTCGTCGGGCTCGTGCAGGATGCGCTCCTCCAAATCGGCGATATTGCCGGCCGCGCCGGCGCTGGCCGCGGCCAGTTCGAGCTGCTTGGCCGCGCCGGTGATGGCCTGGTCCTGCGCCAGATCCGCCGGCACCTCCGCCAGCACGTTGCGGGCATCGTCCTCGCGGCCCATCTGGAACAGGGCCCGGATCATGCCGCCATAGGCCGCCGCCAGCCGGTCGTCGTGCTGGAGGAGCTGGGAATAGATGCCAAGCGCCTGCTCGGCCTCGCCCCGCTTCAGCGCCGCCTCGGCCTGCTCCAGCGCCTCGGCCACCATGGCCTGCTCGTCCTGGCCGCGCAGCTGCGACAGCTTGTCGACGAACTGGCCGATCTGGCTCTCCGGCACCGCACCCATGAACCCGTCGACCGGCCGGCCCTGGAAGAAGGCATAGACGGCAGGGATCGACTGGATGCGCAGCTGGGCGGCGAGCTGTTGGTTCTCGTCCACGTTGATCTTGACCAGCTTCACCCGGCCGCCGGCGCCCTGGACCGCCTTTTCCAGGAGCGGCCCCAGCGTCTTGCACGGCCCGCACCAGGGCGCCCAGAAGTCGACGATCACCGGCTGGGTCATCGATTCCTTGATGACGTCGGCCTCGAAGCTTCGCGTATCGCCGTCCTTGATCAGCCCGGCGGTGCCCTGGCCGGCCGGTGCGGCCTGTCCGATCAGCTGTTCCATGCTCTCAACACCCAGTTCGTCTGCGCGATCCGGCGCCTTGCCGTTCGCCCGGTTCTCACTCGCCCGTCTCGCGGTCGCCCGGCATTTGGGCACGCGGGCGCCGGCATACCAGAGGTCGGTGCGGCTAGTCGAGCGGCTGGCTCGGCAGTTCGAGGATTATCGGCTCGTGCCCGCAGGCCTCGATGAAGCGCAGCAGGTCGTCTCGGGCGATCGAGACGGTGCGGGCGTTGTCCAGCGGATGGTAGTTCAGCACTTCGTGCCGCAGCATGGCGGCGTCGAGCACCGGCGTGACGTCGTGCGCGACATCGTTGGCCAGGGCGAAGGGCGTGACCGCGCCCGGCTCGACGCCGAGCACGCGGCGCAGACGGTCGGCGGAACCGAAGGAGAGGCGCCCGGCGCCGAGCGCCTCGCCAAGCGACTTCAGATCGACCGCCGCGTCCTCGTCGCAGACCAGCAGCCACATGCGCTTCTTCTTGTTGGCCAGGAACAGGTTCTTGCAGTGGCCGCCGGCGATGCGGCCGCGCAGGTCCTTGGCCTCCTCCACCGTGAACACCGGGTCGTGCTCGTGCCATTGGCTGGCGATGCCCAACTCGTCGAGGTGGCGGCGCAGGCTTTCGGGCGTGTGGCGCTCGCGGCGCGTCTCGGCGGGGTCGATCATCGGCGCTCGGCTGCTGCTCGCAAGGACGGGTTCGGAGTGTGGCACGCCGCCTCTTATAGGCAATCGGGCGGCGGAGTTCAAAGCGCGCCGGCGCGCCGGCCCGGCGGCTGTCCGGCGGCTGTCCAGCGGCTGTCCAGCCCGGCGCGAGCCGCCCAGCCGAAGGTGGAAAAAGGCCCTTGCAATGGCCTGTCCATGGGATATAGTCCGCCGCCGTTCCGCCGGGGTCCATGCCCGGCCGACAGCTCCGTGCCCCGGCCTCCGTGCACTCGTGGCGCCGGGCTTTCAGGGAACGCGCCGAGCGGGCGTAGCTCAGGGGTAGAGCACAACCTTGCCAAGGTTGGGGTCGAGGGTTCGAATCCCTTCGCCCGCTCCATTTTCCGATTGTACGACCCGGAGACATGGGCGACAGGTTGGCCCTCAGGGATGGGCGACCACCTGATGCTGCGCCGGTTGCCGATGGTCCGCCGCGCTGTCGATCCTGGAATACCCCATCGCAAATGCATGAGCCCGTCTCCGCGGGCGGGCGCTCGCTGGCGATCCCGATCGGCATGCCGCCCACATTCCCGTATGACAGGCCGGGCGCGCCGAATTTACTACCTCCTATTGTAGAACTAGCCTCTTGTCGGGAGTCGTGATTCCTTTCGACCGCCGAAGCGCGCGGAAGACCCCGGGGGCAAGGACTGGACAGGCGGCCGATTTGTCCGAACTGACGATCATCTTCATCAACGTCACGGCGGTGATCATGCTGGCGGGGCTGCTCGGCACGATCGCCGCCGTCGACATGCGCGAGAAGCGCATTCCCAACAGCCTGGTGCTGGCGGTGGGCGTGCTCGGCCTGCTGGTCTCGTGGTTCGCGCCGCTGATCACCCGCTCGCCGATCGAGGCGCTGATCGGCGCCGGCGTGTTCGGCGGCGTCGTCCTGCTGACCGCCGTGGTCACCAGCATGATCACCCGGGAAGAGGCGATCGGCGGCGGCGACATCAAGCTGGCCATCGCCGCCGGCATCTGGCTCGGCTGGAGCTGGGTCGGCGTCTACCTGCTGGTCTCGTGCCTGTTCTTCCTGTGCGCCGCCGGTGTCGTCCGGCTGGCAGGACACAACGACCGCGTGCTGCCCTTCGGCCCCATGTTGGGCGGCACTCTCATATTGATTCTTCTTTTGAGAATCTTCACGTTCAACGCCGTCTACTAGGCCGCGACGTCCGTGTATTTTCGTGACGTTATTCACGCTTGATGCGCAGTGTTATTACAGAGTTGTTAACCTTGAGGTATATCTCGGCAATAACCAATGTTAATATTTTCATGCGAAAACTCAAACTCCTTTACAACCAGTAGGCTAATACTGGAATCTCTCCAGCAGGCGGAAGCGAGGTTTCCGTTGCAGTGTGTGATTTCAGAAAGTGTGACGTAGGGGTCGAGTGAAATGTCTTCCATGGTTGAGGTCCTCCGGGTCTACCTTCGGTCGGTAATCCGGAGCGAGAGGGGCGCATCCGCCATCGAGTACGGCCTGATCGCGGCGCTTATCGCGGCGGTGATCATCGCGGCGGTGTTCGCGCTGGGCGAGTTGCTGCAGACGACATTCGAGGATGTCGCCGATGGCATCGAAGGTGCGGCGGACGACGCCGGCACCGGCGGTACCTGACCGTCCCGCCGGACTGCGGCATTCGAGTTCCGCTCTTCCGATACTTCGCGATCGGGGGGAAAGCAGCGGAAGCGGGGGAGGGGCGGCTGGTTCGCCTCTCCCTCCGTTCAAGCCCATCTGTTCAGGCCGCGCCATCCAGGTCGGGGACATCCGGACCCGCGAAGGAGACCCGGAAGGCAGACGACGACATGATCGTGGGGCGGCGGCGGCCGGCTCACTGCGGATCGTCGGGTCGCCAGGCCCTGAGCAGGGCAAGCGCGACCGGACCGACCGGCAGATCGTCGGGCAGGGCGGCCGCGTTCAGCCAGGCCGCCAGCGCCTCGCGCGTCCGCGGCCCGACGAGACCGTCGGCCGGACCGGGATCGAAGCCGAGCAGGGCGAGCCGCTCCTGCAGCTGACGGAGGTCGTCCTCGCCAAGCGCATTACCGGTACTGCCGGCGAGCACCGTGATGCGGTCCGCGGCCTCGTCGATGCCGCCGGCGAGCGCGACGGCGTAGGCGACGGCGGCACGGGCGGGCGAACCGGGATCGTCCTCGCGTTCCAGCAGGGCCGCCACGTTGAAGGCGGCGCGGGCGTCGCCATGGCGCGCCAGCGCGGCATACCAGGTCTGGGCCGCAGCAAGATCACGGGGCACGCCGTCACCGGCGACATAGCGGTCGGCGAGTTCGCCCATCGCTTCGATGTCGCCGTCGAGGGCACGCCGACCGAGGGCGCGGATCGCCGGATCCTCGGTGCCGTCGAAGATCAGATAGGCGACGCCGCCCTCCTGATCGGGAAGTTCGAAACCGGCGAAAGCCTCCGGGGGGTTGCCCAGAGAGATGAGCGCTAGCAGGATCGCCAGCAGGCCGCCCCAGCGGTGGCCAACGGCGAGAGGACAAGCCAGTGAACGGCCTATCCAGTCGACCGCATCGGTCGTGCCGAAGCGAGGCGGTGCACCCGTTGTGCGTCGTGCTGACCATGGCATGGGCGCTGCTGTCGGCCTGCGGGCCGTCGCCGGATGCGCCGGCGACGGCACAGGACATGCCGTCCTATCGGGAACTGCTCTGCCGCAACGACCCCATCGCCTGTCGGCCGCTGGTGCTGCCGGTAGCCGCGATCGAGGATGCCCGGAGCGAGGCGCTGGCGGTCGACCTTCCTTCATATCCCGTGCTTCCCTTGCTGCGCCGGCCGAGCACGGCGCCGGCGCTGATCCTGGACGGCGGCGCCCGTCTGGCGCCGGAGGAGACCGTCAGCCCCTGACGGCCGCATCGCGGCGCGCCGCTTCAGCATGTGCCGTCGCCGCGGCAGCGCTCGCGCCAGTCGAGACGGATCAGCGTGGCGATCGCCTGCGGCGGCGCACCGGCATGGTCCGGCGCCAGGCGGGCCAGGAGCGCGTCGAACGCACCCCGCGCCGCGTCGTCATCTCTGCGCCCCATGTCGGGCACGCCGATCAGGCCGAGGTCGCGCAGCATCACCTGGGTCTGCTCGATCTCGAGCGGTCGCCAGACCGCGCAGTCGCCGATCCGGCGCCAGGTCCCGTCGGCGAGGCCCGGCCGCGTACACAGCTCGCCGGAGAAATCGGCCGTGCCGACCAGGACGGTGTCCGCGCCGGCAGGCTGG
>JAVKFF010000035.1:0-3475 GCA_040226215.1 Azospirillaceae bacterium
GGGCTGGCGCCTGCTGCGGCTCGCCCCGCGCCGCGCCTGGCTGGTGCGTGAGGCCGGCCAATCGCCGCCGGAAGTCTCGGTGGCGGACACCGTCCTCGTCGATCAGAGCCACGGGCGTGTCCGCGTCTCGGTCGAGGGCAGCGTCGTCGAGGCTGTCATGGCCCGTCTCGTGCCCCTCGATATCAGGGCCAGGTCATGCCCGGTCGGCACCGTCGCTTCGACCCCGATGCACCATGTCGGGATCACCGTCGAACGCTGGGACACGTTCGGCTTCGACCTCTACCTCCCCCGCAGCTTCGCCCGCGCCCTGTTGCACGAGATCCACGCGGCGGCCCGGGCGGCCGCAAAAGGCTGAGCTGGACCCGGCGCCAATCCGGTCACTCGGTCCCCGTCACCTCTGTCGTCATCCCGGCCGCCCTCACCAGCGGTGCAATCCTGTACCGGGAAGCCCACGCCGCCACCCGGCCGCGCGAGGTCCCGGATCGCCTATCGGCGTCCGGGACGACGATGGCGGGGTTGACGATGGCGGGGTTGCGGTATCTACCTATCAAGAGGCCGTCGTCCCGGCCGCAGCGAAGCGGAGAGCCGGGACCTCGCGGGGCTGAGCTGAGGCGGTTGGCGATGCCGATCCCCGGCGTGGCCGCGCTCGCACGCCTCAAAGCAGGGTGCGCCGCTCCTTGTACTTCTCCGAGATCACCGCGTCGGAGCCGAAGAAGGCGTGCTTGCTCATGTCGGGGGAGAAGCGGCTGGCCTCCGGCGTGCGGCCCAGCGCCTCGGCGACGGCGCGGATGTGGTGCGGGCCGGCGCCGCAGCACACGCCGATATAGTCCACCCCCATGCTCCGGCAGGCGACGGCGAACTCGGCCAGTTCGTAGCGGTTGCAGGTGAAGGGATCGAGGGCGACCGGGAACGGCCGGTCGTCGGGGATGCAGTGGCAGGCCGGATCGCGCAGGCTCTGGAAGGTCGGGGCCGCCTCGGTGGTGCGGTAGGGCACCGGCAGCGCCGCCACCGGGCAGGAGACCGCGGCGCGGATGTCGCTCAGCAGCGGCAGCATGGTGTCGGGCCCGCGCAGGCAGTTCAGCCCGACCACATGGGCGCCCATGTCCTGCAGCTTGCGACAGGTGTCGGCCGGGCTGAGACCGTCCATGGTCATCGGCTCGCGATGCACCGCCATGGTCACCACCATGGGCACGCCCAGCTCGCGGCAGGCGGCGACCGCGATCTCCGCCTCGCCGGCGAAGGAGAAGGTCTCCGCCACCACCAGGTCGGGGTAGTAGTCCGCCGCCCAGCCGAGCTGCTCGTCGAAGATCGCCCGCACCTTCCTGTGGGACTCCGGATCGTCCGGCTCGAAGAGATTGGTGTTGGAAATGTTGGCGGCCAGCAGCGTGCCGGTCTCGTCCGCCACGTCCTTGGCGATCTGCAGGGCCTGGCGGTTCAGCGATTCCAGCACCTGCTCCATGCCGATCACCCGCAGCTTCTCGCGGTGGCCGTAATAGGTGAAGGCCTCGATGATGTCCGATCCCGCCCGGGCGAAATCGATGTGGAGCTGGCGCACCGCCTCCGGGTTGTCGAGGACGACGATGGGCACGAAGGGCCCTGCCTGCACGTAGCCTCGCCGCTCGAGTTCGAACAGATAGCCCTCGGCGCAGATCACCGGACCTTCCGCCAGCCGTTCCATGAGGACGAGCTTTTCCACCGCACCGTCGTTGGCCATGACAACACCCTCGCCACAGTAATCAAGTCGTCGGATTTATTGGCGAACACTGTCAGTGCGGTATTGCGCGCGGCAAGTAAAAACCGGCCGGCAGGGCGGATTTTTTACCCTAGCCACGCATGCGCGCGCCCGCCGGGTCGAACAGCGGCCGCTGGCGCAGGGATGCCGGCCGGCGCCGGCCGAGAATCTCGATCTCGAAGCCGGCCTCGGGCACGGCCAGGTCCCGCGGCAGGTAGCCGAGCGCGACGGAGGCCCGCGACCAGTGGGCATAGCCGCCCGAGGTGACCCAGCCGACGACCCGGCCCTCGTGCCAGATCGGCTCGTCGCCGATGACGTCGGCAGCCTCGGCGTCGACGGTGAAGGCGACCAGCGTGCGCTCCGGGCCCCGCTCGAGCTCCCGCAGCACCGACTCGCGGCCGGTGAAGTCACCCTTGTCGAGCTTCACGAAGCGGTCGAGCCCGGCCTCGTGCGCGGTATAGATCGGACGGTACTCGCGCGCCCAGGAGCCGAAATCCTTGTCGAGGCGCAGGCTGTCGAGCGCCCGGGCCCCGAATAGCCGCAGGCCCAGATCCCGTCCGGCCGCCAGCAGCCGGTCGAAGACCGCCGCCTGAAGGTCCGGCGTCATCCAGATCTCGTAGCCGAGGTCGCCGGTGAAGGTGAGCCGGCCGACCAGGCAGGGCGCCGGCCCGATGTCGAGCCGGCGCAGGGTCATGAACGGGAAGGCCGCACCCGAGACGTCGGCGTCCCAGACCACCCGCGCCAGCAGCTCCCGCGCCTCGGGGCCGGCGATCGACAGGCCCACCAGGCCGAGACCCAGCGCCTCGACCCTCACGCCGCGCTCGGGCCGCCGCGCCTCGAACCAGCGCATGTGGTACTGCTCGGCGATGCCGGAACCGAAGACGAGGAATTCCTCCGGCCCCATCCGCGCCACGGTGAAGTCGCCGATCAGCCGGCCCGCCGGATTCAGCATCGGCGCCAGCACGATGCGGCCCTCAACCGGCATGGTGTTGACCAGCAGCTGGTCGAGCCAGGCTTCCGCCCCCGGTCCCGTCACCCGGTACTTGGCGAAATTGCTCGTCTCGATCAGCCCGACGCCCTCGCGCACCGCGCGCACCTCTCCCGCCACCGGCTCGAAGGCGTTGGAGCGCCTGAAGGTGACGTCCTCGCGCGGTTCGGCATCCTCGGGAGCGAACCAGAGCGCATGCTCCACGCCAAAGCTGGCGCCGAAGACGGCGTTGGCCGCCTGGAGCCGGCCGTGGATCGGGGTTTGCCGCAGCGGCCGGCCGGCGGGCAGCTCCTCGTTGGGGAAGGTGATGGAGAAGCGGCGGGAGTAGTTCTCGCGCACCTTGGCGTTGGTATAGGCCGGGCGCACCCAGTCGCCGAAGCGGGCCACGTCCATGCCCCAGACGTCGAAGCCGGGATCGCCCTCGATCATCCAGTTGGCCAGCGCCAGGCCGACGCCGCCGCCCTGGCTGAAGCCGGCCATCACGCCACAGGCGACCCAGTAGTTGGCCAGGCCCCTGACCGGGCCGATCAGCGGGTTGCCGTCGGGCGCGAAGGTGAAGGGGCCGTTGACGATCTGGCGGATGCCGGCGGTCTCGAAGGCCGGGAAGTGTCGGAAGCCGACCTCCAGCGACGGCGCGATGCGGTCGAGGTCCGGCGCCAGCAGCTCGTGGCCGAAATCCCACGGCGTGGTCTTCTCCGACCACGGCACGCCGGCCTTCTCGTAGGTGCCCATCAGCATGCCCCGGCCTTCCTGGC
>JAVKFF010000036.1:0-8020 GCA_040226215.1 Azospirillaceae bacterium
CCTCTTCGGCGAGCTGCAGGTTGCCGACCGCGGCGTTGCTGACGAGGATGTCGAACCGTCCGAAGGTCTCGGCCACCGTGTCGACTGCCGCGACCACGGCCTGGCTGTCCGCGCAGTCCAGGCGGAGCACCATGGCCCGGCCTTCGGCCATGCCGAGTTCGGCGGCGAGTTCCGCTGCCTGTCCGGCGGATTCCTCGCGCGTGTGGGTTATCGCCACCCGCGCGCCTTCCGCCGACAGCCGTTTTGCGATGGCCGCGCCTATCCCGCGATTGGCGCCAGTGACCAGCGCAACCCGTCCGTTCGGCATATCCGTCATCTGTCCTATCCTTGTCCTTGCAAATGCATCGGGGCTTCCGGCGGTGTCTCGACCAGACGAAGCTGCCCGGGGGCGGAGGCGAGCAACAGCCGTGTGTATGGGTGCTGCGGATCGGCGAAGATCTCGGCAGTGGGGCCGTACTCGACGATGATGCCTTCCTTCATGACCGCGATCTCGTCGCAGATCTGGGCGGTGACACGCAGGTCGTGGGTGATGAAGACCATCGAGAGGCCGAGCTCGTTGCGAAGCCGCGCGAACAGCTTCAGCACCTGCGCCTGGACCGACACGTCCAGCGCCGAGACCGGCTCGTCGGCGACCAGGATTTTCGGTTCCAGCGCCAGCGCCCGTGCGACACCGATGCGCTGCCGCTGCCCGCCGGAGAATTCATGCGGGAAGCGGTCCATGGCGCGCGGATCGATGCCGACCAGTGCCAGCAGCTCTTCGACCCGCTTCATTGCCCGGTGGTGCGGGATGCCGTGGATGGTCATCGGCTGGGCGATCAGGTCGCCGACCTTGCGCCGCGGGTTCAGGGACGCAAAGGGATCCTGGAACACCATCTGTATGAGCCCGGCCTTGCGGCGCAATTCGCGGCGCGGCAAGGCGGTGAAATCCAGCTCGCCGATCCGCACCGTTCCGGCATCCGGATCGGTCAGCCGGACCAGAGCCCGGGCCATGGTGGATTTTCCCGAGCCGCTTTCCCCGACGATGCCGAGGGTGCGTCCGAGCGGCAGGTCGAAGCTGACGCCGCGCAGGGCATGCACCGTGCGCCCCTTGCCGAACAGGCCCGGCCGGCCGAAGGTCTTGACCAGATCGCGGACCTCCAATGCCCGACCGGGATTGTCGGGCGGAGCGTAGGGCGGTGGTTCCAGGCGTGGGACGGCGTCGATCAGCGAGCGTGTATAGTCGTGCTGCGGATTGCCCAGCACGCCGGCGCCGGATCCCTGCTCGACAATGCTGCCTTCCTTCAGCACGACCACGCGGTCGGCGATGTCCGCGACGACACCGAAATCATGGGTGATGAACAGGACCCCGGTGCCGTTGCGCTGCTGCAGTTCGCGGATCAGCTTCAGGATCTGCGCCTGCGTCGTGACATCGAGCGCCGTGGTCGGCTCGTCCGCAATCAGCAGATCGGGGTCCAGCGCCATCGCCATGGCGATCATCGCCCGCTGCCGCTGCCCGCCGGACAGCTCGTGAGGATAGGCCCTGAACGCCTTGCCCGGCTCCGGGATATGCACCGCGTCAAGCAAGGCCAGCGCCTTCGCTTTCTGTTCCGAGCGTTGCATCCGCCGGTGCAGGTGGAACATCTCGGAGATCTGCGTGCCGATCCGCTTCAGCGGGTTCAACGCGGTCATCGGCTCCTGGAAGATCATGCCGATGCGCTGACCGCGGACCTTGCGCATGCGGTCGGGCCGCAGCTTGAGCAGATCCTCCCCGTCGAGGCTGATCGTCCCCGCGGCCACCCGCACGCCTTCCGGCAGAAGGCCCATCACCGCGCTGGCGGCCATCGACTTGCCCGAGCCGCTTTCACCGACCACGCAGACGATCTCGTTGCGGGCGACGTCGATCGACACGTCCTGCAACGCCAGCTCCCGGTCCGCCCCCTCGGGCAACCGGACGCTCAGGCGCTGGACCCTGAGGAGGGTGTCCCCGGGCATCAGGCCTGCATCTCGGCGAGGCTCGACTTGCCGGTGAACTCGGAATGCTCGAAACCTTCCAGCGCGGTGATGTAGCTGTCCGCATCGGCAAGATAGAGCGATTGCACGATCCCCTCGACCACGCGCGTGCTGGTGAACGGGCTGCCGTTCATGCCGGTATAGCCCGGGCCGATGCTGACCAGCGCGGCATTGTTGGCGAAGATCAGGTTGGCAAGGATCCTGTCGGCCTCGGGATTGCGGCCCCGGCATTCCAGATGGGGCCCGAGATAGGGGTGGCGGCCGATCGCCTGGTCGATGGGATCGTCGCCGAGTTCGGCCACCTGGCGCCAGAGCAGGATGTCATCGCAGAAACTGCTGAGATAGCCGACCTTTTCGAGATCGACCTCGAATCCGGTTCCCAGGATGACGAAGTCGGCCATGTGCCGGGCGCCGGAGGTCGTGGTGATGACCAGCCCCTCCGGCGTTTGCGCGATGTCGCGCCAGCCCGTCGCCATGTGGAACCTGAAATTGTCGAAGGCCTCGCAGCGCTCGATCGACCAGAGCGGCGGCGGCACGGCACTGGCCAGGTTGGTTCGGACCACACGCAGGCGCCGTTCGTCCTCCATCAGGGGGAAACTGCGGAACATTCCGGCGAACTCGAGATAGCGGAGCGTGTTCCGTTCCGGATGGGCGGCACGACGGATGAAATGATCGACCCGGGCGGCGCCGTGATCCAGTGCCGTGGCAGCATTGTCGAGTGCCGAGGCGTTGCCGCCGAGGACCGCGACGCGCTTGCCCTTCAACGCCTTGAAATCGAAGATGTCGCTGCTGTGTTTCCAGAGCGCCGGGTCGATGCCCGACATGTCGAAGGGCAGCCGCGGCCCGCCTGCGCCGACCAGGCCGGTGGCTGCCACCACCTTGCGCGCGACATAGGATACCAGGCCGTTCGGGGTTTCCACCTGTGCGCGGAATCCCAGCGGATGGGGAAGCAGCTTGACCACCCGGGCTTCGCTGACCAGGGGGATCTCGAAGACTTTCCGCAGCCAGTTCAGATAGTCCATCCACTGTCCCCTGGGGATCAGGGTCAGACTGTCATAGGCCTCGGGCCCGAACTGTGCCTCGTACCATGCCCGGAAGGTTGCGGCGGGGAAGCCGCCGTCGGGTCCGTGCAGGCGCTTCTCGGTACGCAGGGTGTGCATGCGGGCATAGGTCACCCAGGGCCCTTCGTTCCCTTCCGGGTTCTCGTCCAGCACCTTGAAGTTCGCAATGCCCATGCCCAGCAGACGCACGGCGATGGCAAGCCCGGCGAGCCCGCCGCCGATGATCAGCACATCCAGCGCCGGCTCGCCCCCCTGCGTCCGGTGTTGCACCGGCCAGACTCGATCGGGATAGGCCAGGGTCGTTCTTTCCCAGGCCAGGCGCGCCTCGAGCTGCTGCAGCGGGTCGCTCATCGTGGGCTTCCTTATCAGGGGCACCGGCGGGCAGAAGCGGTGCACAGTAGAGGTCAGCGGTTGCGCAGCCGCGGGTTCAGCCTGTCGTTCAATCCCTCGCCGACGATGTTGATACTCAGGACCAGCAGGAAGATCGCGAAGCCGGGCACGACGGACAGGTAGGCAGCGGAACGGATCACCGGCCTGCCCTCGGCCACCATGCCTCCCCAGGAGGCCACGTTGGGATCGCCCAGGCCAAGGAACGACAGCCCTGCCTCGATCAGCACCGCTGTCGCGACCATCACCGAGGAGACCACGATCACCGAGGAGAAGCAGTTGGGCAGGATCTCGGCGAAGATGATGCGGACCGGCTGCATGCCGATCAGGCGGCAGGACTGCACGAACTCGCGTGACCCGAGGCTGAGGAACTCGGCGCGGACGAGCCTGGCCACCGGGGGCCAGGAGACCACGGCGATGGCCAGGGTGATCGTGAAGATCGTGGGCGTGAAGATCACCATGAGGACGATGACGAACATGAAGCTGGGGATGGTCTGGAAGATCTCGGTGAAGCGCATCAGCCCGTCGTCCACCCAGCTGCGGACATAGCCCGCCGTCCCGCCCACCACGATGCCGATGACCGCCGCGGCGATGGTCGAGGTGATGCCGATGACCATCGACACGCGCGCGCCATAGGCCAGCATGGCAGCGACGTCGCGGCCCAGGCCGTCGGTGCCCAGCGGCAGGCCGGATACCGTCAGCGGCGGGGTGAAGGGGTCGCCGGCCTGTACCCACGGGCCTGCCGGCCAGACCAGCCCCGCGGTGACGGCCGCGGCGGTGATCAGGATCAGCAGCAGGCAGCCGATTAGAAACAGCGCACTCCAGCGGGACCGGCGTCGGGCCGTTCGCGGCGGGTCGGCGATGGCGGCCTCGGTCATCCCTTCACTCCGATGCGGGGGTCGACCCAGAAGTACAGCAGATCGACAATGAGGTTGGTGACGACCACGCAGACCGAAGACAGGAACAGCACGCCCAGCAGAAGGTTGATGTCGCGGGAGAAGATCGCGTCGTAGGTCATGCGGCCAAGCCCGGGCCAGCTGAAAATGGTCTCGACCACGACCGAGCCGCCGAGCATCCCGCCGATCTGCAGGCCGAGCATGGTCAGCACCGGCAGCATGGCATTGCCGGTGACGTGGTGCAGGTAGACGCGGCGCTCGCTCATGCCCTTGGCACGGGCCGTGCGGACATAGTCCTGCCCGGCGACCTCGATCACCGAGGATCGCATCAGCCGGACGAAAATGGCGAGGTAGAACACCGCCAGGGTGCAGGCGGGCAGAATCAGATGTCGGCCGATGTCGAGCCATTGCGCCAGCAGGCTGCCGCGCATGCCGATGGTCTGCATCCCGCCCGACGGCAACCAGCCCAGGCCGATGGTGAACAGCAGGATCAGCAGGAGGCCCAGCCAGAAGAGCGGTGTGGCATAGCCGATCAGCGCCACCACCGAGATCGCCGCGTCGAGCGGCCTGCCCACATTCCTGCCGGCGAGCGTGCCCATCAGGATACCAAGCACGAAGGCCAGCACGATCGCGGAGCCCATGAGCAGCAAGGTGGCGGGCAGCCGCGCGAGGATCGCGTCCAGTACCGGCATGTTGCGGGAATAGGAATAGCCGAGATCGAGACTGAGGAGATGCCCGACATAGGTGGCAAGCTGAGCCGGCAATGGCCTGTCGAGACCAAATTCCCGGCGCAATTGCTCGGTGTAGCCGGCATCGCCGCCACCATCCATGCCTGCCATCACGTCGGCCATGTCCCCAGCCGGCAGGTTGAGGATCAGGAAATTGACGACGATGATCCCGATGATGATCAGGAGCGATTGCAGGATTCTGCGGATCAGGAAACGAAGGGAATCTGGCATCGCACCTTGCCGGTGGCGGATTGAAAGCCCGAATATCGCCGGGGCGCCCCAAGAGACCTCGCGCACGAGACCTCGCCCACGAGATCTCGCCCGGGAGACCTCTCTCAGGGCGCCCCGGCCGCTGGTTCAGCGGTCGATATAGACGGTCGAGAAATTGCCGCCGAAGCCGAACGGGCTGACTTCGGTGTTTTTCAGCCGGGTGTTCTTGACGGCGAAATACGGCAGGTCCGCGATCGGCAGGATCGGCAGGTCCGTCGCGGCCTTCCGCTGGAACGCGTGGAACAGCTCGGTCCGACGTGCCGGGTTCGGCTCGGCGGCCGCAGCTTCCAGGATCGCGTCCATCTCCGGGTCGGAATAGCCCGAACCGTTCGAGAAGGCCACGCCCGGGATGATGTTCTTCGACCAGAAGAAGCGCTGCACGCCGATCGTCGGATCGGTCAAGGCCGAGGCGCCGGAGATCGTCAGGTCGAAATCGTTATCGCCATAGACGCGCTTGAAATAGGTCGCGGGGTCGCCCGAGCGGATCGTGACATCGATGCCGACCACACTGAGAGCCTGCTTGATATAGGCCGCGGCGGGTTTGGCGACGCTGCCATAGGGCAGCGGGTCCAGCGTCAGGGACAGCCGGGTCCCGTTGCTGTCCGGCTTGAGCCCCGCCTCGTCGAGCAGCTTCTTCGCCAGTTCGGGATCGAAATCGTAGGTCGGCACGTCGGCAGTGTAGAAATTCTTGATCGGCGCCGGGACCGGCCCGGTGGCGATCGTGCCGAAATCGAAATAGACGCTCTTCATCATGAACTCGCGGTCCAGCGCATGCAGGATGGCGCGGCGGACCCGCACATCCTGGAGCTCCGGCCGACGCAGGTTGATCTCCATGAACGTGTTGTTGCCATAGGCTTCGAAGCCGGTGTCCGGGATCTCGATATGGGGCAGCTGCTCCAGCCGCCTCGCATCGGCCAGGGCCACGGGGATGCCGCCTGCGATGTCGACCTCCTCCGCCTCGAAGGCGATGGCCTTGGCCGAGCTGTCGCCAACCAGCAGGACCACGATCTGGTCGACATAGGGCTCGCCCTCGGCCCAATAGTCAGGATTCTTCTCCAGCAGGATGTATTCGCCCTGCCGCCACTCGACGAACCGGAACGGGCCGGAACCGATCGGCGCATTATTTGCCGGGTTCTTCAGGATGTCCGTGCCCTCGTAGATATGGCGCGGGAGCACCTGCGCCTCGCTTGCGAACAGCGCGTTCATCACGAACGCCGAGGGTTTCGAGAAGTTGAAGACCGCGGTCAGTTCGTCGGGCGTGTCGACGCTTTCCAGGGCGGCATAGGTGGAGCGGCCGCGGGGGTGGTACTTGCGCCAGACCTCGGTGGCCGAGAAGGCGATGTCGGCCGAGGTGATCGGCTTGCCGTCGTGCCATTTCAGGCCTTCGCGCAGGACGATGGTCAGCGTCTTCGCGTCGTCCGACATCGTGACCGAGGACGCCATCCGCGGGTGCGGCGTCATGTCGTGATCGTATTCGACCAGCCCGTCGAAAATCTTGGGCGAGATCTGCGCAATCGGACCCGACGAACTGATGGCGCTGGTCAGGTACACCGGCTGGTTCAGGAAGATCCGGACCGTCCCCCCCTTGACCGGGTCCTTGGCAAAGGCGGTGGTGGTCAGTCCGCCCAGTGCCGGCCAGGCGACCGTCGATCCAAGAACGGTGAGAAAGGTTCTGCGGTGGATGTCCATGCGCGATGCTCCTGTTGGGCAGTTCCGGTTCTGTCAGGCAGCATAGACGAAACCGCTGACCGCTTGCCGGGCTGGGTGGATGTTCATGCGGGCGGGGGTTGCCTGCGCGGGCCGTGAAGGCGCGGGGCCGATGCCGGCCGCGATATCCTCGGGCGCCAGCGCGCCCTTACCGTCCGGCAGGATATTTCGGGCAGGCAAAGGGCCGCCGGATGCGTGTCGGACGATCTCCGTCTCCCTCCTGCGAGGAACAGGTTCCGTCCAGCTGATCGCGGTACGATCGCCGGGCGGGACGCCGGCATGCTCACGCCGTATTGCCCTTGGTCGCCAAACCCAGCGACAGCATCAAGCGGTTCGCCCAATTGAAGAATGCGATGGCGTTGATCGCGTCGGCGATGGCCGGGTCGTCCATGCCGGTGGCGCGCAGGGCCGCGACATGTTCCGGCCCGAAACGCGAGGGCGTCTCGGACAGCGCGACGGATGCGTCGATGATCGCGTCCCAACGCGGATCGATCCTTGCACCAACGCCTTCGTCCAAGAGCCGCTGCACCTCGTCGAACCGTTTCGAATACTGTGCCGCGAACCGCGCATGGACCGAGGCGCAGTAGATGCAGCCGTTCAGCCGCGACGTGGCGGCGGCTGCCAGCTCGCGCTCCGCCCGGGGCAGCCCGGAATCGGGGTTGTGGAAAATGTCCATGTCCGTCCGGGTCCGGTATTCCAGAATGTCCGGGTCCCGGGCCAGCAGCATGAAATAGGGCATCTTCGACCGCCGCTTCTGCACCAGCGCCTCCCAGTGGCGCTCGGTCAGGTCGCCTTCCTCAAGCGGCGGCAGCCAGCCCTCCCACCCCAGCATGTCCTGGGTGAAGACATTCGGCTCTTCGACATCGTGGTCCAGCAGGACGGTCTCGGCCATTGCGGGTTCGGTCATGGATGCAATTCCGGTTACTTGGTCGCTGCCAGAAGCCGCAGGCCGCCGGCGGTGCGGATCTGGAAGGTCAGGAAG
>JAVKFF010000037.1:0-12170 GCA_040226215.1 Azospirillaceae bacterium
ACCGTACCCGGAACCGCACCCGGAACCGTACCCGAAACCGCGGCCGGAGCACCGTTCGGCGAGTCGCCGGAGTCGCTGCCAGAGCCGGCCGACGAGCGCGCCCGGCTGGCACGGCTGGCGGCGGTGGTGGTGCCGGGGATCGACTACGAGGCCATGGCCGGGGTGCCGCGGCGCGAGCGCGACTGGGTCGCCACGGCGCGGCTTGCGGTGGCGGAGGCCCGGGCCCGGCTCGACTGGCTGGACATCACCCGGCCGGAGCGCGGGCTGCCGCCGGCCCCCGAGGCACCGCCGGGGCTGAACGCCCGGCAGACGCGCTTCGCCGAGGCGCTGGCGCGCGGGGCCAGCGGGGCGGAGGCGGCGCGGCTGGCCGGCTACGCGCCGGGCGCGGCGGCGGTCACGGCCAGCCGAATGTTAAGGAATGATAAGGTTTGTTCATACTTTTCGGCGCTGCGGGACCACAACCGCCTGGCTGAGCGGGCCGAGGTGGACGAGCTGGTCGGCCATCTGCGCTGGTCGCTGGCGCGCGGCCGGGCGGCTCAGGACGCCGGCCTCGTCATCCGCTCGGTGGAGGCGATCGCCCGGCTGAAGCGCTACGGCCTCGCCCACGCGCCCTGGCGGCTGGCGCCGGAGGGGCCGGCGGCCGCGGCAGGCGGGTCCGGTGGCGATGGGCGCGGCGAGGCGGGCGGTGGCTGACGTGGCGGTAGGGCCTGGTGGCCGGAGCGGTGCGCGAGGACGGCCGGGATGACGGCTTCGTTCGTCACCACCCGGCATCGTCATCCCGGTGTCATCCCGGCCGACCGGCGGGAGAGCCGGGATCGGCCGGGCGTCTTCGACCGGCTTCAGCGTCAGGCGAGGACAGGCGGCCGGTCCCGGGTCTGCGAAGCGGTACTCCGCACCGCATCGCGCCCGGGACGACAACATTTGGACGAGTTAACTGAATCAAGATTTTCGGCGTCACCCCGGCGCCGGCGGCAGGGAGAGCCGGGCGCTGACTGGCGTCCTCGCCGGCGTCGCGGGGCGGCCCGGACGGTCGCCTCAGTCGAAGCGGATCTCCATGATCTCGTACGATTTGGAGCCGCCGGGGGTGGAGACCTCGACGCTGTCGCCGACGCCCTTGCCGATCAGCACCCGGGCGAGCGGGGCGGAGATCGAGAGCCGGCCTTCCTTGATGTCGGACTCGTCCTGGCCGACGATCTGGTAGGTCTTCTCCTCGTCGGTGTCCTCGTCCGCCAGCACCACGGTGGCGCCGAAGGTGACGTTGTCGCCGGCCACCTTCTTGGGGTCGATGATCTCGGCGCGGGCAATCTTGTCCTCGAGTTCGAGCACACGGCCCTCGATGAAGCTCTGACGCTCGCGGGCCGCATGGTACTCCGCGTTCTCCGAGAGGTCGCCATGCTCGCGCGCCTCGGCGATCGCCCGGATGATCGCCGGCCGTTCCACCGATTTCAGATGCTTCAGCTCCTCGACCAACCGTTCGTGGCCAGCCTTGGTCATGGGCACCTTTTCCATAGGCGTCTCGCCCTTCCTTGCGAATACCTGGCGGTCGTGCCGCGCCCCGATAGCAATGGGGAGCGGCGACCGGTGTTTCAATCGCGTACCGTCGCGCAGCTTCACGCGGCGGGACGCCCTTCGCCTCGAACCCGTGTCCCTTGCTGCGGTGAGGGTAACGCGGTGCGCGGCCGTTCAAGCGGTCGGCGAAACGGCGCTATTCGGCCGCCGCCGGTCGGGCGCCAACCAGCCCCTGATAGTGCTGGAGGGAGTTCGCCTCGAGCCGATCCTCACGCAAGGCCCGGATCGACGCGACGGCGGCGCGAGCACCGGCCACCGTCGTGTAGTAGGCGATGTTATTAACGAGCGCGGTCCGGCGCAAGGAGAAGCTGTCGCGCACGGCCTGGGCGCTGTCGGTGGTGTTGAGCACCAGCTGCACCTGGCCGTCGATCATCCTGTCGACGATGTGCGGCTGGCCCTCCAGCACCTTGTTGACCCGCTCCACCGGGATATCGTGCCCGGCCAGCAGGGTTGCCGTACCTCTGGTGGCGAGCAGGGTGAAGCCCATCTCCGCCAGCGCGCGGGCGATCTCGACGAAGGCCTGCTTGTCGGTGTCGCGCACCGAGACGAAGACGGTGCCCTCGGTGGGCAGCGGGATGCCGATGCCGAGCTGGGCGCGCGCGAAGGCGCGGCCGAAATCGCGGTCGAGCCCCATGACCTCGCCGGTCGACTTCATCTCCGGGCCGAGAATGGTGTCGACCCCGGGGAAGCGGGCGAAGGGGAAGACAGCCTCCTTCACCGCGGTGAAGGGCGGGGTGGGGCTGGTGACCTGGAAGTCGGCCAGGCGCTCGCCGGCCATGATGCGCGCCGCGATCTTGGCGATCGGCGTGCCCGTGGCCTTGGCGACGAAGGGCACGGTGCGGCTGGCCCTGGGGTTCACCTCGATGAGGTAGATGTCGCGCTCCTTGACCGCGAACTGGACGTTCATCAGCCCGACCACGCCGAGTTCGCGGGCGAGCAGGCGGGTCTCCTCGGCGATCGCCTCGACGATCTCCGGGGCGAGCGAATAGGGCGGCAGGGCGCAGGCGCTGTCGCCGGAGTGGATGCCGGCTTCCTCGATATGCTCCATGATGCCCGCGACATAGACGTCCCGGCCGTCGGCGACCGCGTCCACGTCGACCTCGATGGCGTCGGCGAGATAGCGGTCGAGCAGCACCGGATCGTCGCCGGAGACGCGCACCGCCTCGTCGATGTAGCGGCGCAGGCCCTTGAGGTCGTGGACGATCTCCATGCCGCGGCCGCCCAGCACGTAGGAGGGGCGGACGAGCAGCGGGAAGCCGATGCGCTCGGCCACCGCCTCGGCCTCCCTGGCGGAGTGGGCGATGCCGTTGTCCGGCTGCTTCAGGCCCAGCTTGCCGACCAGGCGGGCGAAGCGGTCGCGGTCCTCGGCCCGGTCGATGGCGTCGAAGGGGGTGCCGAGGATGGGCACCCCGGCGGCCTCCAGCTTCTCCGCCAGCTTCAGCGGGGTCTGGCCGCCATACTGCACGATGACGCCCTTCAGCGTGCCGGCCGCCCGCTCCTTGAGGACCAGTTCGATGACGTCCTCGGCCGTCAGCGGCTCGAAATAGAGCCGGTCGGAGGTGTCGTAGTCGGTCGACACGGTCTCCGGGTTGCAGTTGACCATGATGGTCTCGTAGCCGGCCTCGCGCAGGGCGTAGGCGGCGTGGACGCAGCAATAGTCGAACTCGATGCCCTGGCCGATGCGGTTCGGCCCGCCGCCCAGGATCATGATCTTCTCGCGGTCGCTGGCCTCGGCCTCGCATTCCGCCGGTCCGTAGAGTCCGCCCTCGTATGTGGCGTACATGTAGGCGGTGGCCGAGGGGAACTCCGCGGCGCAGGTGTCGATGCGCTTGATCGCGGGATGCACGCCAGCGGCGTGGCGGCGCCGTGTGACCTCGGCCTCCTTGCATCCGGCGAGCGTGGCCAGGCGGGCATCGGCGAAACCCTTGGCCTTGAGCCGGCGCCAGCCCTCGGCGCTTTCCGGCAGGCCGTCCCGGCGCACCGCGTTTTCCGTTACCACGAGATCCTCGACCTGGCGCAGGAACCAGGGGTCGAAATGGCAGTAGTCCTGCACGTCCCTGACCGAGAAGCCGGCGCGGAAGGCCTGGGCGATGACCAGCAGGCGGTCGTGGGTCGGCCGCGCCAGCGCGGCGCGCAGCGCGTTGGGGTCGTCCGGCGCGCCCTGCCCGGGCTCCCAGCCCTCGACGCGGATCTCGTCGAGGCCGGTCAGGCCCGTCTCCAGCGAGCGCAGGGCCTTCTGCAGGCTTTCCTGGAAGGTGCCGCCAATGGCCATCGCCTCGCCCACCGATTTCATCGAGGTGGTCAGCAGCGGGTCGGCACCCGGAAACTTCTCGAAGGTGAAGCGCGGGATCTTGGTGACGACGTAGTCGATCGACGGCTCGAAGCTGGCCGGCGTCACCCGCGTGATGTCGTTGTCGAGCTCGTCGAGCGTGTAGCCGACGGCAAGCTTCGCGGCGATCTTGGCGATGGGGAAGCCGGTCGCCTTGGAGGCCAGCGCCGAGGAGCGGCTGACCCGGGGGTTCATCTCGATCACCACCAGGCGCCCGCTGGCCGGGTCGACGGCGAACTGCACGTTCGAGCCGCCGGTGTCGACGCCGATCTCGCGCAGGACCGCGATCGAGGCGTCGCGCATCAGCTGGTATTCCTTGTCGGTCAGCGTCAGCGCCGGCGCCACGGTCATGCTGTCGCCGGTATGGATGCCCATCGGGTCGACGTTCTCGATGGAGCAGACGATGATGCAGTTGTCCGCCCGGTCGCGGACGACCTCCATCTCGAATTCCTTCCAGCCCAGCACCGACTCCTCGATCAGCACCTCGTGGGTCGGGCTGGCACGCAGGCCGTTGCGGACGATCTCCTCGAACTGATGGCGGTTGTAGGCGATGCCGCCGCCGGTGCCCCCCAGCGTGTAGGACGGCCGGATGATGGTCGGCACACCGACATAGTCGATGGCGTCCAGCGCCTCGGCCAGCGAGTGGACCAGGCGGGAGCGCGGGCTGGCGAGACCGATGGCGTCCATCGCCTCGCGGAACTGCTGGCGGTCCTCGGCCTTGGCGATGACTTTGGCGTTGGCGCCGATCAGCTCGATGCCGAGCGCCTCCAGCACGCCCGTGCGGTCGAGTTCCAGCGCGGTATTGAGCGCGGTCTGGCCGCCCATGGTGGGCAAGAGCGCGTCCGGCCGCTCCTTCTCCAGCACCTTGGCGACCATCGAGGGAGTGATCGGCTCCACATAGGTGGCGTCGGCGAGTTCCGGATCGGTCATGATCGTCGCCGGGTTGGAGTTGATCAGGACGACGCGGTAGCCCTCGTCCTTCAGCGCCTTGACGGCCTGGGCGCCGGAATAGTCGAACTCGCAGGCCTGGCCGATGACGATCGGGCCGGCGCCGATGATGGCGATGGAGCGGATGTCGGTGCGTTTGGGCATGGGCTATCGGGGGGTCGGGCGCTTGTTGACGGACGGGGCGGGGCGGCTGGGCGGCGCCGTCATCGCTTCATGGCGTCGACGAAGCGTTCGAACAGGTAGTGGCTGTCCTGCGGCCCGGGCGAGGCCTCCGGATGGTACTGCACGGAGAAGACCGGCCGATCCTTCAGGCGGATGCCCTCGTTGGAGCCGTCGAAGAGGCTGACATGGGTGACCTCGACGCCGTCGCCCAGGCTGTCGGGGTCGACCACGAAGCCGTGGTTCTGGCTGGTGATCTCGACCTTGCCGGTGCCGAGGTCCTTGACCGGGTGGTTGGCGCCGCGGTGACCGGTCTCCATCTTGTGCGTCCTGGCGCCCAGCGCCAGGGCCAGGATCTGGTGTCCGAGGCAGATGCCGAAGACCGGTTTGCCGCTGTCGACCAGCGCGCGGACCTGCGGCACGGCGTACTCGCCCGTCGCCGCCGGGTCGCCGGGGCCGTTGGCCAGGAAGATGCCGTCGGGCTGGTGGCCGAGGATCTCTTCCGCCGTCGACCAGGCGGGCACCACGGTGACGTCGCAGCCGAGGCTGGCGAGCGAGCGCAGGATATTGCGCTTGGCCCCGAAATCCATGGCCACGACCTTGTATCTCGGCTCGCTCAGCGCGCCGTAGCCGCCGTCGATCGACCAGCGCGTCTCCGACCAGCGATAGGTCTGGGTCGAGGACACCTCTTTCGCCAGGTCCATGCCTTCGAGCCCGGGCCAGACGCGCGCTTCGGCGAGGGCCGCGGCGACGTCGATATCGCCATCCGGCGCGTTGACGACGACGCCGCTGGGCGCCCCGCCATCGCGGATGTGGCGGGTCAGCGCGCGGGTATCGACACCGGCCAGTCCGACCAGGTCACACGACTTCAGCCAGTCGTCGAAATGCCGCTGGGCGCGCCAGTTCGACGGCTCGGTGATGTCGGTGCGCAGCACCAGGCCGCGGGCCGCCGGGTTGGTCGCCTCCACATCCTCCAGATTGGCCCCCACATTGCCGACATGCGGAAAGGTGAAGGTGATGATCTGGCCGGCATAGGAGGGATCGGTCATCACCTCCTGGTAGCCGGTCATCGAGGTGTTGAAGCAGACCTCGCCCACCCGTCGCCCGGCCGCGCCGATACCGCGGCCCCACAGGACCGTGCCATCGGCCAGCACCAGGGCACCGGTGGCGCCCTCCGGCTGCCTGGCGGGGGGGCGCGTGGTCGGGGATGCGGGATCGCCCGGCATTGCTGCTTCCTTCCACTGACGTGCTTGAACCGGGTAGCACCTACATCGTTGCGGGCAGGGCGTCAAAGGCCGGGCGACCCCATTTGGCGCATGGCGCGTCTGTCGGCCTTGCGGAAGTGCCGGCAAAGGATTAGCTATCTCGGCTCGCCGCCGGACGACCGGGCCCACCGGACAGGCCGCCTTGGGGTTTGCCGCCGGCAGACGGACCGGGTGAACACGCCGGAGCGGCGGGACTTGGGACACGAGATTTCGGAGTGGCAAGGTCGACATGATCCGCCAACGATTCAACGAAGCGCTGAAGGACGCCATGCGCGCCAAGGACGAGATCGCCCTGGCGACCGTGCGGCTGATCCTGGCGGCGCTGAAGGACCGCGACATCGCCGCGCGCAGCACCGGCAACACCGAGGGCATCCCCGACGACGACGTGCTGAACATGCTGCAGACCATGGTCAAGCAGCGGCGCGAGTCGATCAGCCTCTACGAGCAGGGCGGCCGGCTGGACCTGGCCGAACAGGAGGCGGCGGAGATCGCCGTCATCCAGCGCTTCCTGCCCAAGCAGATGGACGAGGGCGAGATCAAGGTCGCGGTCGACGGCGTGATCAAGGAGCTCAACGCCTCCAGCCTGAAGGACATGGGCCGGACCATGGCGGCGCTGCGCGACCGCTATGCCGGCCAGATGGATTTCGGCAAGGCCAGCGGCATCGTCAAGACGCAGCTCGCCTGAGGGCGGGGCGGGGGGCGCGGTGTCGACGAGGACGGCCGGCCGGTCCCGAGTCTGCGGCGCATCACTGCGTGCTGCACCGCGCACGGGACGACGAAGACCTTCTGCTGAATCAACAATCTGTGTCGTCCCGGGCGCGATGCGGCGCGAAGTGCCGCTTCGCAGAACCGGGACCGGCCGGGCGTCCTCGCCGGCCCGCCGCAGGCCGGCCGCGCATGATCCCGGATCGCCCTCACGGCCGCCCGGCTAGCCGCCTCCGCCCGACATGAAGTAGGCTCCAGCCCATGGCCCTGCCTCCCTCCTTCCTCGACGAGATCCGCGACCGGGTGCCGGTCTCGGAGGTGGTCGGGCGCGCGGTCAAGCTGACCCGGGCGGGGCGGGAGTTCAAGGGCCTCTGCCCCTTCCACAAGGAGAAGTCGCCCTCCTTCACCGTCAATGACGACAAGGGCTTCTACCACTGCTTCGGCTGCGGCGCGCATGGCGACGTCATCAGCTTCCTGACCGATCACGACCGCATGGCCTTCATGGACGCGGTGGAAATTCTGGCCGGCCGGGCCGGGCTCGCCATGCCGGAACAGACGCCCGAGGCCAGGCGCGAGGAGGCCCGGCGCAAGACGCTGCACGAGACCATCGAGGAGGCCTGCCGCTTCTTCGAGGAGCAGTTGGCCGAGCCCGCCGGGCGAACGGCCCGGGCGTATCTGGAGGGCCGCGGCGTCGATCCGGAAACCATGCGGACCTTCCGCCTGGGCTACGCGCCGCGCGACGGCACGCTGCTCGCCCACATGAAGGCCAGGGGCTTCGAGCTCGACCAGCTGATCGAGGCCGGACTGGCGCGGCGACCCGATGACGGCCGCGATGCCTATGCCTTCTTCCGCGACCGGGTGATCTTCCCGGTGGAGGACCGGCGCGGCAGGGTCGTCGCCTTCGGCGGCCGGGTGCTGGAGGGCGACGGGCCGAAATACGTCAACTCCAGCGACAACCCGCTCTTCCACAAGGGTCAGCTGCTCTACAACTTCGCCCGGGCGCGCCAGGCGGCCGGGCAGGGCCATTCGGTCGTCGTGGTCGAGGGCTATATGGACGTCATCGCCCTGGTGAAGGCGGGCTTCCGAGGCGCGGTCGCCCCGCTCGGCACGGCGCTGACCGAGGAGCAGATCAAGCTGCTCTGGCAGGTGACCAAGACGCCCTATCTCTGCTTCGACGGCGACGAGGCGGGTGGCCGCGCGGCCCTGCGCGCCGTCGACCGGCTGTTCCCGCACCTCGTGCCCGACCGCTCGGTTCGCATCGCCTACATGTCGGCGGGCGAGGATCCCGACAGCCTGATCCGCAATGTCGGCCGCCAGGCCATGCGCGAGGTGCTGCAGCAGGGTCACAGCCTGGCGGAGACGGTATGGCGGGCTGCGGTGACGGCGCACAGCGTATCGACGCCGGAGGGCCGGGCGGGGCTGCGCACCGCACTGCGCCAGCGCGCCCAGTCGATCCACGACCCGGAGGTGCGCGAGGCCTACCGACGCGATTTCGACGAGCGCTTCCTCGCCGCCTATGGCGCGCGTCGGGGAGGATATGACGGGCGCGACCGCGGCCAGGCCGGAATGGGCTATGGTGGTGGGGGCTATCGCCGACAGGGTGGCGACCGGCGCTTCGTGCCGCCGGGCCCGCGGCCGGGCGGGCGCAAATCGGCCACCGGTGTGGCGCATGTCCTGCTCGCCGGTATCGTCAGGCACCCGGCGCTGGCCGACGACCTGCTGGAGCCGCTCGGCCTGCTCGACCTGCCTGACCCGCGGATGGCGGCGCTGCGCGATGCCGTCATGGCATATCTGGCCGCCGGCGAGGGCCTTGATTCGTCTCGGCTTGGCTCCCATTTGACGTCGATCGGACTGGAGGACGCCGTGATGCGCCTCCAGAGTCTGGTGAGGGACCGCGCCCCATTCCTGTTCATCGAAGGGGATGAGGAGCGCGTCCGCCAAGGCCTCGTATCGGCTTGGCACCACCATCTCGGGCGGCAGTTGCGTGACGAGCTGGATGCGGCACGATCGCGGGCCCAGAGCGAGCCGACGGATGGCAATCTGGCGAGGGTGCGCGAACTGGCGCGGCTCGTCGACGGCCACCGGATCGGGTTCGATGACCAGGGATCGTGAGCGACGGCATCGCGGTACGATCCGGAGACCGATAACGCAGGCATCACAAAGCTGCGGCGAACAGAGTGTGGCAACTGGCAAATCGCGCTCAGTTGCGTTATGGCTAGTCTCTTGTCCGAACCGCCACGGCATCGCCGGACGGAACCGGAACGGAGGGGATTAGCACACGATCGAAGGACGTGCTGCCGGCGATCCGCCGGCAGGCGATGCGTGTTCTAGGGGTCAAGAGAGGAAGCCACCGGCGATGGCGACCAAGGCACAAACGACAGCAGACAAGAACCAGGACCAGGACGAGACGGGCGACACCACGCTCATGGACAAGACCGCCCAGGCGGTCAAGAAGCTGCTGGCCAAGGCCAAGGAGCGCGGCTTCGTCACCTATGACGAGATCAACACCGTCCTGCCGTCCGACCAGACCTCCTCGGAACAGATCGAGGATGTGATGGCTACCTTCTCGGAGATGGGTATCAACATCGTCGAGAACGAGGAGCCGGAAGACCTGGCGAGCGGCGAGCCGGACGACGAGAAGTCCGAGCGCACGGCCGGCAACTTGAACGACGACGATGTCGGCCGCACCGATGATCCGGTGCGCATGTATCTGCGCGAGATGGGCTCGGTCGAGCTGTTGAGCCGCGAGGGCGAGATCGCCATCGCCAAGCGCATCGAGGCCGGCCGGGAGATGATGATCGGCGGCATCTGCGAGAGCCCGCTGACCATCCGCGCGATCATCAAGTGGCACGCCGACCTGCAGGACGGCAAGATGCTGCTGCGCGACATCATCGACCTCGACGCCACCTACGGCGCTGGCCCGGAGAGCGGCAAGAGCGGCCTGGCCGCCGACAACGACAACGACGACGGCGTGTCCGACGACGACAAGTCCGGGGAGGCGAAGCCCGACGACGCCGAGGGCGCGTCCAGGAACGGTGACGGCACGGCCACGAAGCCCGCCGAGGGCACGGCGGCGGCCAGCCAAGGCGATTCCGACGATTCGGCCGATGCCGACAGCGAGGACGAGGACGTGTCCGCCGTGGATGGCGCCTCGGGTGACGGCGAGGACGAGGACGACGACGAGGGCGGCCCCTCCCTCTCCGCCATGGAGGAGGAGCTCAAGCCGCGCGTGCTGGAGACCTTCGCCAAGATCGAGGAGACCTACGACAAGCTTCACAAGCTGCAGGGCGAGCGCCTGGGCCAGTTGCAGAAGGGCGGCGCGCCGACATCGAAGTCCAACGAGAAGTACGAGGCCCTCAAGCACGAACTCGTCGAGCTGATGGAGGGCATCCACCTCAACAATGCACGCATCGAGCAGCTCGTCGAGCAGCTCTACGGCCTGAACCGCGTGCTGGTCGGCCAGGAGGGCGAGTTGATGCGCCTCGCCGTCGGCGCCAAGGTGGACCGCGAGTCCTTCCTGAAGGAGTACTACGGCAGCGAGCTTGACCCCGCCTGGACCGAGCGGGTGGCGACGCTGGACCGGAAATGGGCAACCTTCGTCGAGAAGAACGGCCGCAAGATCGCCAAGCTCCGCGGTGATATCGCGCAGCTTTCCGAAGAGGCTGGCCTGCCGATCATCGAGTTCCGGCGCATCGTCGGCACCGTGCAGAAGGGCGAGCGTGAGGCGAGCCGGGCGAAGAAGGAGATGGTCGAGGCGAATCTGCGCCTGGTGATCTCCATCGCCAAGAAATACACCAATCGCGGCCTGCAGTTCCTGGACCTGATCCAGGAGGGCAATATCGGCCTGATGAAGGCGGTGGACAAGTTCGAGTACCGCCGCGGCTACAAGTTCTCGACCTATGCCACCTGGTGGATCCGCCAGGCGATCACCCGCTCGATCGCCGACCAGGCGCGCACGATCCGCATCCCGGTGCACATGATAGAGACCATCAACAAGCTGGTCCGCACCTCGCGCCAGATGCTGCACGAGATCGGCCGCGAGCCGGCGCCCGAGGAACTGGCCGAGCGGCTGATGATGCCGCTGGAGAAGGTCCGCAAGGTGCTGAAGATCGCCAAGGAGCCGATCAGCCTGGAGACGCCGATCGGCGATGAGGAAGACAGCCATCTCGGCGATTTCATCGAGGACAAGAACGCCGTCCAGCCGCTCGACGCGGCGATCCACGCGAACTTGCGTGAGACCACGACGCGGGTACTGGCCAGCCTGACGGCCCGCGAGGAGCGGGTGCTGCGCATGCGCTTCGGCATCGGCATGAACACCGACCACACCCTGGAAGAGGTCGGCCAGCAGTTCTCCGTCACCCGCGAGCGCATTCGCCAGATCGAGGCCAAGGCCCTGCGCAAGCTCAAGCACCCCTCGCGCAGCCGCAAGCTCCGGAGCTTCCTGGACAACTAGACGGGGACGACTAGAGGCGTGCGGCCGGCAAGCCTCTCTCAGCCTGTCTGATAGATACCGCTTCAGTCCGCCTGATCGGTACCTCTTCAGTCCGCCTGATCGATATTTCTTCAGTCCGCCTGATCGGTACCTCTTCAGTCCGCCTGATCGGCGGGGACGACGAAGCTGTCCATGACCTTCTTTTCGCCGGCGTGGTCGAAGTCGATGGTGAGCTTGTCGTTGTCGGCGCCGGCGACGGTGCCGTAGCCGAACTTGCGGTGGAAGACGCGGTCGCCGTCGCGAAAGGGGGTGGCCGGGCGGGGGCGCGGTGCGACCTCGTAGGAGGCGCCATCGAGGGTGACGGGCGGGCGCGACGGGCTTTTGCGGTAGCCGCCGCCCTCCGCGAATCCCTGGCCCATATGGCGCGGCGCCTGCCAGAGCACGGTCGGCTCGCGCAGGGCGCCGGCACCGAGGCCGGGGTCGCTCTCCACCGCGGCGTGCTCGTCGGGCAGCTCGTCCACAAAGCGCGAGGGCAGGGTGGAGGTCCACTGGCCGTGGATGCGCCGGTTGGCAGCGGCGGAGACGTAGGCGCGGTGCTTGGCTCGGGTGAGGCCGACATAGGCGAGGCGACGCTCCTCCTCGAGGCCGGCGATGCCGGTCTCGTCCATCGCCCGCTGATTGGGGAAGACGCCCTCCTCCCAGCCGGGCAGGAAGACATGGGCGAACTCCAGGCCCTTGGCGGCGTGCAGGGTCATCAGGCTGA
>JAVKFF010000038.1:0-1782 GCA_040226215.1 Azospirillaceae bacterium
TCGGCGCAGTCGAAATGGCGGAAGCTCGACGGCGCGAACCGCTTGCCAGAGATCATTCAGGGGATTGCCTTCGAAGACGGCATCAAGCAACTTCCAACCGCCGCCTGATCACACCGTCACCAACTTTCGGGCATAGCTCCACGCCCTGTACAGGTACCCAGAATGGCAGGAGAAACTGCGGAACGACGAAGGACTGCTCGAACCCTTCGTTCAGGAGGTCCGCCGCCTCTATCCATTCTTTCCTGCGGTCGCGGCACGAGTCAAAAGTACTTTCGAGTGGCAAGGGTATCGCTTTCCCAAAGGACACCGGGTTCTGCTGGACCTCTATGGCACGAACACCGATCGGCGTTCATGGGATGCGCCAGTTGAGTTTCGGCCCGAACGGTTTCGGGGCCGCGCCGAAAACCCCTACGACTTCATTCCACAGGGCGGCGGCAACCACTACACGAACCACCGCTGCCCGGGTGAATGGATCGCGATCAGTCAGATGAAGGCGTTTTGCAGATATCTTGTGAACGACATCGACTACGATGTGCCGGATCAGGATTTGGAGCTTGACCCAGGAGAGCTGCCATCACTGCCCCAGAACCGGTTCATCATGCGCAACGTCAGGCGTCGGCAGTAGCTTCGGCCTCACCCGGCCCGACCGACCGCGCATCCTTCGTGGCCTCGAACGCCTCCCACGCAACGTAGGGCACGATCAGAAGCGCCGCGACCGGATCGGCCCACCACCAGCCCATCCATTGCGTCAGACCGATTCCGGCCAACACCACAATGGTCTGGTATTCGCAGATCAGGGTATCCTTGGCATCGTATTTCAGGGCGGGTGAATCGAGCCGCTTGCCGTAGCGATACTTGCCCCAGGCCAATAGCGGATTGACCACTAAAGAGACAAACAGGATCGCGATCCCCCACCAATTGAAGCCCGGTGCCTCCTGCGAGATGAAGGCGGACACCGCCTCGTAGAGGATCGCGGCGACGACGATCCAGAAAGCACAGGCGACCACATAGAGCGCGACCTTCTTGCGATGCAGGACCGTGCGCTTGTCGCCACCGTCCTTCTCGGCCTTCAAGCGCTAGATCAGCGTCCCGGCTGAGGTGGCTTCGACCGTGCTGTCGAGACCCCAACTCACTAGTGCGGCGCTGCCGGTCAGAAGTCCAACGGTGACGGATACGACGACCTCGATCAGATTGTAGACAAGGCTGGCGATCTCGACGCGGATGCCGCGCGTCAGATTGGTTTGTCTATCATTTTTCTGCTTGCTCATGATGCGGTAACCCCTGATATATTCTATAAGTTCCCGCCGAGAGTTGGTTACCTTGTCATCAGTATCTCGCCATTTGGAAGCCGACATTGTTCTCCTTCTAAGCTGCCTCAATAAAGGCGAGCTTGCCCCTCATGCATGAAAACAAAGGGTTTCGGACCTTTCGCGTATCCAGTGTCGAGCCGCTCCATGCGGAAGCCGTTCTGTTCGACCAAGGTGTCTGTCGGGCGGTCAAGGTGACAATTCCCAGCACAACGCTTCCAGGCAGGCGTGATCCAGCGCTGCCAGCGCCGGACGCCTGGGTCCGGCGCTGTTCCATGCTCGACGAAGCGGAAGACGCCATCAGGCTTGAGAACGCGCCGGATCTCGGCCAGCATGCGCATTCCGGGCTTCGCGGACAGCCATTCCAACGGTACGCGGACAGTCATTCCGGGGTGCGCGGACAAAGTTCGCGCGGGATGCTGAGCGTTTGATCTGACATCTCAGGTGTCGGATTGTTCGTCAACGGTTTTGGTCG
>JAVKFF010000039.1:0-4638 GCA_040226215.1 Azospirillaceae bacterium
GCGCGAAGCCGGATGACGCCCCGGGCCAGCAGCCCGGCGACGAGGCCGAGTCGCTCGGCGGTGGCGAGACGGGCGGGATCGATGGGATTCATGGCGCATCTCCATTGGCCCCATGATGCCCCCGCCCGGGCGGCCGCAACAGGCAAAACCCCAGTCGCTAGAAAGGGATAGGGAAAGAAGTGAAGGCTGCGCAGTGCTGCGCATTCAACGCGGGCTTCTCAAAGAGGTCGAATCTGCAAATACTGGTTGCATCAGCGCATTGTCCGCGATTCACCGCGGGCACCGATGATGTGGGAGCGGTTCCGGGTGATCGCGGCGATGCCGGCATGACGGCATAGTTGCGGAGGTCACATGGCGACCTATTCACCGGCGCAGTTCATTCGCGCCACCCCGTTCCTGGCCCTTCAGGACTACTTCTCCCGACGCGGCATCGAGGCGTTCGACTCCTTCGACTGGTCCGGCGGCAAGCGCGCGGTCGAAGGGAGCGCCACCAAGACGTTCTCTGAATTGGAGCCGCAGCATCAGGAGGTGATCACTGCCGAATGGGATCGGGTGCATCAGCTCAGCGACGCCGCTGGCCAGAACGCGCTGCTCGACGCGGCCCGTGACCGCCAGGCGACGATCGCCGCTTTCGAGTCCATGGAGAACGGGCACGAGCGGGCCCTGCGGATGCTGCTCGACGACGAGCCAGCCTTCGCCCGGGCAGAGTTCATCCGGGAAGCCGACAACCGTCTGGGAGGCCGGTTCTGGAGCGGGTTTGCGACCCAGCGGGACGCTGTGATCAGACGGGACGACGAGACCCTCCGGTCCCTTGAGGCAGCGCTGCGGGATCATTACGCCGCCCGGGACGGCTCTGGACGCAGGGTGAAGGTAGAGATCTTCGACCGCGGCCGGCAGTCCACAGATGGCATCGTCGATCTGGTCCAGGTGACCGTGTATCTGGAGGGCATGGCCACCAGCCTCCTTGAGTTCAGCGAGGAGGGGCTCGATCGTCGGCCGCACCGCCCAGTCGTCGAACTAGCGATGACCTACGCGCCGCAGTCCGGCGAGCTCGACGTGATGGCTACCGGCGGAAAGCGGGAACGTTCGGACCTCGCGCGGACGGTTATCCAGATCCTGATTGGAGACACGGACGATCCAACTCCTGTACCCCTCAGGACCTACAGATTGAACAGCCTGCGCCGGCCGCGCGACTTCCCGATCGACCCTGGCGACGCGATCGAGGCGGTAATCGTTCGACGTCTGCGCCTCAGACCGCAGCGGTCGACGCGGGGGCAGGTGATCCTCGAAATCGACGGGCGAGCGCAACAGTCTCTCTACGACTTCGCGGACGAGGCGTTCGGCGACGGCAACCCGCTGCGCAACGGTGCCCGGGTCAACCAGGCCCGGCTGGCCATCCGGCGTCTGCCAACCGGTAACCAGCGGCGGGGCAAGGTGATCACCTTCGACATCACCGCGCCCAATGGCTGCACGCTGAAGAACCGAACGGAGGCGGAGCGGCGGATCAGCGAGAAGTACCTCCCGCGATGGGGCCTGGTGGAGGATGTCTGAGATGGTGCCCGTTCGCGCCATGGCGGAACTTCTCGACATCTGCGCCCAGGCGGACGCTGTCGTCGATGGCGCCAGCCTGCGCCAGCACGGGTCGCAGACCCGCAAGTCACTGTTCGAGGCAGGGCTGCTGAAGCAGGCCGGCATCGCCGACAGCGTGATCTGCCAGGCCTGCTTCGACGATCACTGGGCGGAGGTCGAGCAGGCGCCGGACGGGGAGGGCCTGCGATACCATTGCCCGACCGATGGCTGGACGGCTCTCGACCCGGAGGACGCCGTCACCTGGCGGGTCGATCTCGACGCGCTGGTCCGGCACATGGCGGTCCTCCTGGGAGCCCCGAAATTCATCGAGCCTCGCCACCTCGTTGACGGTCATCTGTGGGGGCTGGGCGACCTTCGGATCGGCACGGGTCCGCGAGCACGCCGGCCGAAGCGCACCGTGTTCGTCGTGCGACGGTACAACCATCCCACGGTCCGGGAAGCGATCCACGACGCCCTGACCGCACACGGCAAGGCGGGATCGATGCTCGTGCTCGACCTGACGTCACAGGAGGATGCGCGCTATCCGCCGGCGGCGTGGAAGGTGCAGCCGTTGATGGCCTGCCGGCGGACCGACACAGAGGACTTCGTGATCGATGTCGGCTTGATATCGGGGTTTGCCAGCCACTCCATCCCGAGGAAGGGCGATCACCCGATACGCGTGGAGGATGGTGGGCGCACGATCTTCATCGGTGACGTGGCATTCGAGCTCCGCGGTGATCTCCAGAGGCGCATCGTCCTTCATCTGATCGATGCCTGGCTCGCCGGAACGGAGTCGATGAGCGAAGCGCAGCTCTTCGCCGAGATTGAGTATGAAGGGCGCTGGCGGGTTCGGGATGCGTTCAAGAAGAGCACCCTCTGGGATCGGCTGATTACGTCTTCAAGAGGTGTCGTTCGGCTGCGTATCCCCGAGTTGCTGGAGGAACAGACCTAGAGCGGGCGAGCAGACCTACTGACGGATTCCCCCACTTTCTCCCCCACTTCTCCCCCCGTTCTCCCCCACTACCAGCCGCCATCCTTTTGCGCATCACCCGCCAATGCGTTGAAGGAATTTGCCATGTTTCTCAGGCATCTAAACCAGGAGCACCTCGCCCGGCGCTGGAACGTCAGTCCGCGGACGCTCGAAAGATGGAGGTGGACCGGCGAGGGGCCGGCCTATCTCAAGATCGGCGGCCGGGTGCTCTACCCGCTCTCCGTCATCGAGGCCTACGAAGCCGCCCGGCTGCGCCAGGGCACCACGGTCGGCACTGTCGACCCGAACCCGGAGCCGCCCAATGCGCGGCGGTGAGATCCGCGACGTCGCGCTCGCCTACGCCGCGCAGGGGATCCCGGTGTTCCCCTGCTGGCCGGACAAGAAGCCGAGGGTGACGGGCGGCTTCAAGGCTGCGACCACCGATCCGGCGATGATCGACACCTGGTGGAAGGATTGGCCCGACGCCATGATCGGCATGCCCACCGGGGAGCCGTCACGCCTCATCGTCCTCGACGTGGATGTCGATTCCGAGAAAGACCTCGACGGTCAGGCCTCGCTGGCGGCCCTCGAGGCCGAGTACGGTCCGTTGCCGGCGACCCGGACCCAGCGGACGCCGCGGGGTGGAACGCATCACATCTTCGCATGGCCGGGTCACGAGGTGTCGTCCAGCGCCGGCAAGCTCGGCAGGGGTCTCGATGTTCGGGGCGATGGCGGCTACGTCATCTTGGCTCCGAGCGTCAACGGGGACGGCGGGTGCTACAGCACGGAGCGGGACTGCGAGGCTGTTCCGGCGCCTGACTGGCTGCAGAAACTTGCCACGAGTGGCGGGAAGGCGAGGCGGGAGCCGAAGTCCACACCGTGTAGCACGATCTCGCCCCTGGCTCTCCTGGATCCCTATGTCGAGACGGCGCTTCGCAAGGAGGTCGAGCGTGTCTCGTCCTCCCCCAAAGGCGAGCGTAATGACACGTTGAATCGTGCTGCCTTCAGCCTTGGTCAGCTGGTCGGGGGCGGTTGCCTCGACCGGGATCGAGTGGAGAAAGCTCTGGTGGACGCCGCAGAGGCATCGGGGCTCGTCAACGATGATGGGCTCGAAAGCGTTAACCGGACAATCGACAGCGGGCTGGAAGCCGGACTCCGTCAGCCACGGGGCGCGCCCGACAGCCGGCTTCGGAACCTTCGCCCTCCCCTCGGGAGGGTGAACACCAAGCGTGAAGCGGACGAGTCCTGGCGAGGCGGGTTTGTCCTCACCGACAAGGGCGGTGTCATTGCCAATCACGCCAATCTGAGCCTGGTGCTCGAGCATCATCCTGACTGGCAGGGCGTGGTCGCGTTCGACGAGTTCCGCGATCGGGTGATGCTGCTGAAGGAGATCCCCAACCATCAGCGCCCCGGCCAGTGCCTTGTGACGACACGGCCTCTGGTCGATGATGACGTAATCGCCGCAGTTGCCTGGTTCAATCTCGACGACTTTCCGCGGGTGCGGCGGGAGATGGTGCACGAGGTGCTGGCCAACGCCGCCCGTCGACACACCGTGCATCCGGTGCGCGACTATTTGGAGAGCCTCGTCTGGGACGGCACGCCGCGGCTCGACGGATGGCTTGCGACCTATGGCAGCGCCGAATACGGGGCGTTGGCGGAGGCTGCAGACCAGGCGCGCTATGTGAAGGAGGTCGGCACGTGCTGGCTCATCTCCGCTGTCGCGCGGGTCATGCGCCCCGGCTGCCAGGCCGACCACATGCTGATCCTCGAGGGGCCGCAGGGCATCGGCAAGTCGTCCGCCCTGCGCATCCTGGCAGGTGACGAGTGGTTCACCGACAATCTCGGCGATCTGTCCTCGAAGGACGCGAGGGACGCGTTGCGCGGCCGGCTCATCGTCGAGATCTCCGAACTGGCGGCGATGAAGCGGGCCGACACCGAGGCCATCAAGGCGTTCATCACGCGCCGAGAGGAGCACTTTCGTCCGGCCTATGCGCGCTGCGAGATCACCTATCGGCGCCAGTGCGTCTTCGCTGGCACCTCCAACCGCTCCGACTTCCTCCGCGACGCCACGGGCAATCGCCGGTTCTGGCCGGTAGCGG
>JAVKFF010000040.1:0-7118 GCA_040226215.1 Azospirillaceae bacterium
GTCGATGGGGCTGCTCCAGGGTCGGCTGGATTCCGACGAGTCTCTGGTTTCCCTGTCATTCCCGGCTTGACCGGGAATCCAGCCCGGCGGCGCGACCGGCACCGCCGCTGGATTCCCGCTTTCGCGGGAATGACAAGTAAAATCAGTGGATTGCCGCACCCCACCAGCGCGCCCGTCATCCCGGCCGGAGCGCTGGCGGAGAGCCGGCTGCCTCTAGCGGGGGCGGGTAGAAGGGGCTGCCCCAGGGTCAGTTGAATTCCGATAAGTCTCTGATTTCCTGTCATTCCCGGCTTGACCGGGAATCCAGGCCGGCGGCGCGACCGGCACCGCGGCTGGATTCCCGCCTTCGCGTGAATGACAAGGAAAATCAATTCCTTGCGGGCGTTGGTCCGCCACCATCCCTCAGACGATCGCCGCGGCCTCGCGCACCGAGTTGATCATCGAGGTGTTCATGAGGAAGGCGCGGGCCTTCGCCTTGTCGGCGACGGTGGCGCGCAGTTCGGCGTTGTTGCGCCGCCTGACCGCCGGATCCTTTTCCTCGATCATCTTCTTGTTGCGGATGCTCATGGCCTGCACCGCCTTCACGTTGATCGGCCGGCGCTGGCGATCGTAAAGGTCGAGGGTGGCCTCCCAGTCGGTCCCGCCGGTCCCGGGATCGAGCACGGCGACGAGTTTGGCGGCGAGGTTGACGGCGTCGTGCACGGAGCCGTTGAGGCCGAGCCCGCCCATCGGGTTGTTGAGGTGCGCGGCGTCGCCGGCGATGATGCCGCGCCCGGCGAAAAAGCGGCCGGCGACGCGCTGGTGCACCCGGTAGGTGGAGCGGTATTTCAGTTCCCAGGACGCCGCGTCCATGTCGGTGTTCTCGAAGATGATGGCGAGGCGGCGGTGCACCTCGCCGGCCGCCATGTCGGTCTCCTCCGGCGTCTCCGGGTCGGTCGGATAGGCCACGCGCCAGAGCCCGGGTGGGCCGTCGCCCGGCACGTTGAAGACCGCGCACCAGTGCTCCGGGTCGGAGACGTAGCCGGCACCGGCGAAACCGTGCGGCCCGAAATCGTAGGTCGTGCTGGCGACCAGGAAACGCTCGGGCCAGGTGAAGCCCTCGAAATCGACGCCCAGCGCCTTGCGCACCACGCTGCGCGCGCCGTCGCAGCCGACCACGAAGCTGGCGTTGAGCGCCAGCGGCCCGTCCGGCGCGGTGGCGTGGACCACCACCTCGCCGGGATTGATCTCCACCCGCTCGACCGCGTGGGAAAACAGCACGCGCACGCTCGTGGTGTCGCGCTCGATGGCGTCCAGCAGCATCGGCGTCAACCGGTGCTGCTCCAGGTGCAGGCGAAAGGGAAAGGGCGTCTCGTCGGCCAGCAGGCCGAGGTCGAACTCCGCGATCACCCCCTCGACGCGGTCGCGCACCTGCCACTGCGGCACGACGATGCCGGCCGCCATCATCGCCTCGCCGACGCCCAGTTCGTGCAGCATCTCGATGGTCGGGGGGTGGTAGGAACCGGCGCGCAGATCGTGGGTCAGCGCCGGCTCCATCTCCAGCACCACGGTCTCCACACCGGCCCGGCCGAGCGCCAGCGCCAGCGAGAGCCCGGCGGGTCCCGCGCCCACGACGATGACGGCGGCGTCGGTTCGGTTCATGCCTTCTTCTCCCTCAAGGACGTCGATCCCCTGTTGTTAGGGGGGCGAATTTCTGTGCTAGCGTGACTATGGTAGAAACGATCGCTGCTGGCCACCGCGGCTGGCCATTGGGCCCGGCGCCGGGCCCGCATGCCGGACCGGAATGACCGGAATTCGGCTCTCATCGACGGGTCGAACGCGATGGCTGGGCCGGTCGGGCTGGGCTTGAGGGGAGGAGACGAGGGGGGATGCTGGGGCACGCGCGCCACCTGATCGCTGGCGAATGGCTCGACACGGCCGAACGGGGCGAGAGCCTCGACCCCTCCTATGGCCGCGTGGTGGGCACCTTCGCGCCCGGCAGCGCCGCGCTGCTCGACCAGGCCGTCGTGGCGGCCCGCGACGCCTTCGAGCGCGGCGGCTGGGCCGCCAGCCCGCGACGGCGCGCCGAGGCCTTGCTCGGCATCGCCGACGCCATCGCCGCGCGGCAGGACGAGCTGCTTGCCCTTTCGGTGGCGGAAACCGGCAAGCTGAAGCGCGAGATCGGCCACGAGCTGGCCGCCACGATCTCCGAGGCGCGCTATTATGCCGGCCTCTCCCGCGCCATTTTCGGCCGGGTGCAGGAGATTGACGAGGGGGCGCTGTCGATCTACTCGCGCGAGCCCGCCGGGGTGGCCGGGATCATCGTGCCCTGGAACGCGCCGATCACGCTGCTGATGCGCAGCCTCGCCCCGGCCCTGGCCGCGGGCTGCACCACGGTGATCAAGCCCGCACCGCAGACCGCGCTGACCAACGCGCTGATCATGGAGATCCTCGACGGCGTGCCCGCGCTGCCCAAGGGCGTGGTCAACGCCGTCAACGAGCAGGGCGTGACGGTCGGCCGGGCCATGTCCGAGCATCCGGACATCGACGTCATCTCCTTCACCGGCTCGTGCAACACCGGCAAGAAGATCATGGCCGCCGCCGCCGGCACGCTGAAGCGGCTGTCGCTGGAGCTGGGCGGCAAGTCGCCCTCCATCGTCTTCGCCGACGCCGATCTCGACGCCGCCACGGCGACCATCGTGCGCGGCGCGATGGTGATGGCGGGGCAGATGTGCACGGCGATCAGCCGGGTACTGGTGCACGAGCTGGTCTACGACGCCATGCGCGCCCGCCTCGCCGGCACGCTGGGCGCCCTTCGGGTCGGTCCGGCCGATCTCGACAGCTCAGACATGGGCCCGGTGATCGACAACGCGAACCGGGAGCGCGTCTCGGGCTTTCTCGACCTGGTCGGAAGGGGGGGCGAGATCGTGCTCAGGGGCGGCATTCCCGCCGACGCGCCGCGGGAAGGCTCGTTCCTGACGCCGACGCTGGTCGCCATCGACGATGTCGACCACCCGCTGGTGCAGCAGGAGCTGTTCGGACCCTTCCTGGTGCTGGAGCGCTTCGCCGACGAGGCGGAGGCGGCTGCCCGGGCCAACGCCACCGTCTACGGCCTCGCCGCCAGCCTGTGGACACGCGATCGTGACCGCGCCCAGCGCTTGGCACGGGCGCTGCGCTTCGGCACGGTATGGATCAACGCGCATAACCGCCTGTTCGCCGAAGCGGAGACGGGCGGCTTCAAGCAGAGCGGGTTCGGCCGGCTGCACGGCCTGGAGGGTCTGAACGACTTCCTCGAGACCAAGCACGTCTACGCCGAGGCGGGCTGGCTGCCGGCCGATGGCCGGCCACCGTCGGCGTGAGGGGCAGGGATAGGCAGGAGCAACGAAGCGACGCCGCGACCGGCGGCATCGAAAGCAAATCGACAAGGGAGGAGTTGTTGCAGATGACTGATCAGGTTCGCATCGCAGGCGCGGCGATCGCCGTCATGGCCGCCGGAATCGGCGCCCCGGCCATGGCCCAGACAGAGCTCAGCCTGGCGCATTTCATGCCGCCCAGCCACACCATGCATGTCGGCGTCTTCGAGCCGCTGGTGGAGATGGTCGCCGAGGCGACCGGCGGCGACGTGACCGTCGCCATCTATCCGGCGGGCGAACTCGGCGCCGGCCCGGTGCAGCAGTACAACCGCGCCGTCGACGGTGTCGCCGACCTCGCCTTCGGCCTGCAGGGCTACACCTCCTCGGTCTTCCCGCGCACCCTGGTGACGGAGCTGCCGGGCCTGTTCGACGACGCCTTCGACGGCGTCGACACCATCTGGGAGAATTTCGACCTGCTGGCGCCGGACTACGACCAGGTGCACGTGCTGGGCGTCTGGTTCAACTCGCCGGCGGTGCTGGCCACCAACACCCCGGTCGACAGCATCGACGACCTCTCCGGAATGACCATCCGCGCCCCCTCCGCCCTGGCGGCGGCGGTGCTGGAGGCCTGGGGCGCCAACGCCGTCACCATGCCGGCGACGGAGATCTACAACGCCCTGCAGACCGGCGTCATCGACGGCGTGTTCATCGGCCCGGACGGCGTGCAGGGCTTCCGCCTCTACGAGGTGGCGGAGTACGTGACCTATGGCCTGCCCTCGGGCCTGACCTCCTTCTTCCTGGTGGCCAACCGGGACAGCTGGGAGGCGCTCGACGCCGAGGATCAGGAGGCGATCGACGGTATCGCCGGCCACGCGCTCAGCCGGATGGCCACCGAGGCCTATGACGCGGCCGGCGCGCGCGCCCGCGCCGCGCTGGAGGAGGACGCGACGACGGAGATCATCGACCTGACGCCGGAAGCGGCCGCCGCCTTCGCCGAGCCGCTGGAGGGCGTCTACCAGCAGGTCGCGGCCGATCTCGAGGCCGCGGGCATCGATGGTCAGACCCTGATCGACGCCTTGCGCAACTGACGCCGGCCGCCGGCAGCCGGACCGAGCGACCGACGCGATGGCGGCCAGCGGGCCGCAAGCCACGGGCCTCGCCCGGGCGGTCGACGCCTTCGACCGCCTGGTGCGGGGGCTCGCCTACCTGGCAGGGGCGCTGCTGGTCGGCATCGCGCTCGTCATCGTCGTCAACGTGGTGCGCCGTTACGTCTTCAACGACCCCATCTTCGGCGTGTTCGACGTACTGCAGATGGGCATGGTGCCGGGCATCTTCCTCGCCATGGCCTATACCGGACGCAGCGGCGCCCATGTCTCGGTCGATGTGCTGACCCACGTGCTGCCACGCGGCTTCTGGCGGGTGGCGGAGTCGCTGGTGCGCCTGGTCATGGCGCTGGCCTTCGGACTGATTGCCTGGCGCGCGGCCGTCGCCGCCCTGCGCGCCGACCGCTATGGCGAGGCCACCAATTTGATCCACCTGCCGCACGCGCCGTTCTGGTGGTCGATCGTCGTCGGCGCCGGGCTGTCGGCCGTGATCCATCTCCTGGAGGCGCTGCTCACCGCCAGCGGCGCGCGCGACCCGCTGGAGGAACCGGCGGCGTGATCCCGGGAGAGGCGATGGCCGGAGGGCGCCGGCGGTGAGCGGCGAGATGATCGGCGTCTGGGGCATCGTCGCCCTGTTCGCGCTGCTGGCGCTGCGCACGCCCGTGTCCATCGCCATGATCGTGGTCGGCACGGCCGGCATCGCCATCCTCAACAACGAACGGGCGGCGCTGGCCACGCTGGGCGGCGAAACCTGGGTGATCCTGACCAACCCGACGCTGACCGTCATCCCGCTGTTCATCCTGATGGGCAATCTGGCCAGCGCCTCGGGCATGAGCCGCAATCTCTACGACGCCGCCTATGCCTGGGTCGGGCACTGGCGCGGCGGCCTCGCCTCGGCCACCATCGTCGGCTGCTCGGGCTTCGCCGCCCTGTCGGGCTCCTCGGTCGCCTCGGCCATCACCATGGGCCGGGTCGCCCTGCCGGAGATGGAGCGCTTCCGCTACGACAACCGCCTGGCGACCGGCGCCGTGGCGGCCGGCGGCACGCTGGGCATCCTGATTCCGCCGTCGACCGGCTTCATCATCTATGCCGTGCTGACGGAGGAGTCGATCGGCCGGCTGTTCATCGCCGGCATCGTGCCGGGCATCCTGCTCGCCATCCTGTTCATCATCACCATCACGCTCCTGACCACCTGGCGCGCCGGCTACGGACCGGCGGGGCCGCGCTCGGGCCTGCGCCACCGGCTCGCCACCCTGGCAGCCGCCGGGCCGCTGATCGGCATCATCGCGGTGACCATCGGCGGCATCTATGTCGGCGCCTTCACGCCGATGGAGGCGGCGGGCGTCGGCGCGGTCCTCGCCTTCGCCGTGGCGCTGCTGCGCCGCTCGCTCACCTGGGCCTCGACCGGCCAGATCCTGCTGGCCACCGTGCGCACCTCGGCGATGAGCTACATGATCCTGATCGGCGCGCATGTCTTCAGCCCGTTCCTCGCCCGCAGCCAGCTGCCGGACCTCCTGACCGAGAGCGTCATGGAGCTGGGCTTCGGGCCCTATGGCACGCTGGCGCTGATCCTGCTGGCCTTCATCATCCTCGGCACCTTCCTCGAGGGCTTCGCCATGCTGGTACTGACCCTGCCGATCGTCTTCCCGCTGATCGTCGGCCTCGGCTTCGACCCGATCTGGTTCGGCGTGCTGATGGTCATCGTGCTGGAGATGGGGTTGATCACGCCGCCGGTCGGGGTCAACGTCTTCGTCGTCAAGTCGATCGCGCCGGGCGTGTCGATGAACCGGATCTTCGCCGGCATCGCGCCCTTCTGGCTCGCCATGCTGGTCTGCCTCGCCATCCTGGTGGCCTTCCCGGAGATCGCCCTCTTCCTGCCCGAGCACATGTTCGAGTAGCCATGGCCCTGATCGCCTATGTCTCGCGCGTCCAGTTCGACCACGGCGCCATCGCGCTCGTGCCCGACGAACTCGCGCTCATCGGCGTCACCGCCCCGCTCGTGGTCACCGATCCGGGCGTGGTCCGGGCGGGCCTGCTCGACCGGCTGTGGACGTCGCTGGGCGGCCAGCGTCCGGTCTATGCCGAGACGCCGAGCAATCCCACGGAGGCCGCCGCGCTGGAGGCCTTGGCGATCTACCGGCAGGCGGGCTGCGACGGCGTGGTGGCGCTGGGCGGCGGTTCGGCCAGCGACCTCGCCAAGGCGGTGGCGCTGCTGGCGACCCATGCCGGCTCGCTCGGCGACTATCTGGTCGGCGCCGGCTCCGAGCGGATCGGCCCGGTGGCGCCGGTGCTCGCCATCCCGACGACGGCGGGCACGGGGGCGGAAATCGGCCGCGCGGCGACGCTGACGCTGCTGGACGGGCGCAAGGCCGCCTGCGTCAGCCCGCATTTGATCCCCAGATGCGCGGTCTGCGATCCCGACCTGACGGCCAGCCTGCCACCCTTCCTGACCGCCGCCACCGGCATGGACGCCTTCGCCCACGGTGTGGAGGCGTTCTTCTCCCCGGCCTTCAACCCGCCGGCGGATGCCATCGCGCTCGATTGCGCGGTGCGTGCCTGGACCTGGCTGCCCAGGGCGGTCGCCGATGGCGGCGACCGGCAGGCGCGCTGGCAGATGCTGATGGCGGCGATCGAGGGCGGCATGGTGTTCCAGAATGGGCTGGGCGCGGTGCACGCCGCCTCC
>JAVKFF010000041.1:0-10315 GCA_040226215.1 Azospirillaceae bacterium
GTGATCAGGCCGTCATTCACCCTGCCCGTGATCGGCTCGTCGTCGACCACGCCGATCATGATGCCTCCCGGCACGGGCGCATGGCCTGCCGGCCCGGAGAGGCCGCTGGTGTAGCCGCCGCCGGCGCCGGGCAGGCTGCCCAGCACGCCCGGGACGAGCGCGGGGCCGGCGAGGATGCCGCCCGGCGCCGGCGGGACCGGTCCGGGCGGGAGCCCGGGCCCTGGAACGGGAACGAGCCGAATGTCGGCCGGCAGGCTGGCGGGCGGTCCGGCGGGCGGCCCGGCGGGCGGTTCCGCGTTGCCACAGGCAGCGAGCAGCAACACGGTGGTGAGGATGCGCGACCTCGGGATGCTCATGGGTCTTCTCCATTGCCGATGCGACCGCGCCGAAGACGTCCGGACGCGGGCGAAGACCCCGATGTCGGCGAGCCTCGTGCATCGACGCTATCGGCGCAGTGGCGCGCGTCACACGCCCGAATCGAAAACCGCCCGGCCAGGGACCGGGCGGCTTCGCTTCAGGCGACTTCACGGGGCCGGTTCTAGTGGTAGATCCCGCCCGGAAGCGGCGTCTGGCCCAGCTGCGGGCCGATCGGCTGCAGCGGTCCCGGATCCGGGAAAGGCCCGACATGGGGCGGGATCGGATAGAGCGGCCCCGGATCGGGCACCGGCCCCAGTTCCGGCGGGATCGGGCGCAGTGGCCCGCAGACGGCCGGATTGACCTCGCAGATGTCGACGGCCAGCGGACCCCCGCCGCCACCACCGCCGCCGCCGCCACCGCCGGGACCACCGCCGCCAGGCGGTGCGGGCGGCACGGCCGGGCCGCAGGCGGCCATCAGCAGGGCGGCCGCACCGGCCAGGATCGCGAATTTCGACTTGGACATGACACTCCTCCATCTCATCGGCCCGGTCGGCGCCGCCGGCGAGACCCGCCCCCCGACGGGTTCTCCCTCCACCGGCTGTGGGGCTTGGGGCCCCTCGGCGCCGCCGGGGCCGTCAAGACCCCGATGGTCGCGAGCATGGCCGAGCGGCCCGTCCCGCCGCTGTGGGCGCGGTCACAGGAAATGAGGTCATTCTGGGGTGGTAGCCTGGGGAGGCGGCCTGTTGCCGCCCTCGCTGGCCGGTTCGGGTTCAGGCCCCGACGAGCCCCGCCACGCGACGGCGCAGCAGCGGCAGCAGGTCGGCCTCGAACCAGGGGTTCTTCTTCAGCCAGGCGGTGTTGCGCCAGCTCGGATGGGGCAGCGGCAGGAATGCCGGCAGGTAGTCCTCGAAGCGGCGCACCGTCTCGGTCATGGTCTTCTGCCGACGGCGTCCGAGATAGTGCGCCTGGGCGTAGGAGCCGACCAGCAGGGTGAGGCCGACCGCCGGCATCAGCGGCAGCAGGCGGGGATGCCAGGCCGGGGCGCATTCCGGCCTGGGCGGCGCGTCGCCGCCGGCCTTGTCGCGCCCCGGATAGCAGAAGCCCATGGGCACGATGGCCACGCGCCCGACGTCGTAGAAGGTTTCGGGGTCGAGCCTGAGCCACTCGCGCAGCCGATCGCCGGAGCGGTCGTCCCAGGGCACGCCGCTGTCGTGCACCCGGGTGCCGGGCGCCTGGCCGATGATCAGCAGCCGTGCGCCCGGGCTGACGCGGAACACCGGCCGGGGTCCGAGCGGCAGGTGCGGGGCGCAGATCCGGCAGGCCCTGGCCTCGCCGGCGACCCGGTCGAGCGCCCCGCTCATGCCCGCCCCGTGGCGTCGAGCAGGGCCGCCACGAAGGCTGGGACGAGGTCGGTCGCCGGCCCCTGCAGCGATCTGTGGAACAGGCCGGAGCCGTCGGTCGCCTCCAGGTTCAGCTCCAGGCAGCGGGCGCCGGCCAGGCGCGCCTCGCGCACGAAGCCGGCGGCCGGGTAGACGGTGCCCGAGGTGCCGATCGAAACGAACAGCCGGCAGGCGTCCAGCGCCGCGCCGATCTCCGCCATGCGGTAGGGCATCTCGCCGAACCAGACCACGTTCGGCCGCAACCCGCCGGCGACGCCGCAGGCCTGGCAGGCCAGCGCCGTCGTCAGGTCGCCCTCGTGACGTCGCACGTCGCGGCACTCCTGGCAGACGATCTCGGCCAGCGCGCCGTGCATGTGGACAAGCCGGCGCGAGCCGACGCGGTCATGCAGATCGTCGACATTCTGGGTGACCAGCAGGAACGGTCCCGGCCAGGCCGTGTCCAGCCGGGCCAACGCCTCGTGCGCCTGGTTGGGGCGGATGTCGCTGGTCTCGAGCTGGCGCCGGCGGGCGTTGTAGAAGGCGTGCACCAGGCCGGGATCGCGCGCGAAGGCTTCCGGCGTCGCCACCTCCTCGATCGCATGCCGCGCCCAGATGCCGTCGGGATCGCGGAAGGTGTCGAGCCCGCTCTCCTTGGAGATGCCGGCGCCGGTCAGCACGACGTTGCCGTCATCGGCGGCGAGCGCGATGTCGCGCACGATCTCCTGCCAGTCGATGGCGTGCATGGCCTCCCCTTGCCCGATGCGGCCACATGGTGATTCCGGGCCGGCCGCATGGCTGCCTCTCCCCGCCCGGACCTTGCCTCGCCCGGCCCCGGCTTGCCAAGCTCAGCCCGGGCAATGAGGGAGCATATGGGATGACCTCGAGTGGGAGTGAAGCGAGCAAACCCGACGCGGCGGCCAACGGCTGGCACATGACGCCGGCGGCGGCGCGGAAGGCGCTGGCGCAGGTGCCGGCACCGTTCGTCGACCGCTTCCGTCACGGCACGCTGGAGGTCGAGTTCTTCGCGCCGCGCGGCGTCGATACCCAGCAGCCGCACCGGCGCGACGAGATCTACCTGGTGCATGCCGGGTGTGCCCGGTTCGAGCGGGCGGGCGAGATGGTCGACGTCGCCCCGGGCGACGTGCTGTTCGTGCCGGCCGGCATGGACCACCGCTTCCACGCCATGAGCGACGATTTCGAAACCTGGGTGCTGTTCTGGGGCCCGGAGGGTGGCGAGGCGCCATGAGCGGAACCCGCGTACTCTTCGTCTGTTCGGGCAATATCTGCCGCTCGCCCACCGCCGAGGGCGTGTTCCGCGCCCTGGCGACGGACGAGGGCTGGCCGGCGGCGGTCCTGGCCGACAGCGCCGGCACCAACGACTACCACATCGGCGACCCGCCCGACCCGCGCGCCATCGCCCATGCCGCCGGCCGCGGCATCGACATCGCCGCGCTGCGCGCCCGCCAGGTGGCGCCGGAGGATTTCGGCCGTTTCGACCTGATCGTCGCCATGGATCGCGGCCATGCCCGCCAGCTCGAGGCGCTCCGCCGGCGCCATGCCGGACCGCACACGGCCGAGATCGTATTGCTGCTCGACTTCGTCGAGGACAAGGAAGGCCGCGACGTGCCCGACCCCTATTACGGCGGCGAGCGGGAATTCGCCCGGGCGCTCGACCTCATCGAGCGGGGTGTGGCGGGGCTGGTGGCGCATCTGCGACGGGACTGAGCGGGTCCCCGGGCGCCGCCGGCTCGATCAGGTCCCAGCGATTGCCGAAAGGGTCCTCGAACACCGCAACCGTGCCGTAGGCTTCCTGGCGGGGCGCCTCCTGGAAGGCCACGCCGCGCGCCCGCATCGCCTGGTGGTCGCGCGCGAAGTCGTCGGTCTCCAGGAACAGGAAGACCCGGCCGCCGGTCTGGTTGCCGATTGCCGCCCGCTGCGCCGGCCCCTCCGCGCGCGCCAGCAGCAGTCGGCACCCTCGCTCCCCGGCGGCCTTCGGCGCCACCACCACCCAGCGCTTGCCGCCGCCGAGATCGATGTCCGCCACCAGGTCGAAGCCGAGCCGGCCGCAATAGTAGGCGATGGCCGGGTCGTAGTCGGGCACCACCAGGGCGACGGTGGCGATGGCTTGGGTCATGGGTTACTCCTGTCGCGCGGCAGAGGTCGGAACCGCGATGGCATGGGGATGGCGGATCATGACACAGACGAGCGATGGCGCGCTCGCCCGGCGGATCGCGACACTGACCGATCGCCCCGTGGTCCGGCTCACCCCGCTGTCAGGCGGTTCGACCGTGGCGGTGCTGCGCTGCGATTTCGCCGATGGCGGCGCTCCGCTGGCGGTCAAGACGGCGGGCAGGGGTCCAGGCGACGGCGATCTGGGGATCGAGGCGGCGATGCTGCGCGATCTCGGCCGCGAGCCGGGTTTTCCGGCGCCGGCGGTCGTGCATGCCGCGCCTGACCTGCTGCTGCTCGGCTGGTGCGAGAATGAAGGCGGGGCGCCCGGCCCGGACGGCCAGCGCCATCTGGCGGCGCTCGTCGCCGACCTGCACGCCCGGCCGCGGCCGCGCTTCGGCTATGCCTACGACACGGTGATCGGCCGGCTGCACCAGCCCAATCCCGAGGGCCATTGCTGGCTCGACTTCTTCCGCGACCAGCGCCTCCTGCACATGACGGCCGAGGGCCTGAGGGAGGGCAGCGTCGCGTCGGACCTCGCGCGCCGGCTGGAGGCGCTGGCCGGCCGCCTCGACCGCTGGCTCGACGAGCCGGCCCACCCGGCATTGCTGCATGGCGATCTGTGGACCGGCAATGTCTGCCACGCCGGCGGCCGCGTCACCGGGCTGATCGACCCGGCGATCTATCACGGCCATCCGGAAATCGAGCTTGCCTTCATGACGCTGTTCGGCACCGTGACCCGCGATTTCTTCGAGGCCTATCGCGAACGCCTGCCCCTCGACCGGGGGTTTTTCGAGATCCGCCGCGACCTCTACAACATCTATCCGCTTCTGGTGCATGTGCGCTACTGGGACCGCAGCTACGCCCGCCCGATCGTGGCGCTGCTGGACCGGCTGGGCTTGTAGGCGGCCCCCGCGATCCCGGAATTGCCCACTTACGCCCTTTTTATAGGCGCGAAACGCAGCGACCTTGCCTTTCGCCCGGCTTGCGTCTGTAGAATGCCGGGCGATCGGCAACTGGCGAAGGGGGCGTGGTCGATGCGACGGATGGGTTGGGTGGCGGCCGTGCTGGCCGCGTTGGCGTTGACCGGCGCGCCGCGGGCACAGGAGACGCCGCCCATGGTGGCGCTGGCCGACGTATTGCCGCGCGATCTCGCCGGCATTCTCGACCATCAGCCGGCGAAGCCCGACGACGTGTTCTTCGATCCGGGTCAAGACAACTGCCGCTGGGCGCTCGACGGCGAATGCGACGAGCTGCGCTTCGGCGGCACCGGCGTGTGCGCCGACTACACCGACGACAGCGACTGCCAGCAATGGGTGGCGGGGCTCGACAACTCCTGCGCCTACGCCTTCGACCGGCGCTGCGACGAGCCGCGCTACGGCGGCAGCGGCTACTGCCAGGACGGCAGCGACACCACCGACTGCCGCGGCATGGCGGCGGGCGGCGACGACAGCTGCCTGTGGGCCAATGACGGGGAGTGCGACGAGCCCGGCATCGGCACCGGCGTGTGCACCGCCTTCACCGACGTCTCCGACTGCGCCGGCCTGCTGCCGCAGCTGGCCGGCATCGGCACGGAAGTCGATGCCGGCAAGCCCGGCGGTACCGACGCGCCGCAACCGCCCCAGCCGGCCCCGCCGGTCGACCTCGGCAACGACAGCTGCCGCTGGGCCCATGACATGGAGTGCGACGACATCCGCTTCGACGGCACCGGCGCCTGCCCGGTGGGTACCGACGCCAGCGACTGCCGCGCCCTGGCGCTGGGCGGCGACAATTCCTGCCGCTGGGCCAATGACGGCGAGTGCGACGAGCCCAGTATCGGCCTGGGCGTCTGCACCTCGGGCACCGACACCAATGACTGCCAGCCGATGGCGCATCTCAGGAACCGCACCAACGAATGCGCCACCGCCTTCAACGGCATCTGCGAGGAGGCCGATCTCGGCGGCAATGGCGCCTGTGCCTTCCGCACCGACACGGTCGACTGCTACGGCCGCGAGACGGTGGCCGGCGTGCAGGACCACTATTTCGGCGAGGACAACCGCACGCTGGTCGACTCCGATGCCTTTCCCTGGCGCGCCATCGGCCAGATCGAGCTCGACGGCGGGGGCTTCTGCACCGCCACCATGGTGTCGCCCACCGTCGCCGTGACCGCCGCCCACTGCTTCTCCCGCGGCGAGGGCCGCTATGCCAGCTCCGGCATGTTCTATGCCGGCCTCGACCGCGATCTCTATGTCGAGCGTGCGGGCATCGCCGACGTCTACGTCAACCCGGAATACAGCGACCACGGCGATCCGCCGCTGGGCCAGGGCAATGGCGACGACTGGGCCTTCTTCACCACCGACTGGGCGATCGGCGACGCGGTCGGCTGGCTGGACGTCTACGCCCCCTCGGAGGCGGATTTCCAGGCGGCGGAGCGCGGCGGCTGGTTCACCATGAGCCAGGGCGGATACAGCTGGGATACCGGCGACCGGCTGTCGGCGCATCTCGGCTGCCGGATCGTCCGCCACTTCCCCGACGGCACCATCTTCCACGAATGCGACACCACGCTGGGCGATTCGGGCTCGCCGATCTTCATCGAGCGCGGGCCCGGTGACTACGCCATCATCGCCGTGGACAGCCAGTTCTTCCCCGACCGGTCGGCCGGCTTCGCCACCTCCTATCTGGCGGTCGACGCCCGCTCCTTCGCCGACGAACTGGCCGCCTACATCGCCCGGCGCGGCGGGGATAGTGCGGTGGGCACGCGCAAGACGCCGGAGTAGCCGTCGCCCGTCCCGCCGCGATCCCTCACTCCGCCAGACCGCAGACCGCGCCGTCCACGAAACTGAAACCGCTGCCGGACTGCGCCGACACCGTCTCGATGCAGACATTGCCGGTGAGCGACTGACCTTCCCGGATGTTTCCGGAGCCACTGAACCCTCCCGCGATGCTCGTTCCCGACAGCAGGAAGAGACTGTCCCCGAAGCCTCCGGTGAAACTGTTGCGCGAAACCTCGACGGAGATGACCGGCCGCTGGAAGACGACGCCTGTCCCGGAAATATCGGCAAAACTGTTGCCGATCAGCGCATTGCTGTTGGCCACGCCCTCGAAGAAGATGCCCATCTCCATTCCGCTCAGGACGTTGTCGGTGATGCTGTGCCCGGTCTGCTCGCCCGCGAAGGCGAGGCCGACCCTGCCCCCATGAATCGTGTTGCCGGCGATTTCGAACCCCTGGTTCGCGGAGAGGCCGGAGGCGTTGCCGAAAGCGATACCGACGCCGTCACCTTGGATGACATTGTTGGACACGCTGCTCGATGACGAGCTGCTCGTCATGCGGATTCCGACATCGTTGACGCCGAGAACCGTGTTGCCGTCGACCGTGAAATCCGAACCGGGACCAACAAGGATGCCGGTTCCCAGAACGCCATTTCCTTCGTCGATCAGATTGCCCGTGAGGCTGAGCCGGGTGGTGAAACTCCCCTCAACGATGATTCCCGACCCCAGGGTGGAACGGCTGCCGAGATGTTCCAGGACGTTCGATGCGATCACGATGCGGTCCATGAAGCCACCCCCCAGGTGAATCCCCGACCCCTCGACGCCGCTCAAGTGATTGCCGACCAGCGTCACCCGCTCGAGCGAGCCGTGGAGCCGGACAGCGTCGGCACCAATCGTTTGCAGGCGATTATCCGTGATCTGAAGATGGCTGGCATTCTCGATACCGATCGCGTTCGCGCCGATCCGGCGGAAAACATTGCCGCTGATCTGCCAGTGATCGTTCGTCGACCCGGTGGCGTCGATTGCGGACTTGCCAGTGTCGGCGAAGGTGTTTGCGGTAATCGTGACGCCGTCGGTGTCATGGACGATGACACCGTTCTGGACGAGGCCGTCAAGGGTGTTGTCCGCGATCAAGACATCTCGCGCGCCGGCGCCAAGGACCAGCCCCGTCCCCCCGGACGCAATCCGCGAACCGGTCAGGCTGAAACCGGCGAGTTCCGCGCCGATCTCGATGCCCGTTCCCTGGAATCCGGTCATCCCGATCCGGTCGATGGTAACGTTGGTGAGACCGTCGCCTCCGTGGATCCCGTTGCCCCTGTCGGTGCCATCGCCCTGGAAGGTCAGTCCGATGACATGTGAGTCGCTGGCGAGTTCGAGCCCCGTCGTGCCGCTGGTGACGATCGTGCCGCCCGGGAAATCGGGTGAGAAGGAGGCGGCCATCCCGGAGTTGGCGCCGACGAGCGGGAGCGCGGCGCCGCCGCCGACGATGGTGTCGCCCTCTCGCAACGAGAGCGTTCCGGGGATGGCGCCGGAGACGACGATCAAGCGACCGTCGCCGTCATCCATGACGGCCGGGGCGGCCGTCCTTATCGAGGGACCGATCGGGCCGCCTGGCAGATTCGGGTTGCCGGGGTCGAGAAAGATCACCTCGGCCAGCACTCGCCCCGTGGCGGGGTCGATGGCGGGTTCTTCCGGTCCGCTGGGTGCGCCGTCGAGGATGGGGCCGTCGAGACGACGCCAGGGGTCCTCCATGCGCCGGGCGACGGGATCGCGCTGCCCCGGCCAGTCATTGGCGAACAGGCCCAGATCGATCCGGCCGCGCAGGCCCAGATAGCCCTCCGTGCCCGTCACACCGTCCTCGCGGATGCCGCCTTCGACCCGAAACTCGGTGAACGGGATCGCCTCCCACGGCACGTCGCGCCAGACCAATTCCACCGAGGCGGTGAAGCCGTGCCGGTCGGCTGTGTCCGGGTGGTCGAACCAGTAGCCGCCGCCGCGCAGCCAGACCTCCGTCGCCCCGCCCGGTTCGTCGAAGGGCAGGCGCCAGCCCACCTCCGCGTCCATGCCGGCCAGCCAATGCTCCTCCCCGCCGCGCAGGAAGATGCGCTCCCCCTCCAGGGACACCGCGGCGTAGTCGTCATTGCGTCCGCTTGCCTCGATCGGCAGATAGCCGTTGAGGCGCAGATCCCAGTCGGCCGACATCGCCTCCACCCCGGCGCCGAGGCCGACGAAGGTGTTCCCTTCGGCCGTATGGGGCACGTCGGCGAACAGCGAGGCGCCGTAGATCCAGCTCTCCTCCGGATTCTCCCGGGCGTCGAGCCAGCGCGCGATCAGACCGGCGGAGAGGAATTCCCGGTCGTCGGTCGAGGACAGGCCGCGCAACGTACCCATGACCACGCTGTCCTGGTCACCGGCCAGCGGCAGGTAGAGATCGACCACGGTGTCGTTGTCGCCCCGGGCGAAGCGCGGGCCGATGTCGAGATAGGCACGCCAGGGATGGTCGGGAATCGCCTCTCCGTCCTGCGCCCGGGCAGGGTCAGGCGCCGCCGTCCACGCCAGCAGGCAGCCGGCGATGGCAACGACGATTGGCGATGCACGACCTGATCGCCGCGACATGCAATACTCCGGCAATGTTGACTTTCACGACCTTTACCAAGGGTTGAGCATCGGTCATCACATGCTTTCGTTAATTCTTCGCGCAAGGGTTTAGCGGGTCGGAGCGGAAGGCCGATTTCCCATTGTTCTTCGCGCAATTGTGTCCGCGTGTGAGAATCCGACGCCCTGCCGTGAACGCGAAATAGTTGAATAACTTGACTTTCTGTCCTGTTGCTGCGTCCGGGCCGAGCGCCACGCCGGCGCCAGGAAGTCTGGTTCGCCGGCACCGCTTTCCGCCACAATCCTGCGGCCAGATCGCGGGATTGCGGCGCGGCCGATCGAGGGGGAGGTGATGCTGGTGCAGAGCGCAGAAGGATCGTTTTCGCCGTCGGCCGCGTCAGGCGGGCACGGGCGTGCCGCGACACGCCGCCGCAGGCTGCCCGGCTGGCTCGCCGCCGGCGCGCTGGTGCTGGCTGCCTGCGTTCCGGCCACGCCGCTCGGCGGCGGCAAGCCCGGCGACGGCGTCTCCAGCGGTGGGCCGCCGCAATCCATCGCCTCGCTCGGCACCGACAGCTGCCAGTGGGCCCGCGACATGGAATGCGACGACGAGCGCTTCGGCGGCACCGGTGCCTGCCCTGCCGGCACCGATGCCAGCGATTGCCGATCCCTGGCTCTGGGCGGCGACAACACCTGTCAATGGGCCTTCGACGGCGAATGCGACGAGCCGCGCATCGGCACCGGCGTCTGCGTCTCCGGCACCGACCAGGCGGACTGCCAGGCCGCCTCCTTCCTGCGCAACCGCGACAATTCCTGCGCCAGCGCCTTCAACGGCGTCTGCGAGGAGCGCGACCGCGGCGGCAACGGCGCCTGCGCCCCCCGCACGGACACGGTTGACTGCTACGGGCGCGAGCTTCCGCTCGGCATCCGCGACCACCATTTCGGCCGCGACGACCGCATCCTGGTCGACTCCTCCGCCTTTCCCTGGCGCGCCATCGGCACGGTCGAGGTTGGCGGCAGCGACCTGTGCACCGGCGCACTGGTGGCCCCCGACGTGGTGCTGACGGCAG